>DXWV01000071.1 GCA_019416685.1 Bacteroides sp.
AAAAATATGCATGTAAATCGCTTTGTACCATCTGTGTGCCCTGTGAAACTCTGTGGTGAAACAACGTAAACACCGCCTGGCGTACCTCCCCGCGCAGGAAGTACCGTACTTCCCCGTGAGGAAAACACAAGGAATTAATGGTTTTAATATGCATTAATCTGTGTTTATCTGCATCTTGTTGATAATGGTATCACAAGATATTAAATTATCAGTTGAATCAATTTAAGACGGTTTCTGGTGTTTATGTTCTATTTGTGATACTATAAAGAAAACACTGAAAACAATCCACAGAAATTCTGAAAATCAATAACTAATATTGTATAGAACTCTATAATGAAACGCTATTAACTATTATATTATATCCTCTTTAAACAAATTATAATTAGAGGTAAACTTGATATATAATCAATCTCTTTTTTGCTTAGAGCACATATTTATTTAAAAGAAAGATTCTTTTAGTTAAAACAAAATTAAACAGAAGTGTGTTATTACTGTAGAGTTGAAATTCTTGATAATTAAAAGATGTAAATTATAGGCTTTATATCTGATTAGTTATTACTTTTGCGGTATATTTTAATTCATGATTTGAAACCTTTTTATAAAGTGTACGGTGAGAACGTCTGTTAAATATCTACTAATGTTTATTCTGCTGCTGCTATCGTTTAGCATGCAGAGTAATGCATTGAATATAGACGATTCTTTTGCTACTACCTGTCAGGTTTCAGAATCTGCTAAGAATATTGTTTCCGCTTCTTTAGATAGTGAAGATGTTGCTTTTTATAATAGGCTACATGCATTATCAATCTCCGATGTAGAGTTGGGCTTTAAACCAATCTCCGAGTCACATACTTCCTCCCATAATCTGCGTATGCGTCGCAGCATGGAAATCTTCGATTCTTTGAAAGATATTATGCATAAGCTGTGTCTAAGAGAGAATTTATTAGTACTTGACAAAAGTAAATCCTACCATTCTGATAAGGATCCTTATTACGCTCAATCTAGCTGCGAATACTATATCTTCGCGCTAAGACGTATCCTTATTTAGTTTCTTCTTATTTATTTCTGCATGTTTGCTATGCGGCTTAGAATGCTATTCTTTGTCGTAGGGCCTGGGTGTGTTGCGCCCAATTGTACCTCTGAATTTTAAATTCAATCAAATTAATAAATTCTTTAAAACAAAAAAACTGATTATGGAAACTACTCAAAAAAAATCCTCGTTTAAAGGTATTAAATCTGCCGGATGGGTTATTGTATGCTGTTTTATACTGGCTATCTGTATCTATGAATTCTTGCTCGGAAACCCTGGAAACTTTGTGAACAACGATCCTAACAATCATCCATTGCCTGGAAATTTCCTGGGAACAATTTACAAAGGTGGTATTATCGTACCGGTTATTCAGACTTTGTTGCTGACTGTTCTTGCTCTTAGTGTAGAACGTTATTTTGCACTTCGTTCAGCTTTCGGTAAAGGAACTCTCGTGAAATTTGTAGAAAATATTAAAGGGGCACTTTCTGCAGGTGATTTGCAAAAAGCACAGGAAATTTGTGACAAACAACGTGGTTCTGTTGCTAATGTAGTTACTGCTACTCTGAAAAAGTATGATGAAATGGAAAAAGACAATACATTGTCTAAAGACCAGAAATTGCTGGCTATTCAGAAAGAACTGGAGGAAGCTACTGCTCTCGAATTGCCAATGATGGAACAAAATCTTCCGATTATCGGTACTATTACAACCTTAGGTACTTTGATGGGACTACTTGGTACAGTTATCGGTATGATCCGTTCATTTGCTGCTTTGGCTGCCGGTGGTAGTGCTGACTCCATGGCTTTGTCACAAGGTATTTCTGAGGCTTTGATCAATACAGCTTTTGGTATTCTTACTGGTGCACTGGCTGTTATTTCTTACAACTACTACACCAATAAGATTGATAAATTGACTTATAGCCTTGATGAGGTCGGATTCTCTATTGTGCAGACATTTGCTGCAACTCATAAATAAGTGTGCGAACCCTTTAAAAAATAAAAATCATGGGTAGAGCAAAAATTAAAAAGAAAAGTACGTTCATCGATATGACGGCGATGAGTGACGTTACTGTGTTGCTGCTTACCTTTTTTATGTTGACTTCTACATTCGTAAAAAAGGAACCGGTACAAGTAACAACTCCAGCCTCAGTTTCTGAAATTAAAATTCCGGAAAGCAATATCCTTTCGATATTGGTCGATCCGGACGGAAAGATATTTATGAGTCTGGACAAACAATCGGATATGCGAGAAGTCTTGGAAAACATGGGGAAGGAATATGGAGTAACATTTACGCCCGAGCAGGAAAAGAAGTTTGCTATCTCTTCTACATTTGGCGTACCAATGAAAAACATGAAGACTTTCCTGGATTTGCCAACGGATAAGCAAGATGCTGTATTGAAGAATGAAGGTATTCCTTGTGATAGTATCGACAATCAGTTTAAGGCATGGGTACGAAATGCACGTGCCGTGAATTCTGATTTGCGTATTGCTATTAAGGCTGACCAGAATACTCCATATGCTGTGATTAAGAATGTTATGAACTCGCTTCAGGATCTCAGAGAAAACAGATATAATCTGATAACTTCTCTGAAAACTACTTCTGAAAACTAAAAACGAATAAAACTATGAGTGCTGAAGTACAAGAAAGCGGTAAAAAGAAAAAAGGCAGTAAACAGAAAAAGATGACCGTACGCGTAGATTTTACGCCGATGGTAGATATGAACATGCTGCTGATTACGTTCTTTATGCTTTGTACCTCTCTGAGCAAACCTCAGACGATGGAGATAAGCATGCCGAGTAATGATAAAAATATCACAGAAGAACAACAGAGTAAAGTGAAGGCTTCACAGGCTATTACATTGTTGCTGGGAAGTGATAATAAATTATACTATTATGAAGGTGAACCTAACTATAAGGACTATACATCGTTGAAAGAGACGAGTTATAAGCCGGATGGACTGAGGGCTATACTTCTGAAAAAGAATGCGGCTGCTGTACGTAAAGTGAATGAACTGAAACAACAGAAGCTTGAACTAAAGATATCAGAGGACGAATTTACAAAGCAACTTTCTGAGATAAAAGGCGGAAAGGATACTCCGACAGTGATTATTAAAGCTACGGATGATGCTTCGTATATGAATCTGATTGATGCTCTCGATGAAATGCAAATTTGCAATATTGGTAAGTATGTGATAACGAACATTGCCGAAGCGGACGAATTCCTGATTAAGAATTACGACTCTAAAGGTGAGCTTTCACAAAATATTGCCGAATAATTAAGTAACACCTAAAAAGAAAAAGAACAATGGCAAAAATAGATTTGACCTCTTCAGCATGGTGTGATCTGATATTCAATGGCAAGAATAAGGCATATGGTGCCTATAAGATGCGTGAAGATTCACCCAAAAGACATAATATAGCGATGCTGTTTGTAGTAGTCGTTGCATTGATCGGATTTAGTATCCCGGCACTTATCAAGCTTGCTACGCCTAAACAAAAAGAGGTAATGACTGAAGTTACTACCCTGTCGCAACTGGAAGAACCGGAAGTGAAACAGGAAGAAATGAAAAGAGTGGAGCCGGTAGCTCCTCCGCCTCCTGCCTTAAAGAGCTCTATCAAATTTACGGCACCTGTCATCAAGAAAGATGAAGAGGTACACGAAGATGATGAAATCAAGAGCCAGCAGGAATTGACGGAAACGAAAGTAGCTATCTCCATTGCCGATGTAAAGGGTAACGATGAAGCAAATGGTAAAGATATTGCTGACTTGAAGCAGGTGGTAACACAAGCTGAGCCAGAACCCGAAAAAATCTTTGATATGGTAGAACAGATGCCTACATTCCCCGGAGGAAATGCAGAGCTGATGTCTTTCCTTGCAAAGAATATTAAATATCCTACCATTGCACAGGAGAATGGAACACAGGGACGTGTAATAGTACAGTTTGTTGTGGAGAAAGATGGTTCTATTGCAGATGCACGCGTGGCACGTGGAGTAGACCCTTATCTGGACAAAGAGGCACTCCGTGTGATAAAATCCATGCCTCATTGGATTCCCGGAAAGCAGAATGGTAAGCCGGTGAGGGTGAAATATACTGTTCCGGTTATGTTTAAATTACAATAATGTGATGATGAAGAGACAATTCTGGTTAATTAGTTTTTGTGTTTTGGTTGCATTGACTTCATGTAACCGTAAACCTAAAGACGGATTTACAGATACATATACGTCAGGTGTTATCTCTATTGCTGCGGATGAAAGTTTTCAGCCTATTGTGCAGGAAGAGATAGATGTGTTTGAGGGAATATATCCTTTGGCCGGAATTGTCCCTCGTTATACTACTGAGGTTGATGCTGTCAATCTTCTTCTGAAAGACAGTGTGCGTCTGGCGATAACCACCCGTACATTGACCAAAGAAGAGATGAACTCATTTCATAGCCGTAAGTTTTTCCCTCGGGAGATTAAACTGGCTACGGATGGACTGGCTCTGATTGTAAATCGTCAAAATCGGGATTCACTGATTAGTGTACGGGATATTCGTCGGATACTAACCGGTGAGGTAACAAGTTGGAAGGATATTTATCCGGATTCACGTTTGAAGGATATCAGTGTGGTATTTGATAATCCTAATTCAAGTACAGTGCGTTTCGCGACTGATTCTATTTGTGGTGGAAAATCGCTTTCTACGACGAATGTAAAAGCTTTGCGAACCAATCAGCAAGTTATCAATTATGTGGCTCAGACACCGGATGCTATTGGAGTAATTGGTGTGAACTGGTTAGGTAACCGAAGCGATACAACTAATCTTTCTTTCCGTGATGAAGTTAGGGTGATGTCTGTCAGTGCTGAGGATATAGCTACACCGGAAAATAGTTACAAGCCTTATCAGGCCTATTTATATTATGGAGACTATCCATTGGCACGACCGATTTATATTTTATTGAACGATCCTCGTAGTACTTTGCCCTGGGGATTTGCTTCATTTTTGACTTCCGACAGAGGGCAGCGGATTATATTAAAGTCCGGATTAGTTCCGGCCACTCAACCAGTACGTATAGTGAGTGTAAAAGACGAATAATAACTAAAATTGATTACAATGAAACGATTTCAATTATTTTTAGCAGGGGCATTTATAGCAACCGGTTCTCTTTTTGCACAATCGGGAGATGCCGAATGGCAAGCTGGATTTGCCAAAATGAAAACTCTTATTCAGACCGATCTGAACCAGGCTTCGGAACAGGCTGATCAATTATTGAAAGGAAAAAATAAAAAGAATCCGGAATTAGTGATAGCTGTGGCGCATGCATTTCTGGATGCTGGAAAACTGTCTGAAGCAGAAGAATATCTGACTTTGGCAAAGAAAATAGATAGAAAATCTGCTGATGTTTCTATTCTGGAGGGAGACATTGCTTTTGCCCGGAAAGATGCAGGTACTGCCTGTCAGATGTATGAACAAGCTATTTATTTTAATCCGAAGAGTGAACAGGCCTATTTAAAACTGGCCGATATATACAAAGGAGCTAATCCACAACAGGCTATTGAGAAACTGGAACAGCTGAAAGCGGTTGATCCTTCAAGTGTACAGGCTGACAAAAAACTGGCTGAGGTATACTATATGAACAATCGCTTCGATAAGGCTGCTGAAGCATATGCCCGTTTTATAGATACTCCTGAAGCTACGGAGAATGATTTAGTGAAATATGCATTTGCTCTTTTCCTGAATCATAAATTTGATAAATCTTTGGAGATAGCCAATAAGGGGTTGCAACGAAATGCCCGTCATGCTGCTTTCAATCGCTTGGCGATGTATAACTATACGGATATGAAACGTTATGACGAAGCTAAGAAAGCAGCCGATGCCTTCTTCGGTGCTTCTGATAATGCTGATTATTCTTATTTGGACTATATGTATTACGGACATCTGCTCAATGCTATAAAAATGTATGATGAAGCTGTCATACAATATCAGAAAGCTATTGAACTGGATGCAACGAAAACTGATTTATGGCGTGAGATTTCTAACGCTTATGAGCAGAAGAACGATTATACGAAGGCTATTGATGCCTACCAGAAGTACTATAAGTCATTGTCTGCTGATAAACAGACCTCTGACTTGCAGTTCCAGATAGGAAAACTTTATTACGGAAAAGGTACACAAGGTGATACCCTGACCGTTAGTCTTGATGAACGTAAGGCTGCTCTTGCTTCAGCTGATTCTGTTTTTGCAGTGATAGCTCAGGCTGCTCCGGATAGTTATTTGGGTAACTTCTGGCGTGCACGTGCTAATTCTGCGTTAGACCCGGAAACAACGCAAGGTCTGGCTAAACCTTATTATGAAGAGGTGGCTACATTGCTGGAAAGCAAAAATGACCCGCATTACAATTCCGCGCTTATCGAGTGTTACAGTTATCTGGGATATTATTATCTGGTGGCTAATAAGCTGCCTGAATCCAAAGATTACTGGAACAAAATTCTGGCTATAGACCCCGCTAATGCTACTGCAAAAAGGGCATTGGATGGCATCAAATAGTAATAATTTTAGTTGTTTGTCGTGTGGGAGGAGTGGAGAGTGATCTTAGCTCCTCTCTTTTTTGTTTTTAACTTTAATGAACTTATGACCGGGTATATCTTATCATAAATGTATATATAAATTTTAGCTTAACCGCCCATGCTGAAAAGATAATTAATTGTCATACAAGAAAGTAGCGAGGATTTGTTTGGTCGGTATTCTACTATGAAATTCTGGTAAAAAGACACAAAAGAATTATGGATAAATAAAAACACTTCTAAAGTTGCTTGATTTTCCATTTAGTTTTTATAGTTTTGTGTGATTGAACTTTGGAAACATTATATTTGAACTGTAATATAATATGCAAATAACTGATGAGAGTAGTGCGGTAAAGTGGCAAGAATTCTTGCAAGGAGATGAGGATGCGTACTCATGGCTTTATAAAACGTATATACAATTATTATATAGTTATGGCCTGCATTTTACAATGGATGGTGAACTTATCAAAGATTGTATCCAAGAGGTTTTTACAAAAATATATAAGAACAGAAAAACACTTATACTGCCGGACAATGTGAGGCTTTATTTACTCATCGCATTAAAAAACTGTTTATTGAATGCGTTAAATAAACAATACAGATATACTGATCTGGAATCTATTCCTTTTATTCTGAGTGAAACAGTGGAAGATGAATTTTTATCTACTGAAGCCAGCAAATTACAAAAAGAAGAAGTAGAAAATATTCTTTCTATTTTAACTCCGAGACAGAGAGAAATTATGTATTATCGTTTTGTTGAGGAGATGGATTTTGATCAGATTTGCAAGATCATGGATTTAAATTATAATTCTGCGCACAATCTGATTCAACGTGCATTGAAAAAGGTAAGAGATAATTATGATTCTATATTATTCTATCTATTCATTTTAAATTATTTCTCCAAGAATCCAGGGCTTTAATTTATTTCTTTTTTGATTTGTACAGGTTGACTAAATAAGAGGTATATAGTGTTATTCCTTGCTTATTGGTCTCTACTTCTTTATTAAAAACAATCTATTTACGATTAGACGATTTACGATTGGGATTACTCTGTCTCTAACAGCACTGAAACAGGCTTTTAAAGAGTAACTTCAATCGTACATCGTCTAATCGTAAATAGATTCATCCCTTCCCTCTTTTTTTATGTCATTGTGAAGCTGTTTTTTTAAGTGCGAACATTTTATTTCATATTTTTTTTCTAAAAAGTGAGTAATTAATGAGTTTACGTTTGTCTCTATAGTATAAATAAGTCAAAATGGATAAAAATTACAATACATATAAGGCTGACCAACTTTTGGATGATGACTACTTTTTAATGTCAGAACAACATCCTACGCCAGAAACCAGGAAATTTTGGAAGGCGCAACAAAAACGTTTCCCGGAATTGACTCATGAGATAGAATTGGCACGAAAAGTAATGAGTGCTTTCAAAAAAGAAACTATTGAAGTTCTTTCGGAAGAGGATGTAGATATACTTTGGAACCGCATACAGAAAGTAAACAGACAGCAGGATAAGAGAAAGACGTTCTCTATGATTGCCAGATGGTCTGTAGCAGCTTGTTTTGCTATTGTAATAGCAGGAGGGTGGCTGGTGGTTAAGCATCATACAGAATCGGATAAATTTATGTCTGTTGTTGCTGCTTTGCCAAAACCGGATAAGACAGCTACTGATGTGCAGTTGATATTGTCGGAAGATAAAGAGATTGTCATTGATACGAAAAAATCTCATATTGTGTATGATAAAGATGGACAGATACGTGTCGAGACAGAAAAAACGACAGAGGTAATGGAGGATAATGATGATGTGAGTTATAATCAGCTGGTAGTTCCACTTGGTAAAAGCTCATCTATTACTTTCACTGATGGAACTAAAATTTGGGTCAATGCCGGAACAAGAGTTGTGTATCCTGCTGCTTTTGCACAGCGACAGCGTGAGATTTATGTAGAGGGAGAAGCTTATTTGGAAGTTGCACCGGATAAAACAAGACCTTTTATAGTGAAAACGGATGGTATGCAAGTAAGGGTTTTAGGAACTAAATTTAATGTAAATGCTTATACCGATGACGTTGTAAAAGAAGTGGCGCTTGTGAGTGGTAAGGTAGAAGTTCTGACTGATAAAAAAGAGGGAGTATTGCTTAAACCGAATCAATTGCTTTCTTACAATAATGATCAGATAAAGGTGAAAAATGTTGATGCTACACAGTATACGTTGTGGAAAGATGGACTCTATCAGTATTATCATGAATATCTTAATAAGGTTTTCAAGAGTTTATCCAGATACTATGGTAGAGAGATAATATGCGGAGAGGGAGTGGCCACTCTTACTTGCTCCGGAAAACTGGATCTGAAAAATGAGCTTTCTGACGTGCTTGATGTTTTAAAAAGGGCAGCACCGATTGAAGTGTACGAAACAGATGAGAAAATATATATTAATGTTAAACCCTAAAAAACAAATGGATAGAATGAAAGACGACTCGTAAAACATGATCACAAAAAAAAGCCAGATAATATGGCGAATTATCCGGCCCTGTTTTTTTATTAAATTTACACACACACAAATGTGTTAACTTAAAATCATTCAAATGTATGAAAAATATAGATACGTTTGACCTTTCTAAGGTCGAACAGGTACGATTTTTACAAATATTGAAGGTTTCAATACTCTTTTTAATACTTAGTTGGAACCCAGTTTTCGCTTCTACTTTCCCGGCTCAGACGCTTATTACTATCGAAGCAAAAAGTAAAGCTGTCAAAGAAGTCTTTAACGACATAGAAAAACAGAGTGAGTTTATTGTTTTCTTCTTAGATCAAAATATAGACGTTGACAGAAAGGTGAGTCTCTCTGCAAAGAAGCAAACGGTTAATAAGATTCTGGATCAGATGTTTAAAGGGACAGATGTTTCTTATTCTATTGTGGGAAGGCAAATCGTAATTTCTAAAGTTGCCAATAAGGCATCTACAACTCAACAGAGTAAAAAGTGGACATTAAAAGGACTGTTGACTGATGTTGATGGTAATCCGATTGTAGGAGCTTCTGTAATGTTGAAAGGAACTTCGACCGGAGTTTTATCTGATGTAAATGGTTATTATGCTATTGAAGTAGAAAACGGACAGACATTGGAATACCGGTTTATTGGATTTGATACGGAAGAGAAAGTCGTGAAGGCTGGTATGAATGGTAATCTACGCATGCGGGAATCCAGTGTAAATCTGGATGATGTGGTTGTGATAGGCTACGGTCAACAAAAAAAAGAGAGTGTAGTTGCTTCTATTAATTCCATAGGTCCGGCTGAACTTTCTATGCCACAACGCAATCTTAGAAATAATATTGCGGGTCAGGTAGCTGGTATCATAGCTATTCAGCGGAGTGGAGAACCAGGAAATGATAGTGCTGAATTCTGGATCCGCGGTCAAAGTTCGTATGCAGGAGGTACTTCTCCATTGGTTCTGGTAGATGGAGTTCCCCGTTCGATGGATGATATCGATGTGGATGAAATAGAAACATTTTCAGTATTAAAGGATGCGGCTGCTACGGCCGTATACGGTTCGGAAGGAGCCAATGGTGTCGTATTGATAACATCTAAACGAGGAAAAGCACAAAAAACAAATATTAGTTTCAGGGCACAATACAGTGTAGTTACACCTACGAGAATGCCTGAATTATTACCTTCATATGACTACCTGTCACTCTATAATGAAGGACAATGGAATGAAGCCGGTAATCCGGATTGGGATACATTTAATAGGACTTACTCGGATGAGTTATTAGAGAAATATCGTACAGGGGCAGATCCTGACTTATATCCCAATGTGAATTGGATGGATCTGCTGTCTAACAACACACACAATCAACGCTATACATTGAATTTCAGAGGTGGATCTGAAAAAGCTAAGTTTTTTATATCAGGAGCTTACTACAATGAAACCGGTATATTCAAATCCAACCCGATTGAAAAATATGATGCCAATATTGGTCTTGACCGCTATAATTTGCGAACTAATGTGGATATGGATATTACATCGACTACTAAAATATCGGTAGATCTTAGCGGGCAGTATAAGACAAAAAACAATCCGGGAAATACTTCGGATGCTATTTTTGATATGATTACCCAGTTCCCGACACATTACATTCCAATGTATTATTCTGACGGTAGTATTTCAGAACACTATACATTTGACCCGAGTACTCGTTCTAATCCGTATAACATGTTGAATCACTACGGATATACCAAAAGTTGGAGTATGAATGTGCAGTCTAAAGTCACTTTAGATCAAAAGCTGGATATAATTACAAAAGGGCTTTCCTGGAAAGGAAGTGTTAGTTTTGATGCATCGGCTTATTCTATTATTAAGCGTGAAAAGTCTCCGAATTCATATTATGCAACCGGACGCGACGAAGAAGGGAATCTGATAAAAACAGAGATTAAGCAAGGTAGTGCACTGGGCAATCCGGCCTATTCAAGCTCGGGTGGTGAGAAGAAAATCTATATTGAAACTTCTTTGAATTATAAAAGACTTTTTAAGGAAAAACATGATGTTTCGGGTATTTTACTGTATATGCAGAAAGAAAGTCAGAACCAGAATGTTTCGGGTATACAGTTACTTCCGTACAGAAAGCAGAGTGTGGTAGCCAGAGTTGCTTATGGTTATGACAATCGTTATATGCTGGAAGGTAGCTTCGGTGCAACCGGTAGTGAAAACTTTGCATCAGGACACCGCTGGGGAATTTTTCCGGCAGTTGGGGCAGCTTGGTACGTTAGCCATGAAAAGTTTATGGAACCTTTGGAAAATACCTTAAGTAAACTAAAGCTGAGAGCTTCCTTCGGTATTACCGGTAATGATGAGATTGGTTCGAGTTCTCGCTTTCCTTATAGGGAATCACTTTCAACAGGAGGTACCGGATACAATATGGGACTTACTCCGGGTGTGAATGGTGATGTAACCGGAGCTAGCGGTGGCGGAATTATCGAACAGGATTTTGCAACTCCTAATCTGACCTGGGAACGTGAGCGCAAAATAAATATTGGTGCCGATCTGGGATTCTTCAAAGGTAGTGTTGACTTGATTGTGGACTGGTTTGCCAATCGTCGTAATAATATTCTGTTACGTCGTAAAACAATTCCTTCGGCTGCCGGATTTCGTAATAGTCCCTGGCAAAATTTTGGAGTTACCACCAATAAAGGTATTGATGCAAGTTTAGTCTTTAAACAGCAGATTGGGAAGGTCTTTATGTCAGTGAGAGGAAATCTTACTTATGCTAAAAACAAAGTAGAAGAGTATGATGAAGTGCCTCAGGTTTATCAGTATCAGGCTTATACAGGTCAGTCTATCGGACAACCGTTGGTATACGTAGCCGAAGGTTTATATACTCCTGACGATTTTGATATTGTAGAAAATACAAATGGAAGTAAGACTTATACATTGAAAGATGGTATGCCCAATCCGGGTACTCAGGTTGCTCCGGGCGATATCAAATATAAAGATTTGAATGGAGATAAGAAGATTGATTCTTTGGATAAGACATACGAGAATGGTTTGTATCCTGAAGATCCCAGATTGGTTTATGGATTCGGATTGAATCTGGAGTGGAAAGGCTTCTTCGCCGGAGTATTCTTCCAGGGGGTAGGGCAAACTTCTGTTAACCTTTTGGCTTCGGCCGGTAACTTTATGCCGTTCCATAATGGAGTGGACGCTTCTTCTGCCCGTATGGAGTCTTTGAACCGTTGGCAGAATGATGATCCTTACAATCAGAATGTTTTATTCCCACGTGTACATGCTACTAAATTTGACAATAATACTTATGGAAGTACATGGTGGTATCGTAATGGTAGCTTCTTGCGATTGAAAAATGTAGAGTTCGGCTATCAGTTCAATAAGCAGATGTTGCGTAAAATCAGTATGCAGAATCTGAGAATTTATGTTCAGGGAACTAATCTGGCAGTTTGGGACAATATAAAGTACTGGGATCCTGAACTGGGTGGTTCTAACTCCGGATCAAAATATCCGATATGCGGAACATGGACAATGGGACTTGAAGTTACATTTTAAAAATTGAATATTATGAAAAAAGTTAAGAAATTCGTATATACTGCACTTATTGCCAGTGGAATGCTGGGAAGCTTTGTTTCATGTGATTATTTGGACGTATCCAAGGAATTGGCTGAGAATCTGACATTGGATCAGGTTTTCGATAATCCCGGTTATACAAAACGTTGGCAGGCTAATATCTATAACTGTATCCCTAATTATTCAGAATTGGGAAAGGGAGCTACTACTGGTTTCACAGGTATCTGGAGCTTGATGTCGGGGCAGGTTGTAGCGAATACAACAGCTGTAGGGACTCAGATGATTACGGGTTTTAACTCGTCGAATGCTTCGTTCCACCGCTGGGCGACGCTATATAGATATATACGGCAAGGATTTATCTTTCTGGATAATGCCAAAGATTATATGGGATCGGAGCAGGATGCATCATATGTTAGTGAAAAGGATATGAACCGCTTGAAAGCAGAAACTAAATTTCTGATTGCATACAGCTATTTCTCTCTTTTTGAGCTCTATGGTCCTGTTCCTTTGATCTCAGAAACAGAAGATCCTGAAAATAAATCAATAGATTATCCGAGAGCATCTGTGGATGAAATTGTAAATTACATCGATAATCTGCTGAAAGAGGTAATAGACTCAAATGCATTGCCCGAAACATTATTTAAAGGTGACCCTTCCGGCGGTTTCGACTATGATCATAATAACGATAGATACAATTTGAAGGAAATAATCCGTCCGACCAAAGTTGCCGCATTGGCATTACGTGCTAAGTTATGGGTTTATGCAGCTTCTCCTCTTTTCAACGGTGGATACAAGGAAGCATTGCAAGTGACCAATAAAGATGGCAAACGTCTGTTCCCGGATGAAGATCGGTCAAAATGGAATACTGCAAAGGCACGTTTGGAGGATTTGTTCACATTTGCTGAAGGCAAAGGACACAAATTGTATTATGCCAAACCCGGAAGTAATGGTCTGCCCGATCCTAATCTGTCAGTATATGAACTGTTCCAATATTATAACGATGAAATTCTTTGGGCTAACGGTAATAATAACTATCGAATCGTAGGAAACGATATGGAACGGCGTACTTGCCCTCGCGGAGCGAATGGTTTTTGTAATATTGGTCTGTACCAGGAGGGAGTAGATGCATTCTTTACTAAAAACGGTTTGACTATCAATGAAGATCCCGAATATAAAGAAGATGGTTTTGCCGATTTGGTAAATAGATGTAGCTCAACTTCGCATAAAGATAAGCATATCTTTAAGATGTATCACAACCGTGAACCTCGTTTCTATAATACGGTCACTTATGAAGGAAGAAGCTGGCATTTGCCTATTTCCGGAAAAGCTGAATATGGTTCGTATTTCAGTAAGGGTGGTGATTCGGACAATAGTTCACAAGATCATCCGAAAGCGGGATATTTACTTTATAAGTTTAAAAATCGCTTATTGTTGGATACCGGTGATAATGTAAAGACATGGGCCCGCCCCTGGATCTTATTCCGTTTGGCTGATTTCTATCTCTATTATGCAGAAGTTTGTAATGAGATCAATCCTTCCGATTCTAAGGTGATAGAATATTTGGATAAAATCAGAGATAGAGCCGGCATACCCGGATATCAGGAACTTAAGGAGAATGGAATTAAAAATATTGTTGGGGATTATGAAGCTCAGAAACTGGCTATCCGTCGCGAACGTATGGTAGAGCTTTTTGCCGAAGGGAATCACTACTTTGACACACACCGTTGGATGAGTTGCCTGGATGATAATGGAGAAGATCAGCCACATATTCGTACAGGAATGGATCTGAACTCGCCTGCTGCCAAATTTAATTCCAGCAAAATACCAACTACATTCTATGATGCAATTGGTGAAGGATCTTACTACAATAGAGTGGTTGTGGAAAAACGTGTATGGAATAAGGAGATGTTATTGTATCCGGTACCTTATGATGAAATACAAAAGAGTAAATTGCTTGTACAAAATCCATTGTGGAACTAATAAAATGATATTATAAAATGAAGAAATATATAATTGTTATCCTATCGTTACTGGTCTTTTTGAATGTTTCCGTTTTTGCAGCCGGTGATGTGCCTTATACTAAAACTGAGATTAAATCACTGATGAAAAAAGTGGCAGACTGGCAGTTGGCTCATCAGAAAGAGGTGAAACACCATCCTATGGACTGGACAAACGCCACTTTATATATCGGAATGGTGAAATGGGCAGAACTGGCTGATAAGGTTGATAAAGACGAAACATACTACAAATGGCTGGTAGATATTGGTAACCGGTATTCATGGAAAGCCAATAAACGGATGTACCATGCGGACGATTTGGCTGTTTGCCAGATGTTCATAGATGTCTATAAAAGATACAAGGACAAGTCGATATTGCAGCCTACCATTGAACGTATTGATTGGATACTTGAACATCCCTCTAAAGGCTCTTTGATAATAGACTATTCCAATCAGACCACTTTGGAACGTTGGAGTTGGTGTGATGCTTTGTTTATGGCTCCTCCTATCTTCACCCGGTTATATAAAGAGACGGGTAATAAGAAATACCTGGAATTTGTAGATAAGGAATATAAAGCTTCTACTATTTTCTTGTATGATTTGGAAGAGAGAATGTTCTTCCGTGACAGTCGTTATTTCTATCAGCGTGAAGCAAATGGCAAGAAAGTTTTTTGGGGACGCGGAAATGGTTGGGTACTTGGAGGACTGACCGAAATGTTACAAGATCTGCCTAAAAAGAATAGTTATCGTCAATTTTATGAAGATCTCTTTGTTGAGATGTGCAACCGTATGGTAGAAATTCAGCAACCGGACGGATTATGGCATGCCAGCTTGCTGGATCCGGAGACTTATGCTGTACCTGAAACCAGTTGTTCCAGTTTCATTATATATGCGCTGGCATACGGCATTAATGAAGGGTTATTGGATAAAGCTACTTATTTGCCTGCATTGTTGAAAGCTTGGAAAACTACATTGGGTACAATTGATAATGATGGTAAGCTGGGATATGTACAGCCGATTGGTGCCGACCCGAAGAAAGTTACAAAAGATATGACCGAAGTATATGGTGTTGGTGCTTTCCTGATGGCGGGAACCGAATTGTATAAAATGGCTAAGTAATTTGTCGGTTATTAGGGTTGCTCTGAAATTGGTATTACTTGTTTAAGGCAACCCTTTAATTTTTAGATCCTTATGAAAAAATAAATAACTCTTATCGGACTTATTTTCTTATTATTCTCAAATCAATTTTTGCATTGGAAGCCTGGGATATTTTAGATAAATCAATGGTTTCCTGGAAAACGAACGGAGGGATTTTATAATAAAGCATGATCATTCCTCTAACAAAGAGTTACTATTGAGATTTCTGCTATTGTGGGTGTATATATTGGATATATAAAAGCAGATAGCAGGATACTAAAACGTTTCAAGATCATTTTAAAGTAACAGAAATTAATAATGAGTAAAAGCATGAGAAAAATTTTAATTATAATCTTACTTTTTGCAATTGGATTTCCTTCCTATGCCCAGAATGAAAAAACATTCCGGCAGTGGGGTGAAGAGTCTCTGAAGGTGATCGATCTTTATTTGAAGTCGAATAGAGGGACCTTCCTGTATGCTGAAAAATCAACGAGTCCGACAGCTGCATTTGTATGGCCTACCAGTATTCAACTGAAAGCGTTGATTTATGCCGACCGGATAGATGATGCTAAGAAGTTGCTTGATAATGTGAACAAGTATTATTACGTAGCCTATAATGGTTATTATGCTTATGATGCCAGTTACAATGGTAAAGGTGGGAGCCGCTATTATGATGATAATGCATGGATGATTAAAGACTTACTGGATATGTACGCTGTTACAAGTAATGAAGACTATCTGACAAGAGCTAAAACGGTCTTAAAATTCTGTATGAGTGGTGAATTACCTACAGGAGGCATTCTGTTCAATGAAAATCCGAATCATGAAAAAGCGGGAAAATGGTCGGTTTGTGCAACGGCTCCGACTATTGTTTGCTGTCTGCGGCTTTATCAGATTACAAATCTACAAAAATACTTGAATGATGCTCTGCGACTGTATCAATTCTTGAAAAATGATGCGGGCTGGGGCATTGGAGCAGGGTATCGGGGATATGAAAATGCCGTTGTTATGCAGGCTTCCATGCTTTTGTATACCATAACAAAAGAGGAACAATATCTGGAAGATGCTTATCGGTTGGCTTACGGTATGGAATCTCACTACATTGACTGGGCCACACATCGTTTGAATGAAACCGGACAATGGGGAGCTCACGATATGGCAGATGCTTATGTAGAACTTTATAAGATAGATCATAATCCAAGATGGCTTAATCTTGTTGCAGGTTATGCAATCTATTTGCATGATAATTGTAAAGACGAACTCGGGTTTTATCCGGAATACTGGAATGATCTGACTCCTTCGCAGGAAAGCAGGCAACAGCTATTATATCAGTCTTCGGCAGCATCTACCTTCCTCAAATTAGCATCTGTATCTTTTGAGGCAGAACCTGTTACTACGCCTGTTGCTCTATTCCAGAATGTGAATTATAATCAGGGAAAACTCAATAACCAGTATAGTGTAGGATTGGAGGTTGGGGAATATGCGAAAGATGATTTATGCCGTTTAGGGTTGACCGATAATAAGATGAATTTTAAAGCTCAGATCTCTTCCATTGAGATAGCTGATGGCTATAAAGTGACTATATATAAAGAAGGAGATTTTACGGGCGACTCTCGATTGCTGTATAAGTCTTCACCTGATTTACAAGGTTGGAGCAATGTGAAGTCTTTAGTGGTTGCTCGTGTCAATGATACTGGCATTCATTCTAATAATTCGTCTTCGTCATTAAAGGTACATCCGCAACAAACTTCAGATTTTGTCTGTATAGAGAATCTTTCGGAAGATACGTGTATTAAAGTTCTGGATATGAATGGAAACACAGTTTTTCGGACCAATGTATTGGATGAACAGTATGTGTTGAATATGACCCCATTTTCTCAGGGGATGTATTTGGTAGTGATAAGTTCACAAGGCCAAAGTCAATCGGTAAAAGTTTTGAAATATTAGTTGAGTTAATCTTACATATTATGAACATTAAAAATTAAAAGTTATGAAAACAAAATTATCTTTTTTTCTTGTAGCAATTAGTCTTTGTATGAGTGCATTGGCAGCGGATGTTCCCGCCCAGTTATTTATGCGTGGCACAGCATTGGCAGAGTCGTCCACACCTTTAGTCATGAAGAGAATTAATAAGGATTTTCCTGATTTCTATAATGGTGCGGGTGAGATCAGCAATACTTTTGAACTGTTTACAGCATTAAAAAGCGGTAATTATGAATTTGCTGCATCGGAAAGTGGAGCAGCTATTATTTCTTCTGCAACAATAACGGTTGATAAAGAGGGATTGGTACCTTATAGAATTCGGGTGAATTTTGATGAAAGTACTCCGGAAGTAACTGTTTCCGAGGTGGAAGAGATGATTATATGGGCACCTTCCAAAAAATTTGTTGTTGCCAACCTTGACTACATGGGTAATTCTTCATTTATAATCAGAGGGCTTGAATATAGCAAGGATACCTGGGGAGATCCAAGATATCGTTTCAGAGTTTATACCGCTGATGGTGATATAAAAACTTATGCATATAAAAAAGGAAACTTAACCGGGCCGGATGACGATAGTAATGAAACAGGATATTTTGATTTGTATCAAACAACGGCTGAAGGCCAGTGGGATGAAACAATAGATGGAGTAAAGTATCAGGGTGCCGAATTCAAATTATCAAAGAAACGCAGAGGAGAAGGATTTACATTGGCTCCATTTGATGTGAAGGTGGTTTTTGATCCGGTAAATAACTATACACACGTTATCAGTGATTATGATCCGACAGGCATTGTTAGTACAAATGCTGTGTCCAAAGGGGAAGTATATCCGACTGCTATCAATGATCAGGTTACTATAGCTGTCGAAAAAGGAGCTTTGGCTGTTGATTTCATTTCAGCAACAGGGATAACAGTGTTGCAGGCTAAATCAGCTGACAGCACTTTGACACTTAATAATATTAGTCTGCCTAAAGGTGTTTATCTGGTGAAGATTGTTCAGGATAACAATGTTCTATCAGTGAAACGTGTAATTAAATTGTAAAGGAAGAAAAGGGGAGAGGTATGTCTATTCATAGGCTTTCCCCTTTTTGTTTTTTCGCTTTGTTAGCAATATACTCAACTATAATTCATATGAAACAATCTATTAAAACGAATTTAATATTTCTATATGCTTTTATAGGAATATTTCAGGTGGCATTTTCACAAAACGGTACATATTCAAAGAGATACTATAAACAGCAGAAAGTGACTTTCAATAGGCCCAATGGAGCATATACCAATGCACTGCTTGTCGAGGATTTTGGAAACGGAAGTTACTATACGGATCGTGATCATGCCGCAATTGTAGACGGAACTTATCAAATTAAGTTTAAGAAAGGATGTAAAGTCGGTGGTACAGGTACAGCTGTTATTGTCAGTACTCCAAAGTTGACGCAATACACTATGGAATACCTTATTAAATATGATGAAAATTTTGAATCCGGTCTTCATGGCAAACAGTTTGGCTTTAATTTAGGGGTAGGATATTCAGGAGGAGCTTCTGATAAAGCAATACAAAATGGTGATGGTGGGAGTGTCCGTCTCCAATTTGATGCACTCGATGATTGTATATCCAATCAATTGTATGTTTATTATTCTGATATGACAACAGAATACGGTTGTAACCCCGGAGATCAGAAGTATACGATGAAACGGGGAGTATGGAATAAAATAAAACTGACTGTTACGATGGAAACCTCTTATGAAGCTAAAGATGCTCGTATCGAGGTGTGGTGTAATGATGAAAAGAAGATAGATGTGACCGGTCTTTCTCTTGTTCGTAAAGACGATCACCGTTTGATAACAGGTATCTGTTTTGAGTCATTCCCCGGTGGAGGTGGTATCTATCCTACACATGATAACTATCTTTATCTGGATGATATGACCTGGTATCCGGGTAGTGATAATGACGCATTCAAGAGTGTGCCGGATGAGTTGTACATGAAAGGAACTGCATTGGCAGAATCTGCTTCTCCATTGAAAATGAAGAGAATTGTAGAAGGTTTTCCGGAAAGTTATAATGGAAATCTGGTTACCGGTAATACTTATGAGCTGATAACTGCTCTGAAAACCGGAAGTTATTCGTTCTCTGTTTCTGAGAGTGGAGAAGGTTTGATTCAATCGCAGGACATTACAGTGGAGAATACGGAAAAAAATCCGGTACCTTATCGTATCCGGGTAAATTTCGATAATGATATTCCGCAGGTTACAGTGGAAAAAATTACGGGGGCTATATTATTTGCCCCCTTCAAAAAGAAAGTGGTAGCCAATCTGGACTATACCGGAAACTCTGTTTTTGAAGTGAAAAATATTCAATATGATGCATCTTCATGGGGAGATCCGAGGTATCGGATAAGGCTCTGCCTGGAAGATGGCTCTGTGGTTACTTACGGATATCTGAAAGGCAGTATATCGGCTCCGAATGATGACAGTAATGCGTCGGGGTATTTTGAACTTTATCCAACGACCAATATTGATGACTGGCACGAAACGATTGATGGAACAAGATACACAGGAAATGAATTCAAACTATCTTTCAAAAGAAGAGGAGAGGGTTTTGATCTGGCACCCTTTGATATGAAAGTGATTTTTAATTCTATCGGAAGTTATTATCATGTTATAAGTGATTATGTAGAGCCTCCTGTGGGAATTACCGAAAACCAGAAAGGGGGAATCGGCATTTATCCTACATTTTTCAATCAATATATTATGATTGAGGGGACCGAGCGTGGTATGCTGGTTGAAATGTATACCATAGATGGCAGTAAAGTGCTTCAGACGAAGACCGATGCTCCTGTTTGTAAATTAGAGAATCTGAACATACCCGATGGTGTTTATATTTTGAAGGTTTCAACCCGGGATAACATAACGGAAACCCGGCGTGTGATTAAGTATTAAACTTGATTCTTGAAATTAGTCCTATTCAGAAATTATCTAAAATTGATTATTTATGCAGTCTTTCTTCTCAAAAGGTAACAACAATAGTAGCATTTCTTCACTCCTGATAAAAACAAGAATATGCTGGTTCCTTTCTTTTATCATAATAACTCATACGGCATTATGCCGGAATTCCGATCACCCGGTTAACGTTTTTATAGTAGATTCGCCCGATTATACGCATAGCCCTTACACCGGAATGACGCGGAAGCATTGGATAGATGCTGCAAAATATATGCTTGAAGGAGCTTTCAGCTATATTCATAGTATGGACGATGCCATGAAGTTTCCAAAACAGGAAGGTAAGAGTTATCCCAATAGAGAAGAACAGATACCGACAGAAAAGCTGGAAGGGCTTTGCCGTACATTGTACATTGCTGCTCCTTTGTTGAAAGAGAACCCGGATTTAGCCTTGAACAATATAAAGGTGGCTGACTATTACAGACAACAACTTATTAACATTATAACTCCGGGACATCCGGGTTTTATTTCTCCCCGTATAAAGAACGGTATCTCTCAAAATCTTGTAGAGTTCGGAGCTTTGTCTATTTCTTTGTTCTCGATTCCCGAAATTTTATGGGATCCTTTAACTAAACAGCAAAAAGATGCATTGGCACATACTATGCTGAGCTATGCCGATGGTCCTACAGTTCCTTCCAACTGGCGCTTTTTCAATTTGTTTGTATTTAGTTTCTTTAAAAGCGTGGGATATGAAGTGAATGAGCCGCTGATGAAGAAGTTTCTGGACCTCTCTTTTGCCGATTATAGAGGCGAGGGATGGTATATTGACAATTCATCTTATGATTATTATAGTATGTGGGCTTATCAAATGTATGGTATTCTTTGGAGTGAATACTTTGGGAAAAAGTATTATCCGGAGTACGCAGAACGTTTTAAAGCCAATTTTAAGGAGATGCTAAACAATTATCCGTTAATGTTTGGTCGTGACGGACAGATGATAATGTGGGGACGCAGTATTACTTATCGGTTTGCAGCTATTTCCCCATTTCCATTGGCGGGTTATTTGAATGATACTTCCGTTAATTATGGATTCTTGCGGAGAATTGCATCCGGAACTTTATTGCAATTCCTTCAAAATCCGGATCTATTGAAAGATAGAGTGCCCACATTGGGTTTCTATGGTGCTTTTGAACCGGCTGTTCAAGGGTATAGTTGCCGGGGCAGTGTATATTGGATGGGTAAAGCTTTTCTGAGTTTGTTATTGCCGGAGTCTAATATCTTTTGGTCAGCAAAAGAAAATGAAGGTATCTGGAAAATGGAATATAAGAAAGGAACTGTTAAAAATACGTTCCAGAATGGATCTAAGATTCTTATAACTAACTATTTTGAAAGTGGGATTACTGAGATTCGTACTTCAACCAGAATGCCCGCCAATGCAAGGGAAGATTGGCGTTTCTCAGAAAACTATAACCGCTTAGCCTATAACAGCGCATTTCCCTGGATGGCAGATGGTAAACAGGGGGAAGTTGCTATGAATTATACAATCAAGAAAGGAGACGGAGTTTGGAAAGCGTTGTCTATGTATACTTTCGATCATTTCGACCAGGATATCTATTATCGGAATGCGACGCTGAGGGATGATGTTGATGTGAAATTTCAACTGGCCGATATTATGCTGCCCAATGGTGTTTTACGTGTTGATAAAGCTATATCAGCGACTCCGGTCGAAGTACACTTGGGACATTACTCGCTTCCTTGTCTTGATTCTAAAATAAAAGAGAGAACAATTAAAAAACAGGGGCATACAGCTTATGCGATAGATAATGGGAAGTTTCAATTGACAATGGTACCTTTGAACGGATGGGAAGATGTAAGAGTAGAAAATACCAGTGGATTGCATCCCGAAACGAAACAAAGTGCCGTACTTAATGCAGAAGACCACTTTACCGGTGAAAAGATTTTTATTACGCTTCTATTATGGAATAAAACGGGGAACAAACTGACAGATAAACAACTTTTCCCTGTGAAGGATATTCTTGTCTCAAAAGATAAAAAGAGTGTCACGGTTTGGTTGAACGATGGGACTCAAAAGAAGGTTAAGTGGTAATGGAGTATTAATGATAAAGAGAGAGAGAAAAAGATGTTTAAAAAATGCACATTAATAGCAATAGTTACTCTGTTATTTCTTAGTCAAATGGCTGTTTCACAGTCTTCCTTGCCTGAGAAAGCTGAAATCGTAAAAACAGGAAAACTGGTTAATGATTGTTGGATAAAAAATCATTCGCAATGGGGAAATAATGACTGGGCAAGAGCTGTTTACTATGTAGGGAATACTTATTTCTATAAAATGTTTCCGAAAAATAAATATTTAGATTATTCAACGGCATGGGCTGAGAGTCATAAATGGAAGTTGAGGAGTTCAGGGCCTGACCATGCTGATGCCCAGGTCTGTGGACAGGTTTATTTAGACCTGTATCAGATGGATGAAGAGAAACAGATAGCTAAGATCGCCGCCATAAAAGAGGGGATTGATAAGATGTTGGCAAGGCCGGATGTGGACGATTGGTGGTGGGTGGATGCTTTGTTTATGTCGATGCCTGTTTTTGCCCGGTTAGGTGTTTTATATGATGATGATAGATATTTCGATAAGATGCACCAATTATACTCTTTCACGAAAGCAAATTTATACAATACCAAAGATCATTTGTGGTATCGGGATGAGACGGTCAGCCATGTAACTCCCAATGGGAAAGCATCCTATTGGTCAAGAGGAAATGGCTGGGCCTTTGCTGCTCTGGCTCTCGTATTGGATAAGTTGCCGGTGAATAGTGAATACAGAGCCGAATATTTAAAAATATTCAAAGAAATGGCTGCCTCGTTGAAAGCTTGTCAGCGGGAAGATGGCTTCTGGAATCCGAGTCTGATTGATCCGAAAGATTATGGCGGACCGGAGACAAGCGGAACGTCTTTATTTCTTTTTGGGATGGCCTGGGGCATTAATCAGGGAGTACTGGATCGGGACACCTATTATTCTGTTATTACTAAAGCATGGGAGGGATTGACTACTTTGGCCGTCAGCCCCCGAGGAGTACTTACCTATGTACAAGGTGTTGGTTTTAAGCCTTCATCGAATCCGGCCACTTCTACTTCTACGGCAGACTTTGGGGTGGGTGCTTTCTTGTTGGCTTGTGCAGAGACTGCGAAATTAGCATCCGGAGATATGCCGGCTGTATCAAACTTCGATATTGTGAGTTTAAAGGCAACTGATAAAAATAGCCTTCTTCTTGAATTTAATAAAGAGATGAATGACTTATCGGCTCTTTCATGTTTTAACTATACGATAGATAATAATGTGAGATTAGAGCGGGTGGAAAAGAAAGACTCAAAATCGGTACTGTTAGTAACCAGCAGTATGCTCCCCGGAGATTATCAATTGAAGTCATGTAATGTTGAGAGTAAAGATGGTGAAACATTGGATGTGGGAGCGTGGGCTTTTTTTGAGTATACAGGCATTTGCTCAGTAAAGGCCAGTGATTTTCAGAGTGGGACCACCAATACACCGGATAAAGTAATCGACGCTGATATGTCTACCCGGTGGTCTTCGGAAGGGACCGGAAAGTGGCTCTTACTCGATCTGGGAGAAGAAAGAACGCTTCATTCTGTTCGTATTGCCTTCTATGAAGGTAATACGCGGAAAAATTATTTTAATATAGAATTGTCTCTTGACAATATAAATTTTGAAACGGTTTACCAAGGAGAATCAAGTGGTAAGTCAGACCAATTGGAAAACTATGATTTTAGTGTGAAGAAAGCACGTTATGTGCGGCTGGAATTTAATGGAAACAGTAAAAGCAAATGGAATAGTGTACTGGAGGTTAGGATAAAAACGGTTGATACTGTTTCTGGAATTTCTATTGAAAAAAAATCGCAATTTAGTGTTGTCACGGATCTATTGCAATATGGGCAGTTAACGGTTCTAACAGGAGGTGAAAGGTATCGATATTTGGATTTATCCGTTGTTGATATGGGAGGAAGTTGTATTTATAACCGGGCTTTTACCAACATAGCAGATCGTCTTGTGATAAATGATTTGTGGCTTCTTAAGGGTACCTATATTTGTACTGTTACCTCTGATAAAGGAAGTACTTCTCAGCTGTTTGTTGTCATATAGGCTGCTTTACTTCCGGTCCCGATATTAAAATTGTAGAAAACATTTTGTTGACTCACTTTGTTGAATAAAGAGTAAATTATCAATAAATTCATATCGTTATAACTCAATTTGATATGGTTAATAAAATAGACTATTTCTCTTTATTCGCACGTATAGCTATTGCTATGAGTTTCCTGTCCGCTGTTGCAGATCGTATTGGTTTGTGGACTCCTTTATTGGGAAGCGAAAATGTGACCTGGGGTAATATGGAGAGCTTTATCGCTTACACAGGAATTTTAGTTCCATGGATTCCGAAGCTATTTTTGCCATCATTAGCTTGGCTGGTGACAATAATAGAAGTGATTCTTGGAGTATTGTTAATAATTGGTTTTCAAAAACGTTATGTAGCCCTTTGCAGTGGGATTCTGTTATTGATTTTTGCTTTCTCAATGGTGTTCTTCTCGAATCTGAAAGCTCCATTGGATTATAGTGTATTTACAGCAGCTGCCTGTTCTTTTCTACTTTATAAAAATAGTAGGTAAAAAATAAGATGATTCGGGAATAGCTATTACTTGTATCCACCAGTAAGAACCTGTTTAAGTTTTATTCCTTTCCATACAGATATGAATCTATTTACGATTAGACGATTTACGATGTACGATTGGGATTACTCCGTTTCTGACAGCGCTGAAACAAGCTTTTAAAAGAGTAACTTCAATCGTACATCATACATCGTCTAATCGTAAATAGATTCTGTTTTGAACTTAATGGTGTTTGTCATTGCCATCCGTCTCTTTCTCCGGTATTGATAAAGCTCTATCTCGTAGAGTAACGTATGAAGCCTCGGTATGTAACGTTGTTTAAGATGTACATGTAAAGCAGTAAAACATGTACATGTAAGACAGTGAAACATGTACATGTAAAGCAGTGAAACATGTACATGTAAAACAAGACTGCTCACCGGGGAAAGGAACGTTCCTTTCTGAGAAAGACAAAGTACAACACCGGGCAAGGGTAACAATGCCGTCTATGGATACTTCCTCCATCGAAAAGATAGGATCATAATCTTCGTTACCATACAGATATGAATAATTAGCCAATGTGCCAATATACCAATGCCATGCGGTATACAGCGCAGCCAATTGGCACATTAGCTAATTATTAATCAGGTATTATATTTTAATTTTTTTCTCTCTATCTATTGCAATATTAAAAAGAATATCTACTTTTGCAGTGTACTATTATACTAATACACTTATACATTATATTAAAAGACAAAAAGTATGATTGCAGTAGAACATCTTTCATTCGTTTACCGTAAGTCAAAGCGTGCCGTGTTACACGATTTCTCTCTTTCGCTGAAGCAGGGGAGAGTTTACGGATTGCTTGGCAAAAATGGTGCGGGTAAATCCACACTTCTCTATTTGATGACTGGTCTGCTTACTCCTAAAAGCGGACGGGTTTTATATCATGATACAGACGTTCGTCGCCGTCTGCCGGTGACTTTACAAGATATGTTTCTTGTTCCCGAAGAGTTTGAATTGCCGGCAGTCTCTTTGGTTAGTTATGTTGAACTGAACAGTCCGTTTTACCCTCGTTTCAGTAAGGAGGATATGGTGAAATACCTCCATTACTTTGACATGGATATGGATATCAATTTAGGGGCTCTTTCTATGGGGCAGAAAAAGAAAGTGTTCATGAGCTTTGCTCTTGCTACAAATACCTCTTTATTGTTGATGGATGAACCGACCAATGGACTCGATATTCCAGGGAAGAGCCAGTTCCGAAAATTTATAGCTTCAGGTATGACGGATGATAAAACAATTATTATTTCCACACATCAGGTACGCGACATTGATAAAATTCTCGATCATGTTTTGATTATGGATAATAGCCGTGTATTGCTTGATGAGTCTACGGCAAACATCTGCGAGAAATTGTTATTTCTGGAGAGCGATAATCGCGAGTTGGCAGAAATGGCCCTATTTGCTTCACCCTCCATACAGGGCAATGTGATGATATTGCCTAACACAGAGGGAGAAGAGTCTGATATAAATCTCGAGTTACTTTTTAATGCTACTTTATCTGTGCCACAGGAAATTGCAAAATTGTTTCATACAAAAACAAATGAGTTATGATAAAAGATACTTTTTTCAGTATGCCCCGCTTTATGAATCTTTGCCGTAAAGATATGGTAGAGAATTGGAGATCAAATGTGCTTCGTATTGTGTTGATGTACGGAGTGATGGCGCTTATTATGATTTGGAATGGTTACTTTCAGTATCGGGGTGGAGGCTATGGAGACACTGATCCTGCCTGGAGATTTCTTTTGCCTCTTCTGATGTGGGGACTTTGGACGTTTGGCTGCCTGAGCGCTTCCTTTACCATGGAAAAGATGAAAACAAAGACAAGCCGCCTTTCTGTATTAATGACTCCTGCCACTCCTTTTGAAAAGTATATTTCACGTTGGCTGGTTTCTACTGTTGTTTTTTTAATTGTTTTTCTTATAGCTTATAAATTGGCCGATTATACCAGAGTATTGGTTTATACACTGAAATATCCGGATATAGATACTATTGCACCGGTTCCGTTGTCACATTGTGTCGGAGGAAACGTTCCCTATTATACATTGACCCGTACGTTGAAAGATTTTATGTTGATTATTGGAGGATATTTCTTTTTCCAGTCTTGTTTTGTGCTGGGTAGTTCTATCTGGCCCAAGAATGCTTTCTTAAAAACCTTTGTAGCCGGAGTGATAATAACGATTTTCTATGTATCAGTCACTATGGGAGTGGCTAATCTGGTTCTTGAAAAGAATGGCGATTACTCTGGTATTTATAAAACGGAACGTACAGAGTATTTTATATTATCAGCTATAATAGTCTTCTTTACACTGATGAACTGGATACTTGCCTATTTCCGTTTTAAAGAGGCTGAAATTATTAATAGAATGTAACAAACTCCTGACTTATGAATTTTAAAGAAGCTAAAGCAATTTATCTACAGATAGCAGATAGAATCTGTGACGAGATACTTCTCGGACAGTACAAAGAGGAGGAACGTATTCCTTCCGTCAGAGAATATGCGGCTATTGTGGAGGTAAATGCCAATACGGCCATGCGTTCATTTGATTATCTCCAGTCACAGGAGGTGATTTACAATAAACGTGGTATTGGCTATTTTGTCTCTGTAGGTGCAAAGAAGAAGATTCTCTCTCTTCGGCGAAAGACATTTTTGAAAGAGGAGCTGGATTATTTCTTCAAACAACTTTATACACTTGGCATTTCGGCAGATGAGATAGCAGAAATGTACCGGGAGTACAGTAAACAACAACACTAAAAACAAAATCTGATTTATGAAACGTACAACTTATATACTTATAGGAATATTAGTATTGGGACTGCTGGTATTATTAGCCTTTGTCTTTTATGCCTCAGTAGCCGGCAACAAGCCAAAGGAGGACAAAGAACTCTTCCCGGAATCCGTGTCGATGGATGCGACAGGCATTCACACCGTAAAGTTTAGACTCGATAAGGAGAATGTGTACATCCCATTGTTGGGCAGATTGTGGGTAAAACCTGGACAGGGGGAGACTAAGACGTTCTCTTATCCCAAAGGAGCTTCCAAATACTTTACGGTTGAACGTGAAAAGGACACCTTGTTCGTCTCTTTCCGTTACGATGAAAAACTGTTCTCAGATAAAAAGGGCGAATATGAATTGCCCACCCGTGGATTGAAATTTAATCTGGAAGCAGATTCAACCTTGAACCTCATTTACAATCATGTGGGCGGATTGGGTGTTGCCCTCTCCAATTTAACATTGGACAGCCTTTCTGTCCGGACCATGTTTCAGTCATTTTTAGTTGATTCCTGTAGATTTCGTGCATTGAATACGGAGGTCTTTTCAGGATCTTTCGATGTATACCGGAGTACAATTCGAGATCTGCACATTAATCTGAATGGGATAGAAAACTGGAGAGTGGAGAAATGTGATATCGATACGGAATACCTGAGCGGCGACTATAAACATCAGTGTGAACTTCCCCGGGGAGAATGTCGCCAGATGTTTTGGATTCCCCGGAATAAAGATGCAGAATTGAGAGTCACTTTAAAAACTGAGGCCCGTGTCTTGCTTCAGGAGTAATTTAAGATAATATTGTATTTATTTTCTGAAAAGATGAGGCTGGTCCGAAAAAACGGATCAGCCTCATCTTTATATCGATTCCAAGATAGAACTGGATAGTGATTCTCGGATATAAAAAAAGAGAAGCAATTGCTTCTCTTTCTGTAAGTTGCGGAGATCCGATTTGAACACTCTTATTCCCGTTTCTGTAAGATGCAGATTACCAGCTTTTTACATTATTCGTAATATGGTTATTTTATATTATATTGTCCCAATTTAGTCCCGGTAAACGTCTTAAAACATAATCATAATTTACTGATATTCATGTTTGTATGTGTTTACCGATCTTTCCATTTGCCGCCTTTTATAATCGTCATCCGGCAGCTTCGGCACTGTTGCCGTGGTATAACTCCAATCTAGCCGATAGAGTCGCATTTTCTTGTATAAGACGCTTAACCTCTTCTTTCAATTCTTTATTTTCCTCCTTTAAATAATTTGTTAAATTGTTATCGTTTGATCCTGAATTGTCAGGTGAAAGAAATTTTTCCCCTTCCCCGGTTATTATCCACATGATATTAATAGTAGGATATATGCGGATAATATTCCTCAATGCGTCACTTCCAATCTCTCCTGTTATTTTTCTAATAAATTCCCTACTTTTCCCAATTTGTAGTGAAAACTGGTTAGGAGTTACATTTAATGCATCACAGAGTTGAACTAGTCTTTCTTTAATTGGAGTATCTGTTTCCATATTATTTTTGTTAAAAGCGAAAAATATTCCCCTGTATATTTTATTATGCGAAAAATATTCCTCATATTTGCACTGTCAATTACAAATTACTGCATCAAATATAACAAAAAGTTGCAGTACACACAATAGGGAAAATACCCTATGTCTATGTAAAATCTAAATATAAAATATTATGGCTGTAACTAAAAAGCATTACTCATTTACGCCTGGTACATTAAAAGTATCCAGAGAAGACTATCCGAAATTGAAAGATCAGCTTTATAACTTCCTTGGTTGTTCGTCGGATCCTGAATATTATAGGAAAAAGAAAGACTATCTGAATATACCGGCCCATATCAAAGAAGGAATAGAAAAGATCTTCTCTGAATTTGGGGTAGATGTTTCTGATATCTGGGATATAAAAGGATAAGCTATGAATATACAGGCAGAATTAACCGAACGGGAAGAGGAAATCGCGGAAGTTATGGGGCTAGGCGCTATTTCCCAGAAAGAAGCTGCTAACATTTTGGGTATTTCAATTAAGACGGTAGACAATACCTTGCAGAAGATCAAAGAAAAGGCCGGTATTAGCAAAGCTGCTGAATTGACAAAGTTCTGTTTTTGCCGGAAATTTAATATTCCCTTGTCTATGTGTGAACCGGTAAAACGGTTTGTGGCCGCTTGTTTTCTTTCCGTATTCATATTTGGCGAATATGTACATGCTAGTGATTTGTATCGAAGAGCCACTGGGACACGCCGGGCGCAAACGGAAGAAGTGGTAAGATTAAGACGAACTGAAACTTAATACTCTGCCTAGTAGAGCGCCAACGGACAATAATAAGGCTTTAAACCGGTGACAGCCGAGAACAGATCGGCATTTCCTGGAATAGTTCAGCGGAAGAACAAAAAATACAGATGATATCGAGTATTTATGTCGGTGGTTCGATTCCACCTTCCAGGGCGTTACATAAAAGTTTAGAAAGCCAACGGACAATAATAAGGCATTAAACCGGTGACAGCCGGGAATAGACCGGTTATGTTTAACATTAAAAAAATTCTATTATGGCAGGAAAAGCAAGTATTACAGCAAAAAAAGCGGAACTAGAAGTCTATAAAGATGGAAGTTTCCACAGAATCGACACTCTTAATTTTAGACCGGGTGAGTACCCGGAGTTTACAAAGTTCCTGGAACAAAATTTTTCCTTAGAGCAAGTACATAGTAACACTAAAAAGAAATCAGGTTTTTATCTAGTAAAAGTTGATCCAGATAAAAGAGAAGATCTTCTTAATATTCTTAGTAACGGTCTGGGAAGTACAGTTGATCTTAATTCGCCATGTATTTATACTGGCACAAAAGATTAGCTATGGCACGGCATAGATGGACTTTATTACAGCCGACACCAGACCGAATACCGGGAGTCTATAAGGCTGAAATTTGTGTCAAATGTGGATGCGTTAAGCTCCACTTGTACTTAGGCCGGATCTACACTTCTTCTTATCTCCTTAATGGAGAAGAATTTTCAAAACTACCTGAATGTAAATAGTGAAATTATGGAAACAAAAAAATGTACAGCATGTGGCAGCATATTGCCTATAAGTGAGTTTTCACACCATCCTAAGACGGCAGACGGACTATGTAACGTTTGCATGAGTTGCCGTTCTGCGAAGATCTCTAAAGGGAAAAAGAAACAGCAACCAGGAAGTAATCCCCAATTAGCGCAATTTAAACCGCGTGAATTGATGGATGAACTTAGAGCCAGGGGCTACAAGGGGACATTAACCTACGTGCAAGAGATCAAACTTTAAAAACTGGTTTTATGGGAAATGAAATAGTAAAAAATAAGCTGGAAAAGCTTAAAAGGCTGAATAGCTCTTTTCTTGAGAAAAAAGAACTACATAATAAAAAGATGATGCGGGCCCGAAAATTTGAAACGGAAGAATTTCACTCGGAAAAATACAAGCTGTATTATTCATTAAGTAGTAGAGCGTCCGATCTTGCTTATAATATTCGTAGGAATTTTCTATATGAAAAAAGAATTATTGATTGGGGAGATGCCGAAAGTATTAAGATAGATTATCGTATTCGGTTGAGTAAAAAAGCCGAAGGGCGAGAGAACTATCTAAATAAGCATAAATACGGGCTTTGGTTTCTGGGTAGTTCTTTAGGTGCGGATTATGGTGAATTTACTTGTGATAAATGCGGATGCACGTTTTATCATTCACCTTCTGAAATAACACTGGCCGGTAAGGTTGTGTACAAATGTTGTTGCGGGCACTGCACCAATAGTATAATAAACAGAGATTGGGGGGAAGAACCCTATTTTTAATCAATCATTGAGCCATGGACGTACAATTAAAAGGATCAATAAATACGGAAGGGAAGGCTAGTTCATATATGAAGCTAGTAGTTACAACCGAGTCAAAGAATAGGTTAAAGTACTATCTTGATTTATTAGGCTATCATCATATTGCCTACAAGGTCGAGAAAATAAAACTTATGGGTGATACTTTTTCGGAAGTATATGTATTGCCACATCATTATAAAGTTGCTAGAAATATGTGGAAACAGACGACCGAATCAGTACTAGATGAAACTGAAATATTTACAGATTAATAATCAAATAGAATGAAGCAATATAGAAAGAAAGTCTGCCCGGTTTGTGAGCGTAAACTTTGGTTACATAGCTTTTATAAATGTGCTTCTGGGTATAGTTCACACTGTAAGGAATGTGTTAGGGAAGAAAAGAGGCAAGAGTATGCAAGGAATCGTAAAGTTCCTGACGGTTGCTTTTTCCATGAAGCTAAAGGCCGGCTAGTAGAACATAAGGGATGTAGTACCCGAATTTTATGGTCGGGGAATATGCTTAGTTTATTGAAACGATACTATCCGACTACCCGTAATGAGGAACTGGCTGAATTAGTAGGGGTATCTCCTAGAACACTTACGCGTAAGGCTCGCGAATTGGGATTAGTTAAGGATCCCGACTGGCTGAAAGGGGTATATAATTATAATCGGAGGGATGCCCAAGCAGCAAGTAAACGTAAAGGTTATCCGGGATCGTTTAAGTCAGGGTGTAGGGTTGGAGAAAAATTTTGGTTCAAAAAGAAAAAAAAGGAAATATTATGAGAATAATTAAATTTAGAGGCAAATCAATATCGGGTAAACGATTGGGAGAATGGGTTCATGGGGCTTATCTCCCAGACTTCGATGGATATACTCACCGTACATTAATTGTTGATTGTATTACTGGATTTTCAGAAGAAGTTGATCCTATAACTATAGGGCAGTTCACAGGGCTTCTCGATAGGAACGGTAAGGAGATTTATGAGGGTGATATTGTACAACTTGACTATATTACAACTATTGGAAAACATCGCATAGGACTTTTATTTGAAGTTAGATGGTGTACCCAAGAAGGATGTTGGGTTGGATGGGATGGCTTTACAGGAAACACTCTTCAACAGACAAACAAGATGTTTGTAGTTAAAGGTAATATCTATGACAACCCCGAATTAATTAACGAATAACAAGATAAATATGAAAATAATAAAGCAAGGTAAAAAGCCGATAAAAAGCAAACAGCAAAAATGCCCAGATTGTGATTGCATATTTGAATATGAAAGGTCTGATATAAAATCAGATCAGAGTAAAGGCTCTTGGGTTGTATGTCCCTGTTGCAAGAGATGTATTAGCGTAGAATGGTTTTAAACAAATTAGATATGAAAATAATAAAAAAAGGAAAATTATAAAAAGAATATTATGGCAAAGAAAAAAAGTATAACTGTATCAGTTGTGGAACATAGCAAAAAAGTATGTGATCCATTACCTGAATTTGTAGACCGCATGGAAGTTAGACGTTTAGTTATGAACGCTTACAGAAAAGGCTATAATAAAGCCCACTCCGAGCATATTAAATGTATGGCTAATATTGTAGATCTGAATTTGTCAGATATAGATTCCCCTATATTTACTCATACAAAGGAATTTAGGGAACACTTCGACTACATTATGTCGAAAGTCAAGAATCTTTTATTTTAATTCAAAATCAATCAGAAATGAATATATCTAAGTTACTGAAAGCTGCGGATGATGCCTACATAAATTATAGGTATAGATGTGAAGCTCTCGCAAAGGAAGCACAAAAGTACATTAATTGGGATGATAAAGTCAGTTGTGAGCATCTGCCAGCAGATGGTTTGTGCATCTTGGCAACCGTTCCCGACGATTGTAATATGAGTGGAATGCCCGAATGTGTTTGCCCGGCAGATTCATTCTTCTCTTCGGTGAAAGCAAAAGAAACGATTACTCCACAAGAATTTAAAGCGATTAGTATTTAACGTATAACAAGAAAATTATGAGTAAAAATAAGAAATACGAACTTACAGATAAACAGATAGTTGCCTGTAAGAAAATTGAAAAAGCATTAAAGGAGGCCCGGAAAGCTGGGGTGTCGATTTTGGCAAAAAGTGATAGGTTATACGGCTATAGATCGACCGCTTTAGATAAGGCGTGCCCGCTGCATGAACACTGGAATTTTGATTATGGGAATCCGGTTCCATGTTTTCCGGCTGGCCCTATTCGTGGTGCGGGTGCAGATGATACAGAGTATTTTCCAAAAGGATTCTTAGAGGATTAACATAAAACTAACCGAAATGAGTATATCTAAACTTAATGAAGAGATTTCCAACATAAATAAAGTGTTGGGAGATCTCGCAAAAGATATAGAACAGCATTATAATTTAATCCCGAATAATCCCTACCAAGTGCATACACTCGTAGGGGACGTTTATAATGTTTATTACGTGGGATGGATTCCGCGCGCAACTAAATGGGATAAAGAGGCACGCGTAGATATTTTGTTTCGTTTCCATAAGATGAAAAAGAACGGAACAGTTTCTAGGCTATGGGAATCATTTTATGCTAAAGAAGTCAAAAATATAGTAACTCTTCCTTTTTGATTTAATTATGAAGATCGGACTTATAGATGTGGACGGGCATAATTACCCGAATCTGGCTTTAATGAAGATATCGGCCTGGCATAAATCAATAGGTGATAATGTGTCCTGGTATTCTGGTATAGAACACTATGATAAGGTATATATGAGTAAGGTTTTCTCTTTTACCCAGGACGAAGGAAGAATCATACAAGCCGATGAAGTCATTAGAGGCGGCACCGGGTATAAATTATACAGACAACAATTATCGGAAGAAATAGAGCATATTTGCCCTGATTATAAGCTATACCCGATGTTCGATAGTGCTTACGGCTTTCTTACTCGTGGCTGCATTAATAAATGTAGTTTTTGTATTGTCCCCAGAAAGGAAGGTTTAATCCGCGAAAATGCGGATATAATGGAATTTCTGGACGGACGGAAAAAGGCTATTCTTATGGATAATAACGTTATTGCTTCTGATTGGGGACTGTCTCAAATAGAAAAAATTATCTCTTTACGGATAAAGGTTGATTTTAACCAGGGGATAGACTGTCGAATTATTGCTCGTAATAGAGAAGTAGCAGCATTGTTAGCGCGTGTTCCATGGATAAGATATATTCGTATGGCTTACGATAGTTCGGTAATAACGGACGAGGTGGAAACGGCTATTTCTTATTTGAAAGAAGCTGGTTTGCCATCTTATAAAATGTTCTTTTATATGTTGGTTAAAGACGGGCAAATAGAGGACGCTGAAAAAAGAGCTTTACGGCTTGATTACCTAGGATGTATGCCCTTTGCGATGCCTTATCGTGATTTGGACTCTAATAAACCACTATCCGAAGAGCAAAGAAGGTTTGCCCGGTGGGTAAATAAGCGATCTGTTTTTAAAAGTTGTACTTATCAAGAATATAAGGAGTAGGAAGTATGAAAGAAAGTATTTTGCCTGGAAGTAAGGGGGAAGAGCCTGTAAAGGAAGATCGCCGATTAAGAAACCTAAAGTATCAAATGAGAAAGAAAGGTTATGTTATCAACGACAAAGACCGTGTATGCGTCCTTGCTGATGAAGATAAACGATCCCCATTACAAGAAAAGAGAATTAAGACATTTTCTTTTCGCCTACAATATAAAATGCTCTAGTTAGCGCATGTACCCCAAAAAGATAGAAAAAAGTTTGTAACCGTGTAACTTTAGAAGTTATGATTAAAGTTAGTGACATTTATAGCAAAACGCATGATGGACTAGATATAATCTTAGATTATTATCCACAGGCCGAAGGATGCGTCGATAACAAAAAGAAATTTAAACGCCGCCCAGAAGAAGACGACGCTTCGGCATGTATCAAGAAATTCAAAGTAAATAACGATTATGAAGTCTATAAGGTAACGGACTTCGGGGATCAGTCTACGGCAATGTCCCCGATTGATATTTGCATGTATGAAGAGGGTATATCTTTTTCAGAAGCTATTTTTAAGTTGGCAAGTCGTTATAATGTGACTAACGAACTTAATAAATCAGTCAATAAGCCGGATATTAGAAAGCGACCGGCCAAAGCTGACGAAAAGGAAGGATCCCGTTTCTTTGAACTTGAAAAAACATTCACGGCGGATCAACTTAAAATAATGGGGCCGCGCGTAAAGCAGGAACATGTTGATCGGTTAAATTGGTATGTGGCAAAATCGATATCTTATGTTAAGAATCGGGAAGTTACCACTAAATACACAACGCCTACCTATCCTATATTTATGCGTGAATGTATTGTACAGTCCAGTAATGATCCTGAAAAGGTTGTTAAGTTCTACAAGATATATGAGCCGTTGAACCCGGATAAGCAATGGCGTTTTAGCTATACCCCGGATGGGGTGAAGCCTAAGGAGTTTATTAACGGATTGGAAGAACTAAAGAAATTGTACCGGGAATATAATACACAGGAAGAAGCCCTATTCAGGAATGATCCTAAAAATAACGAGGATAAGCCCTACAAAGAAAAGAAACTCGAAGAAGCTTTCATTTGTTCAGGTGAACGCGATTCGCTTTGTGTTGCTTCTCTTGGCTATTCTCCTTTGTGGTTCAACTCTGAAAGCTACAAAGTAAGCCCGGAAGAGATTAAGGAAATATATAAGTATGTAGAAAAACTATATAATATACCAGATATCGATTCGACCGGTATAAGGAAGGCTACGGAATTAGCGCTTAAGTACATGGATATTTTAACGGTTTGGCTACCTTCTTGGCTGACTACCTATAAAGATTGGCGAGGAAAACCACGAAAAGATTTCCGGGACTTCATGGAGTTAAGGCAGAGAAATGAAGATTTTAGGAACCTTCTTAAAATGGCTATGCCAGCCCGATTTTGGGAGATAACGCAAAACGAGAAAACCGGGAAGAAACAGTACGAAATAGATGCGGATTGCCTACATTATTTTTTGAAACTAAACGGATTTCATGCCTTACGGGATGAAAATTCGGCTAATACTCAATATGTGCGCGTAGTAGGACGGATTGTTTCGTCTATAAAGGGGAAGGATATAAGAACTTTCCTTCGCCAATTTGCGAGGGAACGTTACTTGGATCGGAACATTCGTAATTTGATTCTAAATTCGCCCAGAATGAGCGATGGAGCATTAGAAAATCTGGACGAAATAACGCTAGACTTTACAAGTTATACCAGAAAGAGCCAGTATTTTTTCTTCCCTAATGCAGTATGGGAAGTTACAGGGGATAAGATAGAAACCCAATTGGCGAACATGGGCATTACAGACCGCTATGTTTGGGAAGAAAATGTAATACCACACAATGTTAAGGTATTACCGGATATGTTTACTATAAAAAGGAATAAACTTTCGGATGGGACGGATGCTTGGGATATCGACATACACGAACATGCTAGTAATATTTTTCGATACTTAATTAATACGAGTAGAACGCACTGGCGGAAAGAACTTGAATATGCTTTAGATCACTTGGATAATGAGGAAGCGGATCGATATCGGCTAGAACATATTTTTGATATTGCAGGGACTAACCTAGAATTGGCAGAAATAGCGGAGCAAAAACAGAACTTAATAAATAAGATTTTTGCGATCGGCTATATTCTTCACCGGTATAAATCACCGTCCCGCGCCTGGTCGCCTTATGCGATGGACAATAAACTAGGAGAAGACGGGGACAGTAACGGAAGATCCGGGAAATCTTTTCTTTTTAAAACTTTCGATCACTTTATGAAGACTGTTAAGTTATCCGGTCGTAATCCTAAGTTGATGGATAATCCGCATGTATTCGATCAGATCACCCAACACACCGACTTTTTATTAATTGATGATTGTGATAGATATACTTCTACCGGTTTGTTTTACGACGTTATTTCATCCGACATGACTGTAAACCCGAAGAACAATCAATCATTCAACATACCTTATAAGGATAGCCCGAAAATTGGATTTACAACGAACTTTGTGCCAGTGGATTTTGATCCATCAACAGAAGGCAGATTGCTTTATATGGTATTTTCAGACTATTATCACCAGCGTACACCGGATAACGATTATTTGGAAACAAGATCTATTCGGGATGATTTCGGGAAGAATTTACTAACAGACTATAACGAGGAAGAATGGAACCAGGATATTAACTTCATGTTGCAATGTTGCAAGTTCTATCTTTCATTAATTGATGATTCAGTTAAGATACTCCCCCCAATGGACAACATCATGCGTCGAAAATATAAAGCTGATATGGGAGCTGGTTTTGAGGATTGGGCTAAAGGATATTTTGCCGAAGATGGGGATAAGGTTAATGTGTTAGTTGATAGGCAATCCGCTTTTCAGGACTTCATAAACTTTTCTGGTATGCGTAAATGTACGATGCAGAGGTTTACGAAAGCTCTAAAAGGATTTGCGAATCTCACGCCTTATGTGAAATGTCTTAATCCAGAAGTTATGCGAAATAGTTCTGGGCGTATCACCAGAAAGATAGACGGTAAATCCTGTGATATGATCTATATTCAGACTGTTAGCGCCACTGGAATTAATGATATGGAGATGGGGGAGAGTGAAGCAAACCGGACGCCTGCGCAAACAGTGATTAAAGGTTTTACCGATACAAAAACTGATTCTGGGAATGTGCCTTTCTAAATATAAACTAAAAAGCTACCAGGAATTTAGGGATCTGATGCAGGTGCCGGGGTTCTATGAATTTGCTAAGCCGGTATACGACTTTTTGGAAGTGATGGAAGAAGGGACTATCTTCAATTTCGCTACAAAATGCCAGGATGAACAAAAACTGGAATGGTTTATTAAGGTAGCATGTTTGTTTATATGGTGCGGGCATTTTGAGTATGAGTTTAACGATGATTTTACAAAGATAAGGCGTAAACGTCTTATGGAGATTGAAAAAAAATGGAAAGAAGAGTATTACGAAAGGTTGCGAAACAGCTAATTATATGCCTACATTGCGTCCAGGACTGCAACGAAAGGTACAAAGTAAAGAGGTCAGATACGAAAGTGTCTGGCCTTTTTACTTGAAAAGCGCCCGGCGCCAGCCGCCCTACCTTTCGGTTTCCCCTTACCCCTTCCCTTTTTACTACTAAAATTTTGTAACTCTGTATCCTATGTTTGAAAAAGAAGATAAGTAACTAATAATAAGAAAGATAATCGGTTTCAAATTAGGTCGCAAACTTGGTTACAAACTTGGTTACAAAAAAACAGTGTTTGTAACCTTGCGTTTTGTGACGGTGAGAAATAGCCTGGTTACAAACTGTTTTTTCTCTTATTTTTTTGTATCATGGTTTTGTAGCAAAAATAAAATATTGATATATAATGAGTTAAGATAAGAAAGTTACAGGTTACAAAATTACAAAGATTTAGAGCAAAATTTGAAAAAACAGACGATTGAAGAGTATGTTTAGTAAGCGGTAAATTTGCCGCTTATTTCTTATTGTAAATATATTTGTGTTCTTTGCTGTGGAATCGATAGTTTGATTTATGGTATATATAATGCTGTTAATCAGTGTTTTATTTGTATCTTTGTAGCAAAATTCAAATCATGGTAACAACGAGAATAACAATCGAAGCACATTTGGCGGAATATTGCTGGTCTAAATTTTCCGCAGATCCAGACGGGGCACCAGTGAAGTTCCCCGATAATTTGGATATCTATCATCTTATTTATGATTTGCTAGAAAAACGACCGATAAACAGTTCTAGGGATCAGGGTAATTTAGAAATAATATTGCCGGATCGTAGGGAAGGGGATCTAGCCGGAGGGAAATCCCCAGAACGTTTCAATTATCTAGGAATACGCAGTCAAAAGATACTTAATAAGAAAATAAAACTAATGATGCGTGCAGAGCTTCACGATCTGATAGATGAAAATAAACACAAATTCGGAATCGATCAGATCCAGTCTGTACACTACTTTATGAAGAAATATTGTATTGAATCAATAACCGAAGAAGCATTGCAGAAAGATTACCAGCGTTGGAGAGACAATATAAGACGTTCAAGTAAAAAACGCCCATACAAGAAAAAGTAGACGTTTTTTTCACCTACGAAGTGTATCTTAATGTCCTTTTTTTGCAGGAATCTTGCCGGAAAAGTGCCGGAAAAATGCGGAGTAATTGAATATCAAATAGTTATATAGTATGAGAACAAAGAAAATACCTTATTCAGCAGCTAATTCGCTTCGACTGATACCGATAGACAAAATTAATCGTTTTGCCCTAATTATGTCACGTGCTTTTGTTTCCTTCCAAAATGGAGATTATGAGATTCCAATCGTGCCAGGATCATTTACACCTGACATCCAACCGGAAGAAGTGGAAGGAGGCCTTATATATAATGTAGGGCATACGTTTAATGTTGCCCTGATCGATATAGCTAATGAACACTTACTGGCTGCATTGAGCAAACAAGAGTTAATCGCCATTTATACCAATGAAGCCGGTTGCGAAATTGTATCTGGAACACAACAAACACCATTGGCGTTTACTTATGCAAAGGTAGCCGGGCAATATCAATGTAAACTAACCGGGATAATGTCACATTCAGAAGCCTTTTACAGTCCTTTCTAGCCCGCTTTTAAACGGTTTCTTTTGCAGAAAAAAGAAACCGTGGATAAAATTCAGCAGATTTTTAATGAGAAATGGGCGATCGAGGCAAAGGATTATCACCACCTTTTATCACTTATCTTACCTTCTATAAATAACGGTAACTTAGCAGCTATTGAACAGCATCTTTCGCAAAATAAGGTTACGGCTTATGCCGCTATGCCTTATGTGGCGGATCGATGGGAACTGGAGGATGCTTCGTTACCGGAAAATTCAGTCGTTATACTTACCTGTGATGGCGTTTTATATTCTTGGGAAACTTACCGCTTAGAACAATTTATTGCGAAAGCCCTAGCAAATCCGAAGATAGCCGGTATTGTCTTATTTGTAAATGGCCCTGGTGGAATGATTACCCGTGTAGATCTTTTGGAGAGAATGATTCGGGAATCTTCTAAACCAATAGCAGCATATATTACTAGTGTATGTGCTTCCGCGCATTTCTGGTTTGTATCTGCATGTGGACGAAAATTCGTTTCTTCCCCAATGGATGAAATAGGATCCTGCGGGATTATCTACACTTACCAAAGCTTTAAAAAGTATTATGCAGAACTAGGCGTTGAGCTTAAGGATATTTATCCTGATAGTGCGGATCTGAAAAATAAAATGATTCGTGATATGGAAGAAAAACAGGATGATAGCCTTATTAAAGAGAAACTTTCTTTTTATCACAATCTTTTTGCGCAGACAGTTGCTCGGAATCTCGCTATAAAATACGATCGAAATGATCCTCTTTTTCGCGGGCAAACCTATTTTGCTGACGTAGCCCTGGCAAATGGTTATGTAGATGCTTATGGTACGTTGGAGGATGCTATCGTATGGGTATTATCACAAGCGACACTAAAAAGGGCTAATGAGATAATTTAATATTCACTTTTTAATCAATTTGTTTTATGAAAAATCGTTTTTCACAATTTGTTCCGGCTGTAATGGCTATTCTGGGGATTAAGGACTGGAATAAGGATGCGGACAAAAAAAACGCTTTACTGGCAGAAGAGAAAGAAAAGCTTAAAAACATGGGCTTTAATGAAACTTTTCTCACTGGTTTTTGTGAAGCGTTAAGTAATGACTTCCCGGATGATAAATCGCAAGGAAGTACGGAAAATGGAACTGTTATCCCGGAAGATAGTGCTTCCAATGCAGTAATAAAAGGTTTGCTGGCTGACATTACAGCCAAATTAGCTACCGCCCAGGTAGAAATCGAAACTCTGACAAAAGAAAAAGGAGAACTTTCTACGGAAGTAGCAGCTAAGAGAACGGAGATTACCGGTCTTAATCAAAAAATTAAAACGCTCTCTGATATGGCAGAACTGGACAAGGGAACCGGGGCACAAAACGGGACTATTATACCGGATGCTAAAAACATTGTTTTGAATTGGGATGATGATAAGCAGCTAGGCGGTATTACCGGTGAAATGTACGGTATGGATAGAGCTTATAACCAGCGCTTACGTGCTGAAATGCTTTATCGTAAAGGTATTGCAGTTCAGGTACCTACGGCAAGCTCTATCGATTATTCAAGACTGAAGGAAGACTTAGGCGCTTTCTATCGTGTGCCGTGGCAGGATCGTTTGCAATCTTTCTTGATGGTTTTGCCATCTATCGAGAGTATTTTCCCTTTGGAGAGTGGTTATCAAGATCTAGCAGTATTAACTAATATCTGGTTAGGTGAGTTTTCACAAGCAGATAATACCGCTAGTGACTTCGATAATGTCACTAAGGGAAATTATGAGTTTGACAATGAAACGCTGCGTATGTTTAGTGTTATGTTTGCTCATAAGTTCAAAGATTTAAAAGCGCTGGAAAAATCTTGGATCGGAAGTTACAACAAGGAAGGATCTCAGGTTATTAAGTGGTCTTTCATTGAATACATTCTCGCAAAGACAGCGAAGAAGCTGCATAACGAACGTGAACAGCGCCGTGTTAATGGTGTGCGTAAAGAACCGGATCTGAATAAGCCGGGCCGCGCCATGGGGGCCGCCGATGGTATCTACGAATTTCTAAATAAGAAAGTGGTAGGCCATATTGATATCAATAATGGTAAGCTGGTTTATCAGGTGAAACCGTTTGAACTTGGCACTTTGTCACCAGAGAATATCGGGGAGAAAGTTTATCAGGCTACATCAATGATACCAGCCGTTCTTCGCGATTCTGGTACATTAGCTTTGTATATGCCTTCTCACATGATTGTGTGGTATCATAAGTACAATGAACTGCATTATGCGCAGAATCAGGACTATAAGGCAAATATTATGTACGTGAAAGAATATCCGTCGGTGAAACTTATAGCAGTGCCGAACGCTGATAATCACCATCGTATTTTTTGGACGCTGGAAGGCAATATCCATACATTCGAAGATCAGCCGGGAGAAATGACGAAGTTCAATATCGAACAGCAAGACTGGACTTTGAAAGTATGGAGTAACTGGAAAGAATCTACCTGGGCTTATGCAGTGGGATTCAAATACACAAAGAAAGAAGACATGGACTATTCACGCCAGATGATCTTCTGTAATGAATACGACCGTCCGGCATCTTATTTTATCGAAGCCGATAAGGATGCGCAACCGTCTGCAAAGTATCATACTTCTATTGTAACTGTTGCTAATACTAACCTATTGGCTATTACCGATATTGAAGATGCAGAAGTCGGGAAGATTGTTACGCTGAAATGTGGTAATACGAATAAGGGCGTTAAGATTGATAAGTCTGGTAATTTCTCCCTTATTTCGGAAGCTTGGAACCCTAAAAAGGGTGATATGATCCGTTTAATGAAACGTGATGACGGGAAATTTATTGAGATAGGCCGCGAGACTGGCGCCGCCGATGCTTTGCAATTTGCCCCTGATGAAATAACACCTTCTTTACAGGGTGGATCTGTTTTCGTAACAGGTGAAAATACGAAAGCTACGGCAATCACCAACTTTACAGATGCAATCGCCGGAAAAACGTACACGATCCACGGAAGTGGTAAAGAAAATGCTAGTACAATTGCTACCGGCGGAAGTTTTGTATTGACATCCGCTTTAATGTTAAGTACCGGTAAGTTTATCAAACTGGTTAAAACTGACGATGGCAAGTTCTACGAAGTTGCACGCGGCTAATTATTGGTGGGGGAATATTTTCCCCTACCTATTATTAATCTCAAAAAAATAGCTATATGAAAACTTACATTAAAACATCCGTACCCAGACCGGCAGGAAGTCCGGGTAAGGGAATAACGCCTAAAGACGTTCTTACGTTGATCGACGTTGAAGACATTGTTTCTTTTCCGCCGCGTGATGGTGCCGGTGTGGTCTTGGTTGGTGATATTGTAGTAAAACCGTCGGCGTACTCTGTTGATCTTTATATTACGCCTGGTACGGTTGAACTGGCTTCTAACGGTGAAGGTGAAACCGACGCGAAAGGTTTTACCCCTTCGGTTAAAGGGAAGCATCCAGGGAATAAAAGAGAAGTGCGCGAATTTAAGACGAACTGGCTAGGTCGTCATTGCATTGCTATTTTGCAGTATTGTAATGGGGAGCCAGCAGATATTATCGGATCACCATGTAATCCGATTGAAATGTCTGTGAACTATACAGGCAATAAAGATGCAAATTCTTCTGAATTTACTTTTACGCAAATTAGTAAGGGGGACGATATCGGAATTTATGAAGGCACGATCCCGCACGAAGAACCCCTAGCAGTAGTTCCGGCGGCTGCAACGGAAATTACCTTCAAAGGTACAGGGCAATATCAGCTAAGTGCCGGAGCTGCGAAAATAGCAACTGTTACAGGTGCTCAACATGGCGACGTCTTAACGTTGATTGGTATTACGGCTGGTGTTGCACCAACAGTAGAAACCGGCGCTTCGTCTGTCTTTTTATTGCAAGCTGGTAAGGTGTTCACTGCGTCACCTGGAAGCCAGATCACATTTAAGGCTTTTGATACCGGAGGTGGGGCAATGAAATTTATTGAGCAATCAAGATACGAGGCTTAATTTTTTTACTTGTAACTACTTGTAAGCCCTGGGCAGTGATGTTCGGGGCTTTTTTAGTCCTTTGCCTGGCAATTGCCTTTTTTAATCTTTGTGTCTCACTTAATAAATTAATCAAATGAAAGAACAAATTATTTCCTATTTACAAGGGCCTAGAAACTTCGCGGAAGGCGTGGCGCTTTATGAAATATTCGGAGTAAATCGCATGTTGAAAGCTAAATTTCGGCAGATTGGAGAATGTGAAATGACTAAAGGAGCGCTTTTCGAAGAATTACGTAAGCTGGCCGGATTATCTGAAATGGATTTTTCTTCAATGCGCAGAACTGCATACAAGAAGCCGGAACCGATACCAGAAACCGTTAAATCTGTTTTGCCTAAAACGTATGTAGATGATTCACTTATCGCATTGGCTGACCGCTTCGGTGTTACTGTTGATGAACTTGTTAGCGATGAATTTATCGAGAAAGTGTTATCAGCAGACGAAAGCCAAGATAAAGTAGACGAACTGGAAGAGGAACTGGAAGAAGCAAAATCAAAGTATTGTGAAGTCCCTGAAACTGTACGTAAAACAATTCGTTTCCGGGAAGAATTTCCCTTCTTAAATGAAAAGGATTGTCCGAATGAGTTTAAAATATTAGTATCAGATATGTTTTCAGCTTATGACCTGTACCGGGAAAGTCACGAGATGTTAGCCAATACACCGGATGATGTTGCAAGCGAGGAAACGTTCAGATGGGCTAAGACAGCAGTAGAAAACTATCTGGATAACCGGGAAATGTGGGAAGAACTGGAATATTACCGGGAAAATCATAAGATATTAGGGAAAGCAAAAATTATGCAGGAACTAGCTGAAAGAAATGAAATTTCAGCTTTGCCGGATCTGGATCTCGTGAAGCAACTGAATAATGCAAAGTCGAATATATCCAAAGGTAAGAATGACCTTGAAAAATCCGACAACGAAGAAAAAAAAGCAAAGGCCCAAGCGAAAATCGAAAAATGGACTAACAAAAAAGATATCCTGGAAAAAGAAATCGAAGCTAGAAAAAAAAACTAGGTTTCCATCTTTGCAAACTGGAAATAAAGCGGGCTACATGGCGAGCTATGAAAACCCGCTTTTCTCACCCGTGCGATCGAGCCGAAGTCGGGATCCAGAGTCAGAAAATAGGTGCTGAAATTCAGTCTGATTATGAACGTCTTAATATTTTAAATAATGAATAACTTACCGGTAGACTCTTTCTTTTTTGATATAGAGCAAAAGGAAGATATACAGCGAATGGCAGCGTTAGGATACAGCCCTAAAGAGATAGCAATTTATCTAGGCGTAGATGTTGATTCTTTTGTAAAGGATGCTTATATAGAGGGTACAACAATTAACGGAATAATCCGGCAGGGAATATTAGTTTCTAGGGCTAACCCGGAAATGAAACTGCATGAGCAGGCCGAAGGGGGGAATATAATTGCTATTCAACAACTGGAAAAGGTGAATAGGAGACGAACATTTGAAATAATTGTAGAGCAAATCGATGAAGATGAATGTAACTAAGCCGACACGGCTAGATCTTGAAAATATAGATATTAACCAGATCACACAGATTTTATCTACTGGTGATTTAGATACCTTACCACCAGAGGAACGCGCCTACTACGAGCTTATGGAAATGGTTAGAGGGCTAAGGGCTAGAATGAGGTATAACGGTAAGGTAATAACAAAAGCCGGTATTATTAAGTTACTTAAGTCAGAAATTTACGGTTTGTCTGACTGGATGGCCCGACAGGTTTATTCTGATTCTATAAATTTCTTCTACGCACAAGAAAATATAAGGCCGGAAGCATTTGCGAACCTATACGCCGAGAAGCTGGAAAAGTGGGCAGATTCTATGTTCCTGATGGGGAAAGGTGAAGAAGCTTCGCGTATTTTGGAACGTGCCGCTAAATTAAGGCTACGCTTTGCTTCGACTGAAACAGAAATCCCGGAAGAACTTCTAAATAAAAAACAGATAGTCATTTATACGACAAAACGATCTGATCTAGGTGTACCAGAAACGGATCGAAAAGAGCTGGAAGAGTTTATCGATGAAATTCCAGATATACCAATGATTGTACGGGATAGGCTAAAAGAAGATGCACAGATAAAGAAATTTAATCTTAAAAAACGAATGATCGAAGATGCCGAAGAGTTCAGAGAAGACGATACAGAGGATTAATACCGATGATGTTGAAGTAAGATATTCACATATTATAAAGGTACTGACGGACTGGATAGATACTACTAATCTAATCACAAGTGCCGGTCGTGGAATGGCTAAAAGTACTGTTATACAGGCCAGACGCTCTGCCGATTGTGTTTATGATATGCCAGGTGCGGCGCTTGCTTTTGCAGCTAATACCTACACGAATTTAACAGATAATATAATGCCAGCGGTAAAAACAGGCTGGGAGTTAATGGGGCTTTATGAAGGTGTACACTACATTTCTAACAAACGCCCGCTTGAATCTTGGCGAAAAAGGTGCAGTATAATAGTAGATGATTATAAAAATACTATTTCATTTTGGAATGGATCTATAATTTTTCTAGGATCCCTAGATCATCCGTCTTTGTTGGCTGGTAAGTCAGTAGTTCATTTATTCTTTGACGAAGCTAAATACGATCAAGATAAGAAGGTTAATAGAGCTATGCCGATTTTGCGTGGTGATGCCATTCGTTACGGGCATAGTCATTACTTTTTAGGGGTAACCATTACTACGGACATGCCGGATGTTTTGGAGGGAGAATATGACTGGTATTTTCGTTATGTAAAGCTGATGAAGCCAGAACGTATTTTAAAAATAGTCCAAGCGGCAGGGGAACTAAATGAACTGCGTATTAAGCTAGTACGGGAAGAAAATAAAGAATCTCCTTCTCCTGATAAACTAAGACGGATTAAAAAAAAGATAATCTATTATGAAGCTGCCTTACTTAAGATGCGGAAGGGGGAAAGTTATTTTATTAATGCTTCTAGCTTTACGAACATTGATATTCTAACAATTGGGTATATAAAGCAACTTTTTAACGGAACACTGGAATTACACGAATTTAAAAAATCGGTGGTAGGTATGCGCCCTGGGCTTCGCCGAGATATCCGTTTTTATGTGGCTTTTTCTGAAAAGCATAAATATACAGATGGTGTGTATCATGGGGAACCGGCAGTAAATTCTAGGGATCTGCGCTTTTTACACCATGATAACCCGATAGATGCAGGCGTCGATTTTGGTAATCAACTATCCCTAATCATAGGGCAGGAAGACGGTGCATATTACCGATTACATAAGAATTTTTTTGAGTTACCGCCTAATTGGTTTAGAGAATTGGCAGATCAATTTCTAGGCTTTTTCCTGAATCACGAGGAAAAGGAATTAAACTTGTATTATGATCGTGCCGGAAATAATTTTGAAAAGCAGAAAGAAGACTATGCGCGAAAATTGAAAGAAGCTATCGAGATAGACGGGGGAGGCAACCGGACAGGATGGATCGTTAATCTTATGAGTCGCAAACAAGCTAATATCCGGCAAGATGAAGAATACGACTTTATGTTGGAGCTAATGAAGGGGGAAAACAGAGCATTACCAATTCTTTTAATTGATGCAGTTAATTGCAAAGAAGCCGTGTCTAGTATTGAGAAGGCACCAGCCGGGATCCGATACAAGGGGCAGCAAAAGATAGTTTATAAGATTAAGAAGTCGGAGAAACTGGCACCTAAGAAATTGCCTATGCTTTCTACAAACTTCTCTGATGCCTTTAAATACTTAATGATGCGTAAGCTCTGGCGGCGGGCTATCAGGGGCAAAGGCAAGGCTAGTAATGCCAGCCCTTACGTGCCGGGATTCGATGACATGGAAGGGTGATGAAGGCAATTGCCCCAGTAGGCCGACCTTATACCGGGGTCGGCCTTTTTTGTCGCCAAAGTTGCGAAACGTTAATAATATTAACGTAATTAATCATATTTCACATTTCGAAAAACGAGGCAATCGCCTTTCGACTTCTGAGCGGCTCGGTCTTCGGTGTGTGATTGAAAAAAATAATTCACTGACGTATATGCTTATTAGTATGTTTATCAGTGCTTTGTAATGGGGAATACCAAAATTTTCCCCATTACAAAGGGTGTTTTCTGTTGTTCTAGTGGAAAAATAGAAAGAAAAAACATAAAATCATGCGAAAACCATATTTCAACAAGTCTTTTTTATAGGCTTATGATTAAAAATAAAAAATATATCTCTTGAAAAGTTCCACATTTGGGAATTTTTTAGTATCTTTGTTTCAAATAAAAAGAAGTTATGAAAATAATCGATTCTGAAAAGCTGGAAGAGTTTATTAAAAAACATGCGGACGCTAGTAATGCTATCGAAAAATGGGTAGAAAAGATAGAGGCCGCAAATTGGAAAAATCATAATGAACTGAAAAATGATTTTCTTTCAGCCGATTATGTGGGAAATAACCGTTATGTATTTAATATCCGTGGGAATAATTATCGAATTGTTGCAGTAGTTGTTTTTTTCGCTGGTAGAATGGTTATCCGTTTTGTAGGTACTCACAAAGATTATGATAGAATCGACGCAAAGAATTATTAAAAAGGAGGGTATTATGAAAATTAGTAATGATTCCCAATACAGGGAGTATAAAAAGAAAATGGAAGCTTTAATCCAAAAGGGTACAAAGCTTGGGGATCTGGAATTGCTTTCAGAATTTGATAAAGAAGAGTTTATACGCTTGACTGATGCTATTTCTGAATGGGAAGCGGCTTATCATCCTTTGCCGGGGAAAGTTTCTACGATAATCACTGACGCTATAAAAGAACGTATGGTTGCAGGGAATATAAAACAAAAGGAAGCTGCAAAAAAACTAGGCGTTTCTGAATCACGTATAAGTGAATTACTATCCGGCAAACGATCACTTAATTTAAATCTAGTAAAGCGCCTTCGGGATAATTTCGGGATCCCAGCGGATTTTATCTTGGATAATATGTAAAAAATGGAATAAAAATAAGACGGAAAAGCTTTATCTAATTGGATAAAGCTTTTTTATTTGTGGCTTTTTCCCTACATTTACCAGATAATCATAATATAATGCAGTATGAACACACTAAAGCCGAATTTTGCCAAAAAAGAAGATAACGGCGTGGATCTTTTGCGTAAATCTTCAAAGATATTTTTAATAGTCTCACAAATAGCCGGAATTATAGGGGCTTTTGCCGGGATAATGGATTTTGATAGTTCAGGGATAACGGTTATAGCAGTAGCCGTTTTAATCTTTGTTGCAGGGTATCTAGTACGTGGTTTTGCTTTATGTATTGCTACGATTGCGGAAAATTCCGAAAAGCATAAAGAATAGCCAGTTAATCAGAATATATCTTTTTATTTATAGGGTGCATCGGGAACGGTGTGCCCTTTCTTTTGTCCTTTACCTACACATCTTAAAAGCTCATATTTGCCTAAAAATAGAGCAATATGAATGAAATATTAATTACTACAGTAATCAGTTCTATTTGTACTGGTGGTATTACTTGGCTTTTTACTCTTAAATATACTAGGAAACAGGCCGAAGCTGATGCGATGCTATCTGTGCAAAACGTATATCAGCAAATAATTGAGGATCTTAAAACGGATCGGGTGGAGTTGAAAGAAAATATCAAGGAACTGGCGCTAAAGGTGAGTGAGAACGAACGGGAAATTAAAGCAATGAAGCCGAATCTTTGCGGGCGGAAGGCATGTACACAAAGAATACCAATCAATTAATTATATGAAAAAATATGCTTTGTATATTGTACTATCGGGAGTCTTCCTTGCTAGTTGTAGCCGCGCAACGATCGATCACCGGAAAACAAATGAAACGGTATTGTCAGACAGCGTTAAAGCTCGCACAGATACGCGAGAGGAACAGGATAAGCGGCAGGGACATAGTACAGAACGTAATACTAGAACTGACGAGGAAAACCGCGTCGTTATTAAATTTGATACGGAAAAGCCAGTTACGAAAGAAACAGGTTTACCACCAATCAAAGAAATCTCTTTTACCGGTTCCACCACTAATCAAGAAAAAGAACTTTATACGGAGATCGACACGGAGAAAAATATAAAATCAGTAATAAACGATTCAACAGCAGTAAATCGTAAGACTGATAAGAAAGAAGATATTAAGACGAGCAAAGAAATTAAGCCTTCGACTAGTTTATGGAAGGCTTTGTTATATATCTGCCTTATTGTTTTCTCCTATTATTTATTTGATGTATTGCGGGCACACTGGCCGAAAATAAAACAGTTATGGCGAAGGGTATTCAAACTATAAACCTATATACCGCTATCGAGCAGATGAAGCAAATTTCCGCAGATGGTGACACTTTTTCTATAACATTTAGAAAGTACGATCGTCAGCGGAGATCTGGCGGGGATTCGGTTAGGTTGAAATATGCTAGATTACGGCCTAAAACATCGGATGCAGAGATCGAAAATTCTAGCTATAAATTATTTCTAACTGATACAGAAACAGGCAAACCGCTAAATTGTTGGCAAATACTTGTTACAGAGTTCAACGGGATCAAAATTTATGTTTAATATGGAAATCAGAAGAACAGGCAATTTCGGATTTATAGATACAGGGGAAGGACAATTAATTTCCTTTGCCATGGGGAAGGGCTGGGCGCCTTCTTCTATTAATTTTAGTAGGCCGGATAGTTGGCAGACTAAGAAAATAAGAGTTAATGGAATTGATATCGTGCCGATGGGCGCTAATAACGACTTACCAGGAGACGTACAGCGTTTACTAGATAATTTCTATGGTGGGGAAGGTATCATGGGGAAAATACAGGGCCTACAATGGGGAGAAGGCCCGCGTTTTTTTGAAGATGCCATCGACGAAGGGAATAATAAGTTTTATCGGAAATGGATACTAGATGATAAGATCCAGGAAGATTTAGAGCGCTGGGATCATCGCGAGTTTATGTTACGATCCTTAGTTGATCTTATCCACATGCAGGGGTTTTGGACTAAGTTTATTAGAAACCGGGGGCCGCGTATTGGTGCGGCAGGTAAATTTCTAAAGTTGGAACATATACCTTATAAAAAATGCCGTTTTGAGTATCCAGACGATAACCACGACTTCCCGCAAAATGTATATGTAGGTGATTGGCCGTTTCCGGATCCTACTAAATTGGCTAAATATCCGGTTTTTAATCCGGCAGATCCCTTTAAGCATCCGGTATCAGTTGGATATTTCAATATCTATTCTTTCTGTAAAGATTTCGTAAGCACACCTCGTTTTCTTGGTGCTTTCCCATGGCTGGAACTGGCCGGTACGATTGCGCCATTACTGGCCGCTTATAATGCTAATTCGTCGGCCTTAAGCTTGCACATTGAGAGTCCGCAGGGATATTGGGATGCAGCGGAAGAACGAATAAAAGACATTTGCAAGCGTAAAGGTATTGCTTATTCCGCAAAAATGCTGGAAGACTTTAAAGATGAAGCAATGGAAAAGTATGCGGCAGGTGTTACCGGACGGCAGAATGTTGGTAAATATATGCACACGACTAAATTTTGGAACGCAGAAGCCAATAACTTTGAAGGATGGACGATCACACCTATCGATAAAAAGATAAAAGATTATATCGAGAGCCAGATAAAAATAGCTAATAAGGCGGACGCTGCGGCTACTTCTGGTTTCGGGTTGGATCCGGTTTTATCAAACCTTATCATGGAAAATAAGTTATCCAGCGGATCAGAGAAACTTTATTCTATAAAGGTTTATAATGCCAGCGAAACAGCCATACCCGATATGATACTATGTAAACCACTGATGCACTACATACGTGCGAACTTTCCGGGAAGTAAGACTCAAATAGGACTTTATCGAAGTATTGTCAATGCGGAAGAAAACGTTTCACCAAGTGGTAGAGTAAAAGAAAATGCGTAAACTAAACTTTTTACACCAGAATAAGAAGTGATGAAAACAATCTTTGATAAAAACAACAATGGTACGTCGGAACTCGTTGAAGCGCTAGGGATGATTGATGCTGCAACCGATTTCTCTAAGTGGAAACCTTACATACCATTAAGTGTAAGACGTTTAACGGCTATCGTAGGGCCGGAAGTTTACGACAAAGTAGTAGAATTTTATCATTCTACGGAACCAGATCCAAAAGCAGAAGAAAAATATAAAACTCTTCTTCTGATGATGCAACAGTCCATAGCTTTATTTACCTGGATCAAGATTATACCTACACTGGACGCGCAACACGGGAACACTGGTCGGCAAAAGCGATTAGGTGAACATGAAAAGGGACTTACTGCCATACAGGAATATAAAGACGAAACAAACATCCTTAATCTGGCTTATGAATCGATAGACGCTTTGATCGCTTATTTAGATAAAGAGAACTTCGATTTCTGGTTGAAGTCAGAGAAGAAAAGAGCTATAAATCAGCTTTTAATAAGAAGTAAAGAAAAATTCGATATTTATTATATGATTGGAAGTCATCGTCTTTTCTTAACTCTTACGCCGATTATCCGGGAAATGCAGGATCGTTATATTATTCCAATCATCACGCGGAAGCGGTACGAACAGTTACTTTTAGAGAATGAACTAGGAGAAGACTTTAACGATGCGGTGTGCAGGCCTTTAGCACTTCTAACGATGCAAAAGGCAGTTGAACGTTTGCCTGTTGAAGTTCTTCCAGATGGGGTAGTCCAGGTACAACAGGCCGGAACTGTTAAAGAAAAGATTAAGGCCGAAGCCGAAGCCAGAAAAGCAGTATCTAAAAGCTTGGGGGATGATGCGGAAAAAGATCTTATAGCATTACAAGACTTTATCGCTACTATTGAAGCCGAACCGGATGAACCGGATTTATATTTACCTAAAGCGACCATACAATCTAAAGGCATAACGTTTTGATATGAAAGAAATTACATACGATAATAAATCAAAGAAAATACCGGAGTGTTTGGAAGAACTGACACCGGAACAGTACTACCGTTATCTGGAACTTGTCATGATGATGAATTCCGGTAAGATATCCCCTTTTGAAATGAGATGCAAGCTTGTTTCTTTGCTTCTTGGTATGAGATATAACTTTGTAATATGCAAAGAAGCAATAGTTAAGGAAATAAGCGCTCAATTGCATAAAATAGATGCCTTCTTTGACATAACAGAGGAAGGGGATAAAATTATCTATGATCCTCATATTAAGACGGGAAAGAATCTTTTGCCCTCATACAAAGATTGGAAAGGGCCGGATGATATGCTTAATAATATCACCTTCGGACAGTTTGTTCAATGTCTGAATCTGGCAAAAGCAATGAGTACCGCACAAAAGGAAGAAGACAACAAACTGGCAGATAGCTTGATATTCGAATTTGGCGAGATACTTTATAAAAATGATGATTCCGAAGCAAATAAGAAATTACCGGCTTTAGTATGCCTTCATTCTTATATTTTCTTTTGTGCGGTATGGGAACTGATTTATAGTGTACCAATCCCAATAAATGGAGAAGAGATTAATTTCTCAATATTATTTCAGGAACCCCATGGGGAAAAACGTACGGACGATAAAACCGGATGGGTAGGGGTTGCATATGAAGTTGCGTCTTCCGGTGTTTTTGGCAATGTGAAGCAAATAAACGAAACTCCCTTTTGGGATATTCTGCTTTATCTATATAAATGTCGATTTGAATCTTTGCACAATAAAAATCAGTAGATTATGAAAACAAGCGAATCAGCGAAACAAGCTATTGGTACTTTTGAAGGTCTGAAATTAGAAGCGTATAAATGCCCATCGGGTATTTGGACTATTGGATACGGTCATACTAAAGGTGTATATGGTGGGATGCGGATTACTAAGGAACAGGCGTTAACCTTTCTTTCTTTGGATTTGGCAGACGTTGAAAGAAATCTCAATGTACAATTTCCTTCTATCAGCCAAAATAAATTTGATGCTTTGATAAGCTTTTCCTTTAATATCGGGATTCGGGCATTCAATACTTCTACCCTATATAGAAAGGCTAAGGCTAACATAGATGATCCTTCTATCCGTACGGAGTTTATGAAGTGGGTACACAGCAAAGGGCGGGTATTGCCAGGACTGGTTAGTCGTCGAACTTGGGAAGCAAACCTTTATTTTTCTTAGTCATGGTAGATTTACAAGAATATGAGGACTATTGGAACGGCATTTGTGAGCGGATTCCAGAAATAAAGAAGGTTGTTCCGGCCACATTCGATCCGGATATGGGGAATCTTGTACAGGGGCTTAAGCCGGATGAACTTCCGGCCTTGTTTTTTATCATCCCCAATGCACAAGGGAAAAGTAGGGACGTGGATAATCTTTCGGAATCCAACCTTTGTGTTATCTTGATAATGGATAAGACAGATCCACAGCGAAAGAAAGCATATCAGGTGCAGAAGGAAACGCAACCAGTAGTGGAGAAGATAAAGGCACAGTTGCAGAAGGATAAGGCGGCTGGATGCCATTTATTTAGAGATTTGGATTTATCCAGTCTGTCAACAATCCCGGAAGCCGGGTTTTATTCTGTCTTTGCCGGTTGGAGTGTAGGTTTTCAATTTGATACGGAATGAATGAGGATATCATAAAGCAGGAGTTTATACGGGAGAAAGTCGAAAAGGATATACGGGCAATATTTGAAGCACAACTTCTGATTGCTCGTGAACGTGTATATACTCGTACCAGATATTCCAAAGAAGGAAGAAGTTTCTATCAGGAACAGGGTTTTGGTACAACACTTGATCGCGATAGCCTTCTTCTGAAAGCGCTGGAATCCCCGCAATATAAAATTGAAGCATCCGGCAATGGCATAATTTCCACTTCTAATATTCCTTTGTATATGCGTTTTATGGATATGAAGCGAGTAGGGAACTGGCAGATATATAATAGGCAGGTTTGGGGGATACTTTATAATAATACGATAAATGCCGTTCGTTATGAGTATGGAAAGCAGGTACGGGATCAGATTTATGAAAGGCTGAATGAAGCTTTTTCCGGTACAACAACGCAAATCTAAAAATGATGAATATTTGTGCTCAACTACGGTGCTGAGCACCGCAGTTGGCATTGAATTAAAATTCAACCGCGGTTATGATAAACCTCAGTTGCCGTCAATTGGAAATAGAGGGAAATATTCTAGTGTAACTAACCGTTAATAAATCTTTAAATAATGGTGATTTTCGTTTTTAAAACCTTTAGTAATAAAAAACATACTGCGTCATTTCTCATAAATGCTTCTACTTTCGTCTGAAAGCTGGCGACCATAATTTCTTAGAAATATACTCTGTTATTCTATAATATTAGTATGTTTTTTCTGATTTGTTACTATGTGTATATTAAAACTTAGTTAAATAGTTAATTAAATAATTGATAATCAGGTATTTGTAATGCATTTGTGCTGTATTTATATTAAGTATTAATTTAACAACTAAGAAAATGGAAACAAAAATTTGTATTTTTAAGGAGAATCCAATCACTTTTGCATTGGATAAAAACAATGGAATGATGGTTAATGCTACTGAAATGGCAAAAGCATTTGAAAAGGATTTGTATCAATTTACCAAAAGCGAGGACACTAAAAGATTTATTGAAGCTTGTCAAAAACCTGCAAATGCAGGTTTATTAGGAATCGTTAACGAATCCGATTTAATCGTTTCACGTCAGAAGTCAGGTACGTATATGCATCGTGTCCTAGCATTAAAATTTGCCTCTTGGTTAAATCCTGATTTTGAACTATGGGTATATTCCACCATCGAACGAATTCTGTTCGGGAAGCACGCGCAGCGCGAGGAATCTTTGGAGCGTTCTTTGAATTACCAAACTGAGTCTAAAAAGTTACGGGATAAACCCAATAAGACTGGGGTGGACTTCGAACGCTATCTTGAATTGGATAAGGAATTGAAGCGCGAAAAGGCTATACGTAAATCATTGACAGCAGAAGCCGTTACAGAGATGAAAAGTCTTTTTGAAGAGGATGAAGAGTAATTAAAAGAAAAACAGCCGTGAGAATACAGACTCACGGCTGGATATGATATATTGTTTCCATAATTTCAATATCTATTCCTATTTATAGGGATGGAACTAAAAGTCTTATTCTTTATTGAGTAAGACTTTTTTTTCTTTACCTTTGTTGAAACTTTAAAATTAAGACGCAATGAAAAAATTATTGCTTGCATTTCTTGCTATTATAATGTTGGGATGTAGTAAAGATGATAATAGTACAAATTGTTGGGTATTTGAAACTAAACAAAAAACTTCGATTTCTCCTTCGATGAAAGGGTATCCTAAATATGTGACATCTAGGACTACTCAGTGCGACTTGACGGAAGAGCAAGCGAAAGAAGTAGTCACTAAACTTACAACAACTACTAAATCGAAATCTAATGGATATACAATAACAGTAAGTACTACAGTGAGATATTGGAGAGAAGGAAATGAACCTGATATTCCGCAAGGGGAAATAGTTGTAAACCCGGTAGATTAATAATCTTTTGATGATTTGATTTACTATGTTTCTTTAATGTGAATTAGATATGGAAAACAAAGTCTGGATTAATAAATATTTAGGAATAACATCTATAGATGTCGAAAATGAAACTGATTCAAGCAAAATACTTGAATGGTATGAATCTTTGTTAGAGAAAAACAGACAATTGAAAGGTAGAAAGAAAATTCGATATAAGGAGTTCCTAGAAACAAAGTCAGAAGAGTCTGAAAGAGCCTATATACATATTTCAGACCTAATAAATGATAATAAGTCTTTTTTGTCTATTCTATATAAAAAAAGAAACAACTTTAAGATAGAAAGGTCATTAACTCATTCTATGCATTTTGAGGAATTAAAATGTTTTAGGCAAATTGCGAAACGAGCGCTTTCGGAGGAATTGTATGAGCATATAAAAATGAAGGCTAGGCGCATGGCAGAAGAAAATTTATCGGAATAAGTTGTTCGTATAAAATATTATCCATATATTTGTAGTGCGAAATTCATTTTGATTATGGAGTAATAGTAATATTGCCCATTTACATAGGGCTTTTTTTATGTCCTATTATTAACTTATTTATATAGGCGGTTGCCTTTCCCTGTTTCTTTGTGGAGTTACTCCATTCAAGATGAGTTTCGCAGCTTAGGGAAATGGCAGCCGTTCTTGCTACAAAGAAAACTAGCCTTAATGCGAAACTCATCAGTATATGAAAAAACAACTCACCGGCACAAACTACGTGCCTTCGTTCCGTACACAATCGGATACCAATACGCTCATGGAGCGTTATTTCCGTAGTCTTTCAGACTGCGAAGTGAAAACATCCTCGGATGCCTACTACGTCTCGGCAATTGCTTGCTTCTGTCTTACCTTCATCTTTCCGCCATGTATCATCATGGCTGGGTATTGCGTACATAAAGCCAGGAAAGGAGGAAAGAAGTAATGAAAACTTTCCAATTTACCAAAGAACAATCCTTGTTGATTGATGAAATGAATAAGGATATGAATGAGATGACGACTATCCGGAAACGTATCAGTCAGACTCATAGTAAGTTGCTTGATATCCTTCATGCTCATGAGGGTGATATCGTGGAAGTGAGATACAGTGATCCTAAAACAAAGGAAGAATTTACGGATATCTTCGTTGTCGGGTGGATTTCGGTATACGCTAAAACAAAAGAAGTTTCCGGTCTTTTTTATCCATTAAACAAAAGTGGTAAACCTTCTAAGAAGCTTAAAAGTTTAAATGGTATTACATCCATTAAAGTAATCCAGAAAGGGGGACAGAATGGAAACGCTTAATATCAATACCGTAATAATAGACCAACAGGTTCTGGATGCCCTGAAAGATTATCAGGAAGACGGAGCTAAATTAGACTGTCAAACACTGGAAAAGACTATTGATTATCTCTTTAGTGTTTCCGAAATGAATGGCTATACCGGTGATATGGATGGAAGTGGTATGTTAAAACTCATATACAGCCTTCGACAGATGAAGGGTAACTTAATGAAATTATTGCCGGAAGATAAATAGTTGAAATAATTTCACTATTTTTGTTTCAAATGAAAATGCCATGGACGCTGGATTCTTCTATATTATCGGTGCTATTTATTCATTGGTTCTTATCGCTTATGTATTCATATACCCGCCTAAGAACTTCGAAGAATGGTTTGTCTTTATCGGGATGTGTTGCATAATGACTCCATTCATAGGAATACCGGTTTGGATCAACATGAAAAAGCATCCTAGGATATAGATTTGTGTCCTTTACTACCTTATTATCCGGTTGTAGTTTTGTCTATCATTATTTTAAGACGATATGGCAAAGTTACAACCGGATTATATTACATGGGTGTTATCTCTTAACGCCAATGATTTACAGAAAGAAATTCATAGTCTCCATGAATCAACCAAGAAGCTAAAGGATGATAATAAGGGACTTCGTAAGGAGATGGCCGATCTTGTTATGCAAGGGAAAGCCGGTGGCGAGGAATGGAAGAATCTGAATAAACAGATACTGGAAAATTCTAAGACGATTCGTGAGAATAATACCAAAATTGCGGAATGTGAAAAGAGACTGGATAAAACAACTATGTCCGCCAGTCAGTTGAGCAAAAAAGCTAAAGAATTGTCTCGTGAACTAAGCAATACGGTAAAATCTCTGGAACCGGAAAAATATGCCGCTTTAGAAAAGGAATTGAAAGCGGTAACTGAACAGATGGATAGGAATCGGGCAAGTGCCGGAGGGCTATTTCAGACTTTTTCTTCTTTCAGTAAATTAAAATCGGCGATTGCAGGTATCTTTGTCGGATTCGGGCAAATGATTGGGCAGACCTTTTTGGGAGCTATACGCCAATTCCAAAACACAATTAAAGACTTTGAATTTGCTAATGCCAATTTAGCCGCTATTCTAGGAACTACTAGGGATAAAATCACTGACTTGACAGAAGATGCCAAGCGTTTGGGAGCAGCAACCAAGTATACAGCGTCAGAAGTAACGAATCTGCAAACTGAACTGGCTAAACTAGGCTTTAACAAGCAGGAAATTTTGGAAGCCACTCAATACGTCTTAAGGTTTGCCGGTGCCACTGGTGCCGAGTTACCGGAAGCGGCTAAATTAGCCGGAGCCGCAATCAGAGCTTTCGGATTGGAAACAACAGACACCGAACGCGTTGTTTCTGCTATGGCAATTGCTACAACACGTAGCGCTATGGATTTTGGCTATTTACAGACGGCTTTATCTACAGTAGCTCCGGTTGCACAAGCTTTTGGCTTTACGATTGAGGATACGATGTCATTGCTAGGGACATTGGCGAATGCGGGATTTGATGCTTCTTCGGCGGCTACTGCTACTAGAAACATTCTGTTAAACCTTGCTGACTCGTCAGGCAAACTGGCGGTTGCTTTAGGGCGTCCGATAACATCACTTGAAGAGTTGGCACCTGCATTAAAGGAACTGGATGAAGAAGGGATTGATCTGGCAAAAACGTTGGAACTAACGGATAAACGAAGTGTGGCTGCATTTAACGCTTTTCTTACCGGTGCCAATAAACTTATTCCTTTACGAGATGCTGTAACAGATGTTGGGGATGAACTGAAAGCCATGAGCGACGAAAAAATGAATACAGTTCAGGGAAGCATCAAGATCATGGAGAGTGCCATAGAAGGGCTTATCTTGAAGTTCTACGAATCTAGGGGGGTAATGAAACTTGTTATTGATGCTTTTACCGGACTAATAAATGGGATTAGTTGGTGTATTGATAAATTTGCTCAATATCGGGCGATATTGCTTCCAGTGATAACAGCTTTAAGTACTTATTGGGCTACAACAAAATTAGTTGTAGCTTGGAATACAAAGGCTGTTGCCGGTACTGCGGCTAATATAGCGATTGAGAAGTTACACGCTATACAATTGGCTTTTTCCCGCAAAGCTTTGTTAGCAAAGTTGATAGCTTTAGACTTGTATAAGGGGCGTTGTAGTATTGCAACGGCTGTAACGGAAATGTTTAATCTTGTATTGAAGGCTTCTCCAATAGGAGTTGTTGCTGCTTTGATAACTGTGGCTGCCACGGCTATGTATCTGTTTGGAAACAAGACATCTGTAGCTGATAAGTCAATATCCGAGTTAAATAAAAAACTTGAAACAGAACGTGCTTCTCTCAATGAAATTTTTAAAGAATTAAAAAAGACAAACCCTGGGACATCGGAACGTAGTCGATTGGTGAAAGAATTGAATGATAAGTATGGCTATTTAATTGGAAACTACGATTTGGAAACTGCCAAACTGCAAGAAATAACCCGTGCACAGAATGATGCTAATACTGCTTTGACCAATCGAATTGCTAATGAGATGAGATCACAGTCTGTTTCTGAATATGTCAAAAATAGAGTTTCCGCCCAAATTGACACGGAGGAGCGGCTCTTGAAAATGATGCGTTCTTCGATGTCAGTTGATGTCTTTGATAAATTAAAACCGGCAATGACTACTTTTTTGCAGGACTCTACAAAAACATTAGAAGATTTTACTCACCAATTTGGAAAATATGCGGATATGAGCATTAGCAAACAAGTGGAGTTTACTGCTTTTTTTAAAGCAATGCGTTCTGACCAAAAAAGCTATTCATTGGGTATTGATGAAATCAATAAGAAATATGAACCATATATTAAGTCGATAAAAGCTGCTACAACTTCCTCACAGGAGGAATTAAAAGTACAGGTAGAAGCGACTTCGAAAATAAAACAACTTGAAGATAGGAAAAAAGAAGTACAAGAAACCTGGAAGGAGGATACTAAAAAAAATATCCGACTGAAAAATCAAGAGTTGGAGCGGATTGATACCGAGATTAGAAAACTTAGAGAACTAGGTACAGCAAAGGCTGCTTCTGATGCTGAAAATGCGAATAACAAACAAAAGGAAAAAGAGAGAAAAGAGCTTCTTGAATCAGAAAAAAAACAAATTCAATCATTAGAAAACCTTCGCAAAGAAGATTTACAGAAACAACAAAGAAGTTATAATTCTGCATTGAACGGCTATCGCCTTATGTTAAGTAATAAGACGATAAGCCAATCTCAATTTGACATTTATACAGCAACATTGGCTTTGAACAATGCAGAAACGCTACTTAGCATTGAAGAAAAGTATTATCAGCAATCTAATGAATTAGTAGTCACCAATGAAGAGCTTAAGGCTAAAGCCGTTGGAGAAGCTGACAAAAGAGTGGCGGATGCAGAGCAAAAGACGTTTGATGCCAGATTAAAAACTGAAAAAGATTATTATGATAACCTGCAAACGATGAGGGATATGTTGCAGGAATCTACAGATAATCCGGAAGACCGATTGAAAGCTGAATATGACGCTCAATTAGCCTTGCTTAAAGGGCTCTATGAAACATCATTGAATTACGCAAAAAAGAATGGGAAGGATGAAGTTGAAGTTGAACGAATTTACACTGATGCCAAAGAACTCTTATTAAAGAAGTATTATAAGGCCAAAGCTGATTTAGCTAAAAAGTCCAAAGGTGAACTAAAGGGAATTATAGGTAATGAACTATCAGAGGATGTTGCTGATATCTTTAATGCCATAAGTAAGTTGAAAGATATTTTCAAGAATTTTTCCGATCCTGAATTCTGGGAAAAATTTAAAGGGGATATTTTAGAGAATATGGGAGCTTTGGTTAATGCTGTAACATCTGGACTTAGTTCTGCTTTTAGTACTTTTAAGCAAATAGAGAAAGATAATGTTGAAGCTAAATACAACGCAGAAATAGCGGCTGCGGAAGGTAATTCAGAGGAAATAGAACGACTGGAGCAGGAAAAGGCACAGAAGAAACTGGATATTGAGAAAAAATATGCAGATATACAATTTGCAATTAAAGCTTCCGAAATTATTGCTAATACAGCTTTGGCAATAGTAATGGCTTTAGGACAATTAGGGCCAATTGCCGGCCCTATTGCTGCCGGATTAATGGGGGCAATAGGTGCTGTCCAACTTGCCGCTGCCAATGCGGAACGCCAAAAGGTTAAAAGTATGACATTAAATAATACTAGCAGTTCTTCTGCAAGTGGCGAAAGGGTCGTTAATTCTCCGGGAGGGTATGATGAAGGCGGATACACCGGTGATGGTGGGCGCTATGAAATAGCTGGTGCAGTTCATCGCGGGGAGTATGTTGTTCCAGTACCGGAAATGAAGAATAAAAGGGTGGTCAATATGGTTAAGGTGATTGAGAGCATACGCCGACAACGTACTACTGCAAATCCATTGCCCGGCTATTATGAAGGCGGTCATGTGGAAGACAGAATTGATACGCAAGTAGAATCACCTTCAAAACTTGATAAAGCTGCTGAACGGTTGGAAGCGGCGGCAAACCGATTGTCTCAACCGCTTAAGTCTTATGTTCTTTTATCCGATATCAATGATGCAGAGGAAATTAAATATAAGTCAGAAAAACCATTTACAAGGGGGGATAACTAATGGCATTAACTATTAAGACGCAAAAGGGAATATACGATGTTCCAGGTGATTTCCAGATGGAAGTCGAAATTACTTCTCCTATTTACACGGATAAAGGAAGCCAAACGTTAGCATCCACATTGCCAGGGACTAAACGTAATCTTTATCTGGTTGATTACATACACCGGGAAGATATAGTAAATGCGCCGGGGAAAGACGTAATGGCTATTATTGCCGATGGTATTTATCGAAGGACGGGGAAGCAAAATATAACGTCAGCCAGTAGGGAAAGCGGTGTAGTAGCTAATTTTGGTTTTGATGAAAGTTTGATGTATGAAGCTTGGAATAATGTTTCATTGAAGAAATTACCCGAACTACCAATATATAAGCCAGAAGGAGGAATAACCGTATTAATGAATCACTTAAGCGATGTCATGCGCTATTATGTGACAGCAGATTATTATGTTTTCCCGATACAGGTGAAGGCTGAATCTTTGAATGATGTTGTTTATCCTGAATTTATTAATCCCATAGAGAAAGTTAATCACGATGTCTATGATTTAAAGAAAAATGCCCGTACTGAAAAAATGGTACTTTCCGGATCATTAGTAGATGTAAAATTACCCGCTGGGTATGGGATATCTCCTTTTATAAAGGTGTCTAGGATACTGGAACTGATCTTTTCGGCTTATGGTTTCAAGCTGATAGAGAATCCTTTTGCCACTCATTATCAACTTAAGAAAATGGTAGTGCTTAATAATGTGGCGGATGCAATTGTTCAAGGGCAGATAGAATATAAAAATATGATGCCGGATTGTTCTGTAAATGATTTCTTAGACGCTTTGTTTTGTAGGACTGGTGCTAAAGTTTTTGTAGATGGTAATACCAGAACGGCAAAAGTCATTCTGATAAAAGATGCTATTACGACATCATCTTTTGCAGATTGGACGTTGTTTAAATCGTCGGATCTAGTTCCTAGTTATGGGGCGGCGAAACAGTTGAAACTATCCGCTGGGACTTCATTTGAAGGTGCAGACGTTGAATGTGATTCTTTTGAAGAGTTTTTGAATCAATATAAGGGTATTGTTACAGAGGTTAAAAATACAGTACCAGGATATATCCCGGATGATACATATATCTGTTATCAAGCTTCTACCGGTCGATTCTATAAGCGTAATATAATTACGAAAAGCGTGTCGATGGTATCGAGCGACTTTTTCCCCTGGGATAAAAAGACTACCAATATAGACTATGAAGAAGTAACGGGGGCGGATGAATGTTTACCAATGGCTTTTACTAACAACCTTCTTGTACCTCAATACCTTGCAGGTACAGTTAATCTAAATACAACTTTGAGAGGGGCCAGAGTTGAAGAGCAGAAAGAAGATACACCTTTGTGTTTCTGTTTTGCAATGGGGATTGCAAACGATGAAAAGGGAAATTCTTCCGGCTATTATTTTGGGAGTTCACTTTGTCGGGATCCAGTCGGGAATTACTTCTGTGATGAAAGTGGTAATACTTATAATTATTCGCTGGTGTTTCGTGGGAAAGATGGGGCATTTAATTGCTTTTTTAAAGAATGGGACGCTATTCTAAGACATTCTAATCATACTTTAAGCGGAAAATTCAATTTGGATCGTATAAATTTGACTAAGATCGATACTGGACGTCCTCTTTCTATAGCCGGTCAAAAGGTAATGATTGAAAGCGTTAAGCATACTATGCCTTATCGTATAGATAAACCGGCTACGGTGAAATTAAGGACCATTAAGCTTTTAAAACCTTATGATCTTGAATTGGAACAAGGGATAACGGAAATGAAACCACAGACTACTAAATGGCTACTTATTTCATATGCTGAGAATATTTTTAGGGCAGCTATCACACTATCTAGAGATAAATACGGAGTGAATGATAGAAATGTTCTTATGACTGATATTGTGAAAGAAGTAGTTACTAATCCAACTGACGAAGAGTTTGCAGCATATTTACCACCTTCGGAAGAGGATGTAACTAGCCAAAGAGAGATTCTGAATGTATATCAGGCTAAATTAAAATATAGAGTCTCAATAATAATAGGAAATGCACCCAATACGCAAATTATAAGTACTGACTATGAGGATGATTTAACATACGAAGCGGGAATGCGAGCTGAAAGAAGATAGTTTTTTTGTCCTTTGGCAAATATGGGAATTTCAACAAATTTGTAATATGAAAACTGAAACAATATTATCTGCACCGGAATTGACAAACGTTTCTGATGCATTTTCTAAATTTAGAACGTTACCTGGAAATGAAATTAAAACGAGTAATGATTTTTATTCTTTTCTCGTGATGCCCAGTGTTGAAAGAGATAGATTTTTATCTGGTTGTAATTTATCTCCGGTTATAAATGAGAATATAGTAAGGCAACAATTTAAGGTATGAGTTTGAACGTAAATATATCACCGCGGACCATGGCTTTATCGGGTAATCCGATTCGGCTTGATATCGTTTCTTCATCTCCTGTTTCCTATGAGATTCGGAATGGGGAAGAAATCATATTTGAAGGATCCGGAGAAGAGGGCACTTTTTATGTGTTTATTGATGAAATATTATCTGCTATTCTATCTCCAACCAGATATACAGGACAGGAAACGGATATTATTTTGGAAACCTCCGGCAATCTTAAGGAATATACTGTAAGTGTGACTAATACAGAAGGAGAGAATAATACGTTGCAACATAAATCTGTATTAGGTGGAATCAGTAAAAGAGCTATGCGGCATTTAAATCAAGAAGGGAGTAATATTTTCACTTTTAAGTTACTTAATGCAGCTGGAAATTTCTTTATGTCTACCAGATCGGAAACCAGAATATTAATGATCCGGGAAACAGAGTTACGTCCTTTGCTTTTTATCGCTCCGAAAACAACTTTTATGGTCACAGTGTCGGAGGGGATAAGTAAAGAGATTACCGGCCTATCCATAGGAGAGTGTTATGCGCTTAATTTAGATGCGTTACGTAGATACTTTTTTAATAATGAAAATATGCTGGCCAGCCAATTTGTTATAAGTACAGATGAAGGTATAGCAGTTACTATCGTGATTCTTCCGGCGGAAGTTGAAAAAGAAAGATACTATTTGGAATTTCTTAATTCTTACGGTGCCTATGAATGTATAGATGTTACAGGAAAACCAACATTGGATCAGGATGTTGGGGAAGAGGATACGTACGGAAAATATGATGAATTGGTTAATGATTATATCGAATCTCGTGAACGTGTGCGAACCGTAGACACTATCCATGTACAAACCGGTTTTAAGACAAGTAAAGAACTTATGTTTCTTCTTGATATGCTTTCCAGTAACGATATTTATTTGATCGGATATGAAGATCGAGAAATAAAAGTAAACGCGTCGGCTGATAGCCTGTCAGTTGCTAAAACGATGAATCAACCACAAAGCTTACCTATAACATTAAGGTTTGCTGACTCTGAAAGACATTTTACACAAGCATTACAAGGGGATAATTTTAATAATCCGCGTATTCATACACAGGAATTTAGTAAAGAATTTAATTGATGGCTGATAATTCACAGGATATAATAGATAAACTTATCGATCATATTGATAAGGCCATTGCGAAAGGCAGTGTAACGAATCAGCAGATTGCCGCTGTTCTGAACTTTTTGAATGAGCAGTCAAAAGGATTAGAAAATAAGTTTCTCCGTAAAGATATCCCTGACACTGCCGAGGAGCTTATCACTTTCATAAAGGGATTAATTTCCGACGGTTTTG
>DXWV01000072.1:0-513 GCA_019416685.1 Bacteroides sp.
TTAAATTCCGAAAATGTATCAATCAAGCTGATTGTTTCTTCTTTCTTGGCCATATTATTTAAAACTAATTAAGTATTTAGTGTATTTTATCTCATCATAACGGAAGGTTTCATCCTCTTCCATAAGTTTGGGACGTTTTGCTCCATCAAGCTTCACTTTCTTCTGTACAGCCACTACAAACTTCTCTTCATCGGCCTCTTTCAGCACTCCTGCCAGTTTTCTACCACTCTTGGTTAATACTTCCACTTCACTGCCGATATGATTATAGTACTGTTGTACTACCTTGAATGGCTGTCCGATTCCAGCCGAGCCAACTTCCAGCTCATAATCCTCCTCTTCACGGTTTAATTTAGATTCAATGAAGCGGCTCAGCTCCACACAATCTTCAATCCAAACTCCTTCTGCATGGTCTATTTCAACCACAATCTTGTCATCAGGGCTTACAGTTACTTCTACCAGAAAGTAGTCTTTTCCTTCCAGCCACTCTTCAACAATCTGACAAACAGTTTTCTT
>DXWV01000072.1:523-78582 GCA_019416685.1 Bacteroides sp.
CTTAATCGCCCCTCCACCTTTCATCCGTTTCGGGTGCAAAGATATAAATAATCTATTCGACTACAAAATATTAGAGAAAAAAAGTTTATTATAACATTGTACACAGAGGGTATGACGAAATTTTGCGTATTCAACGAGAAAATGCATACAGACTCCAGATCGCTCCTTTGCTCATCCATAGCTCTTATAACGATGAAACACACTTAGCCCCTCCCCTTACGCACCCAAATGCTGATGAATAGAGGGAAGCGTAAGGGGAGGAGTTCGAAACCTTATAAAGAAATGGGATCAGACGCCGGATATATTTTAAAATCAAAGCATGGTATTGGATGTTGACTATGGTCAACAGACCTATCAATAGCTGTCAACAGGCAGGTCGATTGCACCCAACATACAATTATTTTTATAGTAACACCTATTCAGCGTATAAAATAATCCCATCTGCGATTTCAGTTTTCTCTATTCGGCAGCCGACCTGAGGATATAAGAGAATCATCCAACAGATATTCTTTGCAAAAGGCCCTTCCGCCCTGTATATTCGATAGACAGGCACTTGCAGCATAGCGTAAGGGGTAATAGACAGACTCCCTGTCAGTACATATACGATCTTACCCAATAAGTCTCAGCCTTACTTTTTCATTTAAAATAAGTGACATAAAAGATAGTTCAAATATCAAAACGCACATGACATCCAGTGCTCAATCCGCCTACCTTTGTAAAACTAACCACAAATAATACTATGTACACATATATAACAAAAGCATTATCAGCTATTTTACTTGTATTTACAAGTATTGCAATTACATTTGATAGCGGCATATTCATATATTCCTCTTTATCCAATTCATTATTTTTCTCGATAATGACCTCTTTACTGGCATTAATTGCAGGAATTTACGCCATCTGTAATACGGGCTATAGAAAAGCATGCGTATGCGCCTATGCTGTTTCATTGTGGGGGATATACATCCTATTACACAGTTGTTATGCGAATGGCGAATACTATCGTTCTCTTTATTTAATTTCAGGCATCATCTACCTGATAGCACTCTATTCTTTAATACAGATGCAAATCATAAGCATTACATTTATAAAAAACATTCTTCTCGGCATTGCGGTTATCCAATTAATATTCATGATCGGACAATCTTTAAACATAATCGACTCATACAGCAAGTACTTTCCTGTCTCCGGTACAAATGAAAATCCAAACGTCAATGCGATTTTCATACTTTGCTGCATTCCCATTCTCATAGGAAAAATAAAAGACTCGAACAGAGCATGGGCCTATAAAGTTCTGTTAGGATGCATACTTCTGTTTTTATTCATTTTACAATGCCGTACTGCTTATATCGGTGGCATCGTCATACTATCTGTTTATTTTCTCTCAAGTAAATATATCCATCGATTTCGGAGAAAAAACAATTATATCAAAAAAGGACTATCACTACTCCTTTTATGCATGGTAATCCTCTTTGCCGGAATATATCTTTATCAGATTAAGAAAGATTCTGCGGATGGCCGTTTATTCATCTGGAAACTTAGTGCGGAAATGATTAAAGAGAACCCCCTCAGAGGTTATGGATACGGGCTGTTTGAGAGAAACTACAATCTGAAACAAGCTGATTATTTTTCTAATCAGACATCAACAACGGCCGAACATAGAAATGCATCTTTTGTATCGATGGCCTACAATGACTATTTGGAAGAGGCCATAGAAGGAGGTATTATCGGTTTTCTCTGTTATTTAGGATTTTTTATCGTATTAGGGCGTCTCGCCATCAAACAAAAAGACATAGAAGCACTATCCATCGTATCAGCAGTTGCCGTCATGGCATTATTCAACTTTATATATGCTGCCATTACCACTTGGTTTTTATTACTGAGTTATGGAGGCATTCTATTGGCTGCATCCAATAACCGGTTCAGTCTCCCTATCACGCTGAAAAAGGTGAGCGCCTTTACTTTTTGCTGTATTGCAATCTTACTGTTATATCATCAATGCAGAGTGATTAACGCACAAATCGGACTCCAAAAAAGTATTTCGTTAATTAAGAAAGACCAACTCGAAGAAGCGGGCAGTCTCTTGGCTCAACTTTTGGAACAAGCAAGCACCTCCGAAGCCTTTCTTACACAATACGCCAACTCTTTGGCCAGACAAAAACAATACCAAGAAGCCATAGTCGTATACCAAAAAGCGACCTTATACACTTCCAATCCTTCTCTTTATTACCGTATGGCCAATTGTTATACCCACCTATCACAATATGACGATGCGTTGCGGACATTAAATACGATAGCCGCAATCATTCCAACCAATCTTCGCTCCCGATATCAACGAATGTGTTTACAACGACATATCCACGACATGGAAGGAGCATGGCAGACCGCTTGGGAAATTATAAACATATCTCCTAAAGTTTCCAATAAGAAAGCAGAGCAATACAAAGAACAAGCCCAAAAACTCTTAGAATATTACAACAAATAAATCTCCAAATCGAATGAAAAGCAAAAACACCTTTTTACTTTTGTTATTCTTCACCGTGTCCCTGTATAGCACAGGACAACCAACGGAACAGCTAAACAAAGTATTAACGCATTATAGTACCCACCCGTCAGACAGCTTAAAATATAAAGCCGCCTTATTCCTCATTGGAAACATGAAAGGTTATAGAGCTCCTTATGGCAAAGCAATAGAAAGTTACAAACAAAAAATCCAAGCTTTACGGCCCCCGGTCAGCGCGAATGTAGTAAAAGCAGCGTGGCAATCGTCTATAACAGAATATTCACCTAAAGAGATAAAGTGGATAAATGACTCAGACACCCTTTCAGCCGTTTTCTTGATAGAGAATATAGAACAAGCATTCAAGTCATGGGAAACCGCTCCCTGGCATAACCAGATTTCTTTCGAACAGTTTTGTCATCTAATATTGCCTTATCGGACAATGGATGAACAACTGATCTTAGGATGGAGACAAGCATTACAACAGAAATATGCCGGTATTATAAAAGGAGTAACAGACATTAAACAAGCTTTTTCTCTATTATCTGATTCTATTATAAAATCTGTCCGGCAAGTCACTCCTTTATGTCCCTACTCTCCAGATGTACTAACCATTGACCAGCTACAACAGGCCAATTGTTCACAACGCTGTATTTTACAAACAGCTATTCTTCGTTCACTGGCTATCCCGGCCACAGTAGATATGGTACCCGGATGGGCCAATTACAGCACAATGGGACACACTTGGGTGGCATTAGTATTGAACAATAATGAAACCTATACACTTTACGAAAAAGACAAAGAAGCAAAACGTTTCAATAAAATTGATGCGTCTGAATTTCCTGTGACCTATCACCCTGTACCGACAGATAAATATCCGTTTCGAATAGACTCCATAAAAAAAGTATCTAAAATCTATCGTGCTACCTATAAAGTTCAAGTTCTTCCGAAAGAAGCACAAAAAATTGCAAGTTTGAATGACAATCACGTTTATGACGTGTCGGCAGAATATGGATATACCGATTCCATTTCTATAGAAATTAAAGAAGCGGGAAACGAACTTTTGTGCTTATGCACTTTTCGCACCGGACACAACTGGCAACCCATTGCAATGAATAACTCTCAAGACAGTCTTATTACTTTTAATAATATAGGAACTGACGTTATTTATGTCATAGCACGCCCCCATGATAATCATATCCATGCCGTGACCTATCCTTTTTTAGTTCAGAAGGGAGGTAATGTAAAATATTTCATTCCTGATACCATACAAAAAGAGACAGTAACCCTCTACCGTAAATATCCAGTATTCTCTAATTGGAGCAACCAATGGGGAAATATGATCGGAGGCCGATTTGAGGGAGCAAACACACCTGATTTTAGTGATACTGTTTTACTTGACAGTATTCGTACGATGCCGTTCGGCGGAATAACTCTTAACATTAAAAACAATAGCTATTTTCGGTACCTCAGATACCAGACGCCATCTACAAGCAGAACTTCACTGGCCGAATTATCATTTTACACGCAAACCCCTATTGGTATAAGAAAAATCATCGGAACACCTATTGCATATAAAGTATTGCCGGAAGCTATAAAATATGCATTTGATGGAAATCGCGAAACTATTGCAAGCACCAAAAGCACTAAATACTGGATCGGAATTGATCTTGGTGAAAATATGGAACAATCTGTTTGCAGTATAAAATTTATCCCCAAATCAGATACAAATGGAGTAGAACCTGGACATCTATACGAGCTTTTTTATTTCCAAAAGATTTGGAAATCATTAGGACGACAAGTTTGCACAGATGACTTTTTAATTTACGAGAATGTGCCCAAGAATGCCATTCTATTGTTAAAAGATCGGACAAAAGGGAAAGAAGAACGAATATTCTACTATGATACCGGACAACAAATCTGGTATTAATTATTAATTTTAAATTCTATAAATTATGGAAAAGAAAAAATTGCTTATTGCATTACTTCTAAGCACATTTGGAGGTTATGCTTGTGCCCAGTTCTGCAAAGAATTAACTATCGAAGAAAAAAAGCAAAGTGAAAAGTATTATTCTAAAATACAAAACATAAAAAAAAAGATCTTAACATCATTTGATATTAAGAAAGAATATCAAGATGAAATAACTTCGATTATTGATTATTACGAAGCAAAAAAATACATTTCTAAGTATAATACAATAAAAGAGAAACAGAGTGATAATGAAAAAGCATTTTTCAAGGAATATTATAATGAACTTTATCAGATTCTATTCTTGAATGGTTGCTACCAAACAACATCAAATTATCAATTAGCATTTTCACTACGTAATGAATTAAAATTATCAAAAACAACGTTGAGAAAACTAGCTTTAAAAGCAATTGATATGAATATGAACATACAACCTCAGAACGAACAAGAATGCTGGAATATAGAATTTAAAGAACTAACTAAAATTCTCACTAATGAACAAATGGATATTTTACTCTCCAGAAAAAACATTCGCAAAATTTGGCATAAAGTAGATAAAACTTGGGACTTATTATGCAAGTACCCAAAAAACATCGCTACACAAGACAGTTTAGATATAAAATTCTATCTATACGATTATTTTCGTAAGAAAACAATTGCCGATGAATTATATTGGAATAATCCGAAATTGCATAATGAAGTTCATCAAGCAATAAAAATATTCTCACCATCAATCGTACAGAAAGTAGAGTTATTACAGAAAAAAAACAAAAAAAACGTCCTATCTATTATTAAAGATTCCATAAAAACGACTCCATATAAAGAGAATTATATATGGTCAACAAATTTCAAACGTTTTGAAAACAATAAATATCAAATAAAAAAAGCTATAAAGTTAGCTGTAGGGGCTGACGGAAGATTAGAAAGAGACACAGCATTCAGTACGTTATCAACCTACGCAAACAATAATGCTACGGCTATGAATGCCTTAGGATTAATGTATCTAAAAGGATACGGCACCAGCCCAGATACATTATTAGCATTGAATTGGTTGACTAAAGCAGGAGAAAGTGGATGTTATGATGCATATAACAACTTGGGAGTATTTTACAAATTAGAAGGTAGATATATGAACCATGAAAAAGCATTTAAACACTTCTCCAGAGCTGCAGAAAAAGGAAATCCCATTGGAAGTTACCACACCGGATATATGTTATACAAAGGAATAGGATGTGACCAAAACTATGAATCAGCTGTCAGCCACTTTAAAATATGCGCTAACCTTAATTATGCACCCGGACTTTATATGTTAGGTTTATGCTATAGAAATGGATATGGAGTGGAAATGGACGAATTGACAGGAACAAAATTTTTAGAGTTATCAGCAACACAATCATATAAATTAGCGTTAAAAGAATTAGAGATGCCCTATCCTGAGAATAGCATCCTTACAACAAGAAAATGTAATATGGAAAAGGCATATACTGATTCACAGTATCAATCATTTAACGATATCGCATTTAAAGTATCAGATATTAAGAATGGAAAATACACAGGATATTTAATAACTTATGACTGGAGTGGAAAGCATATTATAGACAAAACATTTTTAGAATTATCAATATGCAATAATGGAAACTTAATCACAGGAGAATGGCGTGAAGAAAAAAAAGAACCTATTAAAATATACGGTCATATAGAAAACTCAAAACTCATATTTGACAACCAAGTTAAAAGAGAAGTAGGAAGATACAAAAACATGACACATTCTTCTATTTTCCAAGAAGCTGATATTAAAATAATTGAAGAAGAAGGTAGCATTTCAATTTCTGGGATTTTACAAATGTATTCAGCCCAAACTAAAGAGAAGGAACGACCAATGTATTTAACTGTAAAAAATATCAAAGAAGACAATGACAGTCAAAGAATTGTTATATCCCCCAATTTATATTCAAAAGAATTAAATGTCTACATAAACATACAAAGGCCCACTAATATTCATATTATTATTTACAATATACAAGGAGTACCTGTGTATAAATACAATGCAGGAAAATTGCATGAAGGAGAACAATTTATTGCCATTCAAGCAAACATCACAAAGGGCACATATATAGCAAAGGTTTTCGCTGACGGCAAAATTTATCAAAAGGCAACCATGTTTAATTTATAAATATTTTAAAAGAATGAAAAAGATCATTATTACAATTTTGTTTGTACTAGGAATAATTCCTTACTACACGGATAACGGAATAAAATTACTAACGGATTCAAAAGCCCAGATATCCGGTTCTGAATTTTGGACGGGCACGGAAGACTGTGAAGGTGACTCTGATATTTACTGCACAAGATGTGAAGAATGCTATGATTCCTATTCTAATAGTAGTTGTCCAAATTGTGCCCCAACAAGTAACACCTGCCAATCATGTGGCAATACATACAGTTCTGGTGAGTCACATGATTGCCCAAATGATTCACGAGACGAGGGCACTGGTTCTAGTAAATATTATTACTGTCCAAATTGCAAACAATCGTTTTTTACGATAAACGATCGAAATAATCACTATTGCCCATATTACCATTAAAGGTCATTCAATCATAGCAAGCAAGTTAGTGAAAGCCAATTTGCTATTACACTAACTTGCATGCACTTTTTAATATTTATAATGAGAACATACATCTATTTAATATTTTCTTTACATGCCATATGCATTCAGGCTCAAAATATTCACAATAATTTAGGCCAAAAATTTATTCAATATTTAATCAAGACACTACCCGAAAATATTTATCTGCAAACCGATAAGCCCTATTATGTAGTAGAAGACACCATCTGGATGAAAGCCTATGCAGTCAATGCACAATTACTTCAACCCGCACCCAGCAACTTTGTTTATGTAGAACTCATAAATCAGCAAAATGAAGTACTAAACAGAATAAAGCTAAAAAAAGATTCTGCCGGATTTCAAGGATATATCAAATTAAACGAGCACATCCTCGCCGGAGAGTATGCACTCCGTGCCTATACAAATTGGATGAGAAACGAAGCACCGGAATACTTCTTCCAAAAAAATATTACTATTGAACGAGTGAAGCAAACACCCCAGCTACTCACTATAAAATATATTCCTATCGAAAAAGACAGATTACAAGCCGTTGCCAAATATACATATAGCGACGGTTCAGCTATCAAAGGACGAAGAATAGATTTTACATACACCAAAGACGGACGCAAATATAGAAAAAACTATTCTGTCACTAATAATGAGGGAGAAATACGATTCAACATCCGGCTGAATGAAGAAAAGCCTGATAAGCAGAAGCTGACAGCAACTATTTTCGATCAGAAATGGATCATCTCGCACGAACAGAATTTCGTTATTCCTAACCTCAAAAAAGATTTTGATGTACAGTTCTTCCCGGAAAGCGGCACATTATTAACAGAAACATGGCAATTTGTAGCTTTCAAAGCGATCGGTCCAGACGGACTATGTGAACACATCTCGGGAAAAGTGATCAGCGAAGGAGGAAATGAAATAGCCCAAATACACACCCAGCATGACGGTATGGGAAAGTTTGCACTGTGGCCCCACAAAGATAGCATATATTATGCTGTGGTAACTAACCGGGAAGGCGTTGAGAAAAAGTTCAAACTTCCCGAAGCACGAATTGAGGGAATGACACTCCGGCTTAACATTAAAGAGGAGAATTGCCTCTATTCTATTGAGAATCATACGGCATACTCAACGGACAGTTTATTCCTAATTGCCCATACACGTGGAATGATTTCCGTAACCAGACAACTTACCGAAGAGAAAAGAAGCGAAAAGTTTTCTTTAAGCCAGTGCCCTGAAGGTATCTTGAATGTTGCCATCGTCGACTGGATAGGAAACGTCTTCTGCGAACGAATGTTATATGTAAAGAAAGCACATAGCTTAGATATACAAATTGAAACCAATTCACTGGAATACGGAAAACGGGAGAAAGTGGAAATGATACTAAATGCCAAGCAGAAAGGAGAATTTGCCCTGTCTGTTACTGATGCGAGAGTTGTGAAATGGGATTCTCTGAGTAATCATATCATCAGCCAATTACTGCTGAAATCAGAAATAAAAGGGCACATCGAAAAACCCGGATATTATTTCACAAGTGACAATAAGGTAGTCAACGAGCATTTAGATCTTCTAATGCTTACGCAAGGATGGAGACGCTATAACTTACCGAATATCTTACAACAACAAATACCGGAAATGAAAATACCTTTAGAACGGGGGCAGGCTTTGAGTGGAAGAATCAAACCTTTTCTCCGAAAGAAAATTAAGGGTGCAGAAATAGTAGGATTCACCGATAAGTTGAAAGCCATATATGCAAAGGTAGATACCTCAGGAAATTATGTTTTCGAAGGAATTGAATTTCCGGATAGTACGGCATTCACGATCAATGCAGTTAATAAGAAAGGAAAAGCAAAAGGAATCATGATTTATCCGTCACCGGAGATATTCCCCGACACTAAAAACCTATTTATCCCAAATCCACACAACATTGAGGAAGAGGCGCACCTTAGGCTATACAAAGAAACATATATACAAAACGATATAAGTAAAGAGATTGTATTAGACGACATCGTTGTGACACAAAAATATATCAGCCAAACGGGTAAGTTGGCTGGTGAATTTGCCGCTCATGCAGATTATGTTGTAACAGACAAAACGATCGAGGAAGAATATAAGAATAAATCCATGGCAGACATAATACATACTGCTATCATGCAGCGCTTCCCCGGCATCACTATGGTAGAGGAGGATCATTTTTGGTATAGAGGAAAGCCGCTACGATTTGCTGTTGACATGAAACTAATTCAATACGATGAATTACGATTCTATATGGCTGAAGAGATTGCATCAATCTCTTTCTTTAAAGAAGCCTCTGAGGTGCCTCTATATGTGCCCGTGTATGATGAATTCATAACGGCTCAAATGAACAAATACAGAGGAGTAATCCTTATAGAATTAAAAAAAGGAGGCACAGCCCACTACTTCCGCCCCTCTCTCGGGTTAGCAACCCTTTATCCATTAGGCTACCAGAAGCCGGCAGAGTTTTATTCACCCAAATACGATGTGCCCGATTCGCTACAAGCCGATAAAACTGATTTCAGAACTACCGTTTATTGGAATCCCAAGATACAAACCGATTCTACCGGATATGCCAAAGTGGCTTTTTATACCACTGACATGAAGCATGACATGGAATATGTGCTGGAAGGGATTACCGAAAAAGGAATTCCATGCAGGACAACAGGTAAAATTAGGGTAAAAAAAGAATAAGAAAGATCTCAATATAGTAATAAGAGAATCTCCTGGAAAAGATATTCTCCTCAATTACTCTTGAAAAACTAAATCACAACAATTATGAAGCGTACTATTATCCTACTAATCTGTTTGATTAGCCTATTATCTCAAGCACAAGAAATCCCCAAAAACTTTAACCAGAAGTTTATCAATTACCTGACAGCCACCCTGCCTGAGAGTATCTATCTGCAAACCGATAAGCCTTATTACGTAGTAGAAGACACCATCTGGATGAAAGCCTATGTAGTCAATGCACAAATCCACCAACCATCGCCCAGTAACTTTGTGTACATAGAACTGATTAACCAGCAAAATGAAGTACTCAACAGGATTAAATTAAAAAGAGACGCCACCGGATTTCAAGGATACATAAAGCTGGATAAAATGACACTACCGGGAGAATATGCACTACGGGCATACACCAATTGGATGAAAAATGAGCCACAGGAATACTTCTTTCAGAAAAACATATCCATAGGACGGATCGTACAAATACCGAGATTACTGTCGGTGGCGTATCAGCAAGCAAAGGAAGGCAGAATAAAGGCCAAAGTTAAATACACACACAGCAACGAAGTGCCGATAGCACACAACCGGATAGACTTCTCCTACAACAAAGGGGAGAAAATGTACAGTAAGAAATATGGTATGACCGACAAGCAAGGAGAACTGGAAATCGAAATACAATCAAAAGAAAAATCGGATTGACAAAGACAACAATTAACAGCAATCGTATTCGATAATAAAGGAGGAATCATCGAAACACAGAATTTCATTATACCGTCACTTTATCAGGAATACGACCTGCATTTTTTTCCCGAAAGCGGAAACCTGCTTGCAGACATTATGCAAGTGATAGCCTTTAAAGCCATCGGAGCAGATGGCTTAAGCACATTTCTTAGTGGAAAAATAGTAAGCGAAGGAGGAAATATATTAGCCGAATTCGCAACAGAGCACAATGGAATGGGAAAATTCATATTAACACCACAGAAAGACAGTACTTATTATGCAATAGCAACTAACAAGGAGGGACTTCAAAGAAAATTCCCACTACCGGAAGTACAATCACGGGGAGTTATACTCCAAGTTGCACAAAGAGAAAACACCTGTATGTATTCTTTCAAGAATAAGACTGATTATCCGACAGACAGCTTATTTCTGATAGCACATACACGCGGTATGCTTTTGACCGTACAACCGCTAAGTGGACAGAGCGAAACAGGAAAGTTACTCTTGACGGAAACGCCGGAAGGCATTTCAAATTCAGCGATTGTCAATCGCCAGGGACAAGTGTTCTGCGAACGGCTGATATTTGTCAAAAAAGAGAACAGACTGCTACCCAATATTACTACAGATTCTATCGAATACGACCGAAGAAGTAAAGTAGAGCTCGACCTGAATACATGCTGCAAAGGTTATTTTGCCCTGTCTGTAACAGACAAAAAAGTTATAAAGTGGGATGAGAAAGACAATAATATAATCAGCCAGTTACTACTGACATCCGAATTGAAAGGGCATATAGAGACTCCCGGATACTATTTTGCCAATAATAATCATGAAATAGACGCCCATCTCGACCTATTGATGCTGACACAAGGATGGAGAAGGTATGACATCTCCGATATTTTGAAAGAGAGAATTCCCAATATGACAGAGCCTTTGGAAAGAGGGCAAGCATTAACAGGACTATTAAAACCGACTCTATTAAGAAAAAATGTAAAAGGAGTTGGTGTAGTAGGATTCTCTAAGAAATCCAAAAAGATAAATGCAATAAATGCCATTGTAGACAGTACCGGACGTTATACTTTTCAAGGGTTGGACTTTCCAGATAAAACAAGTTTCACTATTAATGCAGTTAATAGAAAAGGAAAGGCAAAAGGGATTGTGATTCATCCAGATGCAGAAAAATTTCCCATAGCAGAGCTATTCATTCCACATACTTATGATAAAGGGAAAAATATAAAGAGTGAACTATTAAAAACATATCAAGATTCTTACAGGCAACACGACATTTGGCGTGAAGTGATATTGGATGATATTAACATTACAGCAAAATACATCACACCAACCGGTAGTAGCGTAGGATTTCTAATAAACGATGCCGATTACTTTATCACCAGACAAACTATTAAAGAGAAATATAATGAGAAATCCATAGCCGATATTATCGAAGAATGTTTTGTAAAACGCTATCCGGCTATCCAGCGCATAGAAGACGACTTCTACTACGGAGCTTATAAACTAAACATAGTTATCAATAACTTTCGACCAATAGATCATTATGAACTGAGGTTTTACAAGGTATCTAACGTTTGCGGAATTGGATTTATAAGAAATGGGAACAGTTCCTTTAGTTCTAAAATTAATGGAGCAAAAGGGATACTTTTAATCGATATGATTGGAGATAAATATGCAGCACGCAATTTCCGTCCCTCCGTTGGCCTTGCTACTATTCGTCCGTTAGGCTATCAAAAGCCTGCGGAATTTCACTCACCCCAATATGATGTACCCGATTCATTACAGACAACAAAAACCGATTTCAGAACCACCATTTACTGGAATCCTAAAATAAAAACCGATTCCATAGGACATGCAAAAGTTTCTTTCTATACTTCAGACATGAACCACGATATGGAATACGTACTGGAAGGTATCACCGAAAAAGGAATACCGTGCAGGGGCACCGGACGAATAAAGGCAAAGAAAAATTAGCCTTCTAATCTGCATTTCAATAGATAAATAATACCAGAAAATACCAACAAAGACTTGTATCTATAAAACAAATACATTTTAACTCACTGATTAATATCGTTTAGTGATAAACCTCCGGAGTAGTGAGTGTACCATCCTCCCCGATCAACTGAAATCCACGTTTGTTCCAATAACGATGATAACCACCAATGTTACTATTGATATAGATAAGTTCGAATGAGTGAATTCCTTTCTTCAAAGCAACTGACTTCCGGCTCACAGAATGTCGTATCAATTTTCCGCTATTATTAATTATTTTCTCCCCGTCTATCTTCAGCTGATCCATCTCGGAAGAGATATAATAGACGTCATCTGCAGGAACCTCGAAATATCCTTTATAAAGAAAGGCACCATTAGCTTCAGGAGGTACATCCAGATGAAATCCCGGAATGATGATTGGCTTTTCCCAATTCACATCGACTAAGTCTGTAACATAGTAATACTTACCGGAGGTACGTTGTAATTCTACTCCTGCTACCAATTCCCTGTGAAGAGCAGGTCTCATTTTCTCTTTTCGGACATCAATAGTTCTTATCCGGCTCAGTTTGCCGGACGGAAGCATGGTAGCTATTCTCAGTGTCGTATTCTTCATAAGTACAAGAGGAGTAGTATATAGAGTGGATTGTATTGTAGGCACCGTTCCGTCAACTGTATAAACCATAGGTAAGTTACGACTGTTATGAAAGGTCAGAGTTGTTTTATCGATAAATGCTACATAATCGGCCTGTGGTCCTTCGGGCAATGGGATATGATAATTAATATGATGGGCATCCAGACGCCTCAACTGATTATCCAGACGCCGAACAAAAGAAGTATAATCTTTATTCTCTTTTTGTGTCCAGGTCAATTCTGCCATAGCCAACATACGCGGATAAAGAAGATATTCCGTATGCTCGGCTGTCGGAGAGTATTCTGTCCATAAATTGGCCTGTGCACCCACTATGTGGTGAGACTTCTCCCGGGAAATTCCTGCTGCTACCGGTTCATATTTATATGCCTTCTCAAGCGAAATACCGAAACTGATAGTGATGGGTTCTACTTCCGGTGCCCCCTGTCCGGCATCATAATAGGCATAATTCAAAGGAGTCATAATAACATCATGCCCCATATTGGCAGCAGTAATTCCACCTTCTTCACCCGTCCACGACATGACAGTAGCAGATGCAGCAAGTCCTCCTTCGAGTATTTCGTCCCAGCCAATCATCGTTCTTCCATGTTTTAACAGGATTTTCTCGATACGATGTACAAAGTAACTCTGCAATTCGTGTTCATTCTTCAAACCCTCTTCCTTCATACGATACTGACATTTGCGGCAAGCTTCCCAATGAATCTTCGGGCATTCATCTCCACCGATGTGAAAGTATTTTCCGGGAAATAGAGGAACGACTTCACCTATCACATCTTCCAAGAAGTTGAATACCCGGTCGTTTCCTGCACAATATACGTTATCTTCCACTCCCCACTGGTTTCTCAACCGGAAAGGTCCTTCGATGCAGGATAGTTCCGGATAAGCCGTAATTGCCGCAAGAGCATGCCCCGGAAGTTCTATTTCCGGGATAACGGTGATTTTCTTTTCAGCAGCATAGGCCACTACTTCCCTGATCTGGTCTTGTGTATAGAAACCACGATTCACACTTCCGTCCACATTGTTCCGGATGGATCCTATCTCTGTCAGCAAAGGATATTTTTTTATCTCAATAGTCCAAAGGTGATCGTCGGTAAGATGCCAGTGAAAGTAATTCATTTTAAGCATAGCCATAATATCCAACTGCTTCTTTACGAAATCGACATCAAGAAAGTGCCGGCAGACATCCAACATCATACCGCGATAAGCAAAACGGGGTTCGTCTTTCACAAAAACGCAGGGAAGAGTCCATGGTACATTGTCCACAACAACCGCCTCTTCTATTTCAGGAGGAAGGAGTTGCATCACTGTTTGCATACCGTAAAACACCCCTCTGTCACTCTTTCCGGTTACTGTTATCCGCTCGGGCATCACCTCCAATAGATATCCTTCCTCATTGAAAGGCAGTTGGCTATCTATTGACAATACAATACTGTTTTCGGTAGCAATCGTGTTTACAGGCAGTTCATATCCTGTAGAACGCTTTATTTTAGCCTCGAAATATTCGGCAACATCTTTTAAATCAGTGGTTTGAACAACAAAAGATGTCTGTGGAGTAATCACAAACTCTCCCTGCCGTACATGCACTTCCTGAGGATAAGGTGTGATAGTTAATGGTCGGTTATCCGTAGCAAAAGCTGACACCACGCTAACGGCTGCCAATAAGTTTAGAAAGAATCGTTTCATAATAGTATATTCAGTAAATAGTACATCACAATTAAATGATTATTTAGCGGATTATTGTTATTGTAGAAACGCAGATGAATGCAGATTTTTCTGTAACGTATCTTGTTTTCAAGCATAATGCAGCAATTTAATTCGTGATAACCCGTGTTCATTTGCATTTCAATAAATTCATATTTATAGAGTATCTTATTTATCCGTTTCCGACAATTACCTGTCTTCACCGTACGTCAGCTTTACATTGATGTCCGTATGACAATTCACAGGTACAGTCTGTTTCAAATACCCTTTCCCGGAGAATATCAGGATATCATCCGAAGCGGCTTGTATTTCATACTCTCCCTTCTTATTTGTTTTCCCAATCTCTCTTTTCTGTCCGACAGACCAGATAGAAACATTCGCGACTAAAGTGGCCTGTATATCTCTCACAGTCCCCCGAACGATCCCCATTTCTCCCGTTCCTACAGGTTTGCTTGGAGTTGCAATTTCATCTCCTGAATTCTTCTTCATACTGTCACCCATCCTGATCGTTTGTTTCAGCAGGATATTATCAGAAGAGTTACCCAGCTGAATCTCAAATTCACCGGGTTCAACCAACCGTTGCCCGGCTTCATTGACCAGGGCAAGTTCTGCAACCGGGAAACGTAACAAAACCGTCCTCTGTTCTCCCGGTTGCAGTTCCACCTTCGCAAATGCTTTCAGTTGTTTTATAGGGGTAACAACCGAGCTGACAAGATCACGCACATAAAGCTGAACGACCTCTTGTCCGGCCTTTTTGCCTGTGTTAAGTATTTCTGCTTTGACAAAAACCGAATCTTCCTTTACCGATACCTGCATATCCTTCATAGAAAAAGAAGTATAACTCAATCCGTATCCGAAAGCCCATAAAGAAGCAGGAGAAGAGAATACATAATCCCTACCCGGCTTCTGATAACTCCCTGGATTTTTATAGAATCCTTTATCAGAAGGCAAATAATTATAATAAGCCGGAAGATGTCCTACACTCTGCGGGAACGAAAAAGTCAGTTTACCGGAAGGGTTTACCTTGCCGAAAAGAATGTCTGCGATAGAATTGCCCGCTTGCTCGCCCGCGTACCACTGTACAAGAATAGCCGGCAGGTGTTCCTTCTCCCAAGCAATAGTGAAAGGTTTTCCACTTACCAGTACCAGTACGACAGGTTTTCCAGTTGCATAAACAGCCTTTATCAATTCTCCCTGTGCTCCGGTAAGATTAAGATCATGCAAATCGAACCCTTCACCACAGTTAGTATTACTATAATCTCTTGCCAAAGATGCACTCGAACTGCCACAAAACACCAGGGCGACCTCACTTTTCTGTACTGCTGCCACAGCTTCGGGGATTAATGAAGTATCTTCGGACATCATACTGCATCCCGGAGCATAGTGAATGGCAACTTTACTTCCCAGCAGCTTCTGTAATCCTGCCAATGGAGTAACTCCATCCTTATTATCCCGGCTCCAGGTATAATCACCAAACTGTACCTGCGCTGCATTCGGCCCTATCACAGCAATTGAATGCAGTTTGTCAGCATCCAACGGCAACAGTCCATTCTCATTCTTCAATAATACAACAGACTCATCTGCTATTTTACGAGACAACGCAATACTCTCGGCAGAGTGCATCACCGTTTTCTTTATCTTTTCACCAAAAGGGTCTTCAAAGAGTCCCTGTTTAAATTTAGCAGCCAGCACACGACGTACGGATTCATCCAATATCTTTTCGTCAAATTTCCCTTGCTCAATAAGTTGTTTCAGGTACGGATAACATTCACTGGAAGCCTCCACATCGAGTCCGGCAGAAAGTGCTTGTACGGCACAATCGGCAGGTGTGGCAGCAGTGTGATGAAAGTTCTGTAACATCTCGATCGCTCCCCAGTCAGAATAAACGTATCCTTTGAATCCCCATTGTTTCCGTAAAACATCGGTCAACAAGTAGGCAGAAGCCGAATTGGGAACATGATTCCACGAATTGTAGGTAGACATAACTGCCTGTACCGGCAGCTGAGTAATAACCATTTCGAAAGGTTTCAGATAGATATCATGCAAATCCCTCAAGCCACTCTCCACAGAAGCGAGATTCAAACCGCCTAAAGGATTGCCATGTGGGCCGAAATGTTTCAGCATAGGAGAGATACCGTTATCCAAATACCCACGTGTCTCTGCCAGAGCCAATGTCCCGCAAAGGAAAGGGTCTTCTCCGTAAGACTCTTCAACCCTTCCCCAGCGTAAGTCGCGTACTACATCGATACAAGGGGCAAGTACCTGGCGCATCCCCTGAGCATGAAGATCACAGGAAGTCAGGGCCGCCTTCTGATAGGCAAGTACCGGATTGAATGTACTTCCCAATGCAATGTTCTGAGGAAAAATGGTAGAACCCTCATGAGCGGATCCGTGCAAGGACTCGGCAACGGTAAATACGGGTATTCCCAAGCGAGTATTCTTTATCATATACTCCTGAATCACCCGCATATTTTTCCGGCAGTTTTCACCGGTCAGCGGAAAACCTTCCACAAAGCCCCAACCTATATCACCCACAAACGTAGTAAGTTTATTCTCATCGAGTTCCTGTCCGTTGAATATATTCCAAGAATGGATATGGCGTATCTGGGCTATCTTTTCTTCAAGTGTCATGCGTTGCAGCAAATCCTCCACTCTATCCTGTACAGGCAGTGTACAATTCTTATAAGGAAGTTGTTGTGCCACCCCTAATCCTTGCTGAGACCACAACAGGAGTAATGAAAGTGCTAATTTATTCAACAGTTTGTTCATGGTATATCTTTTTATATATTTTGGTAACTGTATTGCCACATTCTTTCCCCTGCGGCATATCAATTGTAATTCTCTCCTCTCCTATTCTCAGGGTAATACACTGTAGATCAGTTCTCATCATAGCATCAGTCACTGATATCTTAGTGCCCTTCGCCTCTTGTTCCATCAATACAACACAAGGCTCGGAAGCTGATATTTCGGTATTACCAACCGTTACAACTGCATCGGCCCGATAAAAGACAAGTCCCGTAAGCATATGATCTACTGTCGAAACAGCTTGTGCAAGCGTATCATTTCTCAATACAGCAAAAGGCAATTCATAAGCAGGAGTCCCCTCACCACAATAAACAACATAGCCATATTTACCTTCTCTTACCTCCCGCCCCTGATCAATCCAAAGACGAAAGACAGCAGCACTATCCGGCAAATTCACTTTACCTTTATTACTCAGGTTCCTTTTCAGCCATTCGTTAGGAAGGGTTTCGATTGAATAAGAAGCATCCGAAGAATAGGGTGGTAATACCGTATAAGCAAATCCTCCCTGCTGCATGATCCATCCCGGCTTTCCATCCCGGCACAAAGTTCCTGCGGCTGAAGTTACCGGAGAGACGGACTTCCCATCGAATAAAGACACTTCTCCTTGATAGGATGTTTGCTCAATCGATGTCCGGATCGTACCTTCCAGTTCAGGAGACAGATTGGTTACACCGGCCCCTAAAGCGACCAGATAATCTCCCATTACAAACCAGGATTTATAAGCTTTCACTCCGAAGGCCGACGAATTACTCTCTTTCACCGGTTTCTCTTTTGCTTCGGCATCCATCTTTTCAAAGATAAAGCCTGCCACCGCATTCTCTCCTCCACTCGTAGCCCCTCCGGCAAAATTGTGTTTACTGCAAAATCCTCTCCAGTTAGTCACAGGAGACAATTTATCCATACCTTCTCGTGCAGTAATACCCGGCATGGCAGTCAAATCCATAGCACCTATTATTCTACGGTATTCATCTCCCCGACGTTGAAAAAAGGTAAGTCCGTCATTGGTAAAAATATTAAACTCATCCGCAAAGTTATCCGCACTTTCCAGTCCGTCACAGCGGAAAGAAGCCATATTAATAAAAATATGGTACTCTTTATTCTTCTTAATCAGATCATCATTATTGAAAAACCAGCGAGATCCGTGATACATACCGTCCGGATAATTATCCATACGGATATCTTCCCGCCCTGCCTCGTCAATCAATTGTTGCAGCTCTTTCAATTCAGCAGAAGTAAAAGCGTCTGTATAATCCTCCACTGTTTGCTTCAGCATTTCATAATAAGGTACAGGCTGATGTTTACCCTCATAATATACCATCGAATACCGATCAAGACACGGAGGAATATATCCTTTGTAATGATAAAAATTACTTCCCCGGTAGAAATGGAGTAACGCTTCCGCATTCTCCCTGCTCAATGTCTGAGCCCAAGGAGTACATTTCAACACTTTCAGAATACTCAAAGCACTGGATGCTCCGTGAATAGGATATCCCCATACCAGACATTGCTTACCATGCCCCCATCCGGCACCATCGGCTGTGAATCCTTCATTCCAGAAAGCCTCTTCATAATTAGTTTGAGACACATTGCTCAAACTCTTTTTCGCAACTTCCGCCACAACCTCTACCATCGGAATAGAGTCCATCAACACAGCCGTCTCCAACAGAGGACGGTAAGCCAGTGCATTTCCTCCTACCCACCACACATGATGACGAAAACGAGAAATACTGACCACATTCTTATCCGTTTCATCATTGCGTAACGGCTGTGTCCACGATTGCATAGCAAGGTATTTGAGCATCCGGTTCGCCCCTCTCTCCAAGGAAGAGCTTTTTCCCTCCTTTTCTACTTGCTCCATCGCTTCTATCAACAGATAATAAATATCGCAGGCCGCCCGAGGAATGGCAAAACAAGAAGCATGAAACCGGTCATTCGGCTGGCGGTTCTGTTCGATAGTACCATATCTGAGAATCGCTTTCCAATACTTATCAGGAACCCCTTTCCCACCCTTCTGACAGTAATAAGCGGCAAGTGACCTCAGACGGTCCATCGCTTCGGTGAGGAAAAGTCCCATATGTTGTTGTTCGTCAAAACTTATACTTTCGAGTAACTTCCGCGTTCTTATCTCTCTTTCGTAAGCAAGCATGTCCGTAAACTGACCGTCACGATTCAACAGACCGATATATGTTTCACAATCAGCTTTATTACAAGAACCATTTACATTTGTCACATAATACTCCCTAAGTTTACGCATACCTTCCTTCTTCGACGGCTGTGCATAGACACCGCAAGAAAACAAAATCAAAATCGCGAATAGATGCATTCTTTTCATATATCCAATCTTATTTTCCCATCGGGAACTTATTCGTAAATGTAATCGTCTCTCCGGTCACCATCTTTCTCTCCGTTATTTTGTCTGTAAAAGGGTTATACAGCTTCATCAATCCTCCTTTTTCAGATTCAACTGTGATAGAAACAATCTTCCCTCCTTCATAAGAGGCAGATACAAGAAAAGCCCCCATCGCCCGAAAATGCCGGAAAGATACATCCTCCCATTTGGTGGACAAGGCCGGAAATACTTTTATTACCCCGGTATGACTTTGCAGCAGCATCTCCTGAATAGCAGCCGCACAAGCAAAGTTGCCCTCCAGCGTAAACGGACGATAGGTAAATTGCGAATAGCCCGCCTTCAACTGGTCGCCATTCAGATGAAAACTGTTCGGAGAACAAAAAGCTTTAATAAAAATATGCAGGTTTCTCACCACATCGTCTCCTTCAAAAGCACGGGCCTTCATGTTGGCCAACCATGCGTAAGTATATCCTGTCCACCAATCCGTACCGAGCATCTCTACATTTTTAATAGAACGCAATATCAAATCAATATTCCCATTTCCTTTACTCACGTCTATTAATCCGAAAGGATGAAAAGACAGTAAATGTGAAAAATGGCGATGTGACTCCGTTTGTGCCTTTCCGGGTGCAATCATCAGCCCACTCTCATCCACAGCAGGTTTAGGCCATTCACTTAGCTGTCTGACCCAGTAACCAGCTTCTTCGTTCAAGCCCAAAGCCTCCGCCATCTCCCGGGCAATGGTATACGTCAGCCGTATATTGGCAAGGTCATAGTTGGTTGTCTTCTGGAACCAGGCATCGATACGATTGTCATTTATCTCCGGAGAAGTGGATAAAGGCAGTTGTCGCTCTCCGTTTTCATCCCGAACCGAAATATTCTCAAAATACCGTGCCACCTCCTTTATCCATGGATAAGCACGGTTCTTCAGAAAATCGGTATCCATACTATACTTCCATTGCAGATAGAAATGGTGCGATAACCAACCGGCTGTAGAGGGAGAGTGTGAATAAGGACTCCACCCACCGATAGGTTCTCCTGTCAATGTAGCAATACAAGGAACATTCAGCCCTTCCACTCCATAAAACTGCCGGGTGAATGCTTCCGCATTTTCTTTTATCTTCCAGAGCCAGTCGGTAAACACGGCCGATTCTTCAAGATGATTAGAGGTATATCCTGCCCAATAACTCAACTGGGTATTTAAATCGCTGTGAAAATCTCCACGCCAGGGAGGAGTCTGCCCGTTATCGGCAGTCCATACGGCTTGCAGGCAAATAGGGGGTGCCCCCTTTCGTGAAGCAGCGGCAAACTTGTACATTTCCAGATACCATTGTTTCTCCAGCAATGTATCGGGCAGGCTGATAGAAGATTTCATCCAATATTCCCGCCACCAATGCTTATGCATTGCCAGGCTGCTATTGAAATCGTTACTCATAGTTTGCTTCATACATTCCAGTGCCCCTTCCTTCTCCGAATACCAGGTTCCTTTGGAGGTTACACAATACTCCCCTTCCAGCGAATGCCCGGAAGCAGACTTCCAATTTAATGCTATTTCATAAGAGACATCCCCCCACCCTTGCTGCTGATAGAGTAAGGTTCCCGGATTTATTTGTTCTACTTTTCCACGTTTGTATCCCAATGCTGTCAGCTTGTTTACCCCAGGTTGATAGTCCAGTTTTGCGTCGTTTTCTTCATATAAAGGAGTTATCAGCTCCGGAGAAAGAGTATCCGGCAGATTTTCAAAGAAAAAGCGCCCTCCTTTCTCATTAGCCGGAACAAAGATGTGTGCTTGGGCCCCATTCTCCCATAAAATGGTACAGACGGCGGAAGTCAGGTCCAGACTTACATTCCTTACTTTTCCTAAAGAAGCAATGTTAAACTCAATAGCTCCTGCAGGTATCTTAGTGGGAGCCGCATCGTATTTAGTCCTATCATCTATCAAGCGCTGGATAGGGGCAATATCTTTCTTCCTAAGTACCTGATCACAAATAAACTGATAAGAGTGATCGGGTGATTTGAACTCTTCTACCGAACGTAAATCCCACAGATCGGCCCGGTCTATAGCAATTCTCAGTTTCCCTTCCTTCTGCCAGATAAGAGCACCGGTTAAACCATTTCCCAACGGAAGAGCTTCATCCCAAACCTCCGGAAGTTTTTCAAAACGAAGGTTATGATAAGGACGGGGAAGATCGGACACCTCCTCTCCCGACCGACAGGAAAACAAAATTCCTACCACAACTATAAGTAACAAATGTTTTACACGCACCATAATCAAACAAAATTTATATAGAAACAGGGATATATCCATTTTACAACATATATCCCCGGTTATCCTGTTAACAATACAATCAACCATCGCATAAAGCTAATATATGCAATTTATCAGGATACTTTTACCTTTACAACCTGATTGCCACACTTTAAAATATAACAACCTGTATCCTTCACAGTAATACGTGCCGAATCAAATATATCTATTCTTTCTACCAATCGACCCGAATAATCATAAATAGAAACCTTACCAGTCATATTGATATTGCTTTATAGGGTGAAGAGCCAGGGTATTTTGGCTCCTCACACCTTCATTTATACTATTATTTACCACCGTAGAAAATACGGTCCGCCGCCGATATTCATATCATTTCACAATAACCTTGGTTACTTCGCCAGCACATCTGATGATGTAACAACCCATCTCCTGTATTACGAATGTCACCGAGCCATCGGCTTCTTTCGCATCAACAAGCTTACCTGCCACATCATAAACAGTCACCGTTCCATTTACATTCTTAACCTGTATATGATCCTCACAAACAGTGACTTTCATGGCTTCTGCCAAATTCACATCAGAGATACCGGTAACATTCGGATCCTGTAACGTAAAGTAAACCGGTTCTCCTTGTTCCAGATGCAGACTTACTTGTGTATTGCCGTCAGCCAAAGTGGTAACTGAAACGCCGTCAACAGCTTTTTGAAGTTTCCATTCACCCTTTACAATAATCGTAGCATTGGTTTCCTGTTCAATCCACTTAAACAAATCGTGCGTTTTCGGGCGAAGATTCGGATTAGCTGCTGCAAATGAAATAGTCTTTGCTCCCGTATCTACCTTCTCCATCAATAACAATTCCGAGTCAGATGACTTCACATTGGCAAAGCTGAGTCCGTCTACTGCTCCAAAGAACGTGTAAGCTGTAATACCCTGCGGTTTGTAAGTCAATGCATGCAATTTGTCATTCTGTGCTTCCACTTTAAAAATATCTCCTCCGTTACCGGCAAGTTTTGCAGATAATTGCTGCATCTTTTCGGGTGTTGTCCCTGGAACAGCCACAAACAGGTATTCTTTATTTTCCGGTTTTACTCCGTGGTCAATATAAGCTTTGGCAGCCATTACCGTATTCATATCGCCAGTGACATCACTGCCGTCTTCACGCGGAGCTGTCTGATTAGCATGTTTGATAACAATCGGATCATTGCCTTTCGGAATAAAATATCCCGTTGTTTGCGGAGTTACCAACCATACATCCTGCTCTGAGTTATTAGTTATATTCTCTGCTCCCGGAGCCATCACCTGCCCGTTTACAACCAGGTCACCGCTAATACCTTCATGATCGATTCCTTGGAACAGATTCGTAGCCGTAATCATATCATCGCCATAACTTCCTTTTGCACTAATGCCACTACCCATACTAATAAGCATACCATCAAACGCATAAACCGATTTCTTAAATTGCAAGTTGGTCGGAGTAAACTGTTGACCTCCCCAATCATCACTTTGCAGGAAATCCGTTCCAAAGATACCATACTGTCCCCAAGCCAATGCTCCGGAAAAATCCTTTTTTGAATACTGGCAATAAGTACCTTCCGTACCTTTCCGCGGCATCATCTCTTTCCATGAAGTATAATGTACGGTAGTAGCTCCCGGTACCACATTCCAATCCCAACCTCCGGACATTTTACTACCTGTCGCATTGGGCGCTGTTTCAAGAGGATATCCACATACAGCCGGACCACCATCATACATAACCTCCAAAGTACCATGGCTCTGGTAACGTCCAAACCGGTTACTGGTCGTATAAATTTCCGTTCCCCAGAACTGAGTGGTGGCACTCCGCATAGTAGCTACCCAGTTATTCTGCCGGTAAATACCAGCCGGACTGTAATTAAACTGATAGTAACCGTCTACTTTCGCCGGCTCTATGTCATACTTATCCGTCATAAAGAAATAGTTATAGAATGCAGCCAGCTCCATATCATATTTGGAACCTAAAATGTCTCCGCCACCTTCTATCAGGCGGTCCACATACCAGGCTTCTGATGGAACAATTCCACCGCCATCTGTATACGGATGTCTTCCGCAAAGGCTGTTAGCTGCATAATAGTCTGTTCTGTTTGCTCCCTTTACTGCCATCAGATACATGGATACTATCGCTTTACGAATACGTTCGTAAGCGTCTTTCTTTACCTGAAAACAAGTACCTTTCAGTGTATAAATATAATTGCACCATGCTTTATAAGCATACATATATGCATTGTAGTGTGTATCGTGGTGGAAACCTGTTCCGTCCACTTTCAATACTTCCCGGCCAGCCGGAGTATAAATGGTATGCAACTCCATGAAGCGAACCATATCTTTCAAGTTCTGAATAGCCTCTTTCTGATCAGTAGGAGCAACAGCCAGTGCAAACAGGTGTTTAAAGTAGTTACACAAATAATCCGCATTCATCCAGGAAACCAGGTAATCATCATCGGCATATACCATATTTGCTTCGAGCATCCAGGTCATCGCCTTTATCATCTCTTTTCTCTGCTCCTCCGTATATTCGGACATTGCTGCTATAAAACCTGCCGGAATACCATCCACGCTACCATAATGACTATATGTAAGGCGTTCAAAATCATAGAAGATACCTTGATCCAGAATATAATCAACATAATCCTTCAATAAGCCCTTTGCTTCCTGATCTCCCTTCTTTGCATGGGCTGCCAATGCTTGTACCCTTTGAGAAATATCAATCATAATATCGATTGTCAGTTCTTCGCTTCCTCCTAATGCGGGACCATTAATCGAACCGTCTTCATTACGAGTCAAACCGAGGGACGATAGATAAGATCGCAACGTTTTCATCGTTACTGTTGTAGTAGGTACTGTAGCCAATGCAGTCTTCAACTTTTCAAAATCAGTAATTTCCTGCGCTGTCGGTTCATTGATTACTTTGTTCTGACCGGCAGCATACGCTTTCAGCAATTGAACACGGTCTTTATACAAATACTCCAGATCCGGCATCATCAAATCCTGATACAGTACTTTCCAATTGGAAGAGTTAGATGCATCAAAATTCACTTTATCCAGGTATATCTTTGTATTGCCTGCATTCTTTCCGGTATAAGTAAACCGTATATCAGTTATAGTAGCTGTATTCTTATTCGCATAATCCGAGTAGAAACGGTTAAACTCACGCCATCCTTTAAAATTCATTGAGATGTGACCGGTTTTTACCGCTTTACCGGTTTCGTCCAGATAGTCAATCGTAATCTGATCATCACATGGTTGTGAATTATGTATCTCAAAAAATGCGGACTGGCTGCCAATGGTAAATTCTCCGACAGAAACGGTCAATGTTCCTCCGTCCTTCGTATCCCAGCATAAAGCCTGAGTCCCTTCACTGCGATGTTCTTTACTCAATGATAGTGTACTGTTCACTGTGCTCCACTGTTCCAGTTCCGATACGTTTTCAAAGGTAAATGCTTTCGGCTTGTTTGTTTCCAGTGCAGATAATTTATCGAAACGTACATCATCAATGTATGACTCTGCATTGTTCTGGTTATAAAACAATATACAGAAGTTAGTCAAGTCTATATCAGTCGATTCTTCCACGGGTTTCGACTCCCAGAAGTCCGGCTCCACTTTCGATAAATCAAAGTCAATTGTGTATTTAACCCAGTTATCGGTCAGCTTTAAGACAACCGACACCTTTTTATTATCAGCCACCTTATCTTGTTTCACAACAAAGAAACGACCTCCGGAAGCATCCGAGTTATCCTCTTTCGTGAGAAAAGTATATACTCTGAGCTGAGCTTCATTCATTGATTTGGCATAGAATGTCAAACGATAAATATCACGATCCGCTTTCCCTTTCATACGTTGTGCCAGGAAATCCTTATACCAGGTGCCGGGCGCTCCGGTCATTCTCGCAACCTTTCCGTGCTCCGGGTCATCTACAACAGCAAACTGTACTACATTCGGCTGAGGATTATTCGTAACCCATTCATTAAATAGATAAGGTTGTGTTTTAAAGCCCCGGGTCAAATCCGCATTGTCGAAACCATTGTCTTTAATCTGTATAGCATACTTATCATTTTCCGACGCAGGCAATGGCATCAGATAAATATCACGGTTACCGACTGTTATGCCTCTCGCCTCATAAGATGCCTTCACACGTGGATTAAACTGATTTGCTTCGTATACTTTTTCCGTTCTCACCAATTGGAACCATCTTTTGAATTCAGCAAAAAATTCCCATCCCCGTTCATCAAATACAGCCTTGTCAAAGTCGGCTTCATTCAATCCGGCAGCAAGTTCGGTTCCTCCGGCCCGGTTACGTATCTGATTTATACATTGGTATGCTAAAGCATCCGGCCCTTTATCCGCTTTATTCTGAGCCTCAGCATAAATCAACAGCACATCTGCATAGCGATAAATAGGGGTAATACCGCTTGTTTGTGCACTCAGTGGTTCTATTCCTCCATAATCACGGTATTTATTAATAGCAGGGGAACGCATTTCAGATACTTTGAAGTCTTTCGCTCTTTTCCCCTCACCGAATTTAGTTACAAAATTAAAAGCCTTACGAGTGTCTTCCGGATAACGTTCATAAAAACAGGAATCAGCCAGATAATCACTCCAGGCACCCGCATTCTCTTCCATTGCCATGTAAGAGATACCATAATTACTGGATCCGACAATGGTATGATTCAACGCAAGAATATGCTCCGTATCGTCTCCGCAAGTAGCCTCTTTCCACAAATCTTCGTAGCGGGGCAATAAAGAATATTTTCCACTCTCAATTACCTCTTTGGCCGTTTCTTTTGCTAATGTATATTTATCTGTCTGTTTAAGGGGCCATCCTGCCATAGTCAGATATACTTCCGCCAGACAAGTCTTTGCTGCCCACTTAGTGGGGGTAGAATTGGCTCCGGCATTCCCTAAACGTCCCTGTCCCGGCAATTTCTCAGCCGCAGCCTGTAAATTCGGAATAATCACCTGATTGTAAATGTCACTTATTGCATTACGACCGATGACTGCGCTACCCAGAATATCTTCTTTCTGCTCCGAATCTTTATAAGCCGGTACCTCTCCAAACCAGCGAACCAATTGGTAATAAGCAAACGCTTTAAGAAAATGGGCCTCTCCTGCATATTGTACTTTGTCACTTTCGGTAAGAGTCGTTGAATTTTGAGCCGTTTCCAGCAAAAGATCACACTCTTTTATCAATGTATACATATCCTGCCATATGATCTTCACATCACCTTCAAACGCCGCATCTACTTTCAGTTCGTCCATAGCATAATGACGCTTGGCTACCGATCCTCCGACAACATCATCCGCTCCTAATCCTAAAATCTGCGGACGACAGTTAAATCCCCAATTACCACCCCACAATGTAGTGTATAGCTTATTTGCGGCTGCTTCCAATTCAGCTTTAGTCGTGTAAGACGAAACGGCTGTTTTAGGTTCTTGTAAAGACTGGCGCTGCAAGTGGTCAGAAACAACCTGAGCATGCGATACCTCATTTGAATCAAACAAGTTTGCAGGAGCAAACCATGCCGCATAGCCAATGCCGGCAGCCCCACATAATGTCAATGTTAATAAAATGTTTTTCATTGGATTTCTTTTTTTAAGTTAAGTTTCGCGAACTCTTATCATTCGGCAACCGTAGTTATCCGGCTATCGGCTACTGAAGACAGAGCCCGCTAAACTACGTTTTTCTATATTAATAGACTCTCGGATTAGCTTCAAAACCACAATCAATTTGTTCCTGTTCGGGAAGTGGCATCAAATAGGTACGACGCTCTTCTTTCGTAATCCCATTCTTTATCATAGATGCTTTCACACGCGGATTATATTGATTCATTTCCCATACTTTTTCCGTTCTTACAAGTTGAAACCATCTCTTAAACTCAGCAAAAAATTCCCAACCGTATTCATCAAACACGGCTTTATCAAACTCTTCTTCGTTCATGTTTTCCGCTTTGTCATACACTCCGCCTCCGGCCGCACGTTTACGAACATCATTCAGGCATTGGTATGCCAATGTATTGGGACCATGCTCTGCGCGATTCTGGGCTTCAGCATAAATCAGTAATACTTCAGCATAACGATAAATCGGGGTAATACCCGAAGATTGAGCACTCATTTCTGCCCCATTCGCGGTAGTTGTACCTCCGTAATCACGGTATTTATTGATGGCAGGAGAGCGCATCTGTGTCTTACGAAAATCTTTCGCTCTTTTCCCTTCACCCATTTTAGTGATAAAGTTGAATGCCTTTCGTTCATCGGCCGGATAACGTTCGTAAAAACAGGAATCTGCCAGATAATCACTCCATGCAGCCGTGCTTTCTTCCATTGCCATATATGAAATTCCGTAGTTACTGGCTTGATTTACCTTTTCATGAGGTAACGCAAACATATGCTCCGTCGCATCAAGCTTAGTAGCTTCTTTCCACAATTCTTCGTAATGCGGAAGCAGCGAATAACCTCCCTTATCAATAATTTCTTTTGCTTTGTCACGGGCAAGTGCAAAATTTTCTGTCTTTTTCAATGGCCACTCTGCCATGGTCAGATACACATCGGCCAGACATGCCTTCGCTGCCCATCTGGAAGGAGTTTCATTGGAGCCATTATTCTTCCGTCCTCTTTCGGGCAGGTACTCTTCAGCTATCTTCAAAGAAGGAACAATAATCAGATTATAAATATCTTCTGTCTTGTTACGGGTAATGTTCGTACTCCCTAAAATATCTTTATAACAAGTGGAATCGGTAAATCCGGGAACATCTCCAAAATAACGCACAAGATGAAAATAAGCAAATGCACGCATAAAATAGGCCTCTCCCAAATAGGGTTTCTTGGCTTCATCGGCCATGGTAGGAGAAGCTTCCAATCCTTCTATTAACTGATTACTTGCTTGTATCACAGCATACAGATATTCCCAAACCAAACCAACATCATCGCCATGTACATAAAACTCATCAATCAGATAATGACGTTTACTAACCGATCCTCCGATAATATCATCAGCTCCCAATCCCAAAATTTGGGGACGGCAATTGAATCCCCAGTTATTAAACCACAATTTTCGGTATAGCCCATCGGTCAGGCTCGTTACGTTATCCTGATTATATTCAATATTCTCCGGAGTCGGAAAGCTCAATGGTTCTTGAAATAAATCAGCACACCCGGAAAGCCCTATACAACCCGTAAAAGCTAACGCTACAATATATTTTTTCATAAATCAATCTGCTTTATATTATTAAAACCCAAAATTCAATCCAATCAGATAATTACGTCCGTTAGGATAATATCCGTAATCGATACCCGAAGTCAACGGGCTTTTCAATGTAACCTCCGGATCAATACCGGAATAACCGGTAAACAGGAATGGATTCTGGATAGAAGCATAGATTCTCAATGTATTAATTTTCATACGCTTCACAATCAACTCCGGAAAATTATATCCCAATGTGATACTCTTTACTTTCACAAAATCACCTTTTTCCACATATTGAGAAACAGATTTCTTTGAATTGCGCTTTGATATAAAACCGGCAATATCCGAATTCTCGTTCTCCGGTGTCCAACGATTCAACCATTCCGGATTGGGACCTAACTCCAACGGATTATCACCTACTCCCAAACGGGCCGCACGCGTATAATTATAAATATCAAAACCATGTACTCCAATAACAAACAGACTTAAGTCAAAATTCTTATAAGTCAGTGTATTATTCCATCCCCACTGAAAAGAGGGTTGTCCATTACCGATAATGGTCTGGTCTTCTACCGTTATCTGCTTATCTTCGCTACCATCCAGATTCTTGTACCGATAAGATCCCGCTTCTGTTCCCTGTGGAGCATCAGCCAGTTCACTTGTTTTCCAAACGCCATCACTTACATATCCCCACATCGTTCCAAGCTTTTCACCCTTAATATTACGGAAATAATCGTTCTGATATCCACCGCTAATAATAGCATATTCCAAATCTCCATCCAGGCTTTCAATAACTCCTTTATTGTGTGATAAAGTGATATTCGTATTCCATCTGAAATCTCTGGTAGCTACCGGATCAGCTCCGATAGTAATTTCAAAACCCTTATTACGTATTTCGGCAGCATTCTTCAAACGGGTCTTGAAACCGGTATATAACGGTGCAGTCACATCCAATAAAGCATCTTTGGTCAGTTTATCATACACATCTACCGTAAATGTCAGGCGATTGTTGAATACTCCGAAATCAACACCTGCATTCCACTGTTTTGTACGTTCCCACCGCAAACCTTTCGTTCCGATCCGTTTGGTGGTAAGAGTCAAATTATCATTTGCATCACGGGTTGCTTCCAACTCCGTCCAGGCTGAATATGCGGCTACAGCCTGGTTTCCTGTTTCACCATATCCGGCACGGAGTTTTAATTGACTCAGGAAATCAACATCACGTAAGAATGATTCTTCTTTCATATTCCATGCCAAAGCCATGGACGGAAATTGCTCCCATCTCTTTTCTGACGAAAGATTAGAAGAACCGTCATAACGCCAGGAAGCAGTCAACATATACCGGTTCATAAGCACATAATTTACTCTTGCCATATAAGAAAGCATGAATGACCGGGTATGTCCGGAAGAGCCATATACTTTTTTAGCCAAAGAGGTATTATTGGCACCTATTTCTTCGGAAATCAACTCACGTCCTTCGCTCTTATTGTTCATATTATTGCTATACTGTTGCTCAATAACAGCTGTAGCGTTAATACGATGTTTTCTATTGAACTCTTTCACATACGAAAGGATATTCTGATTCGTCCAGGAATAATTTTGGGTACTGGTAAAAGTAGCAGAGTTATATCCGCTATTCCACCCACTCAGGCTTCCTTTGGTATTAGTATTCAATGCGCTGGTATTCCCGAACCAGAAATTCTGAGTAGTCCGCAGCGTCAGTCCTTTCAGGATTGTAAGATCCACATACCCCTGTATTGTAGAGCTATAATAATAACCATCTTTATCTACCTCATTAATATGAGCCATCGGATTGAATTTACGACCTCCCTGAATATCTTTATGATGATAGGAACCATCTTCGTCTTTCGGTAAAACGGTATTCGGAAAATTCAACGCATCCACCAATGTATTCTGCCATCCGCCAAAGTTCACCCCGGAGTCTTTAGAGTAACTACCATTAAAGTTCACACCTGCTTTTAACCATGAAAGAAGTTCTGTATCTACTTTTAAGCGGGCATTGATCAACTTGCGTTGTGACTCTTCAATCGTACCCTCATTATAGTTATAACGCCCTGAAAATACAAATTGAGTTTTCTCATTTCCTCCGGTTACCGACAACTCATGTGTGTGCTCCAACGCCACATCCCGGAAAATAGCGTCCAGATAATCATATCCACCTCCATTATAAAAACCTTTCACAGCATCTGTATCGTAGAAAACCTGAGGATTCAAACCAGAGTTCCGATTAATTTCTCTTCCGTAATCATTGGCTAAATCTGCCATTTGTCCGGGAGACAAAACATCAGGAAGAGTATACGGCTTTTTAAAATTGACATATCCGTTATAGTTTATGCTTACTTTTCCACTCTTTCCTTTTTTGGTAGTAATCAGAATGACTCCATTCGCCCCGCGTGAACCATAAACAGCCGTAGCAGAAGCATCTTTCAAAACCTCGACAGATTCTATATCTCCCGGATTCAACATACTCAATGTACCTCCGATAAAACCATCGATTACTACCAACGGACCACCATCTGCCTTGATAGAATTGGCTCCACGCACACGGATCGTAGCTCCCTGAGTAGGGTCACCCGAAGCGGAAACAATACTAACACCTGCCATACGTCCCTGAAGTGCATTCTCAATATTATTAGTCGGCGTATTTTTCAGAATATCGTCTGCTTTAACAGAAGCAACCGCTCCTGTTAAGTCCGACTTACGCTGTACACCATAACCCACTACCACTACTTCATCCAGAGCTTGCGTATCGTCTTGCAGCGTTATTGCCAGCTTTTTCTTTCCTGCTACTTTAACCTCTAATGTCTGATAGCCGACAAATGAGATTTTCAAAGTTGCATCACTTCGCACATTGTCCAACTTAAAGTTACCATCCACATCTGTAATGGTACCCATTGTCGTACCTACCACCAGAACAGATGCTCCAATCACGCCCTCCCCGGCTTTGTCAATAACCTTACCGGTTATAGTCCCTACCTGCGCCCATACCATTTGCGTCATCAGGCAGCAAACTACCAACAGGCTCCACAACCTTTTTGTCGCCAAATTACTTTTTTTCATACTATTATATTCTAAAGTTATTTCACCAGAACTTTAAATGTCTTCGAACCGTTTACATTGCTGACTTTTATCAGATAGAAACCATTACCGGACATGTTTACAGTGTTATCACCCGCAGCAACCGGCATAGTAAGAATCATTTCACCTACAATAGAGTAAACCTCTACAACCGAGTTTTCATCTGAAGTTACTACCAACTGATTCCCATAAGCCACCACCGAGGTAGCGTTATCCGCTTTGTTCGGATAAATGCCGGTAAGTGCCGCACCTTGATAAGCTCCCATATTTATTTTGCCATTTACAATACGATTATTTCCGGCAATATCTTTCTTCATGAATTTTTCAACCCAGGCATCTTCCAGTTCACAATTATAGTCAAATTCAGTAGTACCGGAGTTTATGGCTAACGAAGCCTCCTTTAGAGAATAATCAGCCTTTGCAGATTCCTCTTTCTGAGTTGCATCCGTAGCAACCCCTTTGAAAGAAGCAGGATTTACAAATGGAGTAGCATCTACAACATTATTACTATTCGTTGCTTCTCCAAAATCAATCTCTGTATCAAAAGCACTGTATTCTATCCAACACTGTTCGTTATTAGCTGAAACCTCCACTGCTTTTTCTCTACTTGCTTCATTGTTTACTACAATATTATTATACCAGAAAGGGCTACCGGCACCATCAATATACAAAGTACCTTTATTATTGGCAATGGTATTATTCAACTGGGTACCTCCCTGAATATCCATCAGCAAACGGTTACTTGTATTATTCACTATCAGATTATTAGCAAGAACCATATTGGAGACCGCTGTAATAAGAGCACTTCTCCATTCGTCTTCACTTTCTGCCATATTTTGATTATTACGAATAATGTTGTTAGCAAAACTTGCCTGCACATTTGACTTTCCGGAAAACACAGTACCGGAAACAGTCGTAGCATTTCCTTCAAACAGACAGTCGGTTATCGCCATTGTACCTTCTGACCAATCATAAGCAATTCCAATACATTTATCTGTATTATCTTTAAAAAGACACTTGGTAATCAGTACTTCGTCTGATTGATTCTGTGGTCCGCCATTATAATTATAAAGTCCAAAAGACTGCATTTTGTTAGCTTCAAAGACACAGTTCTCCATACGATTTGGCAAACTGCCTACTGCATAACCACAAAAATAAATCACTGAATTAGTCTTCGTCAAATCACCTAAATTGCTGTTATTCCCAAAATAACAATCACGTACTATGAAATTCTCTTCACCATAAACAAGAGTAGCATTAGCTGCGCAATTAATCACTTTATTATTCTGGAAAGTAACAGAATTTCTAAAATATAAAAAACGCCAGTCCTTAGTTACCTTATAGTTATTAAAAGTAATTCCATCCACATACAGCATATCCCAAAGAGAACTTTTATCCTCACGTTCCATCAAACGGTTTTCATTCTCACCGGTAAAAATCGTTTCATTTGTAAAGTTCCAAGGTTCTGTTTGAGGATTAGGCCGTTGACGTACATCGACAGAGGTTTCTCCTTTGGCAAATCCACCATAAAAGCTTACTCCATTCTTCATCATAATAGATGTATTGAAAACATAGGTGCCTGCAGCAATATAAATATCATCACCTTTATCGGCTTTACCTATTGCTACATTCAAATCTTTCACTGCCGTCTCCCAGGAAGTCCCGGCATTGTTGTCATCACCATCAGTAGTTACATAGATTACTTTCGCACTCATGCCTGAGCAGAGAAACAAAGCACACATTGCGGAGAATAATGTCTTTTTCATACTATAAATTTTAAAATTGATAAGTTTTACATCGGTTTTTGATGCAACAAAAGTGGAATAAATATGAAAGAGAGGGATGCATATTGCGTACTTAAAGGAGGCACATCAAGTACAATTCACCGATACGCAACATGCAGGAATTATTCTGTACGCAATGTGCACCTGATTGTACGCATAGTGCACATTCATTTAATAAACTTCGTATTAAACTTACTCCTGCTATTACATTAACATTATTAACACCTTTCTTTAACAAGCGTCCTCCTGCCTTGTAAGAGTGTACACTTTTGCACTACAAAAATGTACATCTTTGCATAACAAGAATGTACAATTAACACATGAATAAGTGTACACTTTTACAAGACATTAAACAAGAGGTTATTATCTGTTATAAATCAGATGATTGCATAATATCAACGAAGTATATTCTACCCAAAAATTTCTTTTGAGAAATATCTGTAATTACTTTTTTGACTACTACATATTTGCCGAATGAATCCAATATAAGGAGGTGAAGAGAACATCACGTACATAAAAAACGACTGATACAGAATAGGGCATATATCATACACCAAAGACTTATACGATGATGAGCGCTTCTTTACCCGCCAGTTTCTTCTTCCGTTTCTTCCACATCCTCATCCTTATTACCCGTGCGATAGAATAATGGGCTGATGCCATATACTTCCTTAAAGCAACGGCTGAAGTAGCGGGGTGAGCTAAAGCCAGTCCGGTCTGCCACCTCAGCTATAGACAAGAACAATTCATTCTTCAGAAGATAAGCGGCTTTTTTCAAACGAATTGTCAAAATGAAATCGTTCGGAGTTTGTCCGGTAATAGCTTTCATTTTAGAGAAGAAGTTGGTGCGAGAGATACACAACTCTCGAATCACATCATTCAGACTAAACTCTGCATTATCCATATTCTTCTCAATGATGGCAACGGTACGGTCCAACAGATCTTTATCCATCGGATTGGTTGCTAACATCTGGACACGGGTCTGCGGCTGTTTACTAAACTTCTCCTGCAGCACGATACGACTGTTCACCAGATTATTACACCTGGAAATAAGCAGGTTCACATTAAAAGGTTTCGTAATATAATCGTCCGCACCAATACGCAAGCCTTCAATGGTATGCTCTATCGCAGTACGGGCCGTCAACAGAACAACCGGAATATGACACGTTTCGAAATCCTGTTTTATCTGTTTGCAGAGTTCGATACCAGTCATTTTAGGCATAACCACATCGCTAATAATAAGATCAGGCATCTTATCACGAGCCTCTTTCAATCCTTCTTCTCCATCCGCAGCGGCTATTATCTCATAATAAGGTTCAAACAGACCAGCCAACATTTCTCTCAAAGAATCATTGTCTTCTACAATCAGTACCTTAGCCCCTTTAATGCGCTCCTTCACTGTGTCGTCCAGTACCTGCTGTTCGACCATGAATTTTGATTCGACAATGATGGTTGCTTCCTCTTCTTTCGGTTCTTCTGTCTCTATCTGCTCTGCGGTGAAATGGGCGTTTCCTAACTTTAACGCAATAGTAAACGTTGTCCTATTGCCCTGATTGCTACTAACCTCAATCCGTCCTTTATGTAACTCCACAATACCTTTACTCAAGGCCAGTCCAATACCTGTCCCCTGAGTATTCTCCGGATTATTACTGGTTTGATAGAAACGCTCAAAAATCTTCCCTACTTCTTCCGGCTTGATTCCTTTACCACTGTCCTGCACTTCAATAATAGCTTCTTCTTCTCTCTTACTGATGTTGATAGAGATACTTCCTTTCTCTGGAGTATACTTAAAAGCATTTGACAGCAAATTATTAATAACTTTCTGCATCTGACGCGAGTCATACCAAACCTCCAACTGATCCTGATCTTTATTGAAATAGAATTTGATATGCCGGGTAGATGCATATTCGATATAAAGCAGATAATTTTCATATAAGAAGTCAACCAGATTATGCCTGCTCACCTTTATCTTCATGTGCCCTTGCTCCTGTTTGCGAAAATCAAGTAACTCACTGATCAACCCGCGTAACTGGAGCCCGTTCTTATAAACATTCAGAAGTTTATTATAAATAGCCGGTGGAAACGACTGTACCTGCAGTAACATTTCAATCTGCCCCACAATAACCGTCAACGGAGTACGAAACTCATGAGAGATATTGGTAAAGAAACGAAGTTTAGATTGATTCAGTTCCTCTACATCCCGAATGTGTTGCTTCTCGTATTTAAGAGATTCCTGCAATTTTATTCTTCCATGATAGGTCTTCACTATATAATAAAGAAGGCTAATCGTAATGACAGTATAGATAAGATAAGCCCAGATCGTTTTGTAAAATGGGGGAAGAACGGTTATGTTAAGACGATATTCTGGTTGGTACACATTATTAATTCCTGCCGGTTTTACAATCAGGGTATAGTCACCCGGCGACAGATTGGTATAGGTAATAGTACGTTGCTTGTATATTTTTGTCCAACCATTGGAAAATCCCTCTAACCGATATACAAACTCATGCTGATTGGCAGCAATATAATTGGAAACAGCAAATTCCAGATTCAAAACCGAATGATCACTTTTCAGCGTAATAGCAGAAGTGTCATAAAAAGAAGATTTCAGAATGCCTGTCTTGTCGTTAATACCAACTTCTTCGCCATTCACCCAAAGTCCTACCGGAAAGATATCATAAGGTTTAGGAGGAATATTGAGACTTTTTTCATAGAATGAAACCATCCCTTTGATACCTCCCAAAAATATCTCACCATCTTTACATTGATATAATGAGTTCTCATTCAGTGTTGTGAAAGGAAAACCATTTTCATTATCATAATTATAAAACAACTTGGTATAATAATCAAAAAGAGTGAATCCCTGATTGGTGGTCAATAACAATTTACCATTTAAAGACTCTGTTACAGCATAAATACAATCACTACCTAAACCATTATTCTTAGAATTGAAATTCTCAAACTTACCTGTCTCCCGGTAATAAACATCAATACCGGAACTAATCGTTGAGAACCACAGATTGCGATGACGATCTTCGGCAATACAGGTTATCATATTATCGCTTAAACAATTTGTCTTTTCCGGGTCATATTTGTAATTCACCAATTCCTTCGTATCAAAATGGTAAGCATAAACACCATGTCCTTCTACACCAATCCACAATATACCCTCCGAATCTATTTTCAGATAATGTGAAAATAGATTTAACAACAAAGTAGAGTTTCCCGTCTCGGGATTGAATTGAAAGACGCCATCATAAGAGGCCAGTAACAGATCATCTTCATAGGGAATAATGTCCAGTATCACATTGGATGATTGCTTTCCTTTTATATCAGGAAGCTTATAAGTGGTAATCCTGTCTGTTTTTAAATCCAGTTTATTAACTCCCTCCTGATGGGTTCCGATCCAAAGCGCTTCCCGCTTTTCGTCATAGTACAAAGCTTTAATGTTATTATGCGAAAGAGAACCGTTGCCTTCCCTGTGTTTATACCATTTGAAACGCTTCTTGGTACGATCATAAAAGTCCAGTCCACCTCCTTCGGTAGCAATCCACAAGTTGCCTCTTTTGTCTTCTGCAAAGCAACCGATCACCGGAAAACTAAGTCCCTCGTTCTCATGCAATCCGGGGCGATAATGGGTATAAATTTCATATTCGGGATTAAAGTAATTCACCCCACCGAAATAAGTACCTACCCAGAGAGTTCCCTGATGGTCTTTAATAATACAATAAACAGAAGCATTACTCAGACTACCAGGTATATCTGTAGAAGTATAATAGACAAATTCATTTTTCTTCTTATCAAACTTATCCAAACCATTGAAAGTTGCAATCCATAGATTTCCCTGATTATCTTCACAACAATCTCTTACGGAATTGGAAGATATACAACGTGTTTTATCTATCCCTCCATCCGTATAATGTACTGTTCCGTTATCAGATATGTGGTAAAGTCCGTCTTCCCAGGTACATACCCAGACGTCACCGGATGAATCCTGATAAAGATTAAAAACATTGCATTGAGGTAAAACACATAACTGCTTCATTTGCCCTTTCTTCAGACAATACAATCCCTCCCCCCGGGTACCGAGCCACAACCGTCCGGCTTTATCTTTCAAGATAGAAGAAACCTGTATGTCTTCTTCTAAAGAACAATAAGGTTTTACCTGATGATTTAGAGCATCGTAATAATAAACAAAACCGCTACCACCTATCAATAATGTATCAGAACTATAGGTAATTGAATGTCCCGGTCCTTTCTGAATTGTTTCAAATGTTTCGGAATGCATATCAAAAGTACATATACCTTCAATTGTCTGTATATATAAATGACCCTTACCATCACCACAAATCTTCCTGACATCTTTTCCTACAATAGAATGTTCATTCCCCCGCTCCGGCTTATAACTCCGTACCCAATTGCCATTGTATACATTCAGTCCGTCACGCGTTCCTATCCATATCCTACCGAGTTCATCCTTATATAAACAGTAAGCTGTGAACTGCGAAAGTCCGTTCTCTGTAGATAAATAGTTGAACGATATATCTTGTGCGCCAAGATTAATAACCCCAAATAGCGAAATAAGAAATGAGATAATCCTATTAATATTCTGATCTTTTATGTTTTTCATATCAGAGACGAATTAGATTCTTAATTGCGCAAAAATACGATAAATAAGAATCACGCCCAAGACTCTATATCAATAAAAAGCCAAACAGGTTACCGACTACACACCTTCTTCGCCCTTTTATAAGAACGATGCCCATATATAGTTACCACAATAAAACAAATGAATGGAAGTATAAACGACAAATTCACAGCCGGCATACCCAATAAAACAGACTGATCAATGATACTTGCCTGAACCGGAGGTAAAACAGAACCACCCAGAATAGCCATAATCAGGCCGGCAGCACCGAACTTAGCATCATCACCCAGTCCCTGAAGGGCAATACCATAAATGGTAGGGAACATCAACGACATACAAGCCGAAACACCTACCAGACAATACATTCCACCAATATTCTGGAAATAAATAACTCCTACCGTAAAACAACAAGCAACAATTGCGAGAATTTTCAGTAAAAGCCCGGGATTGAGATAGCGCAAAATAAATGTACAAACAAAGCGGCTCACACAAAAAATAACCATCGCAACAATATTATACTGTTGAGACAAGACCTCAGCTGCCTGTTCATTCATCCCCTGGGAGACAAACAAACGGGTACCATATTGAATAATGAATGTCCAACACATAATCTGTGCACCTACATAGAAAAACTGTGCAATAACTCCTTCCCGGTAATGGCGAATAGAAAAAATACGTTTCAACGTTGGCAGAAAATCAATAGAATGAGAATGGTCACAACTTCTGGGCATCTTCACCATACGAATTAACAGTAACATAACAAGAATTATAACTCCAATCACGAGATAGGGAGCTATAAGTACTGCCAGATCCGAGTCACGCATTGCTTCAAACTCCATAGGAGAAAGCTGACTACGTTCTGCCGTTCCCATCGGATTAAGACGATTCTGAATAAAGTTCATAGCTACGTACATACCTAACAGTGACCCCATCGGATTGAAAGATTGAGCCAGATTAAGTCGGCGGGTAGCTGTCTCTTCTGTTCCCATTGACAGGATGTAAGGATTGGCACTCGTTTCAAGAAAAGACAATCCACACGTCAAAATAAAATAAGCTATTAAAAAAGGATAATAACATCCGGTCATCATTGCCGGAAAGAAAAGCAATGCACCCAATGCATACAGCCCCAACCCAAGCAGAATACCTGCTTTATACGAGTACTTACGAATGAACATTGCCGCCGGAAAGGCCATAGCAAAATAACCACCATAGAAAGCAACCTGTACCAACGCACCATCGGTCACACTCATTCGGAATATTTTGGAGAACGCTTTCACCATGGGATTGGTGATATCATTGGCAAATCCCCAGAGTGCGAAACAACTGGTGACAAGAATAAAAGGGATAAGATAGCTAACGCCGTCTTTGCTCAAAATCGATTTTTTGGAAGTGTTGTTCATAATGGTAAAAAGGTTATTAGAAATTATTCTTATTCATATAAATAAAACATGCGCTCCATAGGTTGCCACTTTTGCGCCGAAGTAGCTCCGGGTTCTGCCAACTGGAATATGGACATATAGTCTTCCCATTCCTGCTGACGCGGCAGAGTGGCAAGACGAGCCATGGCAGTATCCCAGTCAAACTCCAACGGGGTCTCTACAATCATAAAAAGACGTGTACCGAGAATATAAATTTCCATTTCAAGGATGCCAACTTCGCGAATACCTGCCATCACTTCCGACCAGATATTTTCACGGCTATGCCGACGACGGTACTCAGCTATCAATTCAGGATCATTTCTCAAATCAAGTGTCCGGCAATAGCGTTTTACAGGCTGATGATATTCCTGTGTCCGATAGCTCTTTATAGATGTTTCCATAAATCTATTCGCTTTTAAATTATTCCTGTTATTTCTCTACGATCTGCAATTTCTCCCTTAGCTAAAGCCTGCACCAGAATGTTACCAATGGCAGTAGCTTCTACCGGACCTGCATATACAGGAATACCCAGCGCTTCTTCTGTCAAACGGTTCAACAGCTTATTCCGGCAACCGCCTCCAATAATGTACAATGCCTCTACCGGAGCAGGTAACAAACGGTTTAATTGTTCGATCCCTCTTTTATAACGCTCTGCCAGTGATTTTAGTACACAACGCACATATTCACCTTGTGTAGAAGGTACCTGCAGTCCATAAGTACGGCAATAATCGGCTATGGCAACTTCCATATTCGCCGGGCAAGCAAAAGCCGGATCATCGACATCAATCACAGAGGTGATTTCTGCCAGTTCAGCAGCAGAGATTAAAGTATCGTACGCTGTCTCCTTTTGATTTTCTCCCCATTGGGCTATCAACCGTTGTAAAATCCATAAACCGGTAATATTCTGTAGGAAACGAATCTTGCCTCCTACCCCACCCTCATTGGTAAAACCCGACAGGCGGGCTTCTTCTGTCAAAACAGGTTCATCAAGTTCAATCCCCAGCAAAGACCATGTTCCGGAACTCAAAAATGCATGACGAAGGTCTGTTGCTGAAACAACACTTTCAAGTACAGCATCCGTATCGGCAGACGCAGAATACCCTGCCCCCAAACCAACAGTAAACACAGCACTTGCCGTATCATGCGAACCTACAGCTATCACATCTACCTCGTAATCCAGACCAAGTTCTGCGGCAACATCCCGTTTCAATTGCCCACGAACGGTACCAGGCATAACAATCTCCCCGAAAAGATGACCGGGTAAACCCAATTGACGGATTAATGGCCAGTTCCATGTCCGGCTACGGGCATCCAGCAGTTCGGAAGTAGACGCAATACTATATTCATTGTTTGCCGTTCCAGTCAGGAAATAGCTGAAAAGATCCGGCATAAACAACAGGCGGTCGGCTATCTCAAGGGTAACATCTCCCTCTTTCTTCAAACTGTAAAGCTGGAAGAGCGTATTGATCGCCATCACCTGAATACCTGTTTCCGCATAATGTTGTGAAATATCCGTACCCGCAAAAAATTCTTCAGGAAGCCCATTCGTCCGGGAGTCACGATAGCAAACCGGATTGCTCAACAAATTACCCTTCTTGTCTATTAACCCGAAGTCGACTCCCCACGTATCAATTCCGATACCCTTTATATGATATCCTCTGCGGACCGCTTTACTTATACCCTGTTTCATATCCGCAAACAGTGCCGGAAAATCCCAATAAAGATGATTGCCCAATCTCACCTGTCGGTTGGGGAAACGGTAGATTTCCTCTAAATCTACCATTCCCGCACTGACAAATCCAGCCATAACCCGGCCACTTCCGGCACCAAAATCTATAGCTAAATAAGCATCTAACATCATTTTGTCTTTTTTCCTAAAACATACGTTTCAAGGTCATCTATTTCTTCCGGGGTCAATACAGTATAATCACCACCCGACTGGATAATAATACGACATGCCATCTCAAAAAACATGGCACGTTCAAAAGCTTCATCAAAATCTTTACCACACACTACCTGCCCATGTTTTAGTAATAACACCGAATTATGATCCTTCATCCCGTCAATTACTCCTTGAGCCAGTTCTTTCGAACCAGGACGATAATAAGGAACCACCGGAATTTCGCTACCTACGTGACAAGGTATTTCGGCTGTTACATTAAAGTTTGTGGGACGATTCTTCATACAAGCCACCGCGGTTGCATAATGTGATTGAAAATGAAGTACTACATTCACATCCGGACGCTCACGAAGAACGCCAAAATGAAAGCCGCTCTCCATAGAAGGTTTTACGCCATTCAAAACTTCACCGGTGGAAAGACGACAAATTGAAACTTTTTCCTTTGGTAAAGAGGGTACCCATGATCCTGTACCGGTAATCAAAACTTCATCACCGATACGCCATGAAATATTTCCACTACTACAGATTGTTAGATTGGCATCACCTACACGATGTGCCTGAGCCATAAACTGCTCGATTTGTTCATTTGTTATCATAATGCTTATTACAATTTTTAAGTACTGTATCTTAGAGCCTGTTTAAATTTTCCTCTTAAAAGTTTTTATCAGTTTATTTTGAGTTTATTTTCGGTCTGTTTCCCTGTTTTTACTCGTCAGATAGCCCGCTATCCTCCTCATAAAACCAGAAAAACATCCTCAAAAATAACTCTCAAAATAATACTGAGCAAAATTTAAACAGGCTCTTAATTAAATATCTCAACTGTTGATTCACATTATTTATAGACAGGCCCGTAAACAGCACAAGCTCTGTAATCTGCCCCTTCTTTATCCATACCAAATGCATTCCATGCAGCAGGGCGGAAGATCTTATCATCTTCTACATTGTGCATACAAACAGGAATACGAAGCATAGAAGCCATGGTTATCAGATCTTGTCCGATGTGCCCGTAACTAATAGCACCATGGTTAGCTCCCCAATTGTTCATGACAGAATATACATCTCTGAAAGCCGGTTTGTCGCAAAGACGGGGTACAAACCAGGTAGTAGGCCAAGTACGGTCCGTGCGTTCATCCAACAATTTATGAATTTCCGGATCAATCTCAACGGTCCATCCTTCTGCAATCTGCAAAACCGGCCCAAGCCCTTTCACCAGATTCAGACGCATCATAGTGACAGGCATACCACCTTTTGAGAGGAAATTGGATGAAAAACCACCTCCACGGAAATAATCACGGTTGGCTGGATACCAGGTTGTAGCCTCCAGACACTTTTCCACCTCTACCTCTGTGATATCCCAATAAGGTTTCATTACCGGTTCACCTTGTGTATTGGTTTGTTGTCCCGTACCATCCAATGTGGTAGCACCGGAATTTATTAAATGAATAATACCATTGGCTGCTCTTCCGGTAAGTTCCTTTCCTGTCACACGTTTCACAGCCTCCGGGCTCCAATAAGTGCGTACATCCGAGAAGATTTGTGCACGGTTGGTCAACAAATGTCCAAAAAGCATGGCGACTCCGTTGCAGGCATCGTTTTCTGTTGCCACCACATAGGCTTCACGAATCCCATTCCAGTCAAAAGAGGTATTTAATAAAGCTTCGGAATAGTCTCCGTTCGGATAGAAATCAGTCCATTGGCGTTGTCCCTGAAAACCTGCAGCGATAGCATTGTGTCCCAAAGCTTCTTCTTTGAATCCCATCTCACGTAATTTCGGGTTTCCTTGCATCAGATCACGCATTATAATGGTCATCTTCACAATAAATTCCCAATCTTCATCCTTCTGTTCACGGGTTTTCGTCTTTTCAGGGATATTGATATCTTTTCCTTCATTTTTCTTGCAATATTTTTCAGTCCATGCCATTGCTTTCACGAACTCCTCCTTATCATAAATACCTTCAGTCATACGACGGATTATTTCAGTCAAATCGACAGATTCGTTACGCATTCCCAAATATTCCTGAAAGAAATCCGGATTAACAATAGATCCGGCAATACCCATGGAAACACTACCCATAGAAAGGTAAGATTTACCTCGCATGGTAGCTACAGCCTGTGCAGCACGGGCAAATCGAAGAATCTTTTCCGCCACATCAGCAGGAATAGAGTTATCATTCAAGTCCTGTACATCACGTCCGTAAATGCCAAAAGCAGGCAATCCTTTCTGAGCATGCCCGGCCAATACAGCAGCCAGATAGACAGCTCCCGGGCGTTCGGTTCCATTAAATCCCCATACGGCTTTCGGATAGTAAGGATTCATATCCATTGTTTCGGCACCATAGCACCAACAGGAAGTTACAGTGATAGTAGCTCCTACTCCTTCGCGCTCAAACTTCTCTGCACACGCCGCACTCTCAGCAACACGCCCAATCGTACCATCAGCAATTACACACTCCACAGGAGAGCCATCACCATTTTTCAGACTCGTAGAAATTAATTCGGCTACTGCTTTAGCCAGATTCATCGTCTTTTCTTCAAGGCTCTCACGTACGCCACCCTGGCGGCCATCAATCGTGGGACGAATCCCAATTTTCGGATACTTTTTCATAATCTATGATTTAATAAATAAAACATTTCAAAACCATGCTGAACTGTGCCGAAGCAAAGAGATAAAAAAGGATCATAAAGATCCTCTCAACCGCACTTCAGTGGGAAGATAAGTATGTATTTGCTTACCCGAAAGAATAAAATCAGCAGCTAAAGTCCCCATCTTTTCCCAATCAATACTCAACGTAGTAATCCCTTTATCAATGACTTCGTAAGCCGGCGTTTCGTTGTAAGCCAGCAAACCGAAATCTTCACCACATGTAAGTCCGTTTATACGACTTTGTTTGATAAGGCTAACCACATCCAGCTGCCTGATAGCTATATATACCTCTCCCTTACTAATCTTTATCTCATCCATATTGTCTATCACTTCACACTCAAACTGGTGATCTGTACAAAATTTACGGAAACTAATGCAAGTGCTTTGAGGATGTTTAGTTCCTTTTACGAATAGTAGAATCAGCTTTCTGTAATGTCGTAATCTGTCAACAAGCTGTAACAATGCCTGATAAAAAGCACCATCAAAATCCTGACATATATAAGAGTAGTCCTTTTTATCAAACTTGCCGAAATCGAGTAGTAAAAGTTTAGAAGGATTTATTTTATAAAGATCAGAAGAAAATTTTTCATTATCGAAGTTCATTACGACATATTTGTTATAACGTCCGAGAGACTCACGCAGAATAGCATTAAACAAACGTTCATTATATTGATGAAACCACAAATCGACCTTATAACGAACCGATAGATGTTTAATAAAACTATTATAAAGCGTATCTTTGAAAGGAGAATATTCATCAAGCAACAATAAAATACTTTTCTGCCTGTTTACTACATAATAACCTTTGCCTGGAGTAGAATCAATAATACCCCTATCTTTCAAATCTAAAAAAGCCTTAAAGACCGTGTCACGTGACACTTTATAATATTGACTTAGCTGATTAATGGAAGGCAATGCGTCTTCAGCCTTATACTTGCCTATTGAAATATCCTGGCTGATGAGATCAGCCAATTGTTTCACTTTAGTAGTTTGTTGTCCGAAAATGATTTCCATACAATTAGAATTAAAAAGGTAGTGGGCATGGAATACACAACTATGCTGAACCATCCTGGTGCAAAGTAAAGTAATTTATTTAAAATCAACAAGAAAAAAGAGTATGTTCTACAACACGAAAGACACGATCTGAAAAAACTGAATTACACACTATACAGATTTATCCGCAGCGAACACAATGAATCCAAACTCAAATCAATAGAATTCGCACTTCTTTAAAAACACCTGGTTCCAAATAAATATCCGAAAAGAAATACTGATACCAAATATTTCCACTACAAATTCATTATTACATTAGATAGATATCTTCACACCTGTACATACATTCTAAAGACGAATAAAAGAGTATGATAATATAGTGATAGCCATTCGCTGCAAATCGACATTATTTAGATACCCTTATAGGCTATCACAAATAAAATTAGTATCTTTACCCCGAAACTTTAAAAAGTATTATCATGGCACACCGTCTGAACACTAATAAACAATTTATGGTAGGTAATGGTATTCTGGCATTTGCCGTTATTTTTATCGTAGTAGTCTTTGTTTATATGAGCATGAGGCTACAACGCGAAAAAGAAGCAGACCGTCATTTTATCGAAACATACACTATTAATCTGACAAAAGGATTTGTTGGCGATTCGCTCTCACTCTTTGTTAATGATAGCCTGATAATGAACAAACAGATATCAGAAGAACCTGTCACTGTAGAAATAGGACGATTTGCAGAAGAAAGCGCATTAATGATTGTGGATAATATTACGGAACATGTATCTGTTTTTGATTTGAGCGAAAAGGGAGGCGACTATCGATTTGAAAAGGATACGGACGGTATAAAACAACTGGCACGCTAAGCATAGATTCTCTTAATTATAAAAATACGTATTTAACAGCACGTTAATTACCTATTTAACAAGGTGTTAAAATGCATACTTTATACTTATAAAGTACGTACTTTTTAATAAGGTGTAATACAAGTGTATAAAGAGGATTTTAAATATCTGTTTTGTACTTCTTCAGTTCTTCACGCAATTCAAAAGCTTTGCCATCAGTCATAGAGTTTAATAATGCCCAAAAACGATCTCCATGGTTCATTTCACGCGTATGGCTGAGTTCATGAAGCAAAACATAATCAATTAAGTGCTTAGGTAACAGAACCAGAAAATAAGACAGATTTATAGTTTTCCGGGCCGAACAACTTCCCCATCGACCACGGCTGGAGTTAATCTTCACACTTTTATAAGGTAATTTATACCGTTCGGACAGCATATAAAGCCTTGGAGGAAGAATAATTTTTGCATTTCTTCTGAGAGCCTCCTCTATAACTTTACGCAACCACACTTGCAGATTCTCATCTGTAAAGTCAGCAGAAGGTGGACAAATAATACGCATTTCACCCAATTCTGAATGAGCCAGAAACTTATCACGCTGTCCACTAACAAGTGACAATTTAAAATATTCGGCATCGATATGGTAATTGAGATCTATCAATGGACGAACCACTTTCTCCTTAAGCCCGCGTAGCTTTACACGCAACTGATCTATAGCATTCGTAACATCAGCAGAGGTAGTTCCAGGAGGTACACTTACATAAATTGCATCACTCTTTGTACGAAAAACAAGACTCCTTGCACGCGCATTAACACGTATGATCAAAGTGCCTAACTCATTATCTTCAATTATCCTATCCATTCCTTTCATACATCTGCAAATAAACAAATAATCCACCGGAAGAACAAATACAATATAGTAAAATCAGAGTAAGCGATGGTTAATCCATATTTCATTAGATATTAATACGAAAAAATCAAGATAAGATGCAACTTTACCATAATAAACTACGTCTAATTATACAGAAACCCCAAAAAGAAAAAAGATGAAGACAAATTTAACAGTACTATTAGCAACAGCTACACTCTTAGCCTGCTTACTGACCAGTTGTACCTTTATAACCGATAAATCAGAAGGATTAAAACCAAGTAAGAAATCTATCACCAGAGATTATGAGATTAAAAATTTCACTGCAATAGATGCCAATACAGTGAGTAATATCCACTACACACAGGCCACAGACGGAAAATGTTCTCTCCAGATATCCGGGCCGGACAATTTTGTTAACCTGATACAGGTTTCGGTAAAAGGCAATACATTGATGCTTACAATGGATAAACAGCAGAAAATCAGAAATACCAAAAATCTAAAAATTATAGTAAGCTCCCCTAATCTGGACCGTATTAACTTTAAAGGTGTAGGAGATATCAACATTGAAAATAAACTCATAACCAACACACTCGACATAGAGAGTAAAGGAGTGGGTAATATAAACATACAAGATCTTAGTTGCCAAAATCTGACAGTGAGTTCCATGGGAGTAGGAAATGTAAACTTGAAAGGTAAAGCAGAAAATGCTAATCTCTATTCAAAAGGTGTGGGAGATGTGGAAGCCACGGACTTGGAAGCTATTCACGTAAAAGCTTCTTCCCATGGAGTAGGAAATATATCATGCAACGCTGTCGAGTCATTGGATGCTGCAGTGAGAGGTGTAGGAAGTATTCACTACAAGGGTTCGCCTGCACAAAAAACATTCAGTAAAAAAGGTGTGGGAAGTATAAAAAGTATAGAATAAGAAGAATTGTAGAAACAAAAACATCGGTAGCTTGTTACTTCAACGCAAAGATACTTCGGAGTCACAAAGGATTTCTTAATTCCAGGAACCGAATAGATTATTAAAATTCTCTCTTACATATAACTTATCTCTAACAGAGATACAAAAAGGAAGTTTCCGTGAGGCAATTTCCTTTTTCTTTATTCATCCCTAATGATAGATAAACATAATAAAAGGGCTACTGCATCACGCGGTAACCCATCTATTTAGTTAGTTTTATTTATAAAAATTTGAGAGAATTGAAACTTCACAGCCTCAAGTTGTTTTAATTAAGCACACTAACTATATTATATGTTTAAAGCAAATGAAAATGTCTCTTTTTATCAAAAGCGTTTTGGCTTCATTGAAGCAGCCAATTTTGAGATAAACTCTGAACTCATATTACCTGTAAAATTAATCACAGAAAAATTATTCTTCCCATGCATTAACATCACCAGTTCAATAATCGTATCATTCTTTTTCCGTACCATAATCTGACAATTTTCGGCACCATCTTTGAAAGAAAGAAACGGTTCAAATCTTCCGGAATTCTTTTCTACTACTTTCAGAGCTTCATCATAATACTTTTGCCCTTTTACCTTTGCAGTAAGCATTTGCATACTCTTCAGATTAGATATTATTTCCAGAATTTCATCATCTTTTTCAGCATCACTTTTCATTATTTCCTCCATCATTTTCGGACTGATAGTAACACAAGTCAGATTTGAATCTCCTTTATGTTCGGTCAGAAAACGAGAAGCAAAGTCCTGAGCTGATACAGCTACAGACAGCAATGTCATCCAGCACATTAAAAGAACGCTCTTCATTATTTTTTTATCATATCGACTACACCTGCCCGCACACTGTCGGCCAAATGCTGGTCTTGCGATTTGTTGATTCCCTCAGACAATATCATTAAAGCAGAAGACACTTGTTTATAAGCTACTTCCGGATCATCATATGTATCTGTATAAGCATCATAATTATAATCCAAAGCTTCATCGGCAAAAATGGTATGTTGTGCTATACCACCCAGTGAAAACATTACAGCAACCACTGCAGCAGCTTTGAACAAAGGCATAAATCTTCCTACCAATGTCAAGCGTCTTGCCTTTACTACAGGCGTTTCTACCTGAGCAAGAATACGCACATCAAAGTCCTCACTCAGCCCAACTTCCTGCTGAGCCTGCTGATAAACAAACAGATCTCTATATTGAAGCAAATGAGCAGGCACCTTTTCCTGTGAGAAGAAAGTACGCAATTCTGACTCTTCCTCTAAAGAAGTTTCACATTGCCAATATCGCTCCAAAAGCTGTTCTATATACTTATAGTCCATATTCTTCAATCTCAATATACTGTTGTTTCACTTTTTGTCTTGCTCTGAAGAGGTTCACTTTAACCTGTTCCTCCGTCAAATGCAGGACTTTTGCAATATCCTTATAACTTTCGCCCTCTATATCCCGCAACTGCATTATAAGTCTTTGTTTCTCCGGAAGTTCATTAATCAACCGATGAATAATCTTCATCCGTTCATCATTCACCAGCTGTTCATAAGGACCGGAAAGATCAATCTCTTCAGCCATATCCGAGGTAAGTTCTACGTTCTGAGCTTCTTTTTTTTGGCTCCTATCTATTGCTAAATTTTTTGCAACTATCAAACAATAAGCTTCAATAGACTCAAACTGCTTCCACTCATCACGTTTATTCCAGACTCGTATCATCGTGTCCTGAACTACATCCTCTGCTTCTGCCCTATCCAGGGTTATTCTAAGCGCCAATCGAAAGAGTTTATCTTTCAAAGGAAGTATGTCGTTTCGGAAACTGATTTCTTGCATCTCTATTAGAATGACGGGTGAGAATATAAAAAGTTACAGGTACAATCGTATTTTTTTTGAATTATTTTTTAATACGTGTACCGCTATCTCCATTAATAGCTGACGCTAAGGTGATTACCACTTCTGAGACACCTGCATTAATTGCTTCAAAAGAATTCTCAAGCTTTGGAATCATACCACCTTGAATAATACCATCGGCTACATATTGATTAAACTCAGCAGGTGTAATCTGCGGAATAACACTGTCATCATCATTTTCGTCACGTAATACCCCCTTCTTCTCAAAGCAAAAAACAAGAGTCACATCAAAAAGCTGAGCAAGTGCTTTTGCTGTTTCCCCGGCAATCGTATCGGCATTCGTGTTAAGCATATTCCCTTCACCATCATGAGTCAGCGGAGCCATAACCGGAACTACACCTTTATATATAAGGTCAGACAACAAAGAAGCGTCTACCTTCTTCACATCACCGACAAAGCCATAATCAACTTCTTTCACCGGACGTTTGGCCGAGCGAATCACATTCATATCCGCCCCGGTCAGCCCTAAAGCATTCACCCCACGAGCTTGCAGGCCCGCTACAATATTCTTATTGACCAGTCCTCCATAGACCATTGTTACCACTTTGAGTGTTTCGGCATCAGTTATACGACGCCCATTCACCATTTTACTTTCAATGCCGAGTTGGGTTGCAATCTTTGTAGCCGATCTCCCTCCTCCATGAACAAGGACTTTATGTCCTTCAATAGCTACAAAATCATTTAATAATTGGTTGAGTGTGGCTTCTTCTTCTACTATTTTGCCACCAACTTTAATAACAGTCAGTTTTTCTCTCATAATTCTATATATTATAATAAAGGAAGGTACGTTAAAAGTCTGAGACAGCTATCAATATATAACTTTAAAAACGCAGATTAACGCTGATTACCGCAGAGTTATTTAATCTTTGCGTAAATTAGCGTAATCTGCGTTTTAATGATAGCGAATTTTACTTTTGGGCACCCTCGCCAAAGGTTCTATTATTCCAAATAGGTATATCCGTAAAGCCCGGAACGATAATTTGAAAGGAATTCTTTTCCTTCTTCCACAGAAATCTTTCCTTCTTTTACAGATTTTGTAACCCAGGTTTCCAGTGTACGCACCAACTTCTTAGGATTATATTGCACATAATCCAGCACTTCTGCTACAGTCTCACCGTCAATGATCTGTTCAATAGTATATCCCTTTTCATTAACAGATACATGCACTGCATTCGTATCCCCAAACAAGTTGTGCATATCTCCCAATATTTCCTGATAAGCACCAACAAGGAATACTCCCAGATAATAGGGCTCTTTACTTTTCAAACTGTGCACAGGCATATAGTGGGCTACATTCTTTGTAGAAATAAAGTTTGCAATCTTCCCATCCGAGTCACAAGTAATGTCCTGCAAAGTAGCTGACCGCTCAGGCTTTTCATCCAATCTTTGAATAGGCATAATGGGGAATATCTGATCGATAGCCCAGGAATCCGGAAGTGACTGAAATAACGAGAAATTACAAAAGTATTTATCAGCCAATAGTTTAGACAGACCACGGAACTCATCCGGTGCATGCTTCAACCCACTTGCTATCTGATTTACTTCACGAGTGATAGACCAATAAAGACGCTCAATCTGGGCACGAGTTTTCAGGTCAACAATACCATGACTGAACAGATCGAGTGCCTCTTCGCGAATTTGCTGTGCATCATGCCAGGCTTCAAGCATCTTGTTCTGATTCAAAGTATCCCAAATGCCATACAGCTCCTGCACCAATTCGTGTGCGTCCGGTGCTATCTCTTCTTCATCATCCCATTCGGGCAGTGTAGTCGTTTCCAAAACTTCAAAAACAAGTACAGAATGATGTGCCGTTAATGCACGTCCGCTTTCTGTTATAATATTAGGATGAGGAATACCATTCTTGTCACTGGCATCTACAAGAGTAGAGATAGAGTCGTTGACATACTCCTGAATAGAGTAGTTCACACTACTCTCGCTACTCGATGAACGTGTTCCGTCATAATCAACCCCCAGTCCACCGCCAATATCGACAAATTGTACATTAAAGCCCATGGAATGAAGTTGTACATAAAACTGGGAAGCTTCACGCAAAGCCGTTTTAATACGACGAATTTTAGTCACCTGGCTACCAATATGAAAGTGAATCAGTTTCAAACAATCCTTCATATCTTTCTTTTCCAGAAAATCAAGCGCTTCCAACAATTCGCTGGAAGTCAATCCAAACTTACTGGCATCACCACCGGATTCTTCCCATTTACCACTACCGGAAGAAGCCAGTTTAATACGAATGCCGATATTGGGCATCACATTCAATTGCTTCGCCATCTTGGCAATGAGTTTCAGCTCATTCATTTTTTCTACAACGAGAAAAATACGCTTACCCATCTTTTGTGCAAGCAAAGCAAGTTCAATATAACTTTCGTCTTTATATCCGTTGCAGATAATCAACGAATCAGAATCAGTATTGACCGCAATTACAGCATGTAGCTCGGGTTTGGAGCCAGCTTCAAGACCAAGATTAAACTTCTTTCCATGACTGATTATCTCTTCCACAACCGGGCGCATCTGATTTACCTTAATGGGGTAAATGATGAAATTTTGTGCTTTATAGCCATACTCTTCAGCAGCTTGTTTAAAGCAATAGGCTGTCTTCTCAATCCGATTATCCAGAATATCCGGAAAACGCAGCAACATGGGAGCTGCCACATCACGCAACTGTAGTTCATCGACCAACTCCTTCAGGTCGACACCTATGCCATCCTTACGCGGTGTAACAACCACATGACCTTTGTCATTTATACCAAAGTACGAAGTTCCCCAACCTGTAATGTTGTAGAGTTCCTCAGAATCTTCAATACGCCACTTTCTCATTCTAATGTATTCAGTTGTGTTTATAAAATATTTAAGGCAACAAAAATAGTTATAAATCCATAGTATACAATCAGAAAGACACGTTTTTTAAATAAGACAGGTTCGGAAGGCACAAATAAGTCATAGTTTTAATAAATCACGTAGCCGTTGCACTGATTTTTCAATCTGTGAGCGATCCTCTAATTCATCAGCATTAAAAATATACTGGGCCTGAGAATAGAACGGCGCACGTTTCTCCAACGCCTGAATGATAAATTCTTTCAGTTCCTCATCTTCTTTACCCTGCAAAATAGGACGCTGCTGTTTGGCAACACGCAGTCTATGAAATAAAACATCGGGATGGACATTCAAAAAGACAGTCTTACCATTATGATTCATAAAATCCATATTATCGAAGAAGCAGGGGGCACCACCACCCGTGGAGATAACAACATTTTCAAAAGCACCTACCTCACGCAACATATTTCTTTCCAGTTCACGAAAACCGGCTTCACCGCGTTCGGCGAATAACTCTCCCACTGTCTTATGGAAACGCTCTTCCATATACCAGTCGAGATCAACAAACGGTACGTTCAGTGTTCGGGCAAAAGCTTTCCCTAAAGTAGTCTTACCGGCACCCATATAGCCGGTCAGGAATATACGAATCATAATTACCTATCTTTTCTTTTCAGAGCAAAGATAGGTAATATAATTATAGAATAAACAAAGTTTGCACTTCAATTTATTCTAAATTTGTGATGATTTTAAGCAGTTTATATCCTGCGGTAATCACTTAAATACTTTCACTCTATCAGAGAGTGCTTTAAATTCTTTATCACCCGGTTCTCCAATCGGCATACCAAATGGCATTTCAGCAATCAGATGCCAACTGGCCGGTAATTCCCAGGTACGACGCACTTCTTCATCAATCAGAGGATTGTAATGCTGCAGAGAAGCACCAAAACCTGCATCTTCCAACATACTCCAGATTGCTAGCTGATGCATGGCCGATGTTTGTAAGGACCACCCAGGAAAATTATCTTTATAACTGACAAATGTATCCTGTAGCGTTTGCACAACATATTGATCTTCAAAGAACAATACAGTGCCATAGCCACTCTCAAAACAATTATCAATCTTTGATTCTGTATTTTTAAAAGCCTCCGGAGTTACAATCTTCCGTATAGCATCTTTCACTATTTCCCATAGTTTCTTATGATTCTCACCCAAAAGTAATACGACGCGGGTCGATTGAGAATTAAAAGCCGATGGCACATGGGTTACCGCAAAATTTATAATCCGTTCTATCTCTTCATCAGAAATAGGTGACTGGTTTGTGATTGAATAGTAACTTCTCCTGTGTTTCAGGACATCTTTAAATGATTTCTGCATCATAGTCTCCTTTCTTTGGGTTTATAATCTTCTATAGAGAACAACTGATCTTGAAAACTTGTTCGATACTAAAATATATTTGTAACTTTACCACCCGAATAAATAAAAAGATGAATGGCAAAGCAAAAATTTTATGTGGTATGGGAAGGCGTAACTCCGGGCATTTATTCTTCCTGGACTGACTGCCAACTACAGATTAAAGGATACGAAGGAGCCAAATATAAGTCATTTGACAGCCGGGAAGAAGCCGAACGTGCTCTCGCATCATCTCCCTACGCATATATAGGTAAAAATGCCACAAACAAAAAAGAAAAAAAAATTACCCCGAACACGTTGCCTGCTGCTGTAATAGAGAATAGTCTTGCTGTAGATGCAGCCTGCAGTGGTAATCCCGGTCCGATGGAGTATCGCGGAGTACATGTAGCCAGCCAACAGGAAATATTTCACTTCGGCCCAATGAAAGGTACAAATAATATCGGTGAATTCCTGGCATTAGTACATGGCCTTGCCCTACTGAAACAAAAAGGATTCGATATGCCTGTCTACAGTGACAGTGTGAATGCTATCAGTTGGGTAAAACAAAAAAAATGCAAAACAAAATTGCCACGCACTGCTGAAACCGAACAACTCTTTCTACTAATAGAACGGGCTGAAAAATGGTTGAAAGAGAACAAGTACACTACCCGGATACTTAAGTGGGAGACAAAAGAGTGGGGAGAAATTCCTGCCGATTTCGGAAGGAAGTAACTACTTGAATTTCTTTATCAGAAAACTCGGATTCACACGTAGATAGACACCAAAGGAAAAACTCGTAGTACTACCCGGATTTATCATTTCTCCGTTCGATTTAGTCATGGTGCCGGGCAAATGCTGATAAATATCGGCTTTAGCCCCAAGAGCATAATGTTTACCGAATGTACGGGAGTATTCTACAGAGAAAAAAAGAGTCTGTGGATCATCATAACAGGCCCCCTCTTCCTTAGTGGAAACAGAACCAAAATAGGGAATACCCAGTAAAGAAATAAAGTCCTTCGATATAAAATAACCACCCTTGATACGGATATCTTTAAGATCGGTATAAGCAGCGGCGTACAATCCTACCCCTTTATCAAACGGCCATAAGTGCCCTGCTTGCTGATAGTAGGCCACTGCATCAACTTCCAGATTTACTCTTTTAAGTACGGAGCGGTTTACATTCCAGGTTATTCCGGCTCCGACAGAGCCATTCATCAATGTCTGTACCGAGTTGGTATAGATCGTATCCTGCTCCCCCCCACGGTGTTGAATAGTCATTTGTACAGGCGTATAGTAATGAAAGCGCGCATTCGGATCATTGTATTTTATAAGTGAAGATAATCCTACTACAAAAGACTCCTGATGCGTATCTTCTTCAAAAATATAACTCATCCAATTGACCCATGCATCCAAATGCAAGCGCCTGGAATCATACAAAAACTGCAATCCCGTTTCCGGATCGGCAGTAAGATTCAGCTCCGGACTGTAAAGAGGAGCAATTAACCCATGATTAGAGCCACCATAAATATTTCCCAAAACAAGATTCACACGAGACAATGCTAATTGTGCTCTGAAATAAGGTAAGATATGCGTTCCACGCTGGTATTGATTTCCTTTCCAGGTAGCTATATCATGATAGGCATAGTTGGGGAATTTATAAGCGCCACTATAAATAAGCGCATGTGCTCCTAACTCCAGTTTTATATTTTTCAACGGATAATAAACGACTTTAGGTTCCAGCCACATACCCGGTAATGAATACCCCTTCATTACAGTACCGGCATATTCATTATCTTTGAAAAAGCTGATATTATCCAGTTCTACCGACAACTCTCCTACGCGTTCAGGATTAATGTTGTAATCAGTCTTACAAACTTTCTCTTCCACTTGTGCCCGAACCGTTGTAGTTGCTATGAGAAGCATCATCAAACAACCTGTCCACCCAATACATCTGTCGTGTTTCATTTTACCATCTATCAAAGGGATTGCATATCATTCAGTCGCTTATAGTATCCGTTCATTTCCAATAATTCTTCATGCTTACCGCGTTCTACAATCTCTCCTTCATAAAGTACGCAAATTTCATCTGCATTCTTTATCGTCGAAAGCCGGTGGGCAATAGCAATCGTCGTACGTGTTTTCATTAATCTTTCAAGAGCTTCCTGCACCAGCCGTTCAGATTCAGTATCAAGAGCTGAGGTCGCTTCATCAAGAATCAAGATCGGTGGATTTTTTAATATGGCCCGGGCAATACTGATACGTTGACGCTGCCCTCCGGACAGTTTACCACCACGGTCTCCGATATTGGTATTATATCCATCTTCCTTTTCCATGATAAAATCATGGGCATTAGCAATCTTGGCAGCTTCTATCACTTGCTCCATAGTAGCATTTTCCACACCGAAAGCAATGTTATTGAAGAAAGTATCATTGAAAAGGATAGCATCCTGATTTACATTTCCAATCAAACCGCGTAAATCAGATATACGTACATCCTTAATACTGGTACCATCAATTTTTATATCTCCGCCTTGTACATCATGATAGCGAGGCAACAAATCAACCAGTGTAGACTTACCGGATCCGGATTGTCCAACTAAAGCGATTGTTTTTCCTTTTGGTATTGTAATACTGACATCCTTCAGTACCTCTCTTTTTTCGTCATAACTGAATGTGATATGTTGAAACTCTATCTTATCATTCAATCCATTCAACGGCTTCGGATTCGGAGATTCCTTTATTTTGTTTTCTGCTTTCAATATCTTATCTACACGCTCCATAGAGGCCAATCCCTTTGGTATATTATAGCCCGCCTTTGAGAATTCTTTTAACGGATTAATTACGCTATAGAGAATTATCATATAAAAGATGAAAGATGGAGCATCTATAGCTGAATTATTACCCAATATCAACGACCCTCCAAACCATAACACAACCACAATCAACAAGGTGCCCAAAAATTCACTCATTGGATGAGCCAATGATTGTCTGATAGCAACACGATTTGTAGCATCCCGATATTCGTTACTGCACTTTGTAAAACGATCCACCATTTTCTTCTCCGCAATAAAAGCCTTAATAATACGGAGTCCCCCCAACGTTTCTTCCAGCTGCGACATGGTATCACTCCATTTTGCCTGCGCCTCCAAAGACTGGCGTTTCAATTTCTTTCCGACAACTCCCATCACCCATCCCATACCGGGTAATACAAGTATTGTAAACAAAGTCAACTGCCAACTCGTGATAATCAACGTACTAAAGTAGAAAAGAATCAAAATCGGGTTCTTAATCAACATATCCAGCGAACTGGTAATAGAATTCTCTACCTCACCAACATCTCCACTCATACGTGCAATAATATCCCCCTTACGTTCTTCGGAAAAGAATCCCAATGGCAATGACATCACCTTTGAGTATACCATTATGCGAATATCACGCACTACACCTGTGCGTAATGGGACCATTACAGCTGAAGAAGCAAAATAACAAGACGTTTTCAGCAGTGTCATAAAAGCAAGAAATAATCCTAAAAAGAGTAAGGTAAGTGACGCCCCATTCGTCTGGATCATTTGGGTAACATAATAATAAAAATTATTCACGCCTATTTCTTTTAGACTTGCACCCGAATCCCAAGGAATAAACTCATAAACTTTATTATCCATCTTAAACAGAATCTGTAAGATTGGAATAATCAATGTAAATGAGAAAACATTAAGTACAGCAGACAGTATATTCAACAATATAGCCCATCCCAGATATTTCTTATAAGGCGCCACAAATCGGCGCATGAGTTGAAAGAATTCCTTCATTAGTTTGTCATTAAATGAATTAGGCCACAAAGATAGATGAAAATTTGTAGTTTTACAGAGCCTTCCATCATTTTTATTATATTAGCTAAAGGTATAGTTTACAAAAACCGAGAACAAACCAACTATTTATTTCAACAAAAAAATCACCAAAGTAACCAATGATCATAATCTATTCCATATACTCTCTCCATATACATTCCCAAAAACATTCCAGGATTAGAACTAAATGTACCAACAAACAACACAGAGCTTTTTAATATTTCTATTGATGAAAAAAGCTTAACCATACTTTCTCTTTTTTCCTGAACATTGAGTTTTAAAAAGTCCTGGTGAAAATACCCCTTTTCAGAAGATGTAGTCAACGTATAGAAGGTCCATTGGGGATAATCCCTACGCATATTCTCTACAATTTCATATTCGTCTGTAAACACATATGCATTCCTAATAGAAGACATTTCTTCTGCCTTCATAATATATTTATTATAATCTTCTAATTCATGTTCTACAAACTTATCACCCCTGCGGATATGAAAACCTATATATTCATCCGGAAGATCTATTTTTTTTATATTCTCATTAATTTCATCATATGTCTTTTCATTAAAACGATAAATAATATCAATAATACTTCCCGCTAACGCACGTAAACTTCCCATCAGCCCTAATTCCGGAATATTTATCTTTTCCCGTTCAAAATCAACCGACCTAAATTTAAAAAAAACATCTGAAGTCAAATATGTATGTTTATGCTTCAAACGCCATAAAAGATATTTCAGACGTTCCAATTTGTGTGTATAGAAAAAAGGGTCATTATAACGTATATTATACTTATGATGAAAATCATCTGTTATTTCCTCACAAAACGGTAAAAAATAATCAGTCCAGCCATTATTATGTTTAAAATTTGCATCTGCAGAATACAAAGTAAATCTAATATTCCATCGCAAACAATAAATAATAGCCAATATCATATTATTTAATTCAGAGTAAAAACCAGCATCAGACCCTATATGAAAGACTAAACTCTTTCCTTTAAAAGAGTCATTTATTTCCTGATACTTTTCTAAAGTTACTTCCATATCTATTATTTCAATATTAAGAAGCAAAGATAATATGATATAATGAAAATCCATTTTAACAAGAGAAGAAAAAGAATATAAAAAAAGAAAATTCAATAAATTATTCCATTAAATCATTTGTTTTTAATTTATCTTTGCGAGAAACATATCATTTTAGCTATGAATAAGTTCTATAATCGTATTTCCAGATCCATTCGTAAAAGATATATCAAAATATTTCCTCCTGCTATTCCAATACCGCCCAAACGTGATATGGATCCAGAACAAGTATCCCAAAAAATCTATGAAGCACTGCAATCGGACTCTCCTTGTATGATAGCGCGCTTTGGAGGAATCGAAATCAATTGTGTTTGCAACTATTTAGGTATAGTAAAGCCAAACTTTATACAATTTATCCGTGGCATAGGCCAACCTTGGTGGTGGGAGCCTTATACTATGGAGACAATGAAAAACAATGCTGGTTTTTTTTCCAACACTTCTGAAAACTTAAGTAAATTTGCTCAAATGATGATACAGGATACCCCCTTAGTAGACATTTTGGCGGCATGGAGATACGAAGAAAAAATACTTGAAAAAGAATTATCTAATGCATACAAAATAGAATTAGAATACCTAACCCCTTTTTGGTGTTCTACGCCATGGACGCGTGCATTAGAGGGTAAAAAAGTATTAGTAGTACATCCTTTTTCAGAAACAATTAAAAAACAATATAAAAAGAGAGAACTTATTCATAAAAACCCCAGTATATTGCCTCCATTTCAGCTTAAGACCATAAAAGCAGTACAAAGTATTGGTGGGAAAGATTTAAGTGATAAGTTTAAAGACTGGTTCGACGCCTTGGAATATATGAAATTGGAGATTAACAAAATAGATTATGATATCTGTATTATAGGATGCGGTGCCTACGGTTTCCCATTGGCTGCACATGTTAAAAGAAATGGTAAGAAAGCTATTCATATGGGAGGAGCTACTCAATTACTTTTTGGTATCAGAGGACAACGTTGGGAAAATTATATTGAGCACTTCGACTATAATCAATTTATGAATGACTATTGGGTTAGACCTTCCAACGAAGAAACGCCACAACAGTCTAAGAGTATAGAAGGAGGCTGTTACTGGTAAAAACATTATTCAGAAATTTTCAGTATATCAAATTCATATAATAATAATAAAGAAACCCACCAATGACTCATCCTATATTAAGTATTATCACGATCAATCTCAATAACAGCATAGGTTTACAGAATACATTAACGAGCATACAGCAACAGAAATGCGATTATTATGAGCATATCATAATAGATGGAGGTTCTAATGACGAAAGCAAAAAAATAATAGAACAATATAGTATAATCAATCCACATCTTTCCTACTGGATATCAGAAAAGGACAACGGTATATATAATGCAATGAATAAAGGAATACTCCAAGCCAAGGGAGAATATTTATTATTTTTGAACTCAGGGGATTATCTAGAACCTAACATTCTAAACAAAATTAAACAAGAAGTTACAGGGGAAGGAATTATCTACGGAGACCTTTATTATATTTCATCCGAAAAAAAGGAAAAAACATTAATAACATTTCCAGACCCACCTCTAAATGCAAGTTTAGTTATCTCGAGAGATTTTTATCTTCCCCACCCTGCCTCGTTAATAAAACGGCAATTATTCGACAATGAGCTGTATAATGAACACTATAAAATCATCTCAGATTGGGATTTTTGGGTAAAATGCATCATTCTAAAAAACTGTACAACTAAACATATTTCTATGCCTATATCAAATTTTATGGAAGGAGGAATATCTTCCACAAACCAAGAGCTAATACAAGCCGAAAGAGCCGAAGCACTACAGCATTTATTTCCTCCTCAAATAATTGATAGTTTAAATAAACTTTTTTTCCTCGAGCAATCTCCTTTATGTAAAGTTATACTAGAAATAAAGAGTAGCAAACGTTTTTTCAAAAGGATGGCACGTCTAATTATTTTTTGTCACAAAATACACAAATTATTCACCCACCATAAATAGCTACCCTATATACACCCAAGGATAGGTAAAAGTATGTCCTGTCACCTAATTATTTTCCATTTTATTACATTTTCCCAAAGAAGATAATAGTGAATCAAAAATTCTCAACCATTTATCACCAATCACATCAGGTGCATACTCCATAGACTTACGAATAACATTCTGTCTCATCATTTTCAATTTCTCCGATTCCGTCAATAATTCAACCAGCAAACGTGCATATTCTTCCAGATTATATGGAGTTACAAGAATTCCATTCTGTCCGGACGGAGAAAGTATATAATGTACTCCAGCTGAACAATCAAAAGCTATAGGAACAACCCCGTTAGCCTGAGCTTCTGTCAAACATAACCCCCAACCCTCAAATGTAGAAACTAAACACAACACAGAAGCATCACGATAGTATTTCTCAACGTGATCACTGTGCCCTGCAAAGCTTATACGCGGAAGCTTTTTCTTTTGCGCCATCTGCTGAAGAGATTCTCTTTCCTCTCCGTCACCAACCAAGATAAACTCCCAATCTGGCACCTTTTCATATATCATGTCCCATATATTGATCAAGCGGTCTATCCTTTTGTCTTCATAACTCATGCGCCCCACATACAGTATCTGCTTTTTCTTATTAAAGTTTACAGTCTCAGCACTTTTCTCTGAATTAGGTACTACATATATCCTGTTTTCAGAAGGAGATAATTTCATTTTTTCTATCAAAACTTGTTTATATTCCTCACACAAAACAGTATATGCATCCACCTGACTATATACTCTTATATAATCAGAAAGAAGACGTTTGTGATATCTCTTAAACCACATTGTTTTAGGATAAGTTACTAAAATCCACCCCAGCCGCTTAAACGGTGAAGACCAAACACGCTTCTTCTTAGTATAAAGATCACTTGCAATCTCCCAGAAAGGCACACCATGCAAAGCAAATATAATTTTACAATGTGTATTACTTCGTATATGAGATAGATAAGACAACGTCTGAACTGGTAAGACAAAAATATCAATTTGTAACTCTTGTAAGATATCAATAATAGCATCTGCATTCTCTTTACTATTGACACTCATTTTATCTGGTAATTCCAAAAGAGTCATATTCGGAAGAGACCAATCTCTTATTTCCCTAGCTAAAACATATATATCAAATCCCCGCTCAGATATATAATCTGCAATATCAACAGTCACCCTTTCTGCCCCTCCACTAGGAAATTCATTATGCAGAAACAAAACTCGCTTCTTATTCATTACTTTTTAAGTTTAGGTTTCCTTTTTATAAACCGATAATATTTTTCAAATAGTACTGGTGAAAGATTTATCAAACGGCAATAAAATGATGACCTTTTGGGTTTTAAAGGAAATAACCCACCTTCCTGAGCTATCATAAACATCTCTCTCTGATTTTGATATCCTTTACGAATACTATGTTTAAAAAGTCGTATTAAAATTACAGCAATATGATTATCAAAATAAGCTATAGATAATGCGTCATCCTGACAAGTAAATTTAAATTTATTTAAGGAAACCATCGCTTTAATCATATTTAAAGAATCTGCTTCTTGATATTGGCTCATAAATGAATCTATATTTTGATAATAATTATAGAAACAAAAAGGTAAATATTTAATCCTTTGTGCAAAAAAAAGGACTCTTGGTACGAATTCTTCATCTTCGTGCCTAATAGACATTATTTTAAGATTATTGTCTAATAAAAATTTACGCCTATACACATATAGAGGAATCATTGCAGGATAACAGTCTTTAAAAAGAAAATCTCGGCCTTTCATCACTTTCCTGTCATTCTCTTCCATGTGGTAAGGTTGTAATAATAAAGTTCCATCAACAGCAATGTGTTGATAGTTCAATAAAAGTAAATCTAATGAATAGCCTGACATTTCTTCATAGATTACCCTTAAACAGTTAGGTATAATACTATCATCCGCATCTAAGAAAAGAAGATAATCACCTTTAGCCTCTATAACACCCCTATTTCTCGCACAACCAACTCCCTGATTTTTAATAGTTATATATCGTAAAAATGAATATTTCTCACACAAAAAATCCAATATTTCAATGGAGTTGTCCGTTGAACCATCATTTATTACAATTGCTTCATAACAATCATATGGTAAATCCTGATTGGCAACTGACTCTATACATCTGTTTAAATATTTTGCAGCATTATAAGCTGGTATAATAACAGAGATTTGCATATATATATCCCGCTTTTCGTAAATTTAGGTGGTAAAGATAGTCAAATATAGTTGGACATAATTAATAGAAAAAGACTTTTTCCGAAAAAAGAGCAAAAATGTGCAGTATTTCCCCTATCTTTGCATTTATTACTTTACATAGTAAAACAAAAGCTGATTAAGATATATCCAATGAAAGTTTCATTAATCATTTCAACCTACAATTGGTCTGAAGCGTTAAGACTTAGCCTTATGACAGTGTTGCATCAGACCCAATATCCGCACGAAATTGTTATAGCGGATGACGGCTCTACCATTGAAACTCAGAATATGATTAAAGAGCTTCAGACAGAATATCCTATCACCATACAACACATTTGGCACGAGGATAAAGGATTTAGGAAAACGATGATTATGAATAAGGCTGTCAAAGCAGCTACCGGAGATTACATCATCCAAATTGATGGGGATATATTACTGCATCCCTATTTTATAGCAGATCATCTTGAGATAGCTGAGCCTGGATATTTCATAAGAGGTGGCCGTACACTCATCAATGCATTTAAAACAAGATTTTTTCTGCACCGCAATGCGCTTCGTCCCCAAAAAAGTAATTTAATGAGAAGTAACAATAAGTTTAATGCATTCAGAATACCTTTCCTTGCAAATATATTCAGTGGAGTATCGGAAGATGTAACACATGTAAAAGGGTGTAATATGGCTTATTGGAAGAAAGACTTTATTGCAGTGAATGGCTATAATAATGATATTAACGGCTGGGGACACGAGGATATAGAGCTTGCTATCCGTCTTCATAACTCAGGAATTAAGATGAAAAAAGTGAAATTTAAAGCAATAGCTTACCACCTTCACCATCCTTTGAATTCAAGAAACTGTGAAGAAAAGAATATGGAAATTTCCAATCTTGCACTCAACAAAAAAATAATACGAGCAAAGAATGGATACGACAGCCTATAGCCGTACTTCAAAAGTCAGTATAATCGTTCCAATGTATAATGCAGCCTCTTTTCTAAAAGAGACTTTAGACAGTATTCTTAATCAAACTTTCACAAACTTTGAGCTAATACTTATTGATGACTGTTCAAAAGACAATACTTTAGAAATAGCTAATTCTTTCTCCGATCCTCGTATTTACATTGTTAAAAACGAGAAGAATTTAGGAGCCGGAGGTACCCGGAATAAAGGTATTAAACTCGCACAATCAACCTATATTGCATTCTGTGATGCGGATGACATTATGTTTCCCAATAGATTAGAAGAGCAATACAACTTTATGGAGCAGCATCCAGACATTGACATCTGTGGTAGTTTTGTAAAATTAATCAACAAACAAGGTGATATAACAGGTAAATTTACATTTCCGGTAAAACATGATAAAATAGCTGTTGAGATGTTCTTGCGCTGTGCATTTCAACAATCCACAGCTTTCATTCGACGCCAATCTTTTAAGCAATCCGGGCTTGAATATAAAGAAAATCACTATGCAGAGGATTATGATTTGTGGGCCAATGCCATAAAAAGACTGAAATTCCATGTTATTCCCCATTTCCTGATGTACTACAAGATCTCTGATTCGCAGATATCCTCCATATCTTTTGATAAACAGCAAAGAGATGCCTACCTGGTTTACAAACAAATGATGGAGGATTTAGGAGTTCGTTACAATGAACATATTATTGAACTTCATTATGAGTTGGCACATCGCAAGAGAAAAACATTCCCGGAAGAATGGATAAAAGAATATGAAATTTTCTGCAGAGAATGCCTTTTGAGAAATAAATCAGTAAAACTCTACAAAGACAAACTCTGGAGACAAGCTATAATACATAACTATAAAAAGTCTCAATATTTATTGCATAATAAAATAGTAGCAACTATCAAGGCATTTTTTAAATTCAAACTCCTCAAATAATGGATATCAAAATTTCTATTATCATACCAGCTTACAATGCACAAAAGTATATTGAGAGATGTCTCCTGTCACTGTCTGTACAAGACATGCCAACTAATAATTATGAAGCGATTGTGATCAATGATGGATCTACAGACAACACTCAAAGCCTTTTAAATGTGTTATGTAAACAATACTCATTTGCCCGTTATGTATCTACCCCTAACAGCGGGCTTAGTGCATCCCGAAACAGAGGTGTGAAAGAAGCAACAGGAGAATATCTCCTATTCTTAGATGCAGATGATAGTATTATACCCAACTGTTTAAAGGAAATTTACGAGGCAATGTCCGGAAATCAACTGGATATGATGTTAATGAACTACCAATGTATACTTCCCAACGGAACTCAACGGAAGGGCGGATATCATATTGATAAGAATGACGAAAAAATTGTCTCCGGTAAACAGTTTCTAATCAGAGAAAATTATCCGCCGATGATTCCATTGTATGCATATCGTCGCTCCTTCATTATCGAGAATAACCTCTCTTTCCTTTCTATCGGACATGAAGATGAGGAGTTCACTCCCAAAGCTATTTACATGGCTAAGCGTATTAAATATTATCCTCTGACTTTCTACAACTATTTCCAGAATGAAGAGTCATTCATGCATACCTACAAAGAAAGTAACTTTTATGATATGCTCACTGCAATGGGTTCACTCAATAGGTTCAAACTTGAACATGAAAATGATCCTAAAATCATATCCTATTTCAACGACCACATTGCAAACAGAGTGATAATGATATTCAAACGCAGTATCAGGGACGGACATTCCATCCAAAAAGAGTTAATACAGAAAATTAAAGAGGAAGGTCTATATCCATTAAAGCCCCAGAGATCATCTTTTTATATACGGTTATTCAACTATTCTCCCACCTTGTTTGAAAGATACTACCGCTTCATTAAGCATAAATAAAACACTACAACAAAGATATTTTACAGCACATCTCCCAGAAAATAATTTTATTATTATCCTCTGCAAATGTAATATCTTATAAACACCCGGTATGTTCCTCGTAGAGTTTCGCCCCGTTCCTCGTAGAGTTTCACATCATTTCTCGTAGAGTTTCGCCCCGTTTCTCGTAGAGAAAAACACAACCATATATCTTATTGATTTACAAAGACTTACAAAACCAAGAAATGTATCATTTTTTCCTCTATTAAAGGAACTGTTTTTATAGATCCAAGCAGTCTTTTAGTTCTCCAAAAACTACGAATAAACTTTACTCACATACCAGCTTATCCGTATTCATCCTCGTCATATATTGCTGAATTATTGCCTTTAACTCTGATTCCATAGAAGATTGCATTTCGGGTAAAGTACCTAACAAATTATGTTCCAGCAAACGATCTGAAACAAAGTCATACAGTGCAACGGACTCTTTACCATCAAACTGAAGTAAATAACGACCTTTATGATATTGATAAACACCGCCTATATAATTCACTGCGGAAGTCTGACTGGTGGGAGTAGTAAGCAAATCACATCCGAAAGAAATGTAAGGCTTGTCATATCCCAAATATCCCAATACAGTAGGCATTATATCTATTTGCTGGGCTATAGCATCGATATGCCCTTTCAATGTACTACCCGGCTGATAGAAAATGACGGGTACAGCAAATGTGCCGCTTTCAGTCATATATTCGGGATGTTCCGTTTGATTGGTATGATCGGCTGTGATCACAAACAACGTATTGTTGAACCAGGATTCATGAGAAGCCTTCTCAAAAAAACGCTTCAACGCATAATCCGAATAGCCAATACACTGATGAATAGGCAATGTCCCTTTGGGAAACTTACCCGCATATCGTTTGGGTATTACAAACGGATGATGGGAAGAAGCACTAAAAAGAGCAGCTGCAAAAGGTTGACGGAAAGAAGAAAGTTCATCTACAAAAAACTGGAAAAACTCTTCGTCCCAGATAGCCCATCGACCATCAAAATCGTCATCATTGTTATATTCTGTACGCCCGTAATAATCCTGAAAACCTGTAGCTCGCGAGAAAGCTTCAAAGCCCATTGAACCATTTTCGGCACCATGGAAAAAAGCAGTATAGTATCCCTTTTTACGTAACTCACCCCCAATACCGGATACTTTATTCATTGAAGCCGGTGTCAGAAAAAAGGGTTCTACAAACATAGGAATACCGGACAATACGGAAGGCATCCCATCAATACTTTTGTGCCCGTTGGCAAATGAGTATTCAAATGTGAGACTCTCTGAAATCAATGAATCCAGGAACGGGGTATATCCCTTATAAGCTCCCCCATCCAAATCTTTATTTAAAGCACCAATGTATTCCTTTCCGAAGCTCTCCATGATAAATACCACCACATTCAGCGGACGGAACTGCACACTATCCGCCGGAGTATGAACAGGTGTATAAACGGCCTCCATCGCAGCCTCATCTTTATAATAGGCAGGTACTACAAACGGCTTTTTACCAATAGTACGTATCATCGCAAAAGGAGTATTAAGCACCAGCCCTGTCTCAATGGGACGATTGACATATTGGTTGGCATTACTAACCGTAATAGGTCGCACAGCAGCTCCGATACCACCACGCATACCAAATATGCAAAAAGGTATGACAGCAACAAGACAAACCAACTGCATTCCGTAATACCCCCACGGATTCAGATTCTCTGATTTTCCAAAAGGCTTTCTGTATAACTTAAACATACCATAAATCAACACAACAGCCAGCAAAGTCAGATACCAATGATTCAGCAACTCTACTCCGATAATGCCTGCTATGTTATTCTCATTACTGAATTCATTGAAAACGGAAGCAGTGGTCCGGCGATTGGTAAACTGAAAATAGACCGTATCCATCAGATTCATAATCAGGGCAATACTATTGGTAAAGACAAAAACGCCTTTTGTCACTTGCTGATAGCGTTTATATTCTTTATAGTGTAATGGGAAAAACATCAGAAGAATGTACAAAGCATTGATATAAACGATAGCAGACGTATCAAAAACCAGCCCCCCTTTAAGTATTGTCATTAATTCAGCGCCTGTCAATTCTGAATAATAAGAGTAATTGACCCACAAAAAAACAAACCGACAAATCATAAAAAGAAGATAGGGCAGCGCCAGATTACATAGTGCAGCAAGCACCACTCGTATATAAGGAAGGAAAGAAAGAGATCGTTTCATATTAATGTAATATCAAGTATAACAGCGACAAAATTAATATATTTAATTGGTTCTGCCATTAAAATACCCAAAAACACTTACCTTTGCAACCTATAAACCAGAAATTATAAAACGAATGAAAATAGCTTTTGATGCCAAAAGAGCAGCACAAAACCGCACAGGTCTCGGCAATTACAGCCGCTTTGTTATTGAAGGCTTAAGCCGTTACTACCCTGAAAACAAATACCTGTTGTACACTCCCAATGAACGAAAAGCAAAGTTATTGGGTAATTTGTCACAGCAAGAGAATTGTGTTGTCTGTTATCCAGATAAAGCGATCTGGAAAAATCTACCTTCATTGTGGCGTGTCAGCGGCATCAAAGGACAGCTGCAAAACGATCATCCGGCTATTTTCCACGGGCTTAGTAATGAACTCCCTTTAGGGATCGAACGGTTGAAAGAAATCAAAAGTATCGTTACGATTCATGACTTGATTTTCCTTCGCTATCCTAACTTCTATTCATATATAGACCGCAACATATATACTTATAAATTTCGCCGGGCCTGCCAGATAGCCAACAGTATTATCGCTGTAAGCGAATGTACCAAAAGAGACATTATACACAATTTTAATATTCCGGCAGAAAAAATAAAAGTTATTTATCAAGGATGTGATGAAAGTTTTCTCCACCCGGCAGACTCCGGTTTGAAAGAAGAAGCACGCAAACAATACGGGCTTCCGGAAAAATATCTTTTATATGTGGGAAGTATTGAAAGCCGCAAAAACCTGTTGTTAATAGCTAAGGCCCTTACAAAAGCTTCTTGTGACTTACCTTTGGTAGCGATAGGAAAACATACCCCTTATGCAGATACCGTTCTTCAGTATGCGCGGGAGAACGGACTGTCGAATCGGCTTCTAATGTTGCACAACGTTTCGTTCCGTTATTTCCCTGCTATCTACCAGATGGCCTCTCTATTTATCTATCCAAGTTTTTTTGAGGGATTCGGTATTCCCATTCTGGAAGCATTAAACAGTAAAATTCCTGTAATCGGAGCTACAGGTTCTTGCCTGGAAGAAGCAGGTGGAGACCATTCCATCTACATAAATCCCGAAAATGAACAGGAACTTGCTGATGCCATAGATCGAGTCATGGCAAATCCCACCTTACAACAGGAAATGGTTGAAAAAGGAACAGAGTATGCTGCTCGTTTCGGACAAGAGACATTAACCCGGCAAATGATGGAACATTACCTCTCGCTGTAAAATTATTATTTCTGATTTCTTCTCAGATATTCTTCGTAGGTTCTTTTCCACCGATTATGACTCCACAGCCAATACTGAGGAGCTCGCTGAATAGTCGCCTCCAGGCGCCGGGCATAATCAACCGTTATTTCATAATTCGGGAAGGATTTGGGTTGATCGGTCATCAGGATAAACTCTGCATGATAATACCCTCTTCTTACTCTTTGTACATCTATATACACTACTACAGCATCGGTTGCTTTAGCAATGCCTTCTGCACCAACAAAGAATGAGGACTTATGATTCAGAAAATCAGTCCACATATTCACAAAATTCCAGTTGGGAGACTGATCGGATATAAAGCCAATGATGAAACGTTTATTCTGCTGTTTATAACGTACCAATTGACGTAAAGCCATGAACATCTCTATATTAACTGCACGAAAACGACTTCGCATTCGCAGGAATAGCTGATCAAAAGCCGGACTTTCCAATCGGTGATAAATCTGTCCTACCACAAGGTCTTTATCAATATCTAAATGTAAAGGTAAAGAAGCCACCCACTCCCAATTACAATAGTGGCCCAGATAAGCGACGCAATCTCTATCCTTTATAATTTCATTTATCTTTTCCACACCACCAAAAGTCATCCGCCTGCGTATCTGCTTTTCGCTCATAGAAAACAGCTTAATCGTTTCCACCATATAATCACAAAAATAATGATAGAATGCTTTCTCTATTCTTTGTATCTCCCCCAACTCCTTTTCAGGGAAAGATTCAATCAGATTTTTCCGAACAATCTTCCTGCGATAACGAACACAATAATAAAGTGGAAAATACAATAAGTCAGAGAATATATAGAGAAATCGCAACGGTAATAAAGAAGCAACAAACCAAAAGAAAAAAACAAAATAATATAAAACAGTTTTCATACTCTCACTTATTTTTATGCTTAAAAACCCAACGAAGTAATAAAAAATTTATTGGAACTGCAATAGCCAAAACTAAAACAGGAGCCAACACCTTTGAAATTCCTAAATACAAGAAAAGGTTCAGAAAAGACAAATGAATCAAATAGTTAACCAGATGGCTTCCTCCAAAACCCAAGGCCTTCCTGATAGAAGGTGAACTATGGAAAGTAAGATACGAAGTGAGAAAGAAATTACATATCAAGCTAATCAAATATCCCACTGTATAGGCAACATTTACATTAATCCTTGTTTGTAACAGATAATAACCCCCATAATGTAAACCCGAAGCTAATACCCCGACCACACAAAACCGAATAAATTCGTATCGCTTTTCTCTTGATTTCAACATTCCTTCCATTATCTTACCTTAGTCGTGCACAGTCTTCGCATCCGGATTCTCCGTATCTTCATTATTCAATAAAACAGATTCAATATTATAACGGGGTCTATCTTTCACCTCAATATATATTTTCCCAATATATTCGCCCACAACTCCAAGGCTAATCAAAATTACAGCTCCCACAAACCAGACTGAAAGCATCAGTGAAGTCCACCCCGGAACAACATGACCAATCCAGAGTGAATGTAAGATATAGACCAATACTCCCACAGTTATTAATAGAAACAGTAGTCCTGCCAGAAGGATCATTCTCACCGGTCTCACAGAAAAGGAGGTAATGCCGTCTATCGCGAAGTTCAGCATTTTACTAAAGGGATATTTAGATTCTCCTGCAAATCGCTCAACCCGGTCATAATATACAGAAGCCGTATTATAACCGATTAATGGCACAATGCCTCTAAGAAAAAGATTTCTTTCACGAAACTTACACAACTGTTCAATGGCTCTCTTGCTCATTAGACGATAGTCAGCATGATTATAAACCGACTTTATCCCCATAGCACGCATGAACTTATAAAAGCTTAAAGCTGTAAAACGTTTAAAGAAAGTATCAGAGGTTCTGCTTTTACGTACGCCATAAACGATATCAAATCCTTCTTTATATTTAATGACCATTTCTTCTATAACAGCAGTATCATCCTGCAAGTCGGCATCAATAGAAATGACTATATCGCAAAATCTTCCGGCAACAGTAAGCCCCGCCATTAATGCATTCTGATGTCCTACATTGCTGGCTAAATTGACCCCACAAATAGATTTATTATTTGAATGAAGAGTTGAAATCAAAGACCATGTTCCATCTGTACTTCCATCATTTACGTAAAGAATAAAACTATTGGGTGTTATCAGTTTCCTGTTAATGAGCGCCTCCATCACCTTGGTCAAACGTTTAGTTGTTTCAACCAATACCGCTTCTTCTTTATAACAGGGAACAACAATGGCAAGTCTCATTTCTTCTTTACTTTTCCGGTTAATCAATCAACAGACCTTCCACTTTACTTATTATCTGCTCTGGTTTAATATTTCTCATACAAGCATAATCCCCGCGAAAACAGGGTTTCTGCCCATATACCGAACAGGGACGGCAAGATAAATCAAGCTGTACTGTATTGATTGGCAACTGTTTCCAGCCCATAAAACCAGCGTAAGGATGAGTTGCTCCCCAAACGGAAACCACCGGAGTATTTACCAATGAAGCCAAATGCATATTAGCCGAATCCATAGAGAGCATCACATCCAGATGGCTCATCAGATTCAGTTCCGTATTCATATTTAATTTACCGATCATAGACGTCACAGATGGGTACTTTGACATCCATGAATCAAAAACATTCTGTTCGTCCATGCCTCCACCAAACAGGAAAACTTTAACATCCGAACGTTGAGCGAAATGGGCGATCACCTTCTCTTGCAGTTCTATGGGATATATTTTCCCTTCATGCTTGGCAAAGGGAGCAATACCGATCCATTTTATCCCTTTCTCTTTTTCTCCGGTTACAGGTTCTATTAAAGAAAAATCTCCTTTTCCTTCACCATAGATTGAAGTAAAATTCAACAAAACCGGAAAGCCTAACTCCTCCAATACATCTGCATAGTGCCTGAAAGAGCTTTTCTGATTTTCCAATACCTTGTTATGACGCCGTACTAACTTCTTTTTTCCTTTTCGGCCCTTATCAATAAATGCTACCGGAACTCCGGACATTCTAAACCTTAAACGGATATATTTCGTACGCAGCACATTATGAAAATCAGCCACATAGTCGAAATGAAGTTTTTTCAACTCCGAATAAAGTATATTCAATCCCCAAAGTCCCTTATGTTTACCGGTAAGATCTGCACTTATAAAATGTACATTGGCTGGTAAACCTTGAAAAAGAGGCTGTAGCACCCCACGGCTCAACACAGTAATTTCATGCTGAGGATACTGGGTTGCCAACGAATAGACTACCGGAATAGTCATAGCAACATCACCAAGTGCTGAGAAACGAATGATAAGGATACGGGCCATCGTTTATTTTTTAGCATAAAGCACCGGATTCAAAGCCGGATCATTATACATCTTCATCTGCTTATATACCTTCATGTATTTTCTGCCGGCCTCAATATCAGTCAACAATTGGTCAATAGCCGTTGACAGATCTTTCTGTTGTTCCAACAGAATAGAAAGTTTAGCAAGACATTGGTCATGATGTTCTTTCGTTGTATCCGTGCGATCTACTTCCTGCTGCATATGGTAGATTTTCAAAGCAAGTATGGAGAGACGATCAACGGCCCAAGCAGGACTTTCCGTATTAATCGTAGCGTTTGGCAGAGAAACAACATCTTTATATTTATCAAAGAAATAACTGTCAATCAATTCCACCAAATCCGTACGATCCTGGTTGGACTTATCAATTCTGCGTTTCAACTTCAATGCTTCTACCGGGTCAATCTGAGGATCACGGATTATATCTTCAAAATGCCATTGCACAGCATCAATCCAGTTCTTTAAATACAAATAATATTCAATCGTTTTCAACTCATATGGGTTATTCATCGGAGCATCCACACTATCTGTAATATGATAATCGCCGGTCGATTTCCCAAAAATGTCATTGCAAAGGTTACTAAATGTCATAGTTATAATCATTTTAATGAATGTACAATAAGACAAAGCTAAAGAATTTTTCTCAGACGAACAATCCTTTCTTACTTTTAATTATACATCCATACTATAAACGCGCATTATAGCTTCATAGAACTTATCATAAGTCAATTCTTCCTGAAAATATTTTTTAGCCTGATCCCCCAAACGATTACGTGTTTCAGAATCCGAAATCAGCGTTGACAACGCCTGAGACAAAGCATCAACATCACCTGGTGCCACTAACCAGCCATTACTTCCATGCTTAATAAATTCCACTTGTGCCCCATTATCCGTCGTTACAATACATTTTCCTGCCTGCATAAATTCTATAGCAGTCAATCCGAAAGCCTCTTGACACAAAGAAGGAGCAACTCCGATATCAGCATCTGCAATAAGTGCACGCACTTTATCCGAATGTCCCAGAAATGCAACTTTATCAGCCAGCCCTTCTGAAGCCACAAGTGCTTTCAATCGCTCGATAAAATCATCCTGTCCCTTACCTATAATTACTGAAAAGAAATTAAGATGATGAAGTTTGCCTAATGCTGCAATCAGCTGAAGTATGCCTTTCGCCGGAACAACTCTCCCTACAAAAACAATCAACGGACACTCTTTAGCAATATGAAACCTTTCACGAAGGGTTTCCGACTTAACTATAGGTTCTATATAAGAAGGAATACTGTTGTGAACAACGATACTGCGTTCTTTAGGGAAACCGGGAACTGAACCTAAGAAAGTTTGTTCACCAAGCCGTGATACGAACACGATACGATTTATATGACGATAGGCCCAAAGATAGAGAGGATTATTTTTCCCTTTTTTAATAAGATGCCTCGTGAGAACAATCTTTGCTTTACTTCCGGAAATACGTTTGGCAAGAATAACAGTAAACATCTCTTTAAAGCAATGGATATGTATAATATCCGTAGGATGGCTTTTCAAATACTTACTTAACCGGATAACCGAGTAAAAATCTATAATTCCTTTGAAAGGTAACTGATAATACTCCCCATCGATTCCTGCAACTCTCTGAGCTATAACAGAACTTTTCCGTGAGAAAAAGGTGACAGCATGCCTGTGACTCGTAGAAGCTACAGCCAAGTCATATATATATTGTTCACCTCCTCCCCAAACAGGAGATGCAAAAATCTGAATGATATTCATATTTATTTCTATCTTACAGCTTTAAAGCGAGTCGTCTTTGCCATCAGGCAGTAGTTTTTTACCTATCAAGTCCCGACAAAGATACTATTTTTTTTGTATTTTTGCCAAAAATGAAAAATGATATGAAAATTATTATAGACGACAAGATTCCTTATATACAAGAGGCTATCAAAAAAATAGCGGAGGAAGTTGTTTACATATCAGGAAAAGACTTTACACCAGAACTCATACGGGATGCTGACGCACTAATTGTCCGTACAAGAACTCATTGTAACCGCGAACTGCTTGAAGGTAGCCAGGTTAAATTCATTGCAACTGCAACCATCGGATTCGATCACATTGATACAGAATACTGTCGTACAGCTGGCATTACCTGGACCAATGCTCCCGGATGTAATTCTGCTTCTGTAGCACAATACATTGAATCCGTACTCTCGTTGCTGAAGATCACCAAAGACAAGAATCTCAGTGAAATGTGTATAGGCATTGTAGGAGTTGGAAATGTAGGAAGTAAAATAATTGAAGTAGCAAAGACACAAGGGATGCGCATATTGCTGAATGATCTTCCCAGAGAAGAGAAAGAAGGGAATGCTGAATTTTGTTCTTTAGAACAAATAGCGCAAGAATGTGACATAATAACTTTCCACGTCCCTCTATACAAAGACGGAAAATACAAAACCTACCATTTGGCAAACGAATCATTTTTCCGTACTCTCAAACGCAAACCCATAATTATCAACACTTCCCGTGGAGAAGTTATTGAAACAAAAGCATTGCTGGAAGCCCTGCAAACAGGAGTCATTTCCGAAGCAATCATTGATGTATGGGAAAATGAACCCACTATTAATCTTGAGTTATTGAATAAAGTAATAATAGGAACCCCTCACATCGCAGGATATTCAGCAGATGGAAAAGCAAATGCAACACGGATGTCATTGGACGCTCTCTGCCGGCATTTTGGTATAAAAGCCAACTACACCATCTCGCCTATGCAACCCCAAAACACATTCATACAAGCTGCAACTTTAGAGGAAGCTTTACTAAAAATATACGATCCGCGCCAGGATAGTAACCGATTAAAATCACATCCAGAACAGTTTGAACAACTTCGGGGAGACTATCCTCTAAGAAGAGAAAAAGAGGCGTATATTATATCAGTTGAAGTGCCGGAATAAAGTACGTATTTAACTTGGTGTTAATTAGTATACTTTATAGGTAAAAAGTACGTACTTTTACAGGTATAAAGTACGTACTCCTGTAAACATAAAAATGGTAGTTAAGACACTATGTTAATAAAGTTATAGGATTAGGATGTTATAGGGCGCAGAATAATTATATAGTTGATTTTAAAACAACTATTCACCACATTTTATAAATTAGGAATTTACAATTTATTTATCTTTTAAATATCATGAAAAAACTTTTTTTACTTGCTTTTCTCCTTCTGAGTGCTCTATCAGCAAACAGTAAGAAAGCCGGAGAATTTACTGTTTTACAATGGAATGTCTGGCAAGAAGGAACATCTGTACCAGGTGGTTATGACGCTATCATTAACGAAATTGTCCGTTTGAAACCAGATTTTGTCACCTTTAGTGAGGTCAGAAACTATAACAAAAGCAATTTTAGTGCCCGCGTTCTGTCTTCTTTGCGAGAAAAGGGATTAACTTACTACTCTTTTTACAGCTATGACACCGGCCTACTGAGTAAACATCCCATTACAGATTCTCTGACTGTTTTTCCCGAAAACGGAGATCACGGTAGTATTTACAGACTATTAGCCACCGTTAACGGACGCAAGGTAGCCGTATACACAGCTCATCTGGATTATCTGGATTGTGCATACTACAATGTACGCGGATATGACGGTTCTACCTGGAAAGAAATTCCCAAACCTCAAACAGTGGAAGAGGTGTTAAAAGTTAATACAGACTCGCAACGTGATGATGCCATCAAACTATTCATTGACCAAGCCCATAAGGATATGGCCAACGGATATAGCATTATTTTAGGAGGAGATTTCAATGAGCCCTCTCACCGTGACTGGCTGGAAACGAACAAGGATATGTATGACCACAATGGCATGGTTATCCCCTGGACAGTAACCACTCTACTTGAAGAGGCCGGATTCATTGACAGCTATCGTGAAATTTATCCTGATCCGCTTACACACCCCGGATTTACTTATCCTTCGGACAATCTGTTAATAGCCCCCGAAAAGTTAACCTGGGCACCGAAAGCAGATGAACGCGACCGGATCGACTTCATTTTCTATCAAGGAAAAGGGCTACAAGCAGAGAAAGCAATTATATTCGGCCCTAAAAGTTCCATTGTACGAAGTCAAAGAGTGAAGGAAACATCCAAAGATAAATTTCTCCTTCCTAAAGGAGTATGGCCTACCGATCATAAAGGATTACTGGTCACATTCCGCTTCACAAAATAAACAGATAAACGCCTGATAATGAGCGTTTATAAAAGTGTACATTTTTGTGATACAAGAGTGTACACTTTTATATAACAGGAATGTACACTTTTGCTATACAAGAGTGTACATTCTGACTATGCCTGTATTCACTTTACACATTTTGGTTAATATCTACTGTTTTCCTT
>DXWV01000073.1 GCA_019416685.1 Bacteroides sp.
AAAACCGTTGTACTGCGAGGTACCCGGGGTTCGAATCCCTGTCTCTCCGCTGAACTAACCGGACAAAACCGGACAAATAACATCCAAGTTCCACAAATTCAACGATTTGTGGAACTTTTTTTATCCCCTTATGTATGCCCTACCGGACATCATTTAAGGTTCGTGAAGACGTGAAATGCCTTCGATCTGTAATATTCCAATTCCTGTAGTAAGGAGATAAAGAGAGGTACGAATATAGGCGAATAAAGTTCTTTCATTCGCTAACTTTGTTCTTTCTCAGGTTTTCCGCAAAGATAAAATATTACTAATAAATACCTTGCATAAAAGTTGGTGCTTATGGTGGCAGAAAAACAAAGGAAAGAGTCGGTCTCTGATGATAAATCCCAGTATGTCTTGCATATCGTTCCAGTCAGGAAAACCGGGAAGATTAGAACTGAGGAGGAATGATATGCTTGAGACACTGAGGCTCAGGTCAGCGAGATTTTTTATTAGCCATCAATTTTCTGACTTTTTATTAAATTTGCTTGGACTTACATTGTAGTATTTTTTAAATACTTCGCGGAAGTATTTTGCATCCGAAAATCCGACCATGTCGGAAATCTCCGTTATTGTATATTCACCCTGTTTCAGCAATTGTGCGGCATGTTGCAGGCGTATCATCCGGATATAGTCAGCCGGAGCATAGCCGGTCAATGCCTTTAATTTATTGAAGAAACTTGTACGGCTCATGTGATGCTGGCTACTGAGCATGTCCACATTGAAGTCCGGATTTCCCATATTGTTTTCTATACACTCCTTGACAGAGGCTATGAATTTCCAGTCCAAAGTATTGGTGCAGTTGACCGGAAGATTCTGTTTTTCATCTTCGATACTGTTATAAGCCTGACGGAGCATGGCGCGATTTGCAAGTATGTTCTTGACCGTCGCCTTGAGTAACCCTACGCTGAAAGGTTTTGTGATATAGGCGTCCGCTCCAATTTCCAGTCCTTCGAGCATGTTTTTCTCATCTCCCAGCGCAGTCAGCAAGATGACCGGAATATGGGACATTTCAAGATCACCTTTTATAATTGAGCAGAGCTTATCCCCGCCCATCTCGGGCATCATTATATCGGATATGACAAGATCCGGATTAAATTCCTGTATTATGACAAGCGCATCCTTCCCATTCGGACAGGACTGAATATTATAACCCGTTTTGAACATATCAGTAAGATAATTGCGTAAGTCATCATTGTCCTCCACTACCAGGATGCGTTGTAAAGAGCCGCTTGCCTGGGATATTTCCATGGATGGTTGCTCTGAAGTACTATCAGGTATGATAATCTCCGGACATTCATCCGGTGTCTTGGGAGATATGAATTTTGCTTTATGGAGATGGCTGTTTCCTTTCGGGAAAGTAACCTGTACACAGGTCCCTTGATGTTCGGTACTCTGAATCTGGATCTTGCCTTTATGTAATCTGACCAGCTTGTATACCAGCATCAGCCCGATTCCGGCGCCTGTCACTTTGAGGTTGATAACGTTGCTCCCCCGGAAATAATTCCTGAACAGTTTCTTCTGTTCACATGTGGGAATGCCGATTCCGGTATCTTTCACCTCGATGCTCCAGGAGTTCGCTTCCTCGCAGGCATAAATACGTACGCTGCCACCTTCAGGTGTATACTTCAATGCATTTGACAGGATATTCTTCAGAATAGATCCCATCTTGTCACTGTCAAACCACACATTCAGATAGTTAAAATTACTTTCGTAAACAAACCTGACATGTCTCATCTCGGCATATTTGCGGAAAGTGGCACAAATATTATCCATATAGGAGTTCAATTCGTATTCGGAGACATAAAGGAGGGAAGAGTAGACACCTACCCGTTCGAAATTTATCAGGTTGGTCGTTAGCTGGAGCAATGTATTCACATTCCTAAGGGCCATATTCATATGCGGTAATGCCTGTTCCTTCACCATACGGTTTTCTACGACTTCCTCCAGTGGAGCCTTTATCAATGTGAGCGGGGTACGTATGTCATGGGCCGTATTAATGAAGAACCGTGTCTTCTCATCCGAAATCTTCTTCTGTTTGTGTAGCATGATGATACGGAATATGATACCCATAACCAGCACCAGCAGGATTGCATATCCCACCATAGCCCATACACTGGCCCATGCTGGAGGCGTTATGATAATCTGAATGTTTCTTGTCTCATAGGTCTTATATTTTTCTTCATTGGATACGGCACGAATTTGTAACGTATAATTGCCGGGAGGCAGATTCCTTACAATAATCCGGTTGTCTTGGCTCGGACGGCTCCATTCTTTATGAAAACCGTCGATTTTCCATGAATAAAGAATGTTAGAAGGATAATCATAATTGATGGAAGCTACATCAAGAGAAAAGGAGTTTTGTCCGTAGGCCAATTCTAACCGGTCGGTCTCGTCAATATCCTTTTTCAGCGGAGAACCGTCATCACCAGGATAAACGGGATGATAGGCTATCATAAAATCGCGCAGTAACAGACGGGAGTAATGCGGCTCCGGTATCTGTATGTCTGTCGGGAACCTGACAGCCCCGTCATTGCTACCCAAAACAAGTGTATTTTTGCTATAGGTTGTAGCAGAACCGGTATTAAAATTGACACTCATCAATCCTTGTTCCCGTGTCCAATTGCGGAAGGAATGTTCTTTAGGTGAGTAAATGGTAATTCCGTTTTCTGTACCCATGAGGAGGCTCCCGTCCTGACGCGGAAGAATTGTATAGATATTATCGGAAATCAGTGCACAGTTGTCTGTACGGTACTGATGGATGAATTTCTTTTTATCGATGTCATATACAAGCAGTCCGGCTCCACGAGTACCGATATATAGGACACTGTCATTCCACTGGTATAATGCGCATATATAGGGAGACTCAACGGGCAGGTCAATATACCGGTAAATTCCGGATTCCTTGTCAAGCTGGTAGAGTCCCATTCTTGTACCGATCCACATCTGCCGGGTGTCTTTCTCCTGAATGGTAGTGATGGAACTTACTCCCGGATATAGACGCACACTTTTTGTCTCAAGATTAATGCGTTTCAAATGATAATATCCGCCGGACCAGACATCACCGCCCGAATCTTTCTTAATGTCATATATATATTGGTCGGGACGTACTCCGGCAATAGCTGCAGGAGAAAGATGGCTGATTTTAAACCCTTTCTTCTTTTCTATCCTGCAAATGCCTGACATAAAACCGCCGGCCCATATCACGCCGGGAGAGGCCTCACATAGTGCTAAAAAGATGTGATTCTCGTTATCCGGTACCGGATCGAAGGAACTGAGGAACGAGCGCCATTCTTTTGTATCGGTCTGATAAAGACTGATGCCGTTACTGGTTGCAAACCAGAGGTCACCATCACTGTCCTCCATCACGTCATGGACCTGGTCGTTCACCAGTGAAAGGCTGTTGCCAATGGAATGCCTTATCAGGTCATAACTTCCATAACGGTTGTTACGGATAGTAATACCGGTAGGATAATTGGCAAGCCAGATGCGTTCCTCCTCATCCACATAAATATCATTGATATTGTTTCCGTTCATTCCGTTATAACTGCTATAATCGGCTGTTATATAGGGCTCACTCATGCATGTATTCATATCCAGTTTATATACACCTTTCCCACCTGTGGCTATTAGAAGTTCATGAGCGTTCAAAGTAACGATCCGGTTTATCTCTACATGATTGGGTGATTGACAAGGGATGATTTTTCCTGTTTCCCCCATGTCATATATAAGTATTCCCTCTTTATAGTTTCCCACAAATAGTTGTTTTGATATGGCGTGGTAATAGAGTTCATGCACTGGTGTATCGATACTTTCTACTGCTTCGTCAGGCACTATATTCAGCTTCCCCCTTTCTATCCCGGCACGAAACAGACCACTTCCTGTACCGATAAAGAAATGGTTACCATCCGTCTGTTCAATGGCAGTTATTTCACCGTTGACCGGTGTCGGCATATGTAAAGTCGTTCCGGCATGGATATCATACCATGTAATGCTATCTTTATAGCATAGCCAGATACGATCATTTTTGTCCAAATAACCGTAATTCAGAAATGCCTGCGACTTATTTCTGATTAGCTCCGGATGTACGTAAACCAGTTCGAATTTATCATGCTGCGTATTATATTTGAAAATACGCCCCTTTTGGCCGATTACCCATAATACATTCTCGTTGTCCATATAGAGCCAACTCAAAGCAACCCGCGAATCCAGCTTCATGCTGCCGTCTGAAAAGTTGTAATGCTTGATATGTTTTCCATCATAACGGTCTATCCCTTCCTGGGTTAGAAACCACATATATCCTCTTCGGTCTTTTTGGATATGATATATTTTCTGGTTACTCAGGCCGTCTTCCAGTCCTATGTACTTATAAATCTGGCACCTGCTTACGGAACTACTGATGAAAAGGATAGTAAAAAGAAAAATTCGTCTAATGTTTAAAGATATTTTCATATTTCTCGCAAAAGATTCAAAAACACATCTGCAAAATTATAAAATATTCGTTAAATATCCACCAAAATAAATGAATTTTGTTTCATTAGTAGCTAATAACATTTGTGCTGTCTCTTCGCTGAAGGGTGTAAAAAAAAACTGTGTTAAAAGTATGGAAAAGTTATCGGTCTGCGACTCTCTAAACTGATAGCTATAAATTGATTGTTACTTGGGTTATTGTAATTGGGCACTGATAATAAGTGTTGGAAGTAGTTAAATCATACCCAATAATTGAGTTAAAAACATCTATGATTAAATGTTTATTATTCAGATAGTCAGTACGCTATCAAAAAGGAGTCAGCTATTAAGTAATTAATGAAGAAAAAGAATCGTTATCAGTTCTGAAGCAACTGAACAAGCTAAAGAAGAAAATGTTGATGAATAACCTGAACCTAACATTTCGAATAAAAAAAACAGAAAGAAAAGGATATTTAATTGAAAAATGTATATCTTTGCATATGAAGATGGGGAGAAAACCATTTTCACGAAATGTAATTTATTACAGCGTTCGGACTTCTTATTATTCAGAAAATGTGGTGTTTAACGAATAAGCTAAAAAGAAGAATCTGCAACGCCTGTGCTGATATGGTACGGGCTTTGCTTATTCTGTTTAGCTTAGGGCTGCACCACATCCTTCTGAATTCAGGTAAGTTAAAGTTCCGTACCTCTTTTTATTTTAAAAGGAGGAAACTTAAAACCTATCAGTATGGAAATTTACACAAGGGAGTTTATAGATGGTAGTCTTAAACAAATCCCAAAACAAAACAACAACTCGAAGTATCTAATCGTATTTCCTTTCACGAAGTATCACAGCTTCTTTTTAGATTTTGAAGTAATTGAATTTCTTGAAATTTTTTGTTGTAACTTGATACCATTAAATAATGTTTTTGATCCAATAGAAATAGATGATATATTTTATTTCAATAATAATCTCTTTTACGTACTTCATAAGAAAGAACGTGACACTTTTTCAAAACCCCAACCTTCCGGGTCAAAATTAAGAATGAAATTAAATCTCCTGATCAACAAAAAACTAAACTAACATGTACGAAATTAGTGAATTGGGAATAGAAGTTAAACAGGCTGATTCGGAAATTATAGAATTGATTTGTTTGATGGGATTGGTAAATCAAACCAATCAGGAAAAATATGAATTAATAAAGCCTTTCTTCGAAAGGTTGAATTTATATTGTGATGAATTCTGTTTGAGATTAGAAAAAGATACTGATTTGTTTGCAATACCATTAAGTACAATAGCCAGTGTTGAATATGAAGAAGAGGATGATGTACTATTTATACTATTTAAGAAGAACAGACATCTCCATTCATTCAATATTAATCTGAAAATTCATACTATCTACATTATAAAGGAAAAACATAATTGTATTTTTGAGTTCTTTTTGAATACATATAATAGAATCCGAATCATATTTATTGGTTATAGGCTAAAGCGGAAAACTGCTAAATACATTAAAAGACTGATACTTAATAGTAATTCTAAATCTGATTCATAATGGAAAGTCAGTAACGTTTGTGTGCTTTGTGAAAGTTCGTATTTAACAAGGGGGTAAAATGCATAGTGAACTGATGAGCCGATGTTGATAGCATTGAATACAATGTCATGATGGAATTAATAAAGGTTTCTAAAAATGCAGTTATCCTGTCTTTTTGTTCCTATATAACTGGTTTTAATGACACCTTTATTCTAATTATTGCTGTAACTGGAGAATGAACTGTATAATAATGCGAATTATTATGCATATTCTGCCGTATAATCTTTCTTTTATTTGGATAACTATGCATATTCAACCGGCATGTTATTCTAATTTTCCTGCTATGATAGGTTCAGTTCCTCTACGAGGAACTACTCGAACCTCGTAGAGAAACAACTCGAGACTCTACGAGAAAGAATAAAACCGCCTTGAAAAATGTTTTCGGACGTTAACTGACAACTAAATTCACCTCAATCTTAACTGTTAAAGTGTAATCAAAGAAATTCATAAAGTTGAATAGTGTAGTGAATATTAAAATAATAAGGTATTTTAGTCGTGTAATTCTTTGCAAGCCGTACAATAGGGATAATAGAAACCAGAAATGCCGAAGATTTTTATCACTTGTGTGAAACCTTCCTTTAATTAGAGGATTACAGAGGAACAGGAATATCACTTTGTCAAATTGTAAGTAGGCATGTACTGTATGTTTCTATCCTACAACACTCAGAATCGTACAAGGACAAATCTTTCAACTAAATTACCAAAGAACCATAATTTTGATGAAATATTTATGATTGAAAGAGGTAATATACTGGATGAAAAGTTTATCAATATCAAAGTAGATATTGATAAACTTTTTTTCTTTTTACAATGGTTTTACCGGTATGCAAATATCAACGATATGTTTTTTTCGGGATGCGTACTATGATTATTGTGATATAATTCATACGTATATCCGTTTCCTTGCTGATAGCCGCTCTCTATGAACCAATGGCACATGGGGTTCCATGCTTTCCGGAATTCATCCGTTCTCAATTCGAAATGTCCTACCGCATATTTGCCACCGGAGATTATCATCTTACCTATTTCACCTTCTGTTTTTACTTCGTCCTATACGATAATACAGGCACTTTGCCTGATTTTATCCAAATCGGTTACAGAAGGATCATCATGCGTGACTATATCTAATTGATAAGTCTGGTCGTCGTTTAGTAGTATAACTATTATATATCTTAAAAATAGACTAATTTACTATTCTCTGTCCGGGTTTATCTATCGTAACTATAATATACTGTTTGTTTTGTGAATGAATCTATTTCCGGTGCTTTTTATCAACTTCGGATACTGTACGTGATAGTTGTAAATGAGGTATAATGAAGTTTTGAATGCCATTTTAGAGGAATGGTGGATAAAAAAAGTAGAGGGATTACTTATGAAAGTATGCTCATTTAGTTTGTAGAAGCTATCTTTGAGATAGCTATATACTTCTCTTATTTTTATCTTATGGCAAAAAATAAATATGTATTCATAATTGCTTAGATACTATCATACTGTTATCATTTAACTCTAAATGTACTCGTTTTGTGAATATTATTTTTAATTTTGCAAGAAAGAGACTTGTTGTCTCTGTGTGATGATAGAATAATATTAGAGGGGGATTTTACATCTATGAGATTGCTGAAAGGAATCGAGTTCTTGGTTTTTGTAAGGAAAGTGTTGTTCATTCTGTTTTTACTTTTGGGGCAGAATATTTTTGCTGTGTCACCAACTGATACTTCATTTAAGTTAATGTATGATAGCCTTGCCGGGTTGTTAGATTCGATAACCTATTGTAATAATGAAGGAGATTTGATGAAGGGGAGTGCTTTTAATAAACAGGCGTGGGATTGCTATGAAAGTATGCCGGCGGGACAAAAAAAGAGTAAATTGGTGCGGAACATTTATTATCAGCTACTTTCCACTTCAGCGTGGAGCCAAACACTGACAAAGAATTACTCTCAGGCTGAGTATAACTATACCAGGTTAGTACAAGAATTACCCGATAGTGCCCATCATAGGCTTGCTATGGCTTATATGGGATTGTCTTCTATGTACGGGATGCAAAAGATGTATGATTTATCAGAAAAATATGCACTGTATTCCTTACACGAAGCAAAAATAGTAAATGACATTGAGGCGATGTTTCATGCACAATCCAATCTGGGAGATATCTATGTGGAGACTGGACAATATGGAAAGGCTTTGGAAAAATATCTGGAGACACGGAGGTTGTCTGTTATTTTGGAGAAACATGAGGCTATTTCTACCGGAAACTTAGCACTTGCTTATTATCGTTTGGGAAAGAAGGGGTTGGCGGAACAATATTTTATTGAGAGTCTTGCCATGTCTAAAGAAAAAGCTCCGATCGTTTATTCCATTATTCTGACCGGGTATTGTGAATTTCTGATTGATAATAAGTCTTATGAAAAAGCTCGTTTGCTTGTTATAGAAGCTATTAAGAATTCTAAGTATACACAGTTGGATGAATATAATGTAAAGTTCCTGCGCATTTTGTCCGAACTGGAAGAGGTTAATCACTTTTCAGTGAGTATCTATTTATGGATTACAGTTTTGTTGGCATTGATATTTGTCTTTTTCAAATGGGGAATGGCAGTAAGAAAGCATAAAAGGGCTATGATGTACAATGACAGAGATACTGGAACAGAAGCAGAGGCTTCTTCCCTTGACGAACAAGCCGGGGAGAGTGTTGAATCTCTCCCAGAGTCATACAACGGAAATGATATGTTATTGAAAGCACTGGCTTTGGAGGAGAAAATGCCAAAGCTCTGGAAGATTATAGCACGTATTAAGAGTATGGCAGGCAGTAAGGCGGATGTATTGGGAGGTATCAAAGAGATTGAGGATGTTCTTAGCTTTTTGACTCCGGAAAAATTAGGGAAAGACTTTACTTTTTATGTAGAGCAGGAATCGCAGGAGTTTTATAATAAGCTGAAAAAGCGACATTCGGACTTGAGCTTATTGGATTTGCGGTTGTGTACATTAATTAAATTGGGCCTGAATACAAAAGAGATAGCCAATCTCACTAATAAGTCTGTGCGCGGAGTTGAAAGCGGAAAATTCCGTTTAAAGAAAAAACTCGATTTAGATACTTCAAAGGATATTTATGATTATTTATTGGAAGTAGAGCAGTGGTGATGATGAAATATCGGGAGCTATTTTATAACTATTTCACATACGGACAGTCTTTCTTTTAAGAACCGATAAGTAGTTTAAAGCAAAATATAAACCTGTTTTTCGAAACGATTGTATAAGACTTTTTGATTGCTTATATTCCTGTTTATTAGTTTATTATATTAATGTGCGTAGTTTTGAAGTGTGTTCTTGTTTGATGGAAGTAGTTATAAATGCAACAAAAATATTCCCGGGTAAACAGAAGGACTATATTTGCGTTCGTTAACGAAGAAGCTCCATTCTGATGCTTCTTTCTGAAAATGAACCAAAATAGTTAATATGAAAAAGAAACTACTGCTACTACTATGCCTTTGCATGATGGGGGTGAATTTGATAGTAGCCCAAATTTCAAGAGTTACAGGTACTGTTACCTCAGCAGAGGACGATCAGCCGATCATTGGTGCCTCTGTATTAATTAAAGATACGGGGATCGGTACGGTGACCGATATTGACGGTAAATTTATCTTGTCCAACATTCCGTCGAATGCTAAGAAAATTCTGATTTCGTATGTGGGAATGAAGTCACAGGAGGTATCAATCAAAGCCAATCTGGTCATTGTAATGGAGTCCGATAGCGAGATGATTGAGGAAGTTGTGGTTACCGGCATGCAAAGGATGGACAAACGTCTCTTCACAGGTGCATCGGATAAGTTGTCTGGAGAGGCAACCAAGCTGGATGGTATTCCGGATATCAGTCGTGCTCTGGAAGGTCGTTCGGCAGGTGTTTCTGTACAGAACGTTTCTGGTACATTCGGTACGGCTCCCAAGATTCGTGTACGTGGAGCTACTTCTATTTATGGCAGTTCCAAGCCTTTATGGGTGGTAGATGGTGTAATAATGGAAAATGTAACAGAGGTTAGCGCCGACGAACTTTCTTCCGGTGATGCCGAAACCCTGATAAGTTCCGCTATTGCCGGTCTGAATGCCGATGATATCGAAAGTTTTCAGATATTGAAAGATGGTTCGGCTACCTCTATATATGGTGCACGTGCTATGGCGGGTGTAATTGTGGTGACTACGAAGAGAGGTAAATCCGGAGTCAATAAAATCAGTTATACCGGAGAGTTTTCCATGCGTATGAAACCCAGCTATCGCAACTTTAATATTATGAATTCCCAGGAACAGATGGGAGTATATAAAGAAATGGAGGCCGGCGGTTATCTGAAATTTGCCGAATCTTACCGTGCTTCCAACAGTGGAGTTTATGGAAAGATGTATCATCTGATGAATACATATGATCCGGCTACAGGTCAATATATGCTTGCTAATAGACCGGAAGCTATGAATTCGTATTTGCGTGATGCTGAGTATCGTAACACGGACTGGTTTGATCTTCTGTTTTCCAACAGTGTTTCTCAGAATCATGCTGTCAGTATGTCTTCCGGAACAGATAAAGCCTCTTATTATACGTCTATCAGTGTGATGAATGATCCGGGATGGTATGCTCAAAGTTCTGTTCAGCGTTACACTGTCAATACGAATGCATTGTATAATATCTTTAAGAATTTCTCTTTAAATCTGATAGGAAACGCTTCTTACCGTAAGCAGAAGGCTCCGGGAGCACTTGGTTCTCAGACTGATCCGGTGAGCGGTGAGGTGAAGCGTGACTTTGATATTAATCCCTATTCATTTGCGTTGAACACATCCCGTACTTTAGATCCCGATGAATACTATGTACGTAACTATGCTCCATTTAATATTTTCCATGAATTGGAAAATAATAATATGGATTTGAATGTCGTGGATATGCGTTTTCAGGCAGAGGCAAAATGGAAGATTATTCCGAAAGTAGAAGTTACTGCTCTGGGAGCTTATAAATATTCTACCACTACGCAGACTCATACAGTTGAAGATTATTCCAATCAGGCATGGGCATTTCGGGCTATGGATGATGCGACGATGCGCAATGCCAATCCATGGTTATATACCGATCCGGATAATACAAACTCTCTTCCGGTGAGTGTACTTCCGGTGGGTGGTTTCTATCGTGAAACGAAATACGGAATGAACAGTTATGATTTTCGTGCAACGATGGCCTACAATGATATGTACAACGATACTCATATCCTGAATGTATTTGGCGGTATGGAGCTGAATGGAACCGACCGTAGCAGAAGCTGGTTCAACGGTGTGGGTATGCAGTATGATATGGGTTTGCTTGCCAATTATGATTATCGCTATTTCAAACAGGGTAACGAAGAAAACACGTCTTACTATACGGTAAGCCGTACGAAATCCCGTGAGGTTTCTTTCTTTGGTACAGCTACTTATTCCTATCAGGGAAAATATACAGTGAATGGGACGATGCGTTATGAAGGCTCTAATAAACTTGGACGGAGCCGTTCTTCACGCTGGTTGCCTACATGGAACGTTTCGGGGGCATGGAATATGCATGAAGAAAGTTTTTTTGAGACCTTGCGTCCTTCTTTCTCTAACTTTACATTAAAAGCGTCTTACTCTTTGACTGCTGACCGTGGCCCCGCTAACGTAACGAACTCATTGGCTGTTATCATGGGATATAATCCTTGGCGGCCTCTATCAAGTGTGAATGAGTCAGGTTTACAGATCTCTGATCTGGAAAACAGTGAGTTGACTTATGAAAAGAAGCACGAATTGAACATTGGTGCCGAAGTTGGTTTCCTTGACAACCGTATCAGTCTGGCTGCTGATTGGTACAAGCGTAATAATTATGATCTGATTGGTTTGATAAATACCATGGGAGTAGGAGGACAGGTATCCAAGTTGGCCAATGTGGCGAGTATGGAATCGCATGGAGTGGAGATTACATTATCTACCAAGAACATTCAGACGAATAATTTCAGATGGACAACGGATCTTATTTTCTCGAATGCAAAGAATAAAGTGACGGAATTAAAATCGGATGCGAATGTGATGGCTATGATTTCGGGCAGTGGTTTTGCATTGGAAGGCAATCCGGTACGCTCATTATACTCTCTGGATTTCCGGGGATTGAATGAAGAAGGTTTGCCGACTTTTCTTAATGAAAAGGGTGAAGTGACGGTGACTGATATTAATTTCCAGGAGCGCGAAAATAAATCTCATTTGGTGTATGAAGGGTCCACAGATCCTACTATTACAGGTAGTTTCGGCAATCTGTTTTATTATAAGGGTTTCAAGTTGAATTTGTTTATAACGTATTCATTCGGCAATGTGATTCGTCTTGATCCGGTGTTTAGTAATGCTTATTCGGATCTGGATGCTACTCCGAAAGAGTTTAAAAACCGTTGGACTGTGGCTGGCGACGAAAATGTAACATCGATTCCGGTCATTGCAGATTTACGACAGAACACAATGAATTCTTATTTGAATAAAGCCTACAATGCTTACAACTACTCAACGGCTCGTATTGCCAAAGGTGATTTTATTCGTATGAAAGAGATTTCATTAACCTATGATTTCCCGAAAGCACTGGTTTCAAAGTTACGTATGAGTAATCTGTCATTGAAGATACAAGGTACGAATCTATTCCTGCTTTATGCAGACAAGAAACTGAACGGACAAGATCCTGAATTTTTCAACTCCGGTGGAGTGGCGGTTCCTGTTCCTAAACAATTTACATTGACTTTGAGATTGGGTATTTAATAGATTGAAAATTATTATGAAAAGAAATATATTACATATAGTATTAGGTGGAGTCTTGGTATTATCTTCTTGCAGTGATTTTTTGGATACACTTCCCGACAATCGCGCTGAAATAGACTCGGCTGATAAAATGGCCAAATTGCTTGTTTCTGCTTACCCTACTACTACTTATATTCTGTTGACGGAAATGTCATCGGACAATGCGATGGACAACGGCATTAGCTATGATTTGATAGGACAGGAACAGGAAGAGGCTTATTTGTGGAAAGATGTAACGGCAGAGTCTAACGACTCTCCTAAAATGTTGTGGGATGCACATTACAATGCCATTGCGGCTGCCAATCAGGTACTTCAAAAGATTGAAGAGGAGGGGAGCCCTGCCAGTTTGAATCCGCATAAAGGAGAAGCATTGTTGTGCCGTGCGTATTCCCACTTTGTATTGGCCAATCTCTTTTGTATGCCTTATAATCCGGCTACGGCTTCTGCAGAGTTGGGTATTCCATATGCGATCCGTCCGGAAACAGAAGTAAGGCCCTACTATGAGAGAGGAACATTGGCCGAAACCTATAAGTATATCCAGGAAGATCTGGAAGCTGGTTTGCCATTGATTAATGATAATCTGTATTCGGTTCCCAAATATCATTTCAATATAAAGGCTGCCTATGCTTTTGCTGCCCGTTTTTATTTGTTTACTCAGCAATGGAGCAAGGTGATAACGGCTGCTGATCGTGTATTGGGTACCGTGCCGAGTAAAGTTTTACGCGATTGGAGTGGTATTATACAATCTGCCTCGAAAGATGTGGCAAATGTGTATAATGATCCGAAGTTGGCCTGTAACCTGATGTTTTTACCGTCTTATTCCGATGTCGGTTATGTATTGGGCTCCTATACATTGGGGGAACGTTACGGACATGGTAATGAGATTTTTACGAGTGAGACTGTGGCTGCTTATTACAATGATAATATTTGTCCCTGGGGCCGGTTGGCCATGCTGAATCAGATTAGTGCATTAGAAACTAAAAATAATTTCTTTAAAAGTCAGATATATTTTGAATATATCGACAAGGAAAGTGGTATTGGATATGTACACTATCTGGATATACCGTTCAGAACGGATGAAACGCTCCTTTGTCGCGCCGAAGCCTATATCTTATTAGGCGGAGAAGAAAATGAGAGCAAAGCATTGGCGGATATTAATATGTGGATTAAATCGCATAGTACCACAAAAACGGCTACTACCCTTAGAGAAATCAACCGCTTTTATGATGGTATCGGTTATGCTTCTACCGAAAATACACAATTTCGTAGTATAAAGAAGCACTTGAATCCGCTCGGATTTACACTGGAAGAGGGATCACAACAGGAGAATATGATTCAATTAATTCTCCATTTACGCCGTATCGAACTGCTTCATGATGGTATGCGTTGGTTCGACCTGAAACGCTACGGCATCGAATTGGCACATAATCGGGATGGAAACTCAGACATCGTGCTGAAAAAAGAAGATAGACGTCGTGCTTTCCAGCTACCTCAGGATGTGATAAGTGCAGGTTTACAGGCTAATCCAAGATAATAAGTAAAAAGGAAAGAGTTATGAAATATAATAAGTGGATATTTATTGTGGCAGTGATAGCAGGGGGGATTTTAACCTCTTGCAGTGAAGATTCATTGAGTGATACAAGCATTTTTGATACGGAGAGCCCTGAAAGAAATGAGCTTGACAATTGGCTTCTGACAGAATATGTCAATCCGTATAATATTGATTTTAAGTACCGGTTTGAAGACAAAGAGTCTGATCATCAATACAATCTGCTTCCGGCGGATTATGACAAGTCAATCGCATTGGCTAAACTGGTAAAGTTCCTTTGGCTGGAGTCTTATGAGGAATTGATGAATGATGAAGGCATGTTTATTAAAACCTACTGTCCGAAGATTATAACCCTGATAGGCTCCAAAGCTTATAATCCGGATTCTCACTCAGTAGTGTTGGGTACAGCCGAGGGTGGGTTGAAGGTTGTATTATACAATGTAAATGAGCTGGATACCGATAACCCAGATGTGGAAGTGTTGAATGAATGGTATTTTAAAACGATGCATCACGAGTTTGCTCATATTCTGCATCAAACCAAAGATTATCCGGTGGAGTACAACGAAATCACAATGGGCAAATATACAGGCCCCAGTTGGATAAATTTGTCTGAAAAAGAAGCTTTAGAGTTGGGCTTTATCTCTAATTATGCCAGTACGGAATCTCAGGAAGACTTTGTGGAGATAATAGCCAACTATGTGACTCACGATGCTCAATGGTGGAAAGAGAGAATGGATATGGCTGGTGAAGGCAAAGAAGCTTTGCAGCAGAAGCTGGAGATAGTAAAAGAATACTTAACTACTTCCTGGGATATCAGTTTGGACGAACTTCGTACCATTGTTCAACGCCGTTCTGCCGAAGTTTCTTCTCTTGATTTAAGTGGTTTAAAATAAGATACGAATTATGAAAAGAATAAATTATATACTGTTTTTCTTCATGGTATTTACTTTGGCGGCCTGTTCTCCGGAGGAGAAAAATCTGTTTGAGGATTCGTCTGCCAATCGCATAGAAGCATCTCTGACACATGTGAATGAGGTACTGTTGGGCGCAAAAAATGGATGGCTGATGCAATATTATCCGAATGCAACCCAAAAGTATGGTGGATATAACCTGTTTCTGTCCTTTTCTACGGATGGAAAGGTAACAGCGGCCAGTGATGTTGCCGGAGTTGGTGAACGAATGACAAGCTTGTACTCCTTAAAACAATCGGCAGGAACTGTATTGTCATTTGATACTTACAATTCTATCATTCACTTTTTTGCTTCCCCCGACAGTGGAGTCGGTGGTATAGGAAGCGGTATGGAAGGTGATTATGATTTTACTGTGATGGAAGAATGTACGCCGCAGAAGGTGGTCTTGAAGGGAACTAAGTCCGGTTCGTTGGCAGTTATGACTCCGATAGCTGAAAATGCCGACTGGGATGAACACATTGAAAAGATTTTTGACATGAATGATATAATGCAAGAATATCCTGCATTTATTTTTGAAGACGACAGCTACTCACAGGAGCTCACCGTATCCTGGAATCGCCTGGTGCTGACCCAGAAAGACGGAGATAACCTTGTTTATACCTATGCACCTTTTGTATTGACGGCAGAGGGTCTCGAGTTCTATAAACCTTTCACTCTGAATGGAAAGACATTTACTTCATTAACTTATAAAGATGAGGGAGAGAATAGCTATCTGTATTCGCCGGAATACCCGTCGGTACAGTTTGTTCCTGATTATCCGCTGAACGCTATGTTTGTGAATAATGTATGGTATCTCTCGTTCAGTGGTTTGGGACCTATCGGGCAGAATTTCTGGCAGGAAATTATAGATGCAAATAGTCCCGTTGGTGCCGAAAAGGTGGAGTATGTAGGATTCGAACCTTATGGCGAGGGTGTTTTAGATTATGTGTGGTATACGCAGGTACAAGGATTTGGCTTTTCTGATGCACTAATGTATTATGAATTGTCCGGTAAAAACAAAATTATTATGGAATACAGCGGCTATATGGGTGGTGACTACAGGAGCTTTATTCCGGACGGATATGCAACCTGGTGGAGTATTATGCTTTTCATGTCCCGGAGGCAGACTTATACTATAACGGCAGTAGATCATCCGAAGCGTCCTACCAAAATTAAATTGACACAGGATGATCGTCCTACCAATACAATAATTTTATCCAGAGAACCAATACAATATCCATTTATTAACTGATAAATAAGCTTTTTATCATATATCCGTTTCTTGCCAACAAAGACAAGAAACGGAAACAGAAGAGAGAGGGATAAACGACTTTAATATTAATTTAAAAAATGTGTATTATGAGGAAAACATTACTTATGGGGGTAGCACTGATAGCAAGTGGTGCTGTGATGGGACAAATTTCGAATTTGGATATAGCGATGCGGACAGGCAATAATGATAAATTTGTTCTGGACTCTATCGTGACGAAGACACGGGATGACAAGCCCGAAAGGAAAGTTTTATATGGCTACGATTCGGAGAAGCGTCAGACGTACGAAATGAGTATTACTTACAGTGAGTGGACGACTCCTGCTTTTAAACCGACATATGGAGATTCTATCAGCTATGAGTATAATCAAAAGGGGCTTTTGATAAAAGAGCGTGTTTATCGTAATGAATCTTATGATGATGCAGTTGATTATCAGTTGAACAGTTATGTCGATTATGAATATAATGATAAAGATCAGAAGGTAAAGGCAACGACTTACAGATATAACCAGAACATTGAGGATTATGTAGACAATTCGATTAATGAATATGAATATGGAACTGATGGTTCATTGGTCAGAATGACAGAATCCAATCGTCCGTCAGGGGCACCCTGGGAGACAGGTATTAAGCCGATGCAAGTAGATGCTAAAAGTGAATATTCGGATTTCCTGGCAGTTGATGTGCCGAAAAAGACAGAAAATTATCGTTTCAATGCAGGAGCAGATGGGGAAGAAGGAACCTGGAATCTTAGTTATTACACCATTATGACTTATAATGATAAGAATCAGATGACGAAGCGGGAAAATTATAATATGGATTCTCAGGCCGGAGGGTGGACGGTATCTGCCAGCTATGTATACACTCTCAATGAGAGAGGACAGGTAACTTATGAAGAGTACTCTAATAAAAGCTATTCGACAGGACTTTTAGAGGTCAGTTCAAAGAAAACTTACACATACGATACGAATGGAAATCTGGCAAAAATAGCTTCGGTGACTTACCAGTCTTACAAAGACGAATGGGTACCCGATAGCTCTCACAGTTACTATTATACTCCTCTTGTTTCTACTTCGATTGGGAATATAGGGGCGCAGAATATGGAAGTGTATTATAACGCTTCGTTAAAAGAAATCTATGTACAGGCAGAAGGCAATATCGGCAATATTTCTGTTTATTCGGTTGCCGGATTGGAGGCAATGCGCATATCTGCTGTGAATAATAGTCAGTATACACTGAATGTAAGTGGTTTGGAAAAGGGATTGTATGTTGTCAGCCTCATTGCAGACGGTGAAGTTTATAATAAAAAAATATATATCTATGAATAAGTTCTTTTCATATGTATTAATTTGTATAGCCTTGGTAAGCCTCCCGCTTACCGAGGCTATTGCCGCTCCGGCGGAGGGCAGTACACCGGAACCTTTGGCTAAAGTTGGTTCTCATTGGAATTACTGGTTTGCCCGAGAGTATAGTTACGGATTTCGTAAATATAAAGTGACGGCACATGAAACGATCAGAGCTGCCGTAGACCGTAATGGAAACGGCAAGAAAGATGCCGATGAAGTTGAAGAAGAGATTCTGGCTGCAAAGATAGAAATATGGCGTAATGAAGCATGGCAAAACTCAACAGAGCCGGGAAAAGCGCTTAAAGAAGACGGTACTTTCTATGCTTTTAGAGAGGGGAATAAATCTTATGTTCTTCGCGATGTTGATTTTACTACCGGAGACATGCCGAAGAAATTCTGGTTCAAATGGATTGATATGGATGCAGAACCGGGAGACTCTTGGGTTATTACTCAGTTTGGACAAGATGGAAATACGGTTTACGATTGGGCAGAGGTCAGCTATAAGCGGGAACTTGATATCGATGGCAGAAAGGTACCCGTTATCAAGTTTTCTCCGGCTTGCTATAGCCGCTATTCCAAACCGGAAGATTTTACCTCCCGTATCGCTTTGAACGGATTGTTTAATATCGATTTTTGGGAAGTATCTGGTGGTGGTTCTCCCATTCCTGCTGCCAATGGGGTGGTATTTGCTCCTCAAATGTATGAGATGTCCGCCGGGTTGTTGTGTGCCAATGTGAATGATATGTCTTTGGCTACTTCTCAGTTGGAAAATTATATGAGAAATAATAATCCTACTATTTATGAGCAGTACGAGGATGGATATTGTGAGTTATTACAAGCCCCGGAAGGTTCGGGTGCCAGAAGTATGATAATGCAGACTCCTGTTCATCTGTCGGATAGTGCGGCATTTACGGTGCCTCCCCAAACACGATCTACTCCCCGTACGGTTACCCTGTTAAGTGAGGATGAAGTGATCAAACTCCCGGTAGTGGTGCATGTGGTGTATAATCCGAATACTCCGTCGAAATCTATCACTGAAGCACAAGCTCAGAAAATGATTGATGAACTGAATAGGGCATACGGTTCCACTGATATGGAGAATGTTCGTGAACCGTTTAAGGGAGTAGTAGGCAATCCGCATATCCAGTTTGAACTTGCTAAGGTTGACCCATCGGGCAATACAACAACCGGCATTGTTTATCATCAGACGAAGGAGAGTGCTTATCTGCTGCAAGGAACGACTATCTGGGAAAAGTATGCATATAAGTTTGAGGATGATTTGACACCCCGGAACTGGGATCATAAACGTTACATCAATATTTATGTTGCCGATTTGGGCGGTTGGAATGAATTGAGTACGGTGGGCGGATTTGTTACGAATCCCGAATCGGGCTCTGCTTATCAGACTTATCTGAACTGGGTGGAAAAACAAGATATGGCATTCTGGCAATCCTGGCTCGACTCGGAGGAGGGTTCTATGCTGGACGGTTTGACGGTTGATGTGTATTATACCTTTGGAGGAAAAAATGAAATTAATGACAGGGCTACTTTTAAAACGGCTATTCATGAATTGGGACACTACTTCGGGTTACGCCATCCGAATATTGTTCTTGTAGACAAGAATGGTATTTATGTTCCTGTAGATGATGGATTTGAAGATACTCCGTACACTCAGTTTACACAATATGCGGTGGTAGGCTGTGAAGAACCGGTTTTCCAATGCGGACATCTTGTACAGACAGAGAATTATATGGATTATGCACTGGACTGTGCTTGTATGTTTACGAAGGAACAGGCCACATTTATGAGAAAGTTTGTAACGGAATCTCGTCCTGCATTAAACGTGGCGACAGGTATTTTGGATGCTACACAGAGCGAAGTAAAGGTTTCTCCTACAGTGGCACGCAAAGAAGTATTCATTGAAGGAGCGTTCACGTCGGCCCGGTTATTCAATCTGGAAGGGGTAGAAGTAGTCCGGATAGAGGGTGACCGGAACGTTATTTCGGTTGAAAATTTAACTCCGGGCATGTATATTCTGCAAGTATCTGCAAATGCAAAGAATGTGTATAAATTTAAGATTGTTGTACTTGCCAACTAATTGAAGATTTTTCTTATTTCAATATTGTTTATACTCCTTATTCTGGTTTCATTCGCCGGAGAGAATAAAAACTCTCTGGCCGTTGAAACTAAAATAAGGAGTTTTTGTTGCAAAGTTCAAAAATAACCATTACTTTTGCCGCCCGAAACCCAGAAGGAGAGGTGCTCGAGTGGTTGAAGAGGCACGCCTGGAAAGCGTGTATACCCCTAAAGGGTATCACGAGTTCGAATCTCGTTCTCTCCGCAACAAATGAAGCCCTGCATACATGATTGTATTGCAGGGCTTTCTGCATTTTTTGTAATATTTGTTATCCGGATTAGCATTTGGCCTTTCTCAGTTGTATTAGTTAAAAGGAGGATTTACTCAGATTGATTAATTTTATTGCAGCGCAGCCGTTTTATTAGTAAAGATTTGTGCTCATCAATGTTTCAGTCCTAAGCAATAAATCAGCATGATACAAAATAATTTTGCAACATTACTTATTAAAATAAATAGCCTTATGTTTAAGAAACTTTGCTTCTCTTTGCTGGCCATGTCAGCGTACATCCTTTCTTCTTGTTCGGGCTCATCTGCCAGACAAGAGGTTGCTGTGCTTCCCACGCCCGTTCAGTTAACAACACAGTCCGGTGCATTTGTATTAAAGAACGGACTAAAGATTGGTGTCTCCGATGAGTCATTGTTACCAGCCGCGCAGTATTTACAAACTATATTGCAAAATGCAGTGACCTCTACTACGGAAGTAGGTAAACAGCCTGCTGATATCTTTTTGAAATTGACCGATACAAAAGGGAAAGAGGGTGCGTATAAGTTGAATGTCACTTCCGGTAACATAATAGTTGAAGCTGCTGATTATTCCGGTATCATTTCTGCTATTTCTACTCTCCGCCAGTTGTTGCCGGCAGCTATTGAACAGTCTTCCCAGGATGCTTCTTATTCTATCCCCGCCGTAAATATAGAAGATGCACCGCGTTTGGCATGGCGCGGGATGATGCTCGATGCTTCACGTCATTTCTGGAACAAAGAGGAGGTGAAGCACGTGCTCGATATGATGGCTCTTTACAAATTGAATAAATTTCACTGGCATCTGACCGATGATCAGGGATGGCGTATCGAAATCAAACAATATCCGTTGCTCACCGAAAAAGGGGCATGGCGCAAATTCAACTCCCACGACAGAGAGTGTATGCATCGTATGGTAGAAGAAGATAATATGGATTTCCGGATCCCTGAAAATAAGATGGAAATAGTGGAGGGAGATACGTTGTATGGTGGATATTATACACAGGATGACATTAAAGAGATTGTGGCTTATGCTGCCCAGCGTGGCATTGATGTGATACCCGAGATTGATATGCCGGGACACTTCCTGGCAGCTATTAATCAATATCCGGAGATTGCCTGCACGGGGCTGATTGGCTGGGGAAGTGTGTTCTCATCTCCCATTTGCCCGGGAAAGGATTCTACTTTGGAGTTCTGTAAGAATGTTTATAAAGAGGTGTTTCAGCTCTTTCCTTATAAATATGTACATATGGGAGGCGATGAGGTAGATATGACCAACTGGAAGAAGTGTGCTGATTGTCAGCGCCGCATGAAGCACGAGGGGATACAATCGGAAAATGGGTTACAGGCGTGGTTTGTGCGTCAAATGGAGAAATTTTTTACGGAGAACGGAAAGAAGTTTATTGGCTGGGACGAAGTTATTTCAGATGGTCTTTCTGACAATGCTACGATTATGTGGTGGAGGAGCTGGGCGCCTAAAGCCATTCCCACTGCTACTTCCGAAGGCAAGCAGGTGATTAATACGGAGAATAATTATTTCTATTTTGATTATCTGCAGGATAAAACGACGCTGCCTAAGTTATTGGCTTATGATCCCATACCCGCAGAACTTACTCCCGAACAGCAAAAACTGGTGTTAGGTGTACAGGCCAATTTTTGGTGCGAATGGATTCCTTCTATGAAGCGTCTGGAATATATGATGATGCCGCGTTTGCTTGCACTGAGCGAAATAGCCTGGGTAGAACCCTTCGCCAAGCCTGGTATAGATGATTTTTACAAAAACCTTATCCCGCAGTTTAAACGGCTGGATGCTATGAATATTAATTATCGTATCCCCGATTTGGAAGGCTTTTATAATACGAATGCTTTTGTGGATGAGGCCACTCTGAATATCAAATGTCCGCTTCCTGATGCTGAAGTACGTTATACTACGGATGGTAAATTCCCGACAAAGACATCTCAACTGTACGAAGGACCGCTGAAGGTGACAGAAACCACAGAGTTTACATTACGCACATTCCGTCCTGATGGTTCGGCTTGTGATATGGTGAAAACCAAGTTTGTGAAAGCTCCTTATGCAGAGGCAGATGGTACGGCAGCTGTTTCAGGAGACGGGTTGAATGTTGTATGGCATGATTTTAAGGGAGAGAGATGTGCTGATATTGATGCTGCTCCGGTGAAGGGTACATATGTGGTTGAAACGGTGTCTATCCCTGAGGGAGTAAAAGGAGATATCGGACTGGTGTTGAAAGGATACTTGCAGGTTCCGGTTGACGGGATTTATACATTGGCACTGCTGTCGGACGATGGCAGTACGCTGATGATTGACGGAAAACAAGTGATTGATAATGATGGTCCTCATTCACCTCGTGAGATCATAGCTCAGGTAGCTTTGAAGGAGGGACTTCATCCGATTGAAATTCGCTATTTCGATAATAATGGCGGTACGTTAGAGATGTCTTTGATTAATGAGAAAGGAGAAAAGCAAATACTCAATAAGGATTGGCTGAAACATTAAAAAACTCTGTGGTGAGTTTAGCTCATTATTGTACGGTTATAAGTCAATTCTGTTACTGATTCGCATTATTATTTAAATAATAAAGAAAAGTCTTGCTATACATTTAGATATAGCAGGACTTTTCTTTTTATTGTTAATGAACCTGAAAAAGAATCCTTCCGGTTTAACTTTCCCCTTAATCTGAGTTCTAACCTATAAAGCCCAGAAGAACAGATGATAAACGAAAATAAAATCAGGGAGACTTGCGCCTCCAATCCTGAAAAGGGGTTCAGAATGCTGGTAGACAGTTTTCAGCAACCGATATACTGGCACATACGACGCCTTGTTGTGTCTCATGAGGATGCAGAAGATATTATTCAGGAAGTCTTTATCCGTATTTTCCGGCATTTGGAACAGTTTCGTGAAGAGAGTTCGCTTATTACCTGGATTTATAAGATAGCCACTAACGAGAGTCTTCGTTTTTTGAAAACCCGTAAAGCAGAGGTTGTTTCTGCCGAAGAGATACAGGAAGAGTTGCTCGATAAGTTGAAAACTTCCGATTACGTAGACTATGAGAATGAGTTGGCAGTGAAGTTTCAGACGGCTATTCTGAATTTGCCCGAAAAGCAGCGGGTGGTGTTTAACCTCCGCTATTATGATGAACTTGATTATGAGGCTATCAGCCAGATAACAGGTGATCGTGCAGATACGCTTAAAGTGAATTATCACTATGCGAAAGAAAAAATAAAGGAATATATTGTAAATAGTTAGGGTTATGAACAGAGAATTTGATTTTGATGACATTGGGAAGCGGATGCCTTATAAAACACCTGAGTCTTTTTTTGAAGACAGCCGGCACAGGATACTAAAGCATACGTGTGGAGAGGAGCGTCGTGTGAAGAGTAGGTTGCATATTATCATCCCTACTGTATTGGCAGTAGCTGCATTATTGGCCGGATTATTATTCATGCCACTGAATCCGGGGGGAAATGAAGTGCCTGCTGCATCACCGACTCTCGTGCTAATGGCGGAAACGGAGTCTGCTAACTCGGATGCGATGGATCATTTTATAGAGAATCTGTCGGATGAGGAACTACAGGAGCTTGCCGAACTTTCGGAAACTGATATATTTTTATTTTAATAGATAACTTAAAAAGAAGGAGAGCAAATGATGAAAACAAGAATTATTTTTATGCTTTTGGCTGTTGTTGCTATGTGTAGCCAGTCTGCTTTTGCACAAGAGAAAAAACGTCCGGATAGAGAACAGATTCAGACCATGCAATGTAATCAGGTAGTGAAGGCTTTGATGCTTGATGATGCCACTGCTGCTAAATTCGTTCCTGTGTATCAGAAATATCTGAAGGAGTTGGGTGAGGTGCGTATGGAAAATTCCCGCAAACCCAGGGTGAAGGATGCGGCTGCTACACAGCCGGCTCCGAAGGCTATACCTACTGATGCCGAAGTAGAAAAAGCGATTAAAGATCGTTTTGTACAGAGCCGTAAGCTATTGGATATACGTGAAAAATATTATAATGAATTTCGTAAGATACTTTCGCCTAAACAGATAATGAAGATTTATCAATTAGAGAAAGGGAATGCACATAAATTTCAGAAAGAATGGAAAAAACGTCAGGGACAAAAACAAGGACAACGACCGGAAGCAAAAAAGGGTAATATGCATCGTAACAACAACAATGTGAAGTCACAGAAATAGACTCTATTTGTGATGAATAATAAGAATGTACACTTTTGCCTGTCAAGAGTGTACATTCTTGCTATATATAAGTGTACACTCTTGTATGACAAAAGTGTACATTCTTTTATCTATTGATTATCAGTGTGTTATAATTCGGCTTTTAAGGCGCGTATAGCTTTGTTTTTATTGCATGCAGGCAAGGCGTAGTCTCCAGGCAGGATGAACCATTTCTTTATTTATTGGTTCATTCAGTATAATATAAAGTATCAACTTATGACTCAGATAAAAATAAAGCGGGTATATGAAGAACCTGCCGATACAGATGGGTATCGCGTTTTGGTAGATCGTCTTTGGCCTCGGGGGATGAAAAAAGAGTATTTGAAATACGATGTTTGGGAAAAAGACCTCACTCCTTCTCCGGATCTACGTAAATGGTTTCACGGAGATATTGCCGGCCATTGGAAAGAGTTTGCAGCAATGTATGAAAAGGAACTGGAGGACTCTGCTGCCATAAAGGAGTTTCTTACAAAAATAGCATCTTATAAAGTTGTTACTTTACTCTATGCTTCCAAAGAACCTGTATATAATCATGCTCGTATTTTACAACAATATTTAGAGACACATCTTAAGTAATAGTTACTTATTATCGTTTTTTTGCTATTTTTGCCCTTCGAGGCGTTAGTGTTTTTTGCTTTTCAGTTGTATTATATACTGTAAGAGGCCGTACTTTTGTCTTCTTAAAACTAATATGTATTGAAACATTTCAAAAAAACGAATAGATATGAGACTTATTTCTGCACTAATCGGATGCTCTTTGTTACTGGGAATGGCCGCTTGTACTCAGACATCTACATCGCAAGACTACACGGATTTTGTAAATCCTTTCATCGGTACCGGAGGACACGGACACACTTATCCGGGAGCGGTGGTTCCCAATGGTATGATCCAACCCAGTCCGGATACACGTATTTATCAGTGGGATGCCTGTTCGGGCTATTACTACAATGATTCTACCATCAATGGATTTTCGCATACTCATCTCAGCGGTACGGGTTGTGGTGATTATGGTGATGTACTATTGATGCCTACTGTAGGCAAACAGGACTATCACGCCATGGGTTCGGAAAGCCAGCAGATGGCTTATGCATCTGCTTTTTCACATCAGAATGAAACGGCTCAGCCGGGTTACTATTCTGTAGTACTGGATCGATACAATGTGAAAGCCGAACTTACGGCAACTAAACGCGCAGCTATTCATCGTTATACTTTTCCACAATCTGATGAATCAGGTTTTATTCTCGATTTAGACTATAGCCTGCAACGCCAGAAGAATGAAGAAATGGAATTGGAGGTAATCAGCGACACGGAAATATGTGGACGTAAGAAAACGGTTTACTGGGCTTTTGATCAGTATATTAATTTCTATGTAAAGTTTTCTAAACCATTTACTTATACAATGGTGACTGATTCTATGGCGCTCGACGAAGGCGGTGCTTTGTTGCCTACCGCTAAAATTTTGCTGCATTTTAAAACCAAAGCCGGTGAAGAGGTGTATGTGAAAGTGGGTATTTCGGCTGTTGATATAGAAGGGGCACGCAAGAATGTAGAAGCTGAGATTCCTGAATGGGATTTTAACAGCGTTCGTAAAGCGGCCCGTACTTCCTGGAATGACTATCTTGCCAAAATAGATATTGACACTGATAACAAGGATCAGAAAACGATGTTCTATACCGCTCTTTATCATACCGGTATGCAGCCTAATCTCTTCACTGATGTAGACGGCCGTTATCTGGGTATGGATTTGAAAGTTCATCAAGGTAGTGTGAACGAACCGATGTATACTATATTTTCTTTGTGGGATACGTTCCGTGCTTATCATCCGTTGATGACCATTATTGATCCCGATTTGAACGAAGCATTCATCCGCTCTCTTATCCAAAAGCAACGTGAAGGTGGTGTATTCCCTATGTGGGAGTTGGCTGGTAACTACACCGGTACAATGATTGGTTATCATGCAGTGCCTGTCATCGTGGATGCTTATATGAAAGGATATCATAACTTTGATGTAAATGAGGCTTATAAAGCTTGTTTACGTGTGGCTGAGTATGATACGGCAGGGATTAAGTGTCCTCCGCTGGTACTGCCTCACCTGATGCCGCAGGCCAAATACTGGAAGAATAAAATTGGCTATGTACCTTGCGATAAAGATAATGAGGCTGTAGCCAAGGCGTTGGAATATGCCTACAACGACTGGTGTATTTCTGCATTTGCCGAGAGCCTTGGAGATGCTGCCAATCATGAGAAATATGCCAAATTTGCCGAAGGGTACAAAACTTATTTTGATCCGTCCACACGTTTTATGCGCGGACTTGACAGTAAGGGCAATTGGCGTACACCGTTTAACCCCCGCTCTTCTACACACCGCAATGATGATTATTGTGAAGGAACAGCCTGGCAGTGGACCTGGTTCGTACCTCATCAGATTGACGGATTGGTTGAACTGATGGGGGGCCGCGAAGGTTTCATCAGCAAACTTGATTCATTGTTTACTGTAAGTTCTGCTTTGGAGGGTGAAAATACTTCAGCAGATATTTCCGGTCTGATCGGACAATATGCTCATGGCAATGAGCCCAGTCACCACATTATTCATATGTATAACTACGTAGGCCAGCCTTACAGAACACAGGAACTTGTAGACAGCGTATTGCAAACGTTGTATTTCAATGATCCGGATGGGCTTTCGGGCAATGAAGACTGTGGACAGATGTCTGCATGGTATATACTCAATGCGATGGGATTCTATCAGGTATGTCCCGGAAAACCAGTGTATTCTATCGGTCGCCCTCTTTTCAACAAAGCTACGGTTAATCTAAAAGATGGTAAAAAATTCACAGTTATAGCTAAAAATAATAGTCGTGAGAATAAGTACATCCAGTCTATGGCGTTGAATGGAAAACTGCTGGATGAACCTTTCTTTACACATCAGGATATTGTAGATGGTGGTATATTAGAACTAACAATGGGGAAGGTGATTAAAAATTAAAAAGTAATAATTAAAAATTAAAGGGGCTGCACTGTAGATTGAGAGAATAACTATAGTGCGGCCCTTTTTTCCCCCTCTCTCTTTTTCATTAATTTTCAATTTTCAACTTTCAACTTTCAATTTTCAATTAAATAATTCTACCTTTGCTGTCGGAACCCCAAAACCAATAAGTTATGAAGTATAAATTATTAGTTCTTGATGTAGACGGAACGTTGCTCAATAGTGAAAAGGAGATCAGTAAGCGTACCCTTGCTGCTTTGTTGAAAGTACAGCAGATGGGAGTACGTATTGTATTGGCTTCCGGCAGACCTACATATGGTCTTATGCCCCTTGCTATGAAGCTGGAACTTGGAAATTATGGAGGCTTTATTCTGTCTTATAATGGCGGACAGATTATCAATGCGCAAAATGGTGAACTTCTGTTTGAGCGTAGGATAAACCCCGAGATGTTGCCTTATCTGGAAAAGAAAGCACGCAAAAGCGGTTTCGCTATCTTTACCTATCATGACGACACTATTATTACCGATTCACCCGAGAATGAACACATACGCCGGGAAGCTGAGCTTAATGGCCTGAAGATAATCCCGGAAACGGAATTTTCAATTGCAATAGACTTTGCTCCTTGCAAATGTATGCTTGTTAGTGACGATGAAGAAGCCCTTGTGGGGCTTGAAGAGCACTGGCGCAAAAGACTGAACGGTGCGTTGGATGTATTCCGTTCCGAACCCTACTTCCTTGAAGTGGTGCCTTGCTCTATTGACAAAGCGAACACATTGGGAGCTTTGCTCGAAAAGCTGAGTATCAGTTCAGAAGAAGTTATCGCTATTGGTGACGGTGTTTGTGATGTTTCCATGATACAGTCTGCCGGACTGGGTATTGCTATGGGGAATGCGCAGGATTCAGTAAAGGTATGTGCTGATAGAATCACCGCTTCTAATGATGAGGATGGGGTAGCGATAGCCGTAGAAAAAGCAATCCTTTCAGAAATACGTCCGGCAGAAATTCCTCTGGACGAACTTAATCAGCGGGCTCGCCATGCCTTGATGGGAAATCTGGGTATTCAATATACCTATGCTTCTGAGGATAGGGTGGAGGCTACTATGCCGGTAGACGAACGTACCCGTCAGCCATTCGGCATCCTTCATGGAGGGGCCACTCTGGCACTGGCCGAAACAGTGGCAGGACTTGGCTCGATGATACTTTGTAACCCCGACGAAATAGTAGTAGGTATGCAAGTCAGCGGAAATCATATATCTTCTGCTCACGAAGGAGATACGGTGAGAGCTGTGGGAACGATTGTTCATAAAGGACGCTCTTCGCATGTCTGGAATGTGGATGTATTTACTTCTACGGCTAAATTGGTTTCTTCAATACGGGTAGTAAATAGTGTGCTGAAAAAAGGATGATTAATACAGGAGAACAGGAAACCTATATCCTGGTGGATCGTTTTATTAAGATTGGATTATCTTTTGCCATGTATCGTATACCGGGAGAGAAGGTTATTCATGTAATAGTACAGCTCAAGAGTAAAGCAAGTCTGTTTTATGATATAGAAGAGTTGAATGGACGAAGCGGTTTCGTGATAGCTCCTTTTCGGATAGGGAAGAATACACCGATTGTATTGCTGAGGCCGGATGAGGTACGTGAAATAAAGTTTGACTCAACAGAAGAATGTGTGGATGATATAAAGCCGGATTATTATAATCCGGTAGCGGAGCGGGCGCTAAGGTCTGTTCGTTATGCATCGTGTACGGAGAAATACGTCGATTGCTTTAATGTCTTCATCAAGGCATTGCGTCAAAAACAGTTCGATAAGTTGGTACTTTCCCGTGATCAGAAACTGGATGTTCCATTGAAGTTCTCACCGGCAGCTGCTTTTCATGAAGCTTGCAATAAATACTTGTATTCATATGTCTATTTGTGCTATACTCCGCAGACCGGCGTATGGCTGGGCAGTACTCCGGAAATTATTCTTGCAGGAGAAAAAAATGAATGGAGTACAGTAGCGTTGGCGGGTACACAATCTCTTCAGAATGGAAAGTTACCGCAGGAATGGGATGATAAGAACCGGGAAGAACAAGAGTATGTTGCTTCGTATATCCGGAGTCAGCTTCTTTCTTTTAATATCCAACCTGTGGAATCTGGTCCTTATCCGGTATTTGCCGGAGCACTGTCTCATTTGAAGACAGACTTCCATTTCTCATTGCCGGACAACAATAAATTGGGAGATTTGCTGAAACTGCTACATCCCACACCTGCCGTTTGCGGACTTCCCAAAGAGGAGGCATATCGGTTTATTCAGGATAATGAGAAGTACGACCGACGATATTACTCTGGTTTCATTGGTACATTGAATCCTGGTGGAAAGACTGATTTGTACGTCAATTTACGTTGTATGAATATAAGCTCAGAACAATTGATTCTCTATGCCGGTGGCGGATTACTCGCTTCTTCCGAATTGGAAGACGAATGGCTGGAGACGGAAAAGAAAATGCAAACGATGTTTAATCTAATTGATAATTGATAGTTGACAGTTGACAATTGACAGTGGGCTGCGCTATGATACTGCATAGTAACTGTCAATTGTCAATTGTCAACTGTCAATTAAACAACTTTCAACTAAATAAAAGTGTATACAGATAAGAAGAATATTCTCCAATTGGTGGCGTTGCTCGAAGCACATGGAGTGACGAAGATCGTATTGTGTCCGGGAAGTCGTAATATTCCCCTTGTTCATACGCTGTCTACCCATCCTTCCTTTAAGTGTTATCCTGTAACAGACGAGCGCAGTGCCGGATTTTTCGCTATTGGGCTAGCTCTGAATGGTGGAGCACCTGCTGCTGTATGTTGTACTTCAGGTACAGCTTTGCTCAATCTGCATCCGGCTGTAGCCGAAGCTTTTTATCAGAATGTTCCTTTGGTTGTAATCTCTGCCGACAGACCTGCAGCCTGGATAGGGCAAATGGATGGGCAAACTCTACCGCAACCGGGCGTTTTTGGTACGTTGGTGAAGAAGTCCGTTAATCTTCCGGAGATCTATACGGATGAAGACGAATGGTATTGTAATCGTCTGGTTAACGAAGCATTGCTGGAGACACATCATCATGGCAAAGGGCCGGTACATATTAATGTTCCTGTCACTGAACCAATATTCCGTTTCACTACTGAGACACTTCCTGAAGTACGTGTTATCACCCGTTATCAAGGTTTGAATATTTATGACCGGGATTATAACGATCTTATTCAACGACTCAATCAATATCAAAAGCGTATGATTATTGTCGGGCAGATGAATTTGATTTATTTGTTCGAGAAAAAATATTCGAAGCTGCTTTATAAGCACTTCGCCTGGCTGACAGAGCATATTGGAAACCAGACCATTCCCGGTATTCCTGTGAAGAATTTCGATGTGGCACTTTATGCTATGGATGAAGAAACGCAAGAAAAAATGGTGCCGGAGTTATTGATTACTTATGGCGGACACGTTGTATCCAAACGCTTGAAGAAGTTTTTGCGGAATAATCCTCCAAAAGAACATTGGCACGTATCTCCCGATGGAGAGATAGTAGATCTTTATGGTTCATTGACAACCGTGATAGAAATGGATCCTTTTGAATTTCTTGAGAAGATTGCATTTTTACTTGAGAACAAAACACCTCAGTATCCTTTGTTGTGGGAAAATTTCTGTAAAGCATTGCCGCAACCGGAGTTGCCTTACTCGGAGATGTCTGCTATTGGGGCATTGATAAAAGCATTGCCTGAACAGTGTGCTCTGCATCTGGCTAATAGTTCGACTGTACGTTATGCCCAGTTGTTTACTATTCCTGCTACGGTAGAAGTTTGTTGCAACCGGGGGACGAGTGGCATTGAAGGTTCTTTATCGACTGCTGTTGGCTATGCTGCTGCTTCGGATAAATTGAACTTTGTGGTTATTGGCGATCTTAGCTTTTTCTACGATATGAATGCTTTGTGGAATGGAAATTTTGGTGCGAATCTGCGTATTTTGTTGTTGAATAATGGAGGAGGGGAAATTTTCCATACGCTTCCGGGGTTGGAAATGTCGGGTACGTCACACAAATTTATTACTGCCGTTCATAAAGTATCTGCCAAAGGATGGGCGGAAGACCGTGGTTTCCTTTATCAGAAAGTGGAAGATGAGGTGCAATTGGAAGAAGCAATGCAATTGTTTACACAACCGGAGCCTATGACACAACCGGTATTGGTAGAGGTCTTTACTAACAAGAATAAAGATGCAAGAATTTTGAAGGATTTTTATCATCAGGCTGCCGGACGCGAAAGTGTGGCGGGTAAAGAAAATAAATAAATAGTACTTCAAATTTCATTCATACTATGGCAGCGTTTTATTGAAACGCAAATGATCGTAGATTTCGCGGATTAGATGGCTTACTGTATTTGAGGGACGATATTCTTTGCGTGAATTTGCGATAATCTGCGTTTCAATATACGATCATTTAATTAGGATATAGTACTTAATTTTATAAAAAAGAAGAATATGTCAGAAAGAAAATGGGAAACAATCAAAGAATACGAAGATATTCTTTTTGATTACTATAACGGCATTGCCCGTATTACTATCAATCGTGAACGTTATCGTAATGCATTCACACCTACTACTACCGGCGAAATGAGTGATGCTATGCGTATTTGTCGTGAAGAGGCCTGTATCAGTGTGGTTGTGATTACCGGGGCAGGTGATAAAGCTTTTTGTAGCGGTGGCGACCAGAATGTGAAAGGTCGTGGAGGTTATATTGGAAAAGATGGGGTGCCTCGTTTGAGTGTGTTGGATGTACAGAAACAAATTAGGAGTATCCCTAAACCTGTTATTGCTGCTGTAAATGGTTTTGCTATTGGTGGCGGACATGTGCTTCATGTGGTGTGTGATCTTAGTATTGCATCGGAAAATGCTATCTTTGGACAGACGGGACCTCGTGTAGGTAGCTTCGATGCCGGTTTTGGGTCCTCATATCTTGCCCGTGTGGTAGGACAGAAAAAAGCACGTGAAATATGGTTCCTTTGTCGTAAGTATAATGCACAGGAAGCACTTGATATGGGATTGGTGAATAAAGTGGTACCTTTAGAGCAACTCGAAGATGAATATGTTCAGTGGGCAGAAGAGATGATGCAACTCAGTCCGCTTGCTCTTCGTATGATTAAAGCCGGATTGAATGCCGAGCTTGACGGACAGGCAGGTATTCAGGAGTTGGCGGGTGATGCAACAATGCTGTATTATATGACTGATGAGGCTCAGGAAGGAAAAAATGCTTTTCTTGAAAAGCGTAAACCTGATTTTAAACAATATCCCAAATTGCCGTAATAAAGAAGATTGGTTTTCTTTAAAAGTAAATGCTATGTACGATATAAAGATTCATCCTCATAAGCTTTATTTTAAGCAGCCGGCGGGTACATCACGAGGTACTTATGTCACTCGTGATGTATGGTATCTTCATCTTACTTCTGATATGTATCCCGATAGGGTAGGTATTGGTGAGTGTGCTCCGCTCCCTAAACTGAGCTGCGATGATATTCCTGATTATGAATCAGTCTTATCCCGAATCTGTAACCGTGTAGCTGCCGAAGGAACTTTTTCGGTAGAAGAACTTCGGGAGTATCCCTCTATTCTCTTTGGACTTGAAACAGCTTTCCGTCATCTGGAGGTAGGGAGTTTTGCACTTTGGAATACACCTTTTTCACGTGGAGAAGTTGGAATTCCTATTAATGGTCTTATCTGGATGGGCGATTACAAAAAAATGCTTGAACAGATTGAAATGAAGATGCAAACAGGATTCCGTTGTATCAAATTAAAAATAGGTGCTATCAATTTTGAGGAAGAACTGACTTTATTACGTTTTATTCGTTCTCATTTCTCTGCAAAGGAAATAGAGCTTCGTGTGGATGCCAACGGTGCTTTTTCTCCGGTTGATGCAATGGATAAGTTAAGCCGTTTGGCGGAGCTTGACCTACATTCCATAGAACAACCTATTCGTGCCGGACAATGGGAGGAAATGGCGCGTCTTACTGAGACCAGCCCTCTACCTATCGCATTAGATGAAGAGTTAATCGGAATCAATATCTTAGAAGATAAGCGACGTTTGCTTGAACAGATTCGCCCTCAATATATTATATTGAAACCATCCCTTCATGGAGGTATTGCCGGTGGTAACGAATGGATCCGTCTGGCTGAGGAGCAAAATATTGGCTGGTGGATTACTTCTGCTCTCGAATCTAATATTGGATTGAATGCTATTGCTCATTGGTGTGCTACATTTAATAATCCTTTGCCACAGGGACTTGGTACCGGTGCCTTGTTTACTAATAATATAGAGATGCCTCTTGAAGTAAGGAAAGATTGCTTGTGGTATTCTGTAACACGTTAATTATTGATTTGTCATGCAGTTGAATAGATATGAACAGAATTTGATATTAGAAGGTAAAAAATACTCCCGTGAAGAAATAGCGCTTCTGATTAGTAATACTTCAGAAGTGACTTCTCCTTTTATGCTTGATCTGTATCATTTTCTATCTGATTGGTTTAATGACTCCCCTTTTATAGAAGTTCATACTTCCGGGTCTACCGGGACGCCTAAGGTGTTAATGGTTCGTAAAGAACAAATGATGCAAAGTGCCCGTTTAACCTGTGAGTTTTTGAATCTTCATACAAATGATACTGTATTGCTCTGTATGCCTTTACAATATATTGCTGGTAAAATGGTAGTGGTTCGTGCATTGGTGGCTGGTTTAAATCTTATATTACGTACTCCTTCCGGGCATCCGCTGGCTGATATAGATATACCACTTCGTTTTGCAGCAATGGTCCCCTTACAGGTTTTTAATACTTTGCAGGTGCCAAAAGAGAAAGAGCGTCTTAGTCATACAGATATACTCATCATAGGTGGAGGTGCTATTGATGCAGCTCTTGAGGCACAGATAAATTTATTGCCCGGTGAAGTTTATTCTACTTATGGCATGACAGAAACACTTTCACATATCGCTTTGCGCAGATTAAATGGCGTTTCTGCCTCTTTACGTTATCAGCCATTCCCTTCAGTTGAGCTTTCGCTTTCTCCGGAAAATACATTAATAATAAAGGCACCCTTAGTTTGTGATGAAGTGTTGGTTACTAATGATGTGGCACAGCTCTATCCGGATGGTAGTTTTATAATTATTGGAAGGAAGGATAATATCATTAACAGTGGGGGGATTAAGATACAGGCAGAAGTGGTAGAAGAAGTATTGAAATCTCTTATTACAGTTCCATTTGCAATAACGTCTATACCTGATTTAAAGTTAGGACAGGTAGTTGTACTTCTGTTGGAAGAAGGAATGGATATTAATATGCTAAAAGAAAAGATTCATTTTGTATTGCCTAAATATCAACGTCCCAGGCAAATGCTTACAATTTCTCGTCTCCCACTTACTGGTAGTGGAAAGATAGACCGTGCCAACTGTCGTTTGTTGGCAGAAAAAATGTTATGCTTATAGGCTCTGCCCTATAATGATCGGAAATAATATATGCAAATCAAGAGTGGTAAGTAGTCTTTTAATTCTATGCGTAAAATCTTTAGAGCCTGACCAATTCGGTAATTAACAGTCTGTGGAGAAACTTTTAATTTGAGGGCAATTTCTTTATGAGTGAGATGGTATTTCCTGTTTAATTCATAAGCCTCCCGAAATTCGGCAGGTAATTTCGCTAATGCTTTGTCATAAAGTAAGAACAATTCATTCTCTAAATAAAAGTCAGGACTTATGAACTCTTTCTCATATTTGTCGGCTATTTCTTGGTGGACTTTTCGTTTAATTTCATGATGAGTTATACGGTTTAAAGCCTTGTTTTTCACTATGGTAAAAAGTAGAGTTTTTAATGTAAGTTCCGCAATCAGGCTTGAACGGTTTTCCCACAACCACATCATGGTATCTTGTACGATTTCTTCTGATTCAATTTGGGAAACATATTGAGAACAAAACGCACATAATCCTCGAAAATAATAGCGATATACTTCTTCGAATACCTGTTCGTCGCTGTCCCTTAATGCGGCGATTACGGTACTATTATCATTTATATCTAAAGGTTTAGTAAAGTTCCCCATTTTTTTTCATTAAATATACAACAAACATACTTATAATTTCCCCATTCTCAAAATGAATCATTAAATAATATTTTTTTTTCTATTTCATTTAGTATCTTTGTTGCCACAACTGTATTACCTACGACAATAGTATATATTAGGTATAAAGATTGAACATGATGGATGAAATGAAATTGCTGAGCTACTTCAATGGAGAGCTTAGTGAAGAGGAAGTTTTGCAAGTAGAGACTTGGTCCGAAGCTTCTGAGGAAAACCGAAAGCTACTTGAACAAATATATTATACAGCATTTGTCGGGGACCGCGTTGCTGTGATGAATTCAGTTGATGTAGAAGGTTCTCTGAAGAAGTTGAAAGTCGCTATGAAACCCAAAGAGAATGCAGTTAAGAAGCATTGGTCTGTTGGATGGAAACGCTATGTTATTCCGTTGGCTGCTTTTTTCACAGGGATTGTATTTACTATCGGCTTTTCTTATTTAGCATTAAATAAAACGTCGAATTATATTGTGGCAACAACTGCCGGACAGCGTGCGCAGTTTGTGTTGCCGGATGGTTCTAAGGTATGGTTGAATGCCTCTACTCAATTAGCTTATAAAACTTCTTTATGGAGTCGGGAACGTCAGGTTAATCTTACAGGTGAAGCCTATTTTGAGGTGGCGCGTGATGAACATGCTCCTTTTATTGTGAAGAGTAAAAATATAAAGACGCAGGTGTTGGGCACAAAATTCAATGTGCGTGCCCGTGCTGCAGAAGAAAAGGTTGTTGCTACTTTGCTGAAAGGTTCTATTCGTGTTGATTTGCCCCGAGAAAATAATGAAGAGGGTGTCCGAAAAGGGTATCCTCTTCGTTTTTTATTTTTTGTCTCTTTTTT
>DXWV01000074.1 GCA_019416685.1 Bacteroides sp.
TTTAAGGTTAACAAAGGTTGGAGCAAGGCGTTGCTCCTTTTTTTATGTCTATACCCCTAAAAACATCTATTATTTTCAGCTATTTCACTCCAAAGAACTGTTTCTTTTTTCTACTTTTGCCCAAACAATCGACACATTTATAAATAAGAACTATCATGAATAAAAAATCAATCTTCGGAACTCTGACTATAGCCACTGTCTTCCTCTTTTCGTACACTATTATCTGTCAGGCACAAACTGTAGAATCCGTCACACCAAAACAAGCCCGCAAATGGACAGAACAAGGTGAATGGACAAATGGATTCAAAGCCATGCCACATAAAACGACAGATTACGTAGAGTTTGCTACCCAGTACCGTAAAAACAAAGAATTGTGGGATAAGACATTTCGTTGGCTGGCTGAACATGACCTGACAACTATCCCAGTAGGAAAATATGAAATTGACGGTAAAAGATGTTATATCAATGTGCAGGAAACTAAGACACAGGATGCCAGTAAGCGTAAAATAGAATCACACCGCCACTGCATCGATCTGCAATATGTAGTGAAAGGCACTGAACGATTCGGTCTTGTGGCTTTAAAAGATGCCACACCCGTTACAGAATACAAACCGGATGTCACTTTCTATAAATCTTCTAAGATCAAATATATAGATTCTACTCCCGATAAGTTTTTTATGTTCTTCCCTAAGAATTGTCACCAGGCTTTGGTCAAAGCCAATAAAGAAGAAGATATACGTGTTATCGTGGCTAAGATTGAATATATACCTTAGAAAAATGTCTTTTTAGGGTATTCATCATAACGTGATATCCCGGAGTGTGAGTCGAAGAAAAAAGTAATTACATTCAAACAAAAAGTAGAGTGGCTTGATATATATGCAGCCACTCTACTTTTAATTTGAAAACAATATTGAAATGTAAGAATTCTTACTTATTACTTACTCTTTTCTATGGTTAAGACAAATTGTCGAAGATACACTTGTTGTTCATCATTACCCATATTCGTAAATCGGACAAGTTTCACCGGAACTTTTTGTAAATCAGCTGTTAGCTTGCTACCTTTTTGTACCAAATCTATTGTTTTCCAATCTTTACCATCCGTAGAAATTTCAAAACGTCCCCACTCATAAGGTTCTTTCTTTCCAAAATTGATTTGGATACTTTCTGCCGGATAAATATGATCCAGTTCTATTTCAACTATATTTCCTGCACCCCATTTCACTACTTCATTTGCAGGTGAAATAAGCACACGGTTTACCTTTACCTGCAATGGCAGGTTCTTTATCTGCTCTACGTTACTAATAAGTTTGTGGGGCATATAGTCTGAAGTAGCATCCAGGGCTGTTCCGTTTTTTTGATTATAACGGTCAACAGTCACTGCAAAAGTCTGATCGATCAACGGTTTTATAATTTTTGTAGCAGTCTTTACTCCCGGTTGATGTGGATTCTGATTATAGGTCTGGTCAATATCAAACATTTGTTGCTGCAAAGCCTTTACATGTTTATATTTGCGTAAAAAACAAGAATGGGCCTTCTGGCTTTCCACCATTTTAAATACTTCCTGTCCGGTTTCAGCCAGCAACCTGAACTGATACAACCACGGTGTTATCTCCTGAATCAATGGTTTATTTTCCGTATCAACCAGCAGAATATCACTGGATTCTATCATTCGCTCAAAAGTGTTTAGTAACGTTTCAAAATCTGTTTTATCATACTCTCCGTTTTTTATATAACTTTCGAGGAAACGTTCAGCAGCAGGCTGAATATCCTGTGACTCTTCTCGACGGTATTTATGTCCGTTGATACCTAAATCTGAATTATGAATAGCAAAACACTCAAGTTCTTCCGCAGCATTCGGCAGAATGGTACGGATAGCCTCTTTCCACGTCCTCCAGGTATCATACTTAGCAGGATTCCATGCATAACTTGCTACACCGTAAATAGCAATTTTAGATGCTTCGGCATGCTCCATCGGATTGGTAACGAAACCTGACATCTGCTTAGCAATCGTAGTATCATTACCATAAACAGGGCCGAGAAGTAAATGATCACGTACATAATCGGATACAGGAAAGTTCCACCAAATGTAGGCTGGACGCTTTATTCGCTCGTTAATCCAGTCAATGCCATCACGGGTAATATCAGAAACAACACGATCACCTGTCCACATGATCTGAATGGAAGGATTCAGGTTATCTCCCAGAGTAGTCAGATAGTTACCATCAGGGTTTGCCCAGCTCTTATTATATTCGGTAGGACACATGATCAGCGGAGTAACATCAGGTTTTGTTTGTACAAAGTTCTCATCAATATAGTTCAATAACTCCGCCTGCTTCTGCGGATTGGTTCCTTCACCGGAAATATCATCAAAAAATACAGCAAATGAACGTATGCCGAGCTGATACATTTTCTCGAACTTAGCAATCAGAAAGTCACGATCTTCCTGATTCCATTTAATATCCTGTCCCGGATGAATTGCCCATACAAAGTCTACTTCGTTATCATTGGCTACTGTTACCAATTCCTGTAATTGAGCTGCCTCCTTTTCGGGGTAAGGTAAACGCCAATTAGGAGCACTGTGATACGGATCATCTTTAGGACCGTATATATAAGTGTTCATTTTGTTTTCACCATAAAACTTCAGCTGATTAAGTCGTGCCCGATGGCTCCACGGAGTTCCATAAAATCCTTCTACCACACCACGGTAACGAATAGAAGGATAATCTTTAATTTCCACTTCAGGCAATTTCCCGTCTTTCAGTAACTGTTTTAAAGTTTGTAAAGCATAATAAGTACCTCGTTCATCATTTCCTGCCAACACGATTTCTTTGTCGCTAACAGAAAGATAATAACCCTCATCATATTTAGGAATCAGATGATTATACTTGCGTATGCTCTTATCTCCTTTCTCACCAATATTAATTTGAATCCCGTTCTTATCTGCTTGTTTATCCTCAAATAGTTTTTTCAATACTTTCACTACATGGGGGTTCGCTTCGTTCTCACCATTTATCTGATAGGTGGAGGGTAAGGTTACATTTTTGTCTCGTGCAATAATTTGTTGAGGAGGCGGTTGTAAACTGACATTTTGTGCAAAAATACTGGTTACACACAGGAGACAGACTCCTACTAAATAAATCTTGCTGTTTTTCATACATAAATAATTGTTTTGTTCCTCCAATAAATGGGAACATTTTTATACCATTAATAACTATTTCGTTAAATCCAGGTAAAAGAAAGTACTTTTAATCCTAACAAATACTATACGGCTCATTATTTTGTATTTTTTTATAATTTTACAACATCCAATACTATTAAAAGGCTGAATATCTATCAATTTTTATTCACTCTGATGGAATATATGTCATAGTCGTTTGTTTCATATTTACTATAATTCGATCCTTATCTCGGAAGAATTTCAATATCACACAGCATCAATAAAGTAACCTGATGAGAATCCGGCAAAGTACATCACCACCTAAAATCCCAATAGCAGCTACTATCCACAAATGAGACTTCTTTAAATTACAAGACACTTTCAATGCCTGTACCATCCAGATAATAGAAAAGACCAAGAATGGAAAACCAATCAGCGACAAGACTATTGCCAAGTGAAAATAAGGCATTGAGAGCATTTCTGCCGGTGACATCGCAGGATCTATTTGTGCCAGTACTTGCATAGGCGGCAGAAAATTTATCAGGTTCATCACAAGCATCGGAAGCTGAGCAAACAAAACAGTACCCAATACATCTATGATCCGAATTCTGGAATGTGAGAAGAAAAGACCACCTAAATAAAATAAAGTTGCGGGAACCAACCACACGATAAGATGTTCTGCCAAATAGCACCACCAGGCAGGATTAGGAGCAGGACCAAAATGAAGTAAACCGTGATAATGGTAGCCGGATGCCCAACTCAACAATGTAGAAATGATCAGTCCCAGTCCTCCCCAGGCTAATGCCTGCATTCCTGCAAACCGAATAAACGGATTAATAAGTATCTCTATCTTTCTCTTCATCATATATTCATTTTAGTTAGTTTTTCAATCAAATCATCCAATATATTACGTACGGTTGGATAACTCACTCCCATACTTTTGGCCATATCTTTCAGGCTGCCGCTGGATTTCACAAAGTCAATAATAAACTGTTGTTCTTTCTCTGGCAAGCGGGCCAGTAAAGGTAGTTCAAAACTGCCACAGACTTCTGTGGCGCATTGTTCACAAAACATACGTCCTACTTTCAGCGGAGCTTCGCAGGCAGGACATTTCAATGGTAAACGTTTCTTTGGTTCATTCATCTTTAGTTCTTTATAAAAGTATTCAGTGAAGCTATCAGAGTCGCATTAACAGGCAAAGAAGGATTTGTATATATGGACATCTGTTTCTGTGGCTCCATTGTCTCACAATCTTTTAATACATGATTCATTGAGTCAATTAAAAGTAATTCTGCTGTAGGCTTTGATTTCTTCAACAGTTCGGCATCTTTTACAGAGACCTGAATATCCTTTTTGCCCTGAACTATCAATACCGGTATCTTTAGAGAGGCAATAGCCGTTTGAGGGTTGTATTTATACCAAGAGATTAAATAGGGCTGAACGGAAGGACGAAACAGAGACTGTACATACATAGACACTTGCTCTACTGTTTTACCACTCTTCAAAGATTCATTGATAGAAGCAACTTCTTTCTTTATCATTTCCGGCTGAGAAGCAACCTGCTCTTCAATCACTTCATAAGCCGGACGCCCTGCCCCTGCCAGAGAAACAAAAGCTTTCACTTCAGGCTGATTCACACAAGCCAACATCCCGATCAGAGAACCTTCGCTATGCCCTATCACAGTAATACCGGTAAACCTTTTATCTTTGACCAGATAATTAATCCACCCTTTTACATCGTTCACATAGTCTTCAAAACGTAGTAGAGATTCTTCTTTTCCGGCAGCCGCACTGGTAGCTATCCCCCGCTTATCAAAACGCAGTGAAGCGATTCCATTGGCAGCCAGTCCTTCTGCAAGAAACTTTAATGAGTTGTTTTTCATATTACCAATAGCCGAATTCCCATCCATATCCGTCGGACCGGAACCAGCAATTAATAACACGACCGGATATGTCTTCCCACCATTGGGAAGAAGCAATTTTCCATTAATAACTCCTTCTTTGGTATCCAGAGTCACGGTCTCACCATTCAATGGCATCAATTGTGCCTGACAAAGAAAGCAACAACAAGAAAATAAACTAACGAAGATTAAACTGGTACATTTCATGATATTTTTCTTTAGAAGTTCATCATTATATTTGCAAATATAGATAGACAATTAAACAAATCAAATATATTATTGAATAAAATTAAATACGATATTAATTTTATTCAAAATCAATTCTTCATTATGAGTTAAACACCATACAAGTTATTCTCACCAAAATACTTTGTTGATGGAGCAATCAGTTTATCTTATGGGAGTAATGATCAGCTTTTCGGATCTTTCAACTATAGAACTCTACACATAGCAGGTCACTACCTGATTGATTTTATCCTAACACATAAATCATATAAAACAGTATAGGAATACACATTTATAAACCGCTGATAATCAACGCATAAAAGACTATACACTTTTACATAGCAGGATTGTACACTTTAGTATAACAAGACTGTACAATCCTGTTATACTAAAGTGTACAATCTTGCTATTCTCTTCAATTCAAGATTGACTATGCCTGTATTCACTTTACACATTTTGGTTAATATCTACTGTTTTCCTTC
>DXWV01000075.1 GCA_019416685.1 Bacteroides sp.
GGGTACTGTCGCCGATTTGCACAGCGTTCCCTTATGACTAAACCTCTTTTTAGTTCCGGAACCGGGACAAAGATAAGAGATTTACTTATAGGTATAAAGGCTTTTAACATTAAATTTCGGGAAACTTTTCTTTCTTCCTGATACAGAAAGTTTTCCAAAACGGAAAACTTTTAAGATTTATAAGATCATCCAGATTGCTATAATATGCCCTACGCTACCTCCCAGGCAGAAGAGATGAAATACTGAATGCATATAAGGTTTACGAAGAGAATAGAATACTGCACCGATGATGTAAGAAGCACCTCCACCTATCAACCACCAGAAAGCAGGTGAGGCTCCCATCTCCGAAAGACAGTTCATTAGTGGTTTCAGGGCTATTAGGATAGCAGCACCCATTCCAATGTAACAACATGTTTCGAGGTTACTGTGTTCTTTCAGTTTCTTGAAACTCAGAATAAAACCTGCAAGTGCGGAGAGCCATACGAAGGTGAAGATTCCCCATCCCCATCCGCCGGCATGCCGCATCACCAATAGTGTGAATGGGGTATAAGTGCCTGCGATATGCAGGTAGATAGCTCCGTGGTCAAATTTACGTAACAATTCTTTTCTCGGTCCCGGCCTGGAAGCATGATACCAGGTTGAACTGATATAGGACGATAACATACCTGCCAGATAGACTGCAATGCAGGTAACTGCCCAGTTCGGCTCACTACCGGTAGCCGCTTTTACCAGCAGGAAGTATCCGGCTATAATTCCCAGCAAAATTCCGGCAGCGTGACTGAGTGTATTAGCGAGTTCTTCGCCATGAGTATATCGATGATTATCCAATGTTGCACATTTTAGCTTTCGGCCGTAAAGGTACTCTATTTTTCTAAAACATTTTCCTGGTGGCAGTTTAAAAATGGATAATAAGGGTACTTGTTCATATCAGAATCTATTTACGATTAGACGATGTACGATGTACGATTGGGATTACTCCGTTTTTGACAGCGCTGAAACAAGCTTTTAAAAGAGTAACTTCAATCGTACATCGTCTAATCGTAAATAGATTCATATCTGAATAGTAACGAAGATTATGGGTATATCTTTTCGGTAGCGGAAGTGCCCCTAAACGACATCGTCACCGTTGCCCGGTGTCGTACTTTGTTTTTCTCAGAAAGGAACGTTCCTTTTCCCGGTGGGCAGTATTGTTTTACATGTACATGTTTCACTGCTTTAGATGTACATGTTTCACTGTCTTACATGTACATGTTTCGCAGCTTTACATGTACATCTAAAACAACGTTGCACACCGAGGCATCATACGTTCCTCTATGAGGCAGAGCTTTATTGATACCGGAGAAAGAGACTGATGGTAATGACAAACACCATTTAGCACAAAATTGATTCTAATGAACTAAACTCACCATAGAATCACAGAATTTCACAGAGTTTCAATTAACCATCGCTTGGCGCATCTCCCCGTGCGGGAAGCACTTCTTTTTTTAAGATAATCTTGCTATTGTATTGTCCTGCTATCTGCTTGCGAAATTCAAGAAAATCTTTATAAGATTCTTTAGGGTAAACGCCTTTGTGCATTAGTAAACGGTGTACAATATATATTTCCTTACCCTTCACTTGTAAAGAAGAGCTAAAGGTGCCGAAATTGTTTTCCGCTTTATAGCTTTTGGGAAGAGATTCTATGGCATATCCTTCCGGTATCTGCAAAAGAATGCTGTCTGTATCCAGATAGCCGTAGTTGATATGAACGTCCTGAATACGTTGTTTGAGTTCGGGCGTAGTGAAACCTTTTCGAAAGATATTGGCAGGAATAAATAGTCGGTTACCTGTCTTGTTTCCATATTGCTCGGTATCCACCGCGTATTGCAGATCAATCTGGGGGATTGCATCTTTTTTCTCGGTTATCTGTACATCACTTATGTTGGCTTGTACCAGATTGATATTAGAACGCAAATGATCTTTTTGCCGGGCGGGTTCAAGGTGGGTAATGCCTATCATGCTTTCATATTGGAAAAGACGGGAAGTTTCACAAACCTTTACTTTTGCTCCTCCGGTAGGGGTAAGTGTGATTTGGGCAATTGTTGTTTGTGTGTTGAGTGAATCGGGGTAGGAGGGTAATCGGTGAAGTTTACCTCCGTCCGGTGTAACGAGGAGAGCATCGTGTCCGGCAATGTCACTGTGTATATATCCAAAAGGTAATTGCGGATTGGTACACTCCAGCCAAAGCGTATCTCCGGGGAGCGGAACTTGCAGGATGACATGGTTCATCTGATTGGCACTGGAAAAGTCGGGCAGTAGCCGTTCATTGTCTGTGCTGATGGCAGTATATACAGAAGAGATACCCAGTTCATTCAACATAGCACGGGTGTAGTTGGATAATCCTTTGCAATCGCCGAAACCCGCGCGACAGACGTCAGCTGCTGCAATGGGCTGCAATCCTCCGATACCTAACTGGATACTCACATAGCGCGTTGTGGTAGCCAGGTAGTTGTAGATGGCTTGTACCTTTTCGCGAGGAGTTGTACAATGGGCAGTTAATTCACGTAGTTTTGTTTTTATAGGTTCAGTCAGTTGGTCACGTCCCGTGAGTAAGTTGTTTTGCCATGCGCCATATGATTGCCAGGTACTCATATCTCCTTGTGTACCATCAAAGATAAATTGCCCCGGCGAAAAATAAATCCGGGGAATACGCTCGGATAGTGATGCACCGAATGGTTCATATTCAAGGGCGGCTATTGGTCCTATAGATGCCTCTGTGAGGGTATTACCGTCCGGGGTTGTTTTTTGTGTAATATCTGTCTGGATATTGATTGCCCGGTAGCGGGTAGGCATATTTGGGGGAGTCCGAAGACTGTATGCAGCCTTGACCACCGATTGATTGTACATTTTTTGAGGAACAAAATTCGGATAGGCTATCAGCCCGTCTTTGCATTTCACTTCCCATTCATATTTTATCGTAAGCGGATAGCGTGGGAGGTTGCACTCGTAATAATAAGTATAGTCATCACTGGTTAGCCCCGAAGAGTATTCGGTCATTTGCAAATCCGATTTCTTAATTTTGCGGATGACCTTGCCGGTCGGGTCTGTAATCTCTCCGGAGAATTTTCGCAGAGAACGAAACTTGTCACACATACAAAAGAAGTGTGCAGCGTCCCGTCCCTTTTCATTAAGAATGGTGATAGTATAACTTTCCTTTTGCAGAGCACTTGTTGCCGATTCACAGATAATCTCTGTGGTAGCATTTTGCACGATGGAGTAGGCGTTGCGAGTAATGTCTACTTGCGCTCGCATAGCAAAAGGTACAAGCAAGAGTAACAGAATACTACTGTATAATTTATTTCTTGTCATGATCGCTTTACAATTTTTTTAGTACTACTGTTTCATTGTTCTTTTCTGCTATTACTTTCCAGAAGTGATGCAGCCCGGCATACTCTGCTGGTAGATAAAGCAATTTGCTGGAATTGAAGATATAATTGATTGTTAGCTTATTGCCTTGTACGGCAATATTGTAACGACACATGCCTTGTCCATCTTCAGTTTTTACCTGTAGTGCCTCAGGCAGTTCATCTACTGCATATCCTTCGGGGATGGTCAGATTAACGGACAATGTGATTTGTTCTGCATAGGGATATTCCACAGGAAGCTTTCGTTCGGTTTGAGTGAAGGGATTCTTTTCTGTGTGCAGAAACACAAGCGGGTTCAAGTAAATGAAGTTGTCGTTGACGGTGGCTTGCTTTTCAAATATGATAGTTTCTTTTACTTGCGGAGAGAACTTGTTGATACCTTGTGTATTGAATACACTTATTTTTATGTCTTCTTTCGATGCCAGTTCGTTAACAAATTCGGTACTGTCTTTGGCAGTCTGATATTTTTTTCTGAAGGTAGAAGCATATTGTCCCATATAGCTTGTGTTACGGCTACCATATATTTTACCATCCGGGTTGATAACTGCATTTACCATGGAGCGTAGTTGATTTTTGCAGGTTTGACTCAAATCGACCCATTTGCTTTGGCGACTTCCCATTATTGCCCGTGCCCGGTTTACCATTAGCACAGGAGGGAGTACATTCAAATAGCCATTGGTTACTGAGCCGTCCAGGTAGACAAGTGTACTGTCTGTATTGGCTATACCTACAATGAAGGTGTTCAGTTTCTGTATGGTAGGATGTGCATAAGGAAGTATTCCCATGCTGCGGCGGCTCATAACTATCGGGAAGGAGGGAATGCCCGCATCCTTGAGCATGCTCATTAGGATGAAGTTGATTTCGGCATTGTTACCTATACCTTCTTTTACTGTTTTTTTACTTTTACCTCCATAAAGTGCATATTCTTCATTCCAGGATATTTTCTTCTTCAATAAAGTATAAATAGCAGCTATTTTTTCTTCGTTACTTTTTAAGTTATCTAAGTTTAAGGCAGCCATCTCTTCCCGGTATGGATTTTGTATTTTAAGTTGTCCGCCAAACTCACTGTCATCCAGTAATGCTTCGTCTATATTCTCCCAGGTTTGGGTAAATGATTTATAGAGTGCCCCCGGAAAATCGAGTCCACCCAATTCAAGATTGACCTGCGTACCGTAATCTTCTACGCACCAGACGTAATTATCGTCATGCAGGCCCGGTAACTTGTTACCTTTGAAACACAAGTGCCGGCCGTTACATTGAAATACTTGCCCTCCGATAACGAGATTGACACCAACCGTTTCGTCCTCGGTTTGCAGTCGCTCTGTCCCGTGCATATCCAGGTTGAATTTGAAATATTCGGGCACGGTGATATCATATTCTGTATAATGAACAGGAATAGACTGTTGGGCACTCCAGTTATTTATATGGAAATAGAAGTCGGATAATATCTTATATCTATATTCAATGACGGTTCCCGGTTTTACGTTAGGAACAGAGAATTTAACTTGCATGTATTTATCATTGAGGCGTTCTTTAAAGATGAATTCGCGTTTCATTTTCGTACGTACCGTTTTGCCCTCCTCTATATTATAGGCGAAAGCATCTATCTGACTTACTACCTCTTTCATGGAACTCCCTTTCTTGTCCTCATAATACGGTATGACAACATCGGCAAAAGATGTTCCTTCTGGTTTGAGTACTTTGATTTTCGTTTCATAAATGTAGTTGATCCGGAAGTCATTGTTGACAACATCATAGAAAACATTCGTCTTCTTGCAGAGTACTACGGCTGCGGCCGTGGTGTCCGGTTCGTAAACTGTCATTTTGAGTTCTTCGTCCGATGGCTTTCCAAATTTCGTATTAACCTCCGGGACCGTTGTTTCTTGTCCAAAAATACCGCTTGCTATGAAACAGGCGATAACAATGAATAGTGTGCGTTTCATCTCTAATATGTTTTAAAGTTTTTTGAGTACAATGAGTGCATTGTTTTTTTCGGCAGTGGCGGCCCACAATGCTTGTAAATTAGGATATTCCGCCGGTTCAAAGTGAAGTTGTTTCACTATAAACATATATTTCAGCCGAATGATTCTTTCCTCTTTTTCGATGTAGTAATGACAACTGATCCCCTTCTTCTCGGTAATATATACCTGGCTTTTGGGAATCTCTTCTATTTGATATCCTTCAGGCAATATGAGGGTGTTTGTTACGGTGTACATATAGGCTTGCGGCAAGTCTATGGGCATTACTCTATCTGCCTGTATAAAGGGATTTTTGCTGATATGGGTAAATAACATCGGATTGATATACAGATATTCTTCGTTGGCATTGTCCGCTTTCCGGGTGAATTGTATAGCTTCATAAACAGAACTATTGGTTGCATCAATCTCTTTTTGTGTGTAATTTGTAATGTGGCAATCATTTTGTGCTTCGTGTTTTCTGATGAAATCTATACTGTCTTTAGCCTGCTTATACTGATGGATACGGTCGAATGCAAAATGACCTGTACGTTTAATTTCTTGTGTTCCTGTGAGCAGCTGTTCGGGTGTCAGCGTTGCACGGATTGTCATGCTAATTGTATTATTGGGGATTCGGGTAAGGTCTACCCACTTTTCCTGGTCACTTAACCTGTTGATAATCCGGGCTTTTTCTACAGTTAATCTTTCGGGCAATACATTTGGGAAAACTTCCGGCATAGAGCAGTCAAGATAGATATTCTTTTGCTTATCAGTATGTATAGCCACTACAAAAGTGTTTAGTTTTTGTAAGGATGGATAATGAATGGGAAGTCTTCCCGTATTGCGCATACGTAATACTACGGGCCATGCTTCAATGCCACAATCACGCAACATATTTATAAAGATAAAATTAAGGTCGGCGTTACTTCCTGTTCCTTTTTTTATCGTTTTTTTAAGATCGGGGCTATAGAGTTTGTACTCTCCGTTCCATGTCATTTTCTGTTTTAGTAGTTTAAAGATAGCTTCCACTCTCTTTTCAAATGGCATATCTGTTAGTTGTAACGCTGCCATTTCCTCATGGTAAGGATTAAACAGGAAAAGCTGCTGGCCGAAATCTTCAAAATCTTCTTTCAGTAAGAAGTTATCAATATCTTCCCAGGTTTGGGTATACGACTTATAATTTTCGCCTTGTTTCACTCCTTGCAGATCAAAAGAAACACTTACCTTGTGGTCATTGCTACACCATATATATTCTTCGTCATCGGGTAGTGCCGGAAGATGGTGTGCGGTAAAGGTGAGTTCGCGTGCGTGTACCGAGAGAGTTTTTTTGACTTGTCCCAATCCTCCTAAGGTAGTATGTTCTATTGTGTATCCACCGTCTTTCTCTTTTACTTTTATCCGGTCTCTGCCTTGCATTTCGATGTTGAAGATAAAGATATTGGGTATCAGGATACTGTATTCACTGTATATTGTAGGAATTTCTGTTTGCATCACCCAGTCTTCCAGTTGAAGATAATAATCGGATGCCTGTTTATAACGATATTCAATTACAGTTCCTTCTTTTACGGCAGGTATGGAAAACTTGAGTTGCATATACCGTTCATTGATGCGCTCTCGTATGATAAAGTTGTTTTTAGTGGTTGTCTTTACTCGTTTACCATTTTCCAGATTATAGGCATAAGCTTCCAGATCGTAGATATTATCTCTATTCTCTGAGGTTTGTTCCGGTGCATAATAGGGGATATTGATGTCGGCATATTGTTTGCCTTCCGACTTTAGTATCTTTATTTTCACACTACGTTGTGTGATAAGTACGAATTCATTATTAGTATATCTGTAATTGCTTTTCCCTATATCATATAATACAATGGCGGTTGCTGTGGTATCGGGTTCGTAAACCGTCATTTTTAGTTCTTCATCTGATGGCTTTCCGAATTTCAGGGTCGGCTCTATTGTATGTCCGAAGATATACAGATTGAAGAAGAATAGCAGAAATAGTATAGTTAGTGTGCATTTCATAGCTATTTGCATTTTTGTTAATATTGCAAATATATGTAAAAAGGCATAATAACGGTTATTTTCAGTATTTTTTTTGTAAAAAAGAAGCAAAAAGAAAGGGATTGCTCAAAAAAAGAGCAATCCCTTTGTATAAATGCAGAATCTGACTATTATTATTTACACCAGGTGGCCGATCCATTCTTCGCGGTCGCCTGGGAGAAGATCAATTACGGGAACTTCAATCATCGTGTAGCATCCCGGTTGTTGGCGCATAGAGGCGCGGGCAACGCAAACCAGAACCTGTGCTGTCAGGGCGGGGTTATTGATACGCATATTGAATTCAAATAATTGATTTTGTGTTTTACCGGATACACCTTTGCGGGTCAGGTTTACGCCATGCCCCATGTCAAGAAGCGCGTCGACACTGGATACTTGTTGTACGTGAGTTTCGTCGTTTACAAAATAAGCGTCAGATTTGATTGCAGCAGCCACCTCATCAAACTTATAACCATCTTTCAGCTCGATGTAAACCATACGGCGATGGATTCCGGTTCCGGTAGGAATGGTCATTGAAAGAGCAGCTTTTACACCGTCAATAGCTTTTACTGCTACGGTATGTCCCATGCTCATGCCCGGACCAAAGTTTGTGTAAGTAATACCTTTGGGAGCAATAGCTTCCAGCATAGTACGTACAATGGAGTCGCTACCCGGATCCCAACCTGCTGATATGATAGATACAGCTCCGTGTTCTTTTGCAGAAACGTTGAGCTCACGGCGGAGTGCAGTAATACCTGTATGAATATCAAAACTATCTACTGTATTGATTCCTAATGCCAAAATTTCTTTGGCGTATGTTTCTACGCTACGGGTAGGGGTACAAAGGATTGCTACATCTACTCCCTGCAGTTCTTTTATATCTTTTACTACGGCGTAATCATTTAGTTCGGTTGGCTTGTTCTCAGCTCCTGCGCGGCGAACTACACCTGCTATTTCAAAGTCCGGGGCTGCCTGGAGAGCTTCCAGTACATAACGGCCAATATTACCATAACCAACAATGGCTGCTCTTACTTTTTTCATTCTTTTATGGGTTTCGTTTAACATATTTCTTTCTTTCTGTTGCAAAAATAATCATTTTTTCTGTTTCTGCCGGTGAAATGGTTGTTAAAGTTAGTTTTTGTTACTCAAGGTTAGTGAAGCACAATATTTGTCGTGCGCGTGCGTTAATAAAGTATTATGATAGAATATGTCAAAGGCGAGATTGCCGAACTTAGTCCGGCAACAGCAATAATCGATTGTAACGGTTTGGGGTATGCCGTGAATATTTCATTAAATACATACTCTGCAATTCAAGGGAAAAACACTTGTAAACTATATATTTATGAAGCCATTCGCGAAGATGCGTATGTGCTGTATGGCTTTGCTGACAAGCAGGAACGTGAACTCTTTTTGTTGTTGATCTCTGTATCGGGTATTGGTGGCAATACGGCACGAATGATTCTTTCGGCACTTTCGCCGTCGGAGTTAGTTAACGTTATCAGTACGGAGAATGCTAATTTGCTGAAGACAGTGAAGGGGATCGGATTAAAAACGGCACAACGTGTGATTGTAGATTTAAAAGACAAAATAAAAACTGCTGCACCTGTAGCAGGGGGAGGGCAGAGTACTTTGTTGTCTGCCATGAATGCGGAAATACAGGAAGAAGCCGTTGCAGCGTTGACGATGCTTGGGTTTGCTGCGGTTCCCTCGCAAAAAGTAGTACTTGCCATTTTGAAGGAAGAACCCGATGCTGCTGTAGAACAAGTGATAAAACTGGCCTTGAAGAGATTATGAGAATGATGTGCCAATATGCCAATGTATCAATGTGCCAATGTGCTGTGCTGTTATATCGCAGACTCATTGGCACATTGGTGCATTGGCGTATTAGCACATTGGTGCATTATTCAATTGTCATATTATTCTTATTTTTAGGTAGTTTGCCTGTTGCTGCGCAGATACTGCAACCTATGCCCATTGTTGAGGAAAAGGTAGAGTATGATGCATTGACCAACCGCTATTTGATCCGTACCATTGTTGGCGGGCAGGAAATGGAAGTTCCTATCATAATGACTCCCGCTGAGTATTTAGACTGGAGTATGAAACGCTCCATGCAGAATTACTACCGTCAGCGTAATGACTCCGTGTTTTCTAAGGGAAAAGAGGAGTTTGACTTTACGAATATGAAATTTAATCTTGGTCCGGCTGAAAAAATATTTGGTCCGGGAGGTGTTCAGATTCGTACTCAGGGGAGTGCGGAACTCAGTTTTGGGGTGAAGTACAACAATGTTCAGAACCCGACTTTACCCGAAAGTATGCGTAAAACCTGGGGATTTGACTTTGATGAGAAAATTAATATTAATGTCAATGGTAAGGTAGGAGACAAGGTAAACCTTGACATGAATTATAATACGGATGCTACTTTTGACTTCGACAGTAAAAAACTGAAACTGAAATATGAGGGCAAAGAGGATGAGATAATAAAACTGCTTGAAGCGGGTAACGTGAGTATGACTACCGGCAACTCGTTGATACGTGGTGCTACTTCTTTGTTTGGTGTACGTGCCGATTTACAGTTTGGAAAGTTAAAGTTGCAAACGGTGATCAGCCAGCAGGAGAGTGAATCAAAAACCGTTAATAGTAAAGGAGGGGCACAGACCATTCCTTTTGATTTCTCAGCAGATGAATATGATGAGAACCGGCACTTCTTTCTGGCACACTATTTTCGCGATACGTATGACCGTAATATGGCACAATTACCTAATATTCTTTCCGGAGTGAAAATTAACCGGGTTGAGGTTTGGGTAACGAATAAACGAGGTAATTATGAGAACCCGCGTAATATTGTGGCTTTTACGGATTTAGGAGAGTCTCAAGCCTATATTAGTAAAGGAGCTTCGTGGATCGCAATCTCTAAGGACACCCTTCCACCTGCTAATGGTGATAATAATCTTTATCAGCAGATGACAAGCACCTATAGTGCTGCACGTAATATAAGTGCAGTAAATTCTGTGATAGGATCAATTCCTGGGATGGAAAGTGGCATGAACTATGAAAAGATAGAGACGGCCCGGTTGTTGACTTCCTCGGAGTATACAGTGAATACTACTTTAGGTTATATCTCTTTAAAACAGACTTTACAATCAGATGAAGTACTTGCTGTAGCTTTTGATTATACCATTAATGGAAAGACCTATCAGGTCGGTGAATTTTCATCCGATATCAAGGAAACGTCCGACTGTCTTTTCGTTAAACTGCTAAAAAATACTTCCAACTCTCCGGATGCTGCTTGCTGGGACCTGATGATGAAGAACGTTTACTCACTGAATGCCTATCAGGTACAGAAAGAAAAATTTACATTAAATATCACTTATCTGAGTGACACTACCGGAGTTTATTTACGTTATATTCCGGAGGGTAAGATCAATAAGATACCTTTACTTAAAGTAATGAATCTGGATCGCTTGAATAGTAAGAATCAACTCGGAGGTGACGGCTTTTTCGATTTTGTGGAGGGATATACGGTTAATGCACAGAATGGCCGCATCTTTTTCCCGGTAGTAGAGCCTTTTGGATCGTATCTGGAGAAAAAATTTGATAATCCGAACATTGCTAAGAAATATGTTTTCAAGGAATTATATGACTCTACTCTTACCGTAGCGCGTCAGTTGGCTGAGAAGAATAAATTCCGTTTACAAGGTGAATATCGTGCTTCGTCTGCCAATGAAATACGTCTTGGTTCAATGAATGTGCCACGGGGATCGGTACGTGTTACGGCCGGTGGACGGACACTGACTGAAAATTCCGACTATTCGGTCGATTATACAATGGGAGTAGTTACGATCCTCAATCAGAGTATTATTGATGCCGGGACTCCTATCAGTGTAAATCTCGAAAGCAATACGTCTTATAATATGCAGCGTAAGACAATGCTGGGATTGAACTTTACGTATGATTTTTCGCCTGATTTCCAGTTCGGAGGTACTGTGATGTATCTGAAAGAGAAGCCGCTGACTACCAAAGTGGCTATGGGAGACGAACCTATATCGAACACCTTGTGGGGGTTGAATGCCTCCTGGAAACGTGAGAGTCAATGGTTAACTAATATGGTAGATAAGTTACCGTTTGTGGAGGCTACTGCTCCTTCCAATATTAATCTCGGATTGGAATTTGCTCAGCTTCTTCCGGGACATGGAGGAGGATTGCAGGACAATTCTTCTTATATAGATGATTTTGAGAGTGCACAAAGTGGTATCGATTTGCATCAGCCTTTGTATTGGCAGCTCTCTTCTACGCCTTTTAAGGCAACGGGACCTGATAATCTCGAATTGTTTCCCGAATCGAGATTGTCTGATAGTATTCCCTATGGAAAGAATCGTGCTTTATTGGCATGGTATCATATCGACGGATTATTTACGCGCCGTAACTCTTCACTTACTCCGACACACATTAAAAATGACCTCGATCAACTCTCAAATCATTATGTCCGTGAGGTGTACGAATCTGAGTTGTATCCCAAAAAGGAGCTGAATAATATGGAAGCATCCACTATGTCTATATTGAATGTGGCTTACTACCCTCAGGAACGTGGCCCTTACAATCTGGACAGAGACCTTGACGAAAATGGTAACTTGCTGGAACCGGAAAAACGGTGGGGAGGTATGATGCGTAAGATTGAAACAACCGATTTTGAGAAGGCTAATATTGAATATGTTGAATTTTGGTTGCTCGATCCCTTTATTTATGCAGATGGAGATGAACCGGGAGCGGATAATACACGTAGAAAAAATGCCCGAAGTACAACAGAGGGCGGATATCTGTATCTTAATTTGGGAGATGTATCTGAGGATATCCTGAAAGATGGTAAGAAGTTTTTTGAAAACGGTTTGCCTATTGATGGTGATGAATCAAAAGTAGACTATACAAACTGGGGGCGTGTTCCTAAAGAGCGTAGCCTTGTATATGCTTTTGATAATACGGCAGGAGCACGTAAAAAACAGGATGTCGGATTGAATGGACTTTCAGTAGAAGATGAACGTGCTTATCCTACTTATGTTAAGTATTTGGAAGAAATCCGGCCAAAGTTGAATGCTTCTGTTTTTGAAAAGTTCTACGAGTCGCCTGCAGGTGATAAATATCATTATTTCCGGGGTTCCGATTACGATGCTGAGGAGAAGAGTATTCTCGAACGTTACAAATATATCAATAATACCGAAGGGAACTCGGCCGCTAATGAAGATTCTCCTGAGGGGTATCCGACGGCTGCTAAGACTTCTCCTGATATAGAAGATATTAATCAGGATAATACACTTTCGGAAACAGAAAAATATTTCCAGTATCGTATTCATCTGACTCCTTCTGAATTGAAAGTGGGTACGAACAATATTACCGATAAGCGTGTCACTAAAGTGAAATTGCGTAACGGCCAAACGGAAGAGGTGACCTGGTATCAGTTTAAAGTGCCTGTGCGCAGCGGTACACCTGTTGGAAGTATCAGAGATTTCAAGTCGATACGGTTTATGCGTATGTTCCTTACCGGGTTCTCTAAACCTGTAATTTTGCGTTTTGCTACTCTTGAACTGGTGCGTGGTGATTGGCGTACGTACACAGATCCGTTGTACAACCTTCAAAATCCTGCACCTACAGTGACAGGTACTTTGGATGTTTCAACTGTTAATATTGAAGAGAATGGAGATAAGACACCTATTAACTATGTGATGCCTCCGGGTATTAGTCGTGTTATTGATCCGGGACAACCACAGTTGCGTCAGCAAAATGAACAGGCTATGAGCTTGAAAGTTGAAAACCTTGCGCCGGGTGATGCACGCGCTGTTTACAAAAATTCTACGATGGATATGCGCCAGTATCGCCGGTTGAAGATGTTCACTCATGCCGGGGCTTTAACAGGCGATGTTACTGACCCTAAAGACGGAGAATTATCTGTTTTCATTCGTCTGGGTTCCGATTATAGTTCTAACTTTTATGAGTATGAAATCCCGTTGAAGCTAACTCCGGCAGGCAATTATAATGGAGACTCAGATGTTGATAAACTGATAGTATGGCCTAAAGACAATATGCTGGATATTGCACTTTCTGTGTTTACTGACATAAAGAAGAAGCGCAACCAAACAAAGAATAATTCGCTTTCGGGGGTAAGTTATGGAAAGATTTATTCTGAATATGACCCCGACAAACCAGCCAATAAGGTAAGTATCATAGGTAATCCGTCGCTTGCAGAGGTGAAGACGATGATGATTGGTGTGCGCAATAATTCACGTGCCAAGAAGTCGGCAGAAATCTGGGTAAATGAATTGCGTCTGTCCGATTTTGACGAAGAGGGTGGCTGGGCTGCACAGGGAAATATGAATGTGCAGTTGTCGGATCTTGGAAGTATCAGTATGGCGGGACATGTAGAGACTGCCGGTTTCGGTGGACTGGAACAGAGTGTAAGCGAACGTCGCCTGGATGATTATTATCAATATCAGTTTACTACTACGTTTGAGTTGGGACGTTTTTTTCCGAAGGCTGTGAAACTTACCGCTCCGGTCTATTTTTCATATTCCCGTGAAAAGACTTCTCCCAAATATAATCCGTTGGATCAGGATATGCTGTTGAAAGATGCGCTGGATGCTTTGTCTACAAATGCCGAACGGGATTCATTACGTAATATCGCTAATACGATAACGACCTATAAGAATTTTAGTTTGAGTAATATGCGTGTGGGAGTTACCAGTAAGAATCCGATGCCTTATGATCCGGGGAACTTCACAATGAGCTATAGTCGCACGAACAGACATAATCAGGGTAGTACCACTGTCTATGAGAACGAAACGGACTGGCGGGGGGCACTCTCTTACAATTATGCTCCTGTATATAAAGCCTGGGAACCGTTCAAAGGACTGAAGAGTAAATCAAAATGGATGAAGTTCGTTAAAGAACTCAATTTGAGCTATCTGCCGCAGAATATCTCTTTCAATACGGACATGAACCGCCATTATTATGAACTTCAGTTGCGTGATATGGAGAACCTGAGTGATCCGGCAGAAATACCAGTGAGTGTGGCAAAGGATTTTCTTTGGAATCGTGACTTCTCTTTGCGTTGGGATCTGACTAAAAATCTTCGTATGAACTTCACATCAGCTACTCATGCTGAAATAGAAGAACCCTACGGAGTGGTGAACAGAACGCTTGATCCGGATGAATATGAAGCGAAGAAAGATACAATACGGCGTAGTCTGCTTAGTTTCGGACGTCCGATTGATTATCAACAGACATTTAATGCTACGTATAAATTGCCGTTTGATAAGTTCCCTGTTACAGACTGGATGACAGCAGATACGCGTTTTAATTCTTCTTATAGCTGGGATCGTGGTGTTTCTCTATCTGATGGACAAGAAATGGGTAATACAATTGCAAACCAACGGACTTTTGATGTGAATGGGCGTCTCAATCTGGAGACTCTATATAATAAGGTACCTTTTCTTAAAGAGACTAACCGCCGTTTTGCTACTACCTCTTCGACGCGTCGTCCCGATAGTCGTCAGAAAGCAAAGCCTAAACGGTATGAGAAAGAGATACAGTTGAAGAAAGATACCACTATAACCGTTCGTCACAGTTTAGGTTCGAAAAAGCCTAAGGTTTCAGCACTGACGGTTGATGGTGATCGCTATCCTATCCGCTATAAGGTGATAGATGCTAACACGATTCGTATTGAAACCAGAGACAGTGTCCGGGTGAAACTGACGGCTATCCAAGGGCCGAAACCGGAGGATAATCCCTGGTATAAAATAGCACAATCGGCAGCACGTGTTGCTATGATGGTACGTAATGTAAGCATTACGTATAAGAATACGTATGCTATGACTCTGCCGGGTTTCCAGCCCGAGATAGGAGATATGCTTGGGCAAACGAGAGGTGGTTCCGGTTTCGCACCCGGTCTTGATTTTGCTTTTGGTATGACAGGTGGTGATTATATTGATAAGGCAATCCGGAATAACTGGCTTATTCAGGATAACTCTAATATAGAGCCTGCCACGACTAATGCTCAGGAGGATCTGCAGATACGCATGACACTGGAGCCTCTGCGTGATTTGAAGATAGACCTTAATGCAGGGCGTACGCGTAATGACTCTCGTTCCATACAATTTATGTACGATGGAATGCCTGAAGTGCAGAGTGGTAACTTTAATATGACTGTCATAACGATTGGTAGTTCCTTTGAACGTCATAATCCGTCCAATGGGTATTCCTCGTCTTCTTTCACTCGCTTTTTAGGAAATCTGGATGTGATTCAAAAGAGGGTAGAACAACTCTATCAAGGTGTTTCCCTTCCGGGAATGGAGCATTATCCACAGACCTTTAATAGTGTTAGCAAATACAATTCGAGTGTGATGATACCTGCCTTCCTGGCGGCCTATACGGGTAGGGATGCAGGTAAAAGTTCGCTGGATATTTTCCCGGGAATACTTTCGATGATGCCTAACTGGCGTATAACTTATAGCGGCCTGAGTAAACTTGAATTTTTCAAGAAGTACTTCAAGAGTGTAACACTGACACATGGTTACCGTAGTACTTATAGTGTGGGTAGTTATAGTACTTTCCAGAGTTTCCATAGTTATATGGGCGATCTGGGATTTGTGGATGATGTACAAACAGGTATCCCTGTTCCTTCATCTATATACGATGTTTCAGCTGTTTCTATCAATGAGCAATTCTCTCCTTTATTTGGGGTGGATGTTACTTTTAAAAATGGTATCACTACCAAAGTGGAGTACAAGACTACACGTATTCTGAATCTTAGCCTTGCTGCCAATCAGGTAGTAGAGAGTGGAACGAAGGATTTTGTGGTAGGTATGGGTTATAAGATTATGGGATTGGAACTCTTCCCCGGACGTAATACAAAGAACTCTAAGAATAAAATAAGTAATGACCTTGCTTTGCGTGCGGATGTATCCTTCCGTAATCAGTTTGCACTTTGCCGGGATATTCAGCAAGTCACTACGCAGGCTACCAGTGGTAACAAAGCACTCAAGATATCTTTCTCTGCAGATTATACGCTCAGCCGCTTACTTAGTGTGAGTCTCTATTATGACCGTCAGAAGAATACCCCGCTTGTGTCTGCTTCCTCCTATCCGGTGACCAGTGCTGACTTCGGTATGCGTCTGAAGTTTTCACTTACGCGATAGTATTTTCTGATACGTCTTGAAAATCATTACCTTTGTCTACGTAAATAATAAATGTATAGTATGATAAAAAATAAAAAGATACCAATGTCTTCATGGCTCCGGAGCCATTCCCGTACAAGGGTTACCTCTACTGATGGGTGGTATCTGCGATTTGCCGATGAACTTTTTTCACTGATTGCCTCTTCCCGGTTGTATGCTGATAAATCATCGGAAAATGTACAAAATGCAGCTGTCCTGCTTACTTTATATTTAGAAGATAGTATTGCGAATGATGGTGGCTGGAGACGTTTTCGTGATTTATGTTATAAGTTATATGGTCGTAATCTTCCTTTCTATGAAATTCCGGATGATTATGTCTTTGACGAAATAAATGAAGTAGATATTGCCTTTGTGCTGTGGAAGCTTAACTCCAGTGATGATTATGACGCGATTATAGCCAATCCTTTTGATGAAAAAATATTGGAATTGGCAAGTGATGTGTATGGGGCAATGGATGTTGTATTTGAACAAGCGCCTATTTGTGAAATTCCCTCCTGTGACTGGGTATTGCCTTCTGAACAATTGTTGAAGGAAAGGACGGAAATACCTTCTATACAGACAGATACAGTCTTGCCGGAAAGTGTGAAATTGTTTCTGACCGCTACGGATGGAGAGCAACTTATGTATTTCCCGCATTATGAACAGATGGAGGCTTTTTTTGTGGAACATTTGCACTGGAGTCGGACAGATATACCGAATAAGCTGGATGCGGAGTTTGGCAATACGGTTGTTTTTGCCAACCCCAAAGGAATTCTCGTAGCACCTGGTGTGGCATGGTTCTTTTGTGATAAGCGTAATGAAGTGGCATATGATAAGGAAATGGCTGTAAAAGAAGGCTACAAATTGTTTACGGATAAAGGTTATTGCCCGTTTGATTTGTTGAAATATGGTGTAGAACAGAATTTGTTCCCTGATGTCCGGCTGCCGTTTGAGAATGGAAAAGAAATATTAGGAAAGAACTGGGATTTTATTGCCCGTTACTTTCTGGGTGAATATTATGAAGGAACCTAATTATGATGATAAGAAATAATAATACCCGTTCAGGTGTTTCCCGCTCTAAAAGTAGTGAAAAAGCAAAGCCTACCGGGAAACGAATTGGAAAGTCAAAACCAGCTAAGGCGAACAATCAACTGAATAGACGGGTGAAATAATTGTACTAATCAGAGGCTGTCAAAAGCCTTCTAAAGCTCCAATATGTAGCTTTAGAAGCACAGATTAATGCTAATGGGTGCAGATACGATTTTATATTTGCGTAGATTGGCATTAATCTGTGTTTTTATGATGACTAATTTTATCTTTAACACAGCCCTTATTATTATTTACCTTGTAGCCGAAACCAGTAACATCATTGGTCTGCGTAATTCTTCTTCCATACCGGGAATGACTCCGAACAACTCTCTGTCCGGTTCCGGTTCTATTAGTCCGGTTATATGAAATCCAGCCTGGAGTAACCCGTTTACATAGGTCGTTAGTGTTTTATGGAATTTAGTAACTTCTTCTCCAAGAAAGATAGCTTTGCGTTTTCCTTCTGTGAAATAGTTATCTACGGGCCAGTGTATAGGTTTTCCGTCTTTATCGTAATACCAGTCTTGAGTGCCGTAAGCTGTGAAGACCGGGTGTTCCACAGAAAAGACAAATGTACCTCCCTGTCTAAGGCATTTATATACCTTTTTGCATATATCGCCAAATGATTCCAGATAATGGAATGTCAGTGAACTGATAACAACATCATAAGATTCGGAAGGGAAGTTATAATCCTCAATAGCCATACATTGGTATTCTATAGCGGGAGAGGCATTTCTTTCTTTGGCACCCTCTATCATGTTTTGAGAAATATCTATGCCCAAAGCAAATGTAGCACCCTGTTCGATAGCATACTGGCAGTGCCAGCCGAAACCGCAGCCCAGATCCAATACACGTTTTCCTTTGAAGTCCGGTAACATTGTTTTTAGTATGTGCCATTCTCCCGCACCTTTCAAGCCATTTACCGAACGTGACATCTGGCTATATTGGTTGAAGAATTTCTCGTCATCGTATTTATTCTCTTTCATATCTTATTGAAATTTGGACAAAGATAGAAATTCCGGAAGCATTCGATGACTTGCCGGCAAAAATTAATTAATCTTTTTCTGAGTCTGAAGAGATTAAAAATAGATTAAGGGCCATTGGCATCAAACAGTTCCATTTGTAAAATGAAACAAGGAATGACGGACCCTATGTCCGGCACTCCTTGTTGAAACAATTAAGAGAGAGAGTATTTGTTTATTAATCAGCCTTTAGGGTAACAATAAGTGGAGTAGTGTTCTCTACTTTTACTTTCGCTGTTTTCATATCAATATAGCTGATAGAAAGAGTTGCATTTTTAGGGGCATCCAGTACGAAAGTTCCATCACGGTCTGCAACAGTGCCGATGGTGGTTCCTTCAATAAGTACACTGGCACCTACTACAGGGCTACCGCTTGTGTCTTGTACTTTACCTGCTATTCTGATCTTTCCGTCAGAGGGCATATTTACGCTTTGAACTTCTCCACGAACCCCACGGATGCGTATTCCTGTATCATTTGATCTGGTTATTATTCTTACTTCCGTTTTTCCGGATACATCCATAACTTTTACTCCATATGTGTTACCTTTTTCTGGGCGCAGTGCCTGGATTTCTGTAGCAGAAACAGGTTTGTCATTCAGAAAATAGGAAACGTCTTTAGCTTTCACATTATTTTCTTGATAGAGGGCATCTAATCTTTCACCTAAAGTTTTTGCTGGTTTTTCTTTTTGGGCCGCATATTCTTCTTTGGTTTTCAAATTTATCAGAATAACACCATTCGCTCCGCGTGCACCATAAATAGCAGTTGCCGAAGCATCTTTCAGTACAGAAATAGATTCTATCCAGTCCGGATTTATCGCATTCATCATATTATTACTAATTTCTTTGCCATCTACGATAATGAGCGGATAGTCTGTTTTTTCAATTGGAAAACTTTCTTTAATGGAAAATGAAGTACTCTTTTCCATACGAAATGCTATAGGGAGGGTGTACTGGGTAGCTACTGCTTTGCTTTTTCCTTTCTCGTCTGTTTTCTTGCCGGGGGTCCATTGCGGCATATTCTCTATTAACCGGAGGGCTTCTGCATCTAAGGAAGGATCTACGCTACGTACGATTTTAGGAGAAGTCACTTTCCCTTTTTCATCTACTACAAATTGTACGATAACGCGCCCTTGTGTGCCTTTCTCTTTGGCTTCGACCGGGTATTTCATATTCTTATCCAGATACTCCTTAAGGGCTTCTGTACCACCAGGGAACTCAGGCATTTTTTCCATATCTGACTGAACATCTTTTTGGGAGGGAATAGCAACGATAACTGTCTCCTTTCTTGTTGTTTTCACAGTGTCCTTCACAGTAGGAGATGCCGGAATAACTGTTGGATTTACTACGGTACTCTCTACTGAAGAAGCATTTTCTGCCACTTTCGTTTCTACAATTGCTGTCAAATCATTAACTTTGACGGCAGAAATCTCTGCAGCTTTTTCGGAGATCTCGGGACGGGCAAAGGCTGTCACTGTAATAGCTGCCAGCGGAAGTACATACAGGTACTTTAAGCGTGCCCATGGATTGGATTTTTCTTTTAACATCATAGTGATACGTTTTTTAAGTGTACTGTGATTAAAGCTGTTGGCCATAGAGTAGAGCCTTGTGCCGACAGCTTTTTTAATTAATAATAGTTGATATTGTTTTGCATCGACGCCTTCTTTAATAACCGTTTCATCTGCTTCATATTCATGAATGTTTTGCAATTCCTGTTTCAGTAACCAAGCTGCGGGATTAAACCATTGGAAAAATATGCAGATGTCTGCTATCAGTAAATCGATAGAATGATGATTGCTGATGTGTGCTGTTTCGTGGATGAGTATTTCTCGTCCGTTTTCCTTGAGATCAATACGAGAGATGACGATATATTTCATCCAGCTAAAAGGAGCTATTTCCTTATTATGTGTGATAACCTGTATGCCGGAGTGATACTTCTCTTTTTTCCCCGAACGGAGTAGTAGTAATAATCGGGTAAGTGAACAGAGATTTCGGCAGGCAAAAAACAGAATACCCACAAAATAAATAATTAATCCTATCTGTATGCCCGAAAGAGTGCTAGTATTAGCTTCTATCGGCGTAACGGCACTGGCTGTATCTTGATAGAAGTTTGCCATTATCAGAAGTTGTTCGAGGGTGAGCATCGTTTTTGCCATTTCGGTGTGCTGTGTAGTAGTGACCTCAATCAAAGGGATGAGCAGCGACAGAAGTAGAATCCCGAGCAGGGCAACCCTGTTGAAGCGGTGAAAGGTTTCTTTGCTTAGTAACAGTCTGTAGAATAGGTAGAACAACGCCAGGCAAATAGCCGATTTGAGTATGTAGGCAAAAAAGAGTCCCATAGTATTCGTTTTTTTATTTGTTTGCTCGTTCTACTTCGTCAATGAGCTGCCTGAGATCATCAAGAGAGATATCTTCTTCCTTGACCAGCGAAGATACGGCACTAAGGTAAGAGTTATTGAAATATTTACTAATGACATTTTTTAAAGTACCCTTACGGAAAGCTTCTTCACTGACGATAGCGTAGTATTGATAGGTATTGCCATAAGTATTGTGTGCAAGAAAACCTTTATCCTCCAGTCCGCGGACAATAGTGGACAGTGTATTGAAATGTGGCTTCGGCTCATTATAGAAAGCTAGCATCTCCTTTACAAACAAAGGGCCTTTTTCCCAGAAAAAACCCATAATCTCTTCTTCTTTTGCTGTTAGTCCTTTCATAACTTTATCTATGTTTAAGACAAAGAACGAAAAGTTTTAGTTTATAAACTAATATTTGTAGTTAATAAAAACTAAAGAGATGTTTTTCACATAGAGTCTGTTAAAACGACTTGTATTTTATGTGTTTTCTTCTTCCGGTTTTACATTCCTGGATTTTTTGATTCGCCCACTTTTCTTCAACGCTTCGGCGATAATCCACTGAAGTTGGCCGTTCGTACTACGAAACTCATCGGCTGCCCATTTTTCAATGGCATCCATTGTTTCGGCATCTACGCGCAGAACAAAACTTTTAGTTGAAGATTCTTTCTTAGCCACGGTACTTATTCCTGTTTTTATGTCCTACGCCCCATTATCAATGTCTGATAATGAGGCGCAGAGAGATTTATTATTTATGGTTCAAACACTCTGTTTACAGCATTAGTGGTATTCGCCACGAAACTCATTCTGATTAATGATTCAATGTTCCGGTATTTACTACTGGTTGGGCAGCCTCATCAGCGCAGAGTACAACAAGCAGGTTGCTCACCATTGCTGCTTTCTTGTCTTCATCCAGTTCAACAATTTCCTCCTCCGAAAGTTTATGAAGTGCCATTTTTACCATAGAAACGGCTCCTTCTACTATTTTTTCTCTTGCACTGATAATGGCTGATGCTTGTTGACGGCGTAGCATGACTGCAGCAATTTCGGGAGCATAGGCAAGGTAATTGATACGAGCTTCAACAACTTCCATTCCTGCCATGGCGAGACGTTCGTTGAGTTTTTGTTCCAACTGTTCGTTGATTTCTTCACCACCAGAGCGTAGGGTGAGTTCTTCGACGTTGGATTCACTATCGTCATAGGCGTATTGTCCGGCTACTTGTCGGAGAGCAGCATCACTCTGTATCATCACGAAGTTCTCAAAAGCATTCATACGACTGGCTACAGCATTACTACCGGTTGCTACGTTGGCCATGGTCTGAGAGTCTATCTCAAACATGGCTTTATAGGTATCTTTTAGTTTCCATACAAGTACCAGTCCGATAAGAATCGGGTTTCCGATTTTATCATTTACTTTTATAGGTTCTATGTCAAGGTTACGAGCGCGGAGAGAAAGTTTTTTTGCATCCAGGAAGGGATTCATCCAAAAGAAACCGGTTTCTTTGAATGTACCTTTGTATTTGCCGAAGAAAACCATAGTACGGGCTTCGTTTGGTTCCAGGCGATTGAAGCCGGGTATAAAAAGGATGGAAATGAGGATTCCCAAAAGTCCGGCAGTGACAGTGAAACCATTGGGGCGAGCAATGAGAAAGAACGAAGCAATACTTACTCCCAGTAATAAAGCAATAATAAACAGCATGGCAAAACCATTCATCTTAAAGCCAGTGAAAAGAGTTTCTTTTGTTTCCATAAGTCTTGATTTTAGTGATATCATTTTGATATCACAAATATATCATTTGTTTTTTGATATAAGCAATGGAAGAGGAAGAAAAATGAAGAAGTCTTAATGTTTTTTATGAAAAGAGATTATAATAGCGTAATTAAATCGTTTTTGTATGGAAATGAGCAAAACTCACCACAGAGTAACACAGAGTTCCACCGAGTAGTATTTACCGGATGAAACGCGGATTAACACAGATGAACGCAGATTAAAAGACTGTATTTCTTTATCTTACCCCTGTTTCTCTTTGCGAAAATCTGCGTTAATCTGCGTTTTAATAAAGATTTAAAACTCTGTGTAACTCCGTGCTACTCTGTGGTGAAATAGATTCATTATTGATCAGTTTTGTACTAAATGGTATTTATCATTGCCATCAGTCTCTTTCTCCGGTATCGATAAAGCCCTATCCCGTAGAGTAACGTATGAAGCCTCGGTGTGTAACGTTGTTTTAGATGTACATGTAAAGCAGTACGACATGTGCATGTGGAACAGCACGACATGTGCATCTCATGCAGATTTACATGTACATGTAAAACAAGGCTGCACACTGGGGAAAAGAGTGTTCCTTTCTGACAAAGACAAAGTACAACACCGGGCAAGGGTAATGACGCCGTCTATGGGCACTTCCGCTACCGAAATGATATATCCATAATCTTCGTTACCGATCAGCTTTGAATAAAACTACAGACTTCTATATATATAAAATTCCACAGACTAATCTCTTCTCACAATAAGTGAAATAAGGCATTAATCTGTGGAAAACTATGTAATCTGTAGAATCTCTCAGGCAGAGTTATGCCAATGCCTGGCTGATATCAGCCAGCAAGTCTTCTACACTTTCGAGTCCAACCGAGAGGCGGATTGTTTTTGGACTGATATCCATACTTTGTCGTTGTTCTTCGGTGAAGGAGCCGTATATGGTACTGGCCGGATGAATGGCAAGTGTTTTATTATCGAATAAATTGGTTGCCCGCCGAATGAGTTGCAAGCGATTCATAAAACGGAAACAGGCTTCGCGTGATGCAAGGTCAAATGTAAGCATAGCACCGGGGTAAGCACCAAACTGTTTCGTACTTAATTGATAAAACGGATTGGATTCGAGCCCGGTATAGTTAACCGCTTCTACTTGAGGCAGGGTTTGCAGACGTTGTGCTAACTGTAGACAAGTAGCAGCCTGCCGTGTATAGCGTACTTCCATTGTTTCGATGCCCAGTGTTTGCATATAAGCAACCTGGGGAGTCATGTAAGCACCCAGATTACGGTGGATTTCCTTACGTAACTTAGCAGTAAAGGTAGAAACGCCAAACTGATTTGCCATGGAACGAAGCTTCTTAGAGTTATCCCAGTCGAAGGTTCCATAATCGAGAATAAGACCACCCAGACAGGTGGCTCCACCAGAAATATATTTGGTGCTGGAAACAATCTCGATATCTACCCCGAATTCATTGGCATGAAAGATGTGAAACGGTACAACAGTAGTATCTGCTATTAAAGGAGCACCCATCTGGTGTGCTATGTCGGAAAGTACTTTTAAATCGGCTATTTCAAGCTGGGGATTGGTGATAACTTCAAGAAAGACGGCACAGGTGTTTTTATCAACCTGAGCACGAACAGCTTCGGGGTTTGTAAGGTCACAAAAGCGAACTTCGACTCCGAATGCAGCGAGCGTACTTTTGAAAAATGAATAAGTATTACCGAAAAGGTGGGCGGAAGTAACAATGTTGGCTCCTGCTTGTGCCAATGTGAAAAATACATTGCTGATAGCTGCCATACCGGAATTCAGTGCAGTGACACTCAGCGCACCTGTGATTGTTTGAATACGTTTCTCAAAATACTGAACGGTGGGATTGGTTATTCGCGAATATGCATGATCTGCTGTACGTCCGCAAAAAGCTTCCTCCATAGCTTCCGCCGTATCAAATTCATAAGCGGCAGTATTATATACCGGCATAGAGAGTGAATGATAAGCATCCTCTTTGTCAAAAGGAGTATGCAGAAGTTCTGCTTCAAAGCTGTTCTTATTCATTTTGTTTTTAATAATTGGTTCTCTATTTATTTTTGTTCATCGGTTGTTACATGCTTCTTTCAGTTGTTTTAATGCCTTTTCGAGTACACTACGCGGGCAGGCTACATTGAGCCGCATGAAGCCTTCACCTTCTTTACCAAACATAGTTCCGTCGTTTAGTGCAAGGTGTGCACCGTCCACAAAGAGGTCTACCAGTTCTTTTTGATTCAGTCCCAATGTTCTGCAATCAAGAAAAACGAGGTAAGAAGCCTGTGGACGAATCATTTTAATATCCGGAATATATTCGCTAAGAAAGGCATCTGTGAAATCGATATTCGACTGAATATAGGCAAGAACCTGATCGAGCCATTCGGTACCGTTACTATAGGCGGCAGCTACACTAAGATAAGCGAACAAGTGTCCTTCGCTAAGCTCGCTTGCCTCCATGTATTCCTGAAAACAGCGACATATCTCTTTGTTCTCAATGATGCAGTACGAACTTGCCAATCCCGGCATATTAAATGCTTTGCTGGGAGACATGAACACGAGTGAATTTTGACGTGCTTTCTCTGACACAAGTGCAAAAGTGATATGCTGATATGGTGGTAGGGTCAGATCGGCATGAATTTCGTCAGAGATGACGAGTGTCTTGCTTTCATAGCATATTTCAGCTATTTGTTCCAGTTCTTCACGTGTCCATACACGACCTCCGGGGTTGTGCGGATTGCTAAGAATCAATAGCTTGCATCCCTGTATGTCTTTACGGAAACGGTCAAAGTCAATATAATACTGTCCGTCGCGAAGCATTAACGGACTATACACCACTTCACGTTTATTTTTCTCTGTTACCAGAAAAAAAGGATGGTATACAGGCGGCATCACCATTACTTTATCGCCCTTTTCTGTGAAACATTGTATGGCGAATGCCAACCCACGGACAATTCCCGGCATAAAAGTCAGTTCTTCACGCTTAACTTTCCAGCCATGGCGACTCTGCAACCAATTGATAATGGAAGTATACCACTCTTCGCAGGCAAAAGTATAACCCAGTACTTCGTGTTCCAACCGTTTCCTCAAAGCTTCCATTACGAATGGCGGAGTACGAAAATCCATATCCGCTACCCACATAGGGAGCAGATCATTACGTCCCCAACGTTCACTCACGGCATCCCACTTTACGGATTCCGTTCTACGGCGGTCTATTATTTCATCAAAATTATATTTCATCTTAATATTCTGTTTTAGTACTAATATGCTTGCAAATGTACAATTCATCTGTTGCATAATGAAAACAGAAGTAAGAAAATTAATCCGGAAAGAAAAAAATACCACAAATGTGGTAGGGGATATGCAGTATTTACTATAATTATGCATTTATTCTGCCATTACCCGATAAGCATTAACGTTCGCAAAGATTAAATAAAACCGCAGTCGTTCTACTTCTTTTTTGTACTTTTGTGGCATAAAAAGGAACACTATGACGAAAGCCCTGTTTTTTGATATCGACGGTACATTGGTGAGTTTTGATACGCATGCTATCCCAGCCTCTACTATCGAGGCACTGACTGCCGTTCACAAGAAAGGAATTAAGATTTTTATCGCCACAGGACGCCCGAAAGCGATCATCAACAATTTGTCTGTCATTCAGGATCTTGGATTGATAGACGGTTACATCACTATGAACGGAGCTTATTGCTTTGTGGGCGATGAAGTGATTTACAAGAGTGCTATTCTACCGGGTGAAGTACAGGCATTGGCACAAATCTGTGAGAAGAAGGGATATCCTTGCATTTTTGTCAGCGAGCACAGCTTGTCTGTCTGTCAGCCCAATGAACTGGTTCATCAGATATTTTACGACTTCCTGCATGTGAATAAGATGCCGGTGAAGACTTTTCAAGAAGCCATACAAGAGGAGATTTTCCAGATGACTCCGTTTATTACTGCAGAAGAAGAGAAGGAGATACAATCGTTTATTCCGAATTGCGAATCCGGACGTTGGTTTCCGGCTTTTGCAGATATCACGGCAAAAGGAAATACAAAGCAAAAAGGCATCGACGAGATGATTGCACATTTTGGTCTTAAACTGGAAGAGACTATGTCGTTTGGTGATGGAGGCAATGATATCAGCATGTTGCGCCATGCTGCCATTGGTGTAGCTATGGGAAATGCCAAAGATGATGTAAAGCAGACGGCAGATTATATAACTGCTTCTGTAGATGAAGATGGAATTGCAAAGGCTTTGAAACACTTCGGAGTGATTTAGAGTGGAGGCAACAACAGTAGATACTAATAATAAAGAGTTTCAGGATGCCCTGAATCTTATCCAGTATACCCGCCAGTCCGTCTTTCTGACAGGAAAGGCCGGTACGGGTAAGTCCACGTTTCTGCGCTATATCTGTGCCAATACAAAAAAGAAGTATGTAGTGCTTGCACCTACCGGTATTGCTGCCATTAATGCGGGTGGAAGCACTATGCACAGTTTTTTCAAACTCCCTTTTTATCCTATTCTGCCGGACGATCCGAATCTGAGCCTTCAACGCGGTCGTATCCATGAATTCTTTAAATATACAAAGCCACACCGGAAATTGCTTGAGCAGATAGAACTGGTGATTATTGATGAGATCTCGATGGTGAGGGCGGATATTATTGATGCTGTAGATCGTATTCTGCGGGTATATTCCCGTAATTTGCGTGAACCTTTCGGGGGGAAACAAATACTGCTTGTAGGAGATGTATTCCAATTGGAACCTGTGGTGAAAAACGATGAGCGGGAGATACTGAATCGTTTTTATCCCACGCCCTATTTTTTCTCTGCACGTGTGTTTGGTGAGATTGACCTTGTGTCGATTGAGTTGCAGAAGGTGTATCGGCAGAGTGATCCGGTCTTTGTCAGTGTACTCGACCATATACGTAATAATACTGCCGGAGCAGCCGATCTGCAACTACTTAATACCCGATATGGCACACAGATAGAAGGGAGTGAAGAAGATATGTATATCACTCTTGCCACACGACGGGATAATGTAGACTATATCAATGATAAAAAGCTGGCCGAACTTCCCGGTGATCCGGTAACTTTTGAAGGTGAAATAGAGGGAGACTTTCCGGAAAGTAGTCTGCCCACTTCTAAAGACCTGGTGCTGAAGCCGGGAGCACAGATTATATTTATCAAGAATGACTATGACCGACGTTGGGTAAATGGTACTATCGGTACCATAGCAGGTATTGACGATGACGACGGAACTATTTATGTGATAACAGATGATGGAAAGGAATGTGATGTAAAACTGGATTCCTGGAGAAATATCCGTTATCGCTATAATGAAGAAAAAAAGGAGATTGAAGAGGAGGTTTTAGGAACTTTCACCCAATATCCCATTCGCCTGGCATGGGCTATCACTGTACACAAAAGTCAGGGACTGACATTCAGCCGTGTGGTTATCGATTTCACCGGAGGAGTCTTTGCCGGAGGACAGGCATATGTAGCATTAAGCCGTTGTACATCGCTGGAGGGCATTCAACTTAAGAAGCCGATTAACCGGGCAGATGTTTTTGTACGACAGGAGATTGTGAATTTTGCCCAGCGTTTCAATAACCGGCAGGCCATAGACAAAGCGTTGAAACAAGCGCAGGCAGATGTACAATATGTAGCGGCTGCCCGTGCTTTTGATCGTGGGGATATGGAGGAGTGTCTGGAACAATTCTTCCGTGCCATTCATTCACGCTATGACATTGAAAAACCGGTTCCCCGCCGACTGATCCGTCGGAAACTGGAAGTAATAAATACGTTACGTGAACAGAACCGGCAACTGAAAGAGCAGATGCGTGCACAACAGGAATATCTCAGGAAGTATGCCCGTGAATATTTACTGATGGGCAATGAATGTATCACGCAGGCACATGATGCCCGTGCCGCTCTTGCAAATTATGACAAAGCGCTGGAGCTCTATCCTGACTATATCGATGCCTGGATTCGTAAAGGTATTACCTTATTTAATAATAAGGAATATTTTGATGCCGAAACTTGCTTTGGTACGGCTATACGCATTAGTCCTGCCAGCTTCAAGGCTTTCTATAACCGTGGGAAACTTCGTCTGAAATCCGAGAATACGGAAGGAGCCATTGCCGATCTTGATAAGGCAACTTCATTGAAACCGGAACACCCCAAAGCGCATGAACTTTTTGGAGATGCTTTATTGAAAGCAGGTAAGGAAGCAGAAGCAGCCCTTCAATGGCGTATCGCCGAAGAATTAAAGAAAGTGCTTCCCGCACGGGGAAGTACGCCAGGCGATGATAACAAAAGGGATACTTAATTCGTTATTTATATAGAAGCTTATTTCAGTTTTATTTAAATTTGATCGGAAATGAGCAAAAATCACCGCAGAGTAGCACAGAGCTCCACAGAGTACTATTTATCTGATAAAACGCGGATTAACACAGATGAACGCAGATTAAAAGACTGTAGTTCTTTATCTTAGATTTGTTTCCCTTTGCGAAAATCTGCGTTCATCTGCGTTTCAATAAAGATTTAAACTCTGTGGAACTCCGTGTTACTCTGTGGTGAAATACATTCAAAACTGATGTATAATAAACGAAATATATGCTTATGGAATGGAGCAATAACTTGATTACCGGTTTGCAGTGGTCCGATGATATAATTAACAGGGAAGGCAAGGAACAGGTGGCACACCAGTTGGCTGCACAGGTGAAAGACGGTGAAGTAATTGGTGCAGGTTCTGGTTCCACTGTCTATCTCACTCTTTTTGCCATAGCCGAAAGAATCTGGAAAGAACAACTTCATGTTGAGGTGATTCCTGCTTCGATAGAGATTTCAATGACCTGTACACAGTTGGGAATTCCACAGACAACTCTTTGGGAGAAGCATCCGGACTGGACATTTGATGGTGCCGATGAGGTAGATTCCTCCCGCAATCTTATTAAAGGAAGAGGAGGAGCGTTGTTTAAAGAAAAACTATTGATAAAAAGCAGTGACCGGGTTTTTATTGTTGTGGACGATAGTAAGTTTGTTTCCCGGCTGGGCAGTAAGTTTCCTGTTCCCGTTGAAGTCTTTCCCACTGCGATGGTGTATGTAGAAAATCAGTTGAAAGAACTTGGAGCCTCAAAGGTTATCTTGCGCATGGCTAAAGGAAAAGACGGACCAATATTGACTGAAAATGGAAATTTTATTCTTGATACCTGGTTTGGGGAAATTGGTGAGTCCTTAGAAAAAAAGATAAAGAATATCACAGGAGTAATTGAAAGCGGGCTTTTTATAGGATATGATATAGAAGTATTAGTCGCTAAACAAAAATAAGAATTAGGGTACTTCCCGCACGGGGAGGTACGCCAAACGATAAAAAAATGTGGCCATTTGCGTTCCAGGTTATTTCCGGATTATTCCGGAACTCTGATAAGGTTATTTATTTGTGTACTGATTGTTTCTGCAACAACATTGGAAGAGTCATCGGAAGTGAAAACAATAATCCCCTGGGGAGAGGCAATATAAATACGGGGTATATTCTGTGAAGCGAACTTCTTGAAAACGGCATCATCCTCCTGGGCGGAGTAGGGGATGGTAAGCTGGTTATTAGTCCAATATTCTGTCAGACTTTCGTATCCCTGAGATCTGCTTATAATTATGAAACGGACAACTTCATTGTCCTTGAATTGCTGATAAGCCCTTTCTATTTCCGGTAGCTCTTTCCGGCAATCGGGGCATCCGGTATTGACGAATGCAATCAGGCATACTTTACTACGCAGTGTGGCTGTTGATACAATATTTCCATTATTATCCTCTACCGAGAACTCCGGTAGAACATCTCCAGGCTTCAATGAAAATACATCCGGATCTTCCTGAATACACCTTCCGAATATGAACAGGAGTGAAATTAACAATGTTAATCTCATGAAGGCTGACATGATTGTACTTTTAGTATAGGGTGTTGAAATTAACATTGCTAACGATAAATTGACATGATTCTTCTTTTACTTTGCGAAAGTACGTACTTTATACATACAAAAGTACGTACTTTTATCTATATAAAGTACGTATTTAACACTGCATTAAATACGTACTTTCTTTGTTACTTATTTGGTCTCTTTTTCAGTCGCTTCTTTCTGTTGTTTCTGTTCTATTTTCTTTGTAACAAATTGTATTTTCAGGTTAACTTCTTCCTGTTCTTTCTTTATTTGTTCGATGGACGATAATAGTTGTGATAATTCATAAATACCGGCAAGCGCTTGTCTGTCGGCAGGTGTCATGGTAGTAGTATACTTGCGGTCTCCAATGTATTCCACTTTGATATTCTTGTCCCGGTTCAGGTAGAGGAAACCCATTACATTGCCATCTGCCCCCATTTTATAATCTGCTTTTTCTATTTTTTCTCCCAAATCAGTTGTTTCATAACTATCTTTAGATGCAGGAGTTTCGGCGAAGCTGCCATCAGGAGCTATTACTTTCACTGCAAAATGATGGAGGTTACTTCCGCCGCAATAAATAGAGGTCATACTCATCACTCCCTGTTCATTTACCTGAAACCGCAAGAAAGAACGGTGCAGGTTCTTCTCTACCGTTTGGGTAGGCCAGAAGTAATTACCCGTTTGTTGGTACTCAGCATCTTTTTCCAGTACATATTTGTTTTTTATCGATTCAAATTCTTTTTGTTTTGTTTGCAAAATACTATCCAGATAAACCAGGCTCTGTTGTTGTTCTTTCAATTCTATCTGCTGCATCAGGCTTATACCTTCTCTCCGTGCATCGAAAGCCTTGGGATAGAGAATTTTAATGCTGTCTATCTGTAATTTGGCTTCGTTATAATCTCCTTGTTCAAAGGCTGTACGGGCTGTGGTCAGCCTTTCATTGGCCTTTTTTTCTGCATCGTTGCCGCAAGAGGCCAATGCAAGAGTGGCACATAGTCCTACAATCAGTTTCTTCATTTTGTTGTTCTTTAGTTATGAATGACAAAAATACAAATTTAGTGTGAAGAGCATAGCGTGAAGGATGAAAAGTTGTACCTTTGCACTCCAAAAGTAGTAGTTGGCAGTTGGAATTCAATTCCGGCTACAAAATTCTAACTTCTAAATACCAATTATGATAGAGTTGACTCAGGAAGAACTGAAACAGCGATTTAGCGATAAGATATTCGGTCGGATTTCAGAAACAGCCGATGCACTCGGATTAGAGTGTTATGTAGTGGGCGGATATGTCCGTGACATTTTTCTGGAACGCCCCTCTAAAGATATAGATGTAGTAGTAGTGGGAAGCGGCATTGAGATGGCGCAAGCATTGGGTAAACGCTTGGGCAAAGGAGCTCATGTTGCACTTTTCAAGAATTTTGGTACTGCACAGGTGAAGTATCACGGCATTGAAGTGGAGTTTGTAGGTGCCCGCAAAGAATCTTACCAGCGTGATTCACGAAAACCCATTGTGGAAGATGGTACATTGGAAGATGATCAGAATCGTCGTGATTTTACGATCAATGCACTTGCCGTTTGTTTGAATGAAGCACGGTTTGGTGAGTTGGTCGATCCGTTTGGAGGAATTGATGATCTGAAAGAAAAGATTATACGTACTCCGCTTGATCCGGATATAACATTTAGTGATGATCCTTTGCGGATGATGCGTTGTATTCGTTTTGCTACCCAACTCGGCTTCTACATTGATGATACTACTTTTGAGTCACTGTGTCGCAATTGCGGGCGGATTGAAATTATTTCGCGTGAACGAATTGCAGACGAACTGAACAAGATCATTCTTTCTCCTGTACCTTCCAAAGGTTTTATCGACCTGGAACGGAGCGGATTGTTGCCGCTTATTTTCCCTGAACTGGCAGCGTTGCAAGGGGTAGAAACACGGAATGGGCGTGCACACAAGGATAATTTTTATCATACGCTGGAAGTGCTCGACAATATCAGTAAGAAAACGGATAACCTCTGGCTTCGCTGGGCAGCTTTGCTACATGATATTGCCAAACCTGTAACCAAACGGTGGGAACCAAAAATCGGATGGACTTTCCATAACCATAATTTCATTGGCGAAAAGATGATTCCAACCATCTTCCGGAATATGAAATTGCCCATGAACGAGAAGATGAAATATGTGCAGAAAATGGTAAGCCTGCATATGCGTCCTATTGTGATTGCCGATGACGTTGTGACGGACTCGGCCGTGCGTCGCTTGCTTTTTGAGGCGGGAGATGACATTGATGATTTGATGACTTTGTGTGAAGCTGATATCACTTCTAAAAATATGGAGCGTAAACAACGTTTCCTGAATAATTTTAGTTTAGTACGTCAGAAGCTTAAAGATCTGGAGGAAAAAGACCGTATTCGTAATTTTCAGCCTCCGGTAAGCGGTGAAGAGATTATGGAAATATTCGGACTTACTCCCTGTAAGGAGATTGGTTTGTTGAAAAGTGTTATAAAAGATGCGATTTTAGATGGCGTTATCCCTAACGATTATGAGGCTGCCCGTGAGCTGATGCTCAAGAAAGCAGAAAAAATGGGACTTAAACCAATAAAGTGAAATAGGGATTTTGAGAAAATGCCTATACTTACTTTCTGATTAAAACGATTAAGGAATGAGTGAGTAGTGATTAGTACCGTGCGGCATGATGCGCAGCCTACTAATCACTAATCACTACTCACTAATCACTATTTCAGAGTTCGATAACCTCCTCATTACAGATTGTCAGTTTTTCAACTCCTTCACTGGTGACAGCCCATGAGTTTTCAATACCAACAGGACCGACACCTGGTAGAACGATTTTGGGTTCCAATGCAAATACCATTCCCGGTTCCAGCTCTTGCTTCATACGTGGTGCAATTACAGGCATTTCGTTAATTTCCAATCCAATGCCATGACCAATGAAACGTGCCTGTTGGCTGATGCCCATGAAGTTTTCTGCAAATCCGGCTTTGGTAACCATATCAATGGCAGTGTTATACAAATCTTCACATACAGCTCCGGGTTTAGCTATTGAAGCAATTTCGTTTTGTATATCCAGACAAACCTGATGCGCGGCATAGGCTTTTTCACTCAGTTTACCGATAGAGAACACGCGGCTCATATCGCCCATATATCCATTGAAGTTACCACCTAAATCCACCATTACGCTTTGGCCTTCTTTTAGCGGAGAACCATTTACTCCTCCCGGCAGTGCCGGATCGAGTCCTTCGCCTCCCAAAGCAAAGTCGTAGGGAGAAGGAACAGCAGCGTTATCACCCGCCAGTACGCTTCCCATAAAGATCTCCATACTTTGACCAAATACACGGAAAATGCCCAGTGATCCTTCCAGACGCATCAGACGTTCTATTTCAATGGAGAATTCGCGATCTGTCATTCCCGGACGATAAACAGAAGGAATCTGGTTGTATGCTTTGGCATGTGCAATGCCTGAGCGACGGAACAATTCAATTTCGATAGCTGTCTTTATACTCCGTGCCTGACGGATAAGCGGGGTACCATTAACAATCTCTATATCCGGGAATATAGCTGCCAGGCGTACATATTCCATGTAAGGTAGTTCGTCACCTTCAAGCATTAGCTTGGTAGGCATTGGCAAATTCTCTTCTTTCAGAATATCTACGATTTGTTCCGGTTTACGGATAGAGAAGATATGTTCTCCCGATATATTGTTGGGACGTTTTACAAATAAGCGGGCGGGAGCGTTAAGGGGTAAGTATAAGTATCCGCTGACAACGCGGCCATACGTATAGAGCAAGTTTACATTACAAGTGATTAGTGCGGCATCAATGCCTTGTTGAGCCATCAGCCAGCGTATTTTATCGCGGCGCAGTTTTAATTCCGGTTGTAACATCTCATTATTATGTTTTGATTTTGAGATGCAAAGTTAGGCTATTTTGGTTGAAAATGAAACCTTCTGGTAAAAAAGTGCGCTACCTACGTCCTGTCACAGGAGGAAAGTAGCGCAAACCACAAATACAAATACAACTAAACAAAGTTTTTCTATTTACGATTGGACAATTTACAATTTACGATTGAAGTTACTTATAAATAAATAGATGTAATCCTAATCGTAAATAGTAAATCGTCCAATCGTAAATCTTAGATTATTCCTTGTCCAAGCATTGCATGAGCCACTTTCATGAAACCTGCAATGTTGGCACCTTTCATATAATTGATATAGCCATCATTTTCAGTACCATATTTTACGCACTGGGCGTGAATATCGTTCATAATCTGATGCAGGTTCTTATCTACTTCTTCTGAAGTCCAGGAGATATGCATCGCATTTTGAGTCATTTCAAGGCCCGAAGTTGCTACGCCGCCTGCATTGACTGCTTTACCCGGGCCATACATGATACGTGCAGCAAGGAATGTATCAATAGCTTCCGGACGGCATCCCATATTAGACACTTCACCTACACACATCACTCCGTTGGCAACCAACTGTTTGGCATCTTCTTCGTTCACTTCATTCTGAGTGGCGCAAGGCATAGCGATATCTACTTTCTGTTCCCAAGGCTTTTTACCCGGGTAGAAAGTTGCATTCGGATATTCTTCGGCATAAGGAGCTACAATGTCATTACCGCTGGCACGCAGTTCGAGCATATAGTCTATTTTCTCACCTGAAATACCGTCCGGATCATAGATGTAGCCGTCAGGGCCGGAAATGGTAACCACTTTAGCTCCCAGTTCTGTAGCTTTAATAGCAGCACCCCATGCCACATTGCCGAAACCGGAGATGGCCACTGTTTTACCTTCAAAACTGGTTCCTTTATCTTTCAGCATTTGCTGAACGAAGTAGCAGGCGCCAAAACCGGTAGCTTCGGGACGGATACGGGATCCTCCGAACTCCATACCTTTACCGGTGAAAGTACCGGTATGTTCGCGCGTCAGCTTTTTATACATACCAAACATATAACCTACTTCACGGCCTCCTACACCTATATCACCGGCAGGTACATCCATATCCGGACCTATATGGCGCCACAATTCGAGCATGAAAGCCTGACAGAAACGCATGATTTCAGCATCGCTCTTTCCACGGGGAGAGAAGTCGGAACCACCTTTACCACCACCCATCGGCAGGGTAGTCAATGCATTTTTGAATGTTTGTTCGAAGCCTAAGAACTTCAGAATGGAAAGGGTTACGGATGCATGGAAACGGATACCGCCTTTATACGGACCGATAGCATTATTGAACTGTACACGATAGCCTAAATTGGTTTGTACTTCACCTTTATCATCTACCCATGTTACACGAAATGTAAAGATACGATCCGGTTCGACAAGTCTTTCTATTATTTTGGCTTTTTCGAACTCCGGATGCAGATTGTATATATCTTCAATAGAGAGAAGTACTTCTTTGACTGCTTGGAGGTACTCAGATTCACCGGGATGTTTCGCCTCAAGAGAGGACATAATTTTCTGAATGTTCATAATACTATGTTTTAAAAGGTTTATTCTGATAAAATGTCAACTACTGACACTGCAAATATAGGAAAACTTTTCTATAAACCTCTTTTTTATGGTGATATTTTGATTAAATAATGATAAAATGACAAAAGTAGGAAAGGAGATTTACGATTAGACGATCCGGAAATTTACAATTAGACGATTTACGATTTACGATTGAAATTACTTGCAAATAAATGTAATCCCAATCGTAAATGGTAAATCGTCTAATCGTAAATTATTTAAAGTGTTGTTGGATTCATTCCTAAATTATACATAATAAATCCGTATATATCGGCTTGCTCTTCCAGTACTTTTGTCATTGGTTTCCCCGCTCCGTGTCCGGCTTTGCTATCGATGCGGATTAGGGTTGGATTAGTACCGTCATTGCACTCCTGCAATGTAGCGGCAAATTTGAATGAATGGGCCGGAACTACGCGATCGTCATGATCGGCAGTGGTAACCATAGTTGCCGGATACTTCGTACCAGGTTTCAGATTATGCAGTGGAGAGTATCCTTTAAGGTATTCGAACATCTCTTTGCTGTCTTCACTCGTTCCATAATCACTGGCCCAGTTCCAGCCGATAGTAAACTTATGATACCGGAGCATATCCATAACTCCCACCTGAGGAATGGCTACTTTGAACAGTTCAGGGCGTTGCGTCATACAGGCACCCACCAGCAAACCACCGTTTGAACCACCTACAATGGCTATTTTGTTCGGATTGGTATACTCATTGTTGATAAGGAATTCTGCGGCAGAAATAAAATCATTGAACACATTTTGCTTTTGCATCTTAGTACCGGCAACGTGCCACTCTTCACCATATTCATTACCACCCCGCAGGTTTACCTGTGCATAAATACCTCCGTTTTCAAGGAATGGAATGCGGTTGATGCTGAATCCCGGGTTGAGGCTGATGCCAAACCCTCCGTATCCATAAAGGAATACCGGGTTTTGCCCATCTGTCTTCAAGTCTTTTTTATATGTAAGGAACATCGGAATCATAACACCGTCTTTACTGGGGAAGAAGATCTGTTCGGTTGTGAACTCGTCCGGGTTGAACTTTACTTTCGGAGCACGATACAGTTCATAAGTATTTGTATCCATATCATATTTATAGGTGGCTCCCGGAGTAGTAAATGAAGTAAAACCAAAAAAGCATTCTTTATCATCTTTGGTGCCACTGAAACTTATGGAACCTAATGAGGGGAGTTTGATCTCATGTAATCTTTTCCCATTAAGATCATGGACATAAGCGTGGTTGGATGCGTCTTTGTCGTAAGTCAGAAAGAGTTTACCACCAATTACTTCTGCATCGGAAAGAACGTTGCTGCATTCGGGTACAAGTTCTGTCCAGTTTTCCAATATTGGATGGTTGATATCAGCCACCATAATCCGGTTTTTCGGAGCACCATAATTGGTAAATATATACATTTTGTCACCGATAACCTCTATCGGAGAATATTGGTAATCAAAGTCGGTAGTCAACTGTATAAGTGGTGCATTTGATTTTTCTAAATCCTTTATAAATAAGTTGTTTCCTCTTCCGGCTCCCGATTCGTATATAAAGAGAATACGTTCGTCTTTGCTCGTGCCGGCCGAATAGAAACGTTTCGGATATGCGGGATTCTCGTATATTAGCTTATCCTCAGCTTGTGGAGTGCCGATTTTATGGTAATATATCTTATGGTTTTCATTGACATTAGAGAATTCTTTACCTTTTGTCGGAGCATCGTATGCGCTATAATAAAATCCATTCTTTTGCCAGGCTGCTCCTGTGAACTTGGCCCAGTTAATATGATCTTCGAGCAATTTGCCTGTGGCGGTATCCATTACATAGATCTCGGACCAGTCCGAACCACTACGCGAAATGGTATAAGCTGTATATTTACCATCGTTGGAAAAAGAGAGGCTGGTGAGTGCTACCGTACCATCATCTGATAATTGGTTCGGATCCAGAAAAACACGGGCTTCTCCGTCCAATGAGTCTTGTACATATAATACACTCTGGTTTTGCAATCCGTCATTTTTATAAAAATAGTATTTTCCATGTTTCTTGAATGGAGTACCTATTTTCTCATAATTAGCCAGATCGGTTAAGCGTTTCAGCAGTTGCTCACGGAAAGGTATTTGAGCAAGATATGCGTTTGTCACTTTGTTTTCTGCTTCTACCCAGGCGGCGGTAGCAGCGCTGGTATCATTCTCCAGCCAGCGATAAGGGTCGGGTACTTCTGTACCGAAGTACACATCTATTGTGTCTACTTTTGTCGTTTCCGGGTAGACCAATTTTTTCTGTTGGGATGTACATGACATGACCATAATTCCACTCAATAATAAGACTGTTTTTTTCATTATAAATAGTTGTTTGTAGTGAGAAAAGTACAAATATATACAGAAGCGGTGAAATAACCACCTTTAATTCTATAAAATTCATTTGCATTTCCCGATAAAAAAGGCGAATTTTGTCTTTCAATTTTTAACTACAGGAAATCCATGCTCAGTAAATACAAATTAAATCAACTTTATTTCAAAGATACGCAGTTTGCCAATCTGATGACGCGGCGTATTTTCAATGTCCTGTTGATAGCCAATCCGTATGACGCTTTTATGCTTGAAGATGACGGGCGTATTGATGAAAAAATTTTTAACGAATATACTTCCTTGTCGCTTCGTTATCCTCCCCGTTTCTCGCAGGTTTCTACAGAAGAAGAGGCCCTGGCCCTGCTCGCAAATATGACATTTGACCTTGTTATTTGCATGCCGGGTACGGGTGATAATGATAGTTTTGACATCGGGCGTCATATCAAAAGTTTGTATGAGCATATTCCTATCGTGATCCTTACTCCTTTCAGTCATGGTATTACAGCACGTATTGCCGATGAAGATCTGAGCGCATTTGATTATGTGTTCTGCTGGTTGGGCAATACCGATCTGCTGGTATCTATCATTAAGTTGATAGAAGATAAGATGAATTTGGAGCACGATGTGGCAGAAGTCGGTGTACAGCTTATTTTGCTGGTGGAAGACGGCATTCGTTTTTATTCTTCTGTGTTGCCCAACCTGTATAAGTTCGTCCTGAAGCAGAGTCAGGAGTTTTCTACTGAAGCCCTGAATGCTCACCAGCGTACTTTGCGTATGCGTGGACGTCCTAAAATAGTATTGGCACGTACGTATGAGGAAGCTATTACTCTGTACGAAAAATATAAAAACAATATACTTGGGGTGATTACCGATGTACGATTTCCCCGTGTAGAGCGGGGCGAAAAGGATGGATTGGCGGGTATCAAGCTCTGTGCTGCCATCCGAAAAGAAGATCCGTTCGTGCCTCTTATTATCCAGTCGTCCGAATCGGAAAATTCTTCGTATGCTGCCAAATATGGTGCCAGCTTTATTGATAAGAATTCCAAGAAAATGGATGTGGATCTGCGTCGTATTGTTTCTGATAACTTCGGTTTCGGAGATTTTGTCTTTCGTAATCCCGAAACGGGTGAGGAGATTGCCCGCGTGCGAAATCTGAAAGAGTTGCAGAATATTCTTTTTGCTGTTCCCGCCGAATCATTTTTGTATCATATTTCTCGCAATCATGTGTCGCGCTGGCTGTATTCGCGTGCTATGTTTCCCGTGGCCGAGTTTCTTAAACCTATCACCTGGAATAGCTTACAGGATGTGGATGCCCATCGGAGGATCATCTTCGAAGCCATTGTAAAGTATCGTAAGATGAAGAATCAGGGGGTGGTTGCTGTGTTTAAACGTGACCGTTTCGACCGTTACTCCAATTTTGCCCGTATTGGCGATGGGTCTTTGGGAGGAAAAGGACGTGGATTGGCTTTCATTGATAATATGGTGAAGCGTCATCCCGAATTTGATGAATTTGAGAATGCCCGTGTTGCCATTCCGAAGACGGTAGTGCTTTGTACGGATGTCTTTGATGAATTTATGGAGATCAACAATCTATATCAGATAGCTCTTTCTGAAGTTGATGATGATATGATTCTGAAATATTTTCTGAAAGCAAAGCTGCCCGATAGATTGGTAGAAGACTTCTTTACCTTCTTTGATGTAGTGAAGTCACCTATTGCCATTCGTTCATCTTCATTGCTCGAAGATTCACATTATCAGCCATTTGCCGGTATTTACAATACTTATATGATTCCTTATCTGGATGATAAATACGAGATGCTCCGTATGCTTTCCGATGCTATCAAAGGGGTGTATGCTTCTGTCTATTTTAAAGACAGCAAAGCCTACATGCAGGCTACCTCTAATGTGATCGATCAGGAAAAGATGGCCGTTATCTTGCAGGAAGTGGTGGGTAATCAGTATGGCGATCGCTACTATCCGTCTATGTCCGGTGTGGCTCGTTCGCTCAACTATTATCCGATAGGAGATGAAAAAGCAGAAGAGGGAACCGTTAACCTGGCTCTTGGTCTTGGTAAATACATTGTGGATGGCGGAATGACGCTTCGTTTCTCTCCCTATCACCCGAACCAGGTATTGCAAACCAGTGAAATGGATATTGCTTTGAAGGAGACACAAACTCGTTTCTATGCACTCGATCTTAAAAATGCAGGGGAAGACTTTTCTATTGATGACGGATTCAATCTGTTGAAACTTCATGTGAAAGAGGCGGAAAAAGACGGTGCGTTGCGCTATATTGCTTCAACTTATGATCCTTATGATCAGGTGATCCGCGATGGATTGTATCCGGGCGGACGCAAAGTGATCACGTTTGCCAACATTCTGCAACATGATGTTTTCCCTCTGGCTCGTATCCTGCAATTGGTTTTGAAGCATAGCGAACAGGAAATGCGTCGTCCTGTAGAGATTGAGTTTGCTGCTACTTTAAGCCGGGATCAAGATAAGACAGGTACATTCTATCTGTTGCAGATTCGTCCCATTGTTGATACAAAAGAGATACTTGATGAGGATCTCACTACTATTCCGGATGAAGATGTCATTTTGCGTTCTAATAATTCATTGGGTCATGGCATTATGAATGAAGTATATGATATCGTCTATGTTAAGACCGATGGATACAGTGCTTCTAATAATCAGACTATTGCCTGGGAAATAGAAAAAATAAATCAGCAATTCTTAAATGAAGGAAAGAATTATGTACTGGTTGGCCCCGGAAGATGGGGGAGTAGTGATACTTGGCTCGGCATTCCGGTGAAGTGGCCACATATTTCTGCTGCCCGTGTCATTGTGGAAGCCGGACTGACGAACTATCGGGTGGATCCCAGTCAGGGGACACACTTCTTCCAGAATCTTACTTCATTTGGAGTGGGGTACTTCACTATCAATGCATTTATGAACGATGGTGTTTATAATCAGGACTTCCTGAATGCACAACCTGCTGTTGAGGAGACTAAATTCTTGCGGCATGTGCGGTTTGATAAACCGATAGTGGTGAAGATGGATGGTAAGAAGAAGTTGGGAGTAGTGTTGATGCCGGGAGATTGATTCTTTGTGTCGTTTTAATTTTGCCACAGCACTCTAAGAAACTGTTTTTACTTAGCTCTATTATGCAGTCTGTTTGTTATTGAATGCGTAATAGAGTTAAGTTTCTAAATATGGGAACAAAGAAAAAGCAATCGGAAAGAAATAAAAGTAACACTATTTTTAGACGCAAATATCCCCACATATCCGCTTTATTAATTTTTTTTAGTAGTATAGATCATAAAGCGGATCTCCACCTTAAATGTAATTTAGCTTCCACTTTAGCCAAAAGCAAATTCTACATTCTCAATGCTTGCAAAAAGCATTCCTTCCTTTTTTCTTAAAAAGACTTTGCTTTCCCTGGCCAGCCAACCAATAGCAAGAGCTACATCTTCAAACGTCAAACCCAACTCATGGCACAAATCGAACATGGAAAGTTCACCTTTTTCATCTAAGATGCGCCACACTTTTCCTGCATTTAAGCCAATTTTATCCTTTTCCATAATGCAAACTTTAGAAGATTAAACAATCTATTTATCTATAATTTAATCATTGTGAGCATATGAAAATAATGTTATACACATTACCTATCCACAAAGATAACATTTTTACAGAAAAAAACAAACTTAATCTGTATTAATTGGAAATGAAATCACTCTGAGTTGCTCTCATTTTGAAATAATTATATTTATCTTTTTGTAATGATTTAGAGCTGTAGAAACAGTGTGAAAATAGAAAAATAGGATAGCTTGTAAGGTGGAAAAATATTACAAAGAATAAGGTTCGTAAATGCTTGGCTATTAGTGCTATATGTAAGTGGCTTTTTCCTCTACCATTATCTTTGCCATGGAAAACATAGTTCTTTATGAACGTTAA
>DXWV01000076.1 GCA_019416685.1 Bacteroides sp.
ATTTTGGGAAAATCTAGTGAACGGGGTTAGTGGAGCAGGGCCTATTACTCATTTCGATGCTTCGCTATTCAAGACCCAATTTGCATGTGAAGTAAAAGACTTCGATGCAACAAAATATATCGACCGCAAAGAAGCACGCAAAATGGACCTGTATACACAATATGCTGTAGCAGTAGCCAAAGAAGCAGTTGCTGACTCTGGTCTTGATGTTGAAAATGAAGATTTAAATAGAATCGGCGTTATTTTCGGTGCAGGTATCGGTGGTATTCGTACATTTGAAGAAGAAGTAAGCAACTATGCTCTTCATCAGGAAAATGGTCCAAAGTTTAATCCGTTCTTCATTCCTAAAATGATTTCGGATATTGCTGCCGGGCAGATTTCCATTATGTATGGTTTCCACGGTCCTAACTATGCAACATGTTCTGCATGTGCTACTTCTACCAATGCCATCGCTGATGCATTCAACCTTATCCGCCTGGGTAAAGCCAATGTAATCGTATCCGGTGGTTCGGAAGCAGCTATTGCTGCTGCCGGTGTAGGAGGCTTTAATGCAATGCATGCATTGTCTACCCGTAATGACTCTCCGGAGAGTGCATCCCGTCCGTTCAGCGCAAGCCGTGACGGATTCGTTATGGGCGAAGGTGGCGGTTGTCTTATTCTTGAAGAATTGGAACACGCCAAAGCACGTGGTGCGAAGATCTATGCAGAAGTTGCCGGTGTAGGTATGTCAGCTGATGCTCATCACCTCACAGCTTCACATCCGGAAGGCCTAGGTGCTAAGCTGGTGATGTTGAACGCATTGGAAGATGCAGAAATGGATCCGAAAGAAGTTGATTACATCAACGTACACGGAACATCTACTCCTGTAGGTGATATCTCGGAAGCTAAAGCCATTAAAGAAGTATTTGGTGACCATGCATTTGAGTTGAATATCAGTTCAACCAAATCAATGACAGGCCATTTACTAGGTGCTGCCGGTGCGGTAGAATCTATAGCAAGTATTCTTGCTATCAAGAATGGTATCGTTCCTCCGACTATCAACCATGAAGAAGGTGACAATGACGAGAACATAGACTATAACCTTAATTTCACTTTCAACAAAGCACAGAAACGTGAAGTTAATGTTGCCTTGTCCAATACATTTGGATTCGGTGGTCATAACGCTTGTGTTATCTTCAAGAAATACGCAGAGTAAAGCCGTGTTACGAAATCAAATAGACAAGATAAGACTGCTGTTCTGTAAGGACAGAGAGTCTTATCTTTGTTTTTATAGAATACTTGGATTCTATCCTCGCAACATCCATCTTTACGAGCAGGCTCTTCTACACAAATCGACCTCTCTCCGTTCTGAAAAAGGACGCCCTTTAAATAATGAACGTTTGGAATTCTTAGGCGATGCAATTCTTGATGCCATCGTAGGAGATATCGTGTACAAACACTTCGAAGGGAAACGGGAAGGTTTCCTGACCAATACCCGTTCTAAAATCGTTCAACGCGAAACTTTGAACAAACTGGCTGTACAAATCGGCCTTGACAAACTTATAAAATACTCCACCCGCTCCTCATCTCACAACAGTTATATGTACGGTAATGCCTTTGAAGCTTTTATCGGGGCTATTTATCTTGATCAGGGGTACGAACGTTGCAAGCTATTTCTTGAAAAGAGAATTATACATCCGTATATTGATCTGGACAAATTGTCACGCAAAGAAGTAAACTTCAAATCCAAACTGATTGAATGGAGCCAGAAGAACAAGGTAGAAGTCTCTTTTGAACTTATAGAACAATTTTTCGACAAAGAAAGTAATCCCGTATTCCAGACAGAAGTACGTATTGAAAGCGTACCAGCCGGAACCGGTACAGGTTACTCTAAAAAAGAGTCCCAGCAAAATGCTGCACAAATGGCGCTAAAAAAAATAAAAACGCCTGAATTCATAGCAAGCATAAATGAGGCTAAGATACAATCAGAAACAGAAGCATTAGTAGCAACGGAAGAGGTAGCAGAGGAAATAACAGAAATGTCTGTACAAGAACCGGAAGCAATTATAACAACAGAGAATCTCACACAGAAAGAACTTACTCAAGAACAGGAATTATCACAGACAATATGAAAACCATAAAAATAAAATTCGTTGATTTCTGGGATACATTCGATCCCCTGCATAACTTCATTACAGATATACTATCTAAAAAATACCAGATCGAGCTCAGCGATTCTCCTGATTATCTCATATTTTCGGTTTTCGGATATGCTAATATAGACTATCATAATTGTACTAAGATATTCTTTTCCGGTGAAAATATCACTCCGGATTTTAATATCTGCGATTATGCTATTGGTTTTAATTTTCTATCATTCGGTGACCGATATTTACGTATGCCTTTATATACAGCTTATGGTATACAACGGTTAGCAGCTCCCAAAGTAATAATCCCTGAAGTTGCCCTCAATCGTAAGTTCTGTAGTTTCGTAGTTTCCAATGCACAAGGAGCCCCTGAAAGAGAACGCTTTTTCCATTTATTGTCAGAGTATAAGCAGGTCGATTCAGGAGGTCGCTATAAAAACAATGTGGGAGGTCCGGTACCCGATAAAACTGCTTTTATAAAGGACTATAAATTCAACATTGCATTCGAGAACTGTATGTGTGATGGTTATACCACTGAAAAAATTATGGAACCTATGCTTGTCAACTCCGTACCTATCTATTGGGGTAACAAACTTATTAATCGGGATTTCAATCAAGATTCTTTCATCAACGTAGCTAACTATTCATCTTTAGAAGCTGCAGTAGAGCACATTGTCCGTCTGGATCAGAATGACGACGAGTATCTTTCTTTATTATCTACTCCCTGGTTTAACAAGGAGAATTATCTAAACTGGGAAGAGCAATTGATAGCCTTCTTCGATAATATTTTCGAAAAGCCGCTATCCGAAAGCAGATATATTCCAACTCACGGATATATCCAAACTTATCAATACAGATTACATCGCATGTTAAGAGACAAATTATTTCGCAAACGGATTAATCCGCTGAAATGGTTCTCTTCGAAGTAAATATTTTATCCGAAACAGATCCCCATGCGCCGCCCCTGAATCACCAGATCATGATCTTCTGTGACCAACTTTAATTTCCCGGCGACCTCTTCCAAGGGAATAGATGAAATCTCATCACCTTTTAAGGATATCATACGTCCGAACTGTGCATTAGCTATCAGCTCCGTAGCATGACCACCCATACGTGTTGATAAATTACGATCGAAAGGAGTAGGCGAACCACCACGCTGGATATAGCCTAAAACAGTTTCACGCGTTTCGATGCCCGTTTCATATTCTATTTCCTGCGCAATATACTCCGCAGCACGTTTACGTCCATCAGTTTGGATACCCTCCGCAACCACTACGATAGAGTAAGGCTTTCCTTTCTTCAAACGGTTCAGAATCACCTCACCGATATTCTTTATATTATAAGGAATTTCAGGAAGAAGAATAACATCACCACCACCTGCCATCCCGGAATACAAGGCAATCCAGCCGGCTTTATGTCCCATCACCTCAATCACCATCACACGTTTGTGTGAACTGGCTGTAGAATGCAGACGGTCAATAGCATCTGTAGCAATGCTTACCGCAGAATCAAAGCCAAAAGAAATATCCGTACCCCAGATATCATTATCGATAGTTTTGGGCACAGAAACGATATTCAGCCCCATAGCAGCAAATTTGGCAGCAGTCTTTTGTGTACCATTACCTCCAATACAAACCACACAATCGAGTCCCATTTCTTTTATATTCTGCTCGATCAAAGCCGGCTTATTAATATTCTCGGCTACTACACCTCCCTTTTTGAATGGCTTCTCACGGGAAGTGCCCAAAATGGTACCTCCCATATTCAGCAATCCCGAAAGGGATTTATCGGTTATTAGTTCCACATCCTTAGTCAGAAGGCCCTGAAAACCACTGTGAATACCGACGACCTCCATACCATAATAATTTATGGCAGTTTTACACACGCCACGAATCGTAGCATTAATGCCGGGACAATCGCCCCCCGAAGTTAAAATACCAATTCTCATCGCCGTTTTTTGTTCTAAAGTTCGGAACTAATCTCCTGTCTTTTAACTTTTAACTATTATTTCCGTCGTAAAGATAGAAAAAAAAGATAAATAAGGTTACATTTGTACGCTTAAACATTACCCATTTAAAAGAGAAATGAATATCACAAAGATTATAAAGCAGGCGTTCAATTCCCGTTTAAAAGAAATAGACCTCTATGCCAGTCAGGCTGGCGAGATACAGCACCGTGTCATGATACGTCTCGTAACCCAGGCCGCTAACACAGAATGGGGAAAGAAATATGATTATAAATCGATCCGAAATTACGAAGACTTCAAAAACCGCATACCTGTACAGACCTATGAAGAGATAAAACCTTACGTAGAACGCCTCCGTGCAGGAGAACAAAATTTGCTCTGGCCTTCGGAAATTCGTTGGTTTGCCAAGTCTTCGGGAACCACCAACGATAAGAGCAAATTCCTTCCCGTAAGCAAAGAGGCCCTGCAAGACATTCACTACCGCGGAGGAAAAGATGCAGCCGCCCTCTACTTCCGGATAAATCCGGATAGCCGCTTCTTTTCGGGCAAAGGATTGATACTCGGCGGAAGTCATAGCCCCAACCTAAATTCCAACCACAGTCTTGTAGGCGATTTATCTGCCATCCTCATACAAAATGTAAGCCCTCTCATCAATCTGATCCGTGTTCCCAGTAAGAAAATAGCTCTGATGAGTGAATGGGAAACCAAAATAGAAGCGATTGCCAACAGTACGATTCCCGTCAATGTGACTAACCTCTCCGGAGTACCATCATGGATGCTGGTATTGATTAAAAACATCCTTCAAAAGACAGGTAAAGAGTCATTGGAAGAAGTATGGCCCAATCTGGAAGTATTCTTCCATGGTGGCGTAGCTTTCAACCCTTATCGTGAGCAATACAAGCAGGTCATCCAATCTCCGAAAATGCATTACGTAGAGACTTATAACGCCTCAGAGGGATATTTCGGAACACAGAATGACCTCTCCGATCCCGCTATGCTGCTAATGATTGATTATGGAATATTCTATGAATTTATGCCTCTCGAAGAGGTCGGCAAAGAATTTCCGCGTACCTGTTGCCTGGAAGAAGTAGAGTTGAACAAAAATTATGCAATGATAATTTCCACTTCCTGCGGATTATGGAGATACATGATCGGTGACACAGTAAAATTCACCAGTAAAAACCCTTATAAATTCATTATTACCGGACGAACCAAACATTTCATTAATGCCTTTGGCGAAGAGTTAATAGTGGACAATGCAGAAAAGGGATTAATCAAGGCTTGTGCAATGACAGGAGCACAAGTAAGTGATTATTCTGCCGCACCGGTGTTCATGGACGAACACGCCAAGTGCCGCCACCAATGGCTGATAGAATTTGCAAAAATGCCCGATTCCATCGAGAATTTCGCTGCCATACTGGATGCTACTCTCAAAGAAGTAAATTCTGATTATGAAGCAAAACGCTGGAAGGACATCGCCTTGCAACCCCTGGAAGTTATCGTAGCCCGCAAAGGTTTATTTCACGACTGGTTAGCTAAAAAAGGCAAATTAGGTGGACAGCATAAGATCCCGCGGCTAAGCAATACGAGGGAATACATAGAAGAAATGCTGGTACTGAATAAAGCATAACAACATATAGCTGCGTGCATTCGGGATGTACGCAGTTTTTGTATACGGTAAGCAATTCTTTTCCCGGTAAAGAACGATGTACGAGATGTACATGTGGTACAGTACGAGATGCACATGTCGTGCAGTACGAGATGTGCATGTCAGGCAGTACCAGATGCACATCTCGGCCATCATCCGGTTACGGCATTCTGTGGATTCAATACAAACCTCTCCTACGGCAGCCTTAGGAGAGTAACAGTCATATCTATTTGGAGTTTACTATAATTCCCCCACCCAATAATAATCCATCTCTATAGAAAGCAGCAGCCTGACCAGGTGCAATGGCTGTAAGAGGTTCATACAGGTGTACATATAGGAGTCCTTTCTCCGTGATCTGCACCTTACAATGATTCTCTTGTTTCCGATAGCGAATCTTCACAACAATATCTTCCGGCCCAATCAAGCGGGATTCATCCACAACATTCCAATCTTTCAGCCACATCTCCGTTTTTGCGAGACCTTGCAATGAAGACAGTATCACTGTATTCTCCACCGGATGTATCTCTTTTACAAACACGGCACGATTCAAGTCAATACCTAATCCACGACGTTGTCCGATCGTATAAAACGGATATCCCTCATGCCAGGCAATAAAATTGCCCTTTTCATCGAGAAACTTCCCTTTTTGAACCTTTACAGCAGCAGAGGTATGACACAGATATTGCTTTAAAAAGCTTCGATAATCCATCGGACAGAAACAAACTCCCAGACTGTCTTTTTTGATCGCAGCTTTTTCAAAGCCCCGTGCTGCAGCCAAGGCGCGGGCTTCAGGCTTTGTTATCTCTCCCATCGGGAGTAACATACGTTGCAATATTTCCTGTCTCAATCCCCACAAGAAGAATGACTGGTCCTTATCGGAATCAGTAGCCGGAATGATATAGTACTTTTCTCCCAAGAGTATCTTTCGCACATAATGTCCGGTGGCAATATAAAAAATCCCCATTTCATCGGCCAACTTCGCTAATAAAGGCCACTTTAAATAATTGTTGCAAAGCGTACAAGGTACCGGGGTGTGCCCTGACAGATACTCATCAATGAAATAAGTAATGATCTGTTCACAGAAAGCTTCACGAGCATCGTAAGTTATATGCTCAATACCCAGACGACATGCCAACATACGGGCATCTTCGAGATATTCAACCGAATCATTCAGTTCATAAAAGCGAAAAGTCACCCCAGTCACTTCATAGCCGGCTTCCTGTAGCAATATAGCGGCTACCGAACTATCGGTTCCACCGCTCATTCCCAACAACACACGTTTCTTTTGATCCATCATACCGCAAAATTAAACAAATTCCCGTATCTTTACCCTTTCAAACTAAACAGAATGAGAGAATCGTCGTCACATAACCTATTCATCATTGTCCTTTCAGAACATCCGACATTAGGCATGCTCCTTCTCCCATACATTGCCGAAAGATCTTCTGAAAGAGAAGAGCTCTGTTTAGTAGAACAAGCTTTCCACTTGTCACCCAAGACAGTGGCACAAATGAGTAAAACGGAACAGAGAGCCATCGAAATAGCTTCGCACTATACAGAAAAATATCTGATGACTGTCTATTCAAAGGATAAAACCATTCCCAAATTTCTGCGCCGATTGACCGAAGAACCGGAGAAATTGAAAAATATCCGCCTTTTCATCGAGAAGAAGCTACAAGAGATGATGGAATTGATACGTACCTATAACTTACCCTTGTATCAAAAACAAAGTCGCAGCAAACTACTCTATCCACATCATGCATATCACATAAACAAAAGTGATGTAGAAGTTCACTTTTCATTTAAAGTTAATGAGCAGTCTTTCAATTATCAGTTGCAATGTTACAGTGAAGGTAAGGCAATACCTCTTACAGAGTTAAAACCGGTCACTATCCTAACTTCTAATCCGGCTATATTATTATTGGGTATGGAAGTCTATATATTTCAAAATATTGAGAGTTCGCGCCTTCTGCCATTCACCAAAAAGACACACATCAGCGTAGATGCCTCTCTTACGGAGAAGTATATCGATAACATCCTCATTCCTGTAGCCCGTTATCATAAAATCGATGTGCAAGGATTAGAAATCAAAAAAGAAAAAAGGATATGCGAATGTTTACTATATATAGAAGATACCATCTATAATACGCCACTATTAAGATTAAACTTTCGTTATGGAGATCAGGTATTCAGCCCGCAACAGACTGACGGAATAAGAAGATTCATTTTTCGGGAAACACAGGAAGGGCAAAGTATCATACGTTATTTCAGGAGAACTCCTGATATTGAAAAGAAAGCAATACAATTATTACAGAATGCAGGACTGGAAGCAATCAGCGATTCACACTTCAAACTATCCGAAAACGCACCGGAAAAAAGCATTCACGAATGGGTAGCTCATCACCGTACAATGTTACAGGAATCATTTGTACTGACAAGTGGTATTCAAGACAGGCCTTATAGTCTGGATAAAATCCGGATTGAGCAAAGTTTTGATGACGGTCCGGATTGGTTTGAACTTCACATCACAGCTGTCATCGGTGAGCTACGTATCCCTTTCAGCCGCTTTCGTAAGCACATTCTTGAAGACAGACATGAATATACACTCCCCGACGGACGTATCATTCTACTTCCGGAAGAGTGGTTCAGTAAATATGCCAATCTGATGGAGTTAGGTATGACGCGAGGAAAAACAATCTATGTCAGGCACCCATATATAGGGGTCGTTAGTTCTATTCTGGAAAGTGATACCCGCAAAGAATTCCTTCCCCTTCAGCCTCAACAGGAATATCCAATCCCCAAAGGATTGAAAGCTCAGTTACGTCCCTATCAATACAAAGGATACACATGGATGACGCACCTCTATGAGCAAGGATTCGGAGGGTGCCTTGCAGACGATATGGGTCTGGGGAAAACACTCCAGACACTCACCTTATTACAACAGATATATCATGCTGACAGCAATAAAAGTAATCCGGCAGAAGGTGATGAATATGTTAATCTGCTACAAAAGAGTGTAACTAAAGTAGAACAAGAGTGTAATTTTATATTAAAAAAGAAGCCACACACCTCCGATGAAATGGGGCAATTTAGCCTTTTTGATGATTTGACAGTAGAAAATACACTTCCAGGTTGTGTAATTTCGGCAAGCGGGAGTAAGATCACCAGAAAGCCGAGTACGCTAATCGTTGTTCCAACCTCTTTGTTGCATAATTGGAAACGTGAGGCCACCCGTTTCACCAATCTGTCAATGGCAGAATTCAATAGTAACAGTTATTTTAAATCAGGGCATCCGGAACAGTTTTTCGACCGCTTCCAACTAATATTCGTATCATATGGTACCATGCGCAATAAGATAGATATTCTTCGTCAGTACAACTTTGAATACATCGTACTGGACGAAAGCCAGAATATTAAAAACAGCGACTCACTCACTTTCCGGTGCGCCATCCAACTACGCAGCCATCGCAGACTGGTGCTGACCGGTACACCTATCGAAAACTCACTAAAAGATTTATGGGCACAGTTTCACTTCCTTCAGCCGGAACTCCTGGGAAATGAAAGTGGGTTTACCAAACAATTCATCAACCCCATCAAGCAAGGAGACAACCGTATGGAATTGCGACTGCGCCAACTCATCACCCCATTCATCCTGCGCAGAAGTAAAAGCGAAGTAGCTCCCGAGTTACCACCACTCACAGAAGAAATAATCTACTGTGATATGACCGAAAGGCAAAACGAAGTTTACCAACAGGAGAAAAACAGCCTGCGTAATACCTTGTTACAGTTTAATAAAAAGCAGCGTCCACAACTTACTGTACTCAACGGTATCTCCCGGCTACGTCAATTGTCATGTCATCCCAGAATGATATTCCCTGAATCCAACACAGAATCGGGCAAACTGGAGCAGATTATTGACACCTATGAAACTCTTTACAGCGAAGGACATAAAGTATTGATATTCTCATCTTTCGTTAAGCATCTGGAACTGATCGCCGAAGAATTCCGCAAACGTGGCTGGCAATACGCTCTCCTGACCGGTTCGTCTACCAATCGTCCGGAAGAAATAGCCCGCTTCTCTCAAACAGAAGAGATACGTGCTTTTCTTATCTCTCTCAAAGCCGGAGGAGTGGGACTCAATCTTACACAAGCAGACTATGTGTTTATCGTTGATCCATGGTGGAATCCCGCAGCCGAAGCACAAGCCATCGCCCGTGCACATAGAATCGGGCAAGATAAGCAGGTCATAGCTTACCGTTTTATCACCAAAGACAGCATTGAAGAGAAAATCATGCGGTTACAGGAAGATAAACGTAAACTTGCCGAGACATTTATCACCGACAGCGAGTCGATGCCTGTACTGACAGATCAGGAGTGGATTGGGCTTCTGGAATGAATCAAGCTTGTATTTTTTAGCCTGATAGATAGACAAACTGTTCTATCTTGTGTAATATCTGACTTAATCGAAAAACAGGTAACCGCCTTATTTACAGTTTGTACTATATTCGTCCCTCAGAAATATAGTATTAACTTTAATCCATTCTTGTATTATGAGAAATGTATATTACACCATTCTTGTATTCGTATGCCTTATAAGCAGTTTATCTGCAAAGGCTTCAACGAGGGCAGAAGGAAATTCCGGTTTTAAAGACATCAAGCTGAATTTGATGAACGGTAATTTCCTGTCCGACGAAGAAATCAACAACAAAACCCAGGTAACATTCGGTGTATCCATTGCCGAAGACGGTACCCCAACCCGTGTGACAGCAGACGACGCAACTGCCAATATCATACTGAATAACTACAAATACCACAGTAATGAGCATGGTTTCAATCCGGGTACAGCTACCGTAAAAGTGCAAGGTCCGGTGAAAATCTCTATCGGTACATGTGCATGGGGTAGTGACGTCACCATTACGGATGCTGGTGGGGCAAAAGTGGCAACAATGAATACCAACAACGGGAAATGCTATCACAACGACCAGACTTGTACCGAAGCTTATTACAATGGAGAGCCAACTACTCTCTCAATAAAAGGAGGTAACTACATCCCATATCTCGCTATTGAAGCAGTTAATGAAGTTCCTGCAAACTCTAAAATAACGTTCTCAGCAGGCGAATATAGTAATGCCGGAATAGTTCCGTCAGAAGCAGAAGTACAGATAGGAGCAACCTATACTCTTCCTCTGAACAGAACAATGTATGTAGAAGATAAAACACTAACAGCCTGGACAGATGGTACTCTAAATTACAAACCGGGAGAAGAAGTTACAGTAGTAGCAGATCTTGCTTTGACACCTATATTTACAGATAACACCGTATCATTGGAAGACCGTGATGATGAAGTAACCATCGTTTGGGACTTTCAACAAAAGAATGGTGCACCGGAAATGGCTTATGAAGGAAAAGCCGGTTTTTATGTATCACAAGCCGTAGTTAATGGTAACGTAATTGATGTAAGAATCGACTTCAACACCCAACCCGGTAAAATTAATAATGTGGGCCGGACAGATTGGGCACAAATGAATGCAGGAACTACTCTTACTTTCCCAGCTGTTAAAAACGCAATTATATCTCTCGAATCGTATAATCCAACTACTACCACTACGATTGCCGGTGATACAAACTATCAATTGTCCGGCAATGTAGCAACTTATACGTATGGAGGTAGTGATAACACTATTGATATTGTTATAGGTGACGGAGGATACTTCAGATATTTCAAAATAGTATATCCGAAAGCTGAGTCCAATATTCAGGAACGCCCTGTTATTGCTACAGACTTCACTGACTGGGAAGCTGTTTCCTCCAACTCCGGTGATGTAAGCGTAGAAAAAACAACTACTTTTAGCAACGAAGCAGTAACTTTCACATTCAATGGTGTTACCCTTTCACCACAAGGACAGAATGTAGACAAATTCGGTGACCTGACAGGGTATGCGATGTCCGAAAAGAATCTGCCCGGAGTTATCACAACATCCGCATTCAGCAATATCACTAAAGTGCGTTATTTCCACGGAGCTACCGGTAGTAAACGTGGATTCAAACTGGAAAAGAAAAATGCAACTGATACCGATTGGGTAGTACTCTCCGATGCCTTTGCTGACCCGGCAAAAGGAGTATGGGTAGAATACGCCATAAATGAGGAAAACGTACAGCTCCGCTGGTCCAACCTCGCTCCTACTCAGAATGCTTATATGTTCGAACTGGAGATTTACTCAAATGTTGAAATTACTGCCAGACAAGTAACGTTAGCCACGAAAACCTCTCCCGAAGAAGCCGGAAGTGTATCCGTTTCTCCATCCAGCAGCCAATATGACGAAGGTACAGAAGTGGCACTAACAGCCAAAAAGAACTTCGGCTACAAATTTGTGAAATGGACAGATGCAACAGGAAACACTCTCTCTACTGAGGCATCCTACAAGCAAACATTAAACGAAAATATGGCCATTACGGCCGTATTTGAACCGATAGCTACTTATTCACTTACAACAAGTGCAGAAGGCGGAGCAAACAATTACATGGTAACAGCCACTCCTGATGCCACCGTTGTAAATGGTAAGAACATGTATGAAGAAGGTACTCTGGTTACTCTTACTGCTACAGAAAACCACATCCTTACATTCCTGAACTGGAAAAGCGGAGAGATGGGTTACGAACTTCCTGTAAGAATGGACAGTGATAAAGAGTTCGTTGCAGTATACAGTGCTACCGATTATATTGTAGGATGGGATTTTGTTCGGAAAGGAAACAACAGCCGTCCGGCAGACTTCGCTTCTACAGGTGAGAATGAGGCTACAACGCTCATTCTACGCAAAGAAGACGGAACAACTCAAGCATGGCTCGACAAATCAAAAGAGTCAGGAAACTACGAAGGTGAATCTGCCGCTGTAAACTGGAAGAACATCTCTGATAAATATTACTATGAAACCCGTATAAATGCTTCTGAGTTTATTGATATCAAGGTAACCTCCAGAATGTTGTACAACTATAATGCATATTCTGTACAGAAGTTAGAATACTCTCTGGATGGAACTAACTACACAGAAGTAGCCCGCATTACTCTACCGGGTGCTAAGGCATGGACACCACTGGAAGCTACACTGCCCGAATCATGTAATAATGCCGAATCATTGTATCTCCGTTGGATTCCCGATTATAGCTCTGAGATTGTAGGTACCGCATCAGAAAATGATGGTACGGCAATCGGTTCTATCTACATCACCGGAGTACAAAAAGGTATTGATCCGGAAAGAGCGCCCCTATTGCTCTCTTCTCTCCCCGCAAACAATGCTGAGGAGGTTTCTGCTACGGGCCGTATTGTACTGACATTCGATAATAAAGTGAAAATAGCTGAGGGAACCGTAGCAACGTTGGGAGACAAAACACTGACCCCATCTGTAGCAGGCAGAACCATTACATTCCCATACATGGGTCTGGATTACAATACAACTTACACCTTCACATTACCGGCAAATAGTATATCCGACTTCTTCAATAACAAGATAGAAGAGAATATCACTCTCAAATTCACAACAATAGCACCTCCGGTTGTGACTCCGGGTAGGTATGACGCCATTGTCAGCAATGCAGAAGAACTGCTCAAAGCACTGGCTAAAGGAAACGAAGCCTCTACATCAGGAGAGCGTTTCCGCATCTTCCTGCATGATGGAATTTATGATCTGGGAGAACTTTGCCTGACAGACGTGAAATCTAACATTTCACTGATTGGTGAGAGCATGGAAAACACAGTAATCGTGAATGAAGCACCGGTAGAAGGTATCTCCGTATCAGCTACCCTATGCCCCACAGGAGAAAATATCTATATGCAGGACCTCACACTGAAAAACGATTATGATTATCAGGGAAGTACCGGACGTGCTGTCTGCCTGCAAGACAAAGGAAACAAAAACGTATATAAGAATGTACGTATGTTGAGCTATCAGGATACATACTATTCAAACAACAATCGCATGCGTTCGTATTTTGAAGACAGCGAAATTCATGGCACGGTAGACTTTATCTGCGGTGGTGGTGACGTCTTCTTCAATCGTACACTGCTTTATCTGGAAGACCGTTCAGGCAACTGTATCACGGCTCCGGCAGGTGACACCGAATGGGGATACGTATTCAATGATTGTACGATTGACGGATACGATGCAAACAAAGGTTCTTATGCCTTAGGACGTCCCTGGCAAGGTGCTCCGATGAGCGTATGGATTAACACTACCATGAAAGTTCTCCCAAAAGCTGAAGGATGGAGTGACATGAGTGAAACAATTATCCCGAAACTATTTGCCGAATATAATAGCCACACCGAAAGTGGAATGGCTGTTGATTGCAGTGCCCGTAAAACCCAATACACAGGGGGAAGCATACCTTACAGCCCGGTACTGACTCAGGAAGAGGCTTCGCGCTTTACCCTCGAGAATGTATTGAGTGGCAGTGACTCCTGGCAACCGGCTTTATTAACCGAACAAGCAGCAGCCCCGGTACTGACGGTCAATGGTTCTACTCTCTCTTGGAATGCCAGCGATTATGTATTCTGCTATGCTATCTGCAAAAACGGAAAAGTGATCGACTTTACAAATGAAACCAGCTATGCCATCCCGGCCGACGCAACCGATAATGATGTATTTACTGTACGTGCCGCCAATCAAATGGGTGGATTGGGGCAACCTTCCAATAGCAGTAATGCTACCGGTATCGAACAGAGCACTATAGTTAAAGAAGTAGTAGAACGTCAATACTTCAACGTGAACGGTATCCGCCTTAACAAGGCTGAGAAGGGACTAAACATCCTCCGTACCATCTATAGCGACGGTTCAATAGAAACAGTGAAAGAATTTGTAAAATAGTGGTGCTTGCCGCACGGGGAGGTGCGGCAAGCGATAGTTAATTGAAACGCGGATTAACACAGATGAACGTAGATTAAAAGACTGTAGTTCTTTATCATACATTTGTTTTCCTTTGCGATAATCTGCGTTAATCTGCGTTTCAATAAAAATTTAAACTCAGTGTTACTCTGTGGTGAATTTTGCTCCTTTCTGATCAGAAAATAGTATCTTTGCACCCTTAAATCAAACACTGAGCAGAAAGATGGACTATAAAATCCTCGTACTCGACCTTGACGGTACACTAACCAATACCCGGAAAGAAATAACGCCCCGCAACCGGGAAGCATTGATACAAACACAACAACAAGGCACACGGCTGGTTTTGGCTTCGGGCAGACCGACTTATGGCATTGCGCCACTGGCCGATGAACTGCAAATGAATCAGTTCGACGGTTATATACTCTCCTACAACGGTGGAGAAATCATTGATTGGAAAAGCAAAGAGATACTCTATGCAAATGTACTACCAGATACTGTTATCCCACAACTATACGAATGTGCCAAAAGAAATAAACTTGCCATCCTGACCTATGACAAAGAATATATTGTGACCGAAAACCCGGAAGACGAATATGTAAAGAAAGAAGCCTTTCTTAACAAAATGGAAGTGCGGAAAAGTACAGACTTCCTGACCGACATCCATCTTCCTGTTCCTAAATGCCTGATCGTAGGCGACCCGGACAAACTCATAGCCGTTGAGTCCGAGCTTTCTATCCGGCTACAAGGCCAAATCAGTGTCTACCGTTCCGAACCCTATTTTCTGGAACTTGTTCCGCTGGGTATCGACAAAGCACAATCACTCACCGTATTATTAGAAAAGCTCGGTATGAAACGGGAAGAAATGGTGGCCGTAGGCGATGGTTATAATGACCTTAGCATGATTAAGTTTGCCGGACTTGGGATAGCGATGGCCAACGCACAGGAACCGGTAAAGAAAGCGGCGGATTACATCACTCTCTCCAACGACGAAGACGGCGTAGCTGCTGTCGTAGAAAGATACTTTTCAGCAGCAAAATAAGAAACCGTTTTGATTTTTATAAAGAATCCTTTTTGCTTCATCTCGGGCTTCTTCAGCCTTCTTTTTCGCTTATCTGTAACTTTGTTTTTAGTCACATAGCCCGCTATGCTCCTGAAAACAAAGCCGTAGGTAAACAAAAAATAAGACTAAAGAAGCTCCGAATAAAAATCAAAACAGTTTCTAAGAAATATCAATTATTTATTCTAACTTTGTGGTTTCAAACTGAATAAATCTCAAACGTTATGGAACATCAACTGACCATTTACAACACTTTAGATAGGAAAAAGGAGCTGTTCGTACCCTTACACGCTCCACATGTAGGGATGTACGTTTGCGGACCAACCGTATATGGAGACGCCCATCTGGGACATGCCCGCCCGGCTATCACCTTCGATGTACTTTTCCGTTACCTTACGCATCTGGGATACAAAGTACGTTATGTGCGCAATATCACTGACGTAGGCCATCTGGAGCACGATGCCGATGAAGGTGAAGATAAAATAGCCAAGAAAGCCCGCCTGGAAGAGTTAGAGCCGATGGAAGTGGTACAGTACTACCTGAACCGTTATCACAAAGCGATGGATGCATTGAACGTCCTTCCGCCAAGTATCGAGCCACACGCATCGGGACATATTATAGAACAGATTGAACTGGTTAGCAAAATTCTGGAAGCCGGCTATGCTTACGAAAGCGAAGGTTCCGTCTACTTTGACGTAGCCAAATACAATAAAGATTATCATTACGGTAAACTCTCCGGACGCAATCTGGACGATGTACTGAATACCACCCGTGACCTGGACGGACAAAGCGAGAAACGCAATCCCGCCGACTTCGCCCTCTGGAAGAAAGCACAACCGGAACATATCATGCGCTGGCCTTCACCTTGGAGTGATGGTTTCCCTGGATGGCACGCTGAGTGTACAGCTATGGGACGCAAGTATCTGGGAGAACATTTCGATATCCACGGAGGAGGCATGGACCTGATATTCCCGCACCACGAATGTGAGATTGCTCAGTCCGTTGCTTCACAAGGTGACGACATGGTACATTACTGGATGCATAACAACATGATTACGATCAACGGGACGAAGATGGGTAAATCTCTCGGCAACTTCATCACGCTGGATGAATTCTTTACCGGTAGCCATAAATTACTGGCACAGGCATATACACCTATGACCATCCGTTTCTTCATCTTGCAGGCACACTATCGCAGCACGGTAGACTTTAGCAATGAGGCTCTGCAAGCATCAGAAAAAGGATTACAACGATTGATGGAAGCCATCGACAATCTGGAAAAGATTGTTCCCGCAAGCGGTTCTTCTATAAATGTAAAAGAACTGCGCACCAAATGCTACGAGGCCATGAACGATGATATGAACACACCGATTGTCATTGCCAACCTGTTTGAAGGAGCCAGGATGATCAACAATATCATTGCCGGTAACGACACAATTTCTGCCGAAGACCTGAAAGAGTTGAAAGAAACATTCCATCTGTTTAGTTTTGAAGTTCTTGGCCTGAAAGAAGAAGCAGGAGCATCAGATAGCCGCGAAGCTGCCTACGGAAAAGTAGTTGATATGCTACTGGAGCAGCGCGTAAAGGCGAAAGCCAACAAAGACTGGGCCACTTCGGACTTTATTCGCAACGAACTTACAGCACTGGGATTTGAGGTTAAAGATACCAAAGACGGATTTGAATGGAGATTGAATAAGTAATCACTCTTACCTCATATAAGCAAAAGAAAGAGGTCAGAACCGGTAGTTATCACGGTTCTGACCTCTTTTTTGCACCTATCAATAAGTGTTTCAATACATATGAAACAACACTCTCAATCGATATGAAACAAGTGTTTCAACCTGTTGAGAAAAAACGCTCAATCTATTGAGAAAACTTTCTCAACGCATTGAAACAAAATTCTCAATCCGATGAAACAAGATGAAACACTTCATCATTGATAAGAAATCAGTTCAGAAAGTATCTGTCCTCTATACCAGGGATCATCAATCTCCTTCAACATAGCCCCCATCTCTGTACAGAGTTGTTTCACTATTTCCTGATTTTCTTCCAGCGGAAGGTTATTCATCTGATAAGGGTCCTTCAAGTCATCAAACAACAAGCTCTTTTTCAACTGCTTTGTATCACGGTCGATATAGAGAGCCAGTGTATAATGTGCTGTTTTAATACCTCTTGATGATGGGAAATAAGACATTACCAGTCCGTTTTCATCTTTCTCTCCATCCAGGTTCTGAATATAAAGAGCCCCTGTGGGACGCACAATATCCGCCTTTTCATCGAAGAATAACGGAGCAAAATTACGTCCTTGTACTTCGGCAGGAATAGAATCTCCAAGACCACACAACCCCAACAAAGTAGGCATGATATCCGGCGAGGAAATCATGAGATCATCTACCCGCGGCTGAATCTTACCCGGATAACGTACCAGGAACGGAACGTTCATCGATTCCGCATAAGGAGAGTTCTTAGGATCATCCGTACGCTGGCTACACATCGTTTCACCATGATCGGAAGCGAATATAACCACTGTGTTCTTATCCAGCCCCATCTCTTTCAGCGTCTCCAGTATCTCACCAAAAGCCCTGTCTACACCTGTCACTGAAGCAAAGTAATAGCGGGCAGATTCTGCCTTCTTCATTTTTGTATCGGCATTGGGACGAATCAAAAGGCTATCCAAGGGCTGATCTTTATACAAATCAAAATCTTCCTCCATACAATCGTCAAGTGAACGATACGGACTATGTGGCGGATTCATCCCTACCATAATAAAGAAGGGTTTCTTTATATCACGCACATTGCCTTCATTTTTCAGATACGAAACAACCATTTTGGCCTCGTGCAAGGGCGACCACTCTTTAGGATCATGCCTCTTACCATCCGTATCCCAGTAATGAGGATTTTTATGCTCGTCAAATGTACCGTATGAATACCAGTAATTGAAACCGTGGCGCCGCTCCTTGGGAGTATAAGCATCCCATACCGGACGCTGCTCTTCTACATATTTCCCCGGATGTTCCGGATCATTAGGTGTAGGAAAATCAGCATGCAGCTTGCCAAAGTAAGCGCAGTCGTATCCGGCATTATAGAATACATCGCCTATACACTCTGCATCTTCACGCAGTGAACTGATAGGACGACTGGAATTACAATTCAATGGTACACCGCTTTTATTAGGATACATGCCCGTCAGCAAACTACCTCGATGCGGGCTACTCAGCGGACAGTTACTCTGCGCAGAAGTCAGTACTACCGATTCGCGGGCAAAAGCATTCAGATTGGGGGTGTGTACGGGGTCACCTTTGAAGTTTACCTTCTCCCGGAATCCATCCTGATTCCAGAACTCCATAGCCTGGTTACGATACTGGTCCGGAAAGACATAGATAATGTTGGGATGTATAGCCTGCTCTACTTGCGGGGCCTTACAACCCTGCAAGGCAAGCAGACTCAATCCACCAAATAATAAGTTTACTCGATTGTTCATAGTTCCATCTCTCTTTTACGCATCAATGCTTCGAGGAAGTAATAGTCGGCATAATTCAACGGAACATCAATCTCAGCACCGTGAGGGATACTACCTACAGAGTGCATCAGAATAAAGTTTCCGTTTGTACCCACTGCCGCACGATAAGCCGGTGAACCAAGACTTTCCATTATCTTATCGGCTGTTGTTTTATAATTATTTCCCGGAAGATAAGTTTCCAGTTCATACAAAGCGGAAGCTGTACAGGCAGCAGCAGAAGCATCACGTGGTTCATTCGGAATGTTAGGGGCATCAAAGTCCCAGTACGGTACAAGATCTTCCGGCATATTCTTGTTAGTGAAGATAAAATTATAAATCTTTTGTACCTGATCAAGATACTTTTTATCATGCGTATAACGATAACAAATAGTATATCCATAGAGTGCCCATGCCTGTCCGCGAGCCCATGCCGATTCGTCAGCATACCCTTGTGCAGTTTGTCTTTTACGCACTTCACCCGTCTCCGGATCATAATCAACCACATGATAACAGCTATTATCAGGGCGGAAATGATGAGCCATTGTAGTATCGGCATGTTTCACTGCAATATTATAGAAAGTAGAATCGCCCGAAAGCGCAGTTGCCTCAAACAATAGTTCCAAATTCATCATATTGTCAATGATAACCGGGCATTTCCAGCCACGCGTCCCTTGCCAACCTCTGTCAGCATCCCATGATTGAATTACACCAGCATTCGGACGAAAACGGGTAGACAATGACCGGGCAGTTTCAACAATCACATCCTTATATTCTTTTTTATCAGCCAAGCGGTAACCATTCAGATAGCTACATCCAATCATAAAGCCCACATCATGATGCCATTTCAAGTGCTTCACCGAATCAAGAGCTTCCGTATATTTCTCTGCAAGAGGCAACCATTTCTTATCTCCGGTCAGCTCATATGTGAGCCACATACTTCCAGGATAAAACCCCGAACACCAATCGTCAATAGGGATATAGACAATATTTCCCTTCTCATCAATCGTACGGGGATTTAAGATCTTACCCGACTTTTCGATGATATCGGTCTGGATTGTGTTCTGTGCTACCGCATTGTCAATGTTATCCTGAATAAAGTCTTTTTCAACCGACTTTTGGCTGTTGCAACTCGTCAAGACCAGAAGGGAAAGCCCCAATGCACTCAAAATAGTTCTCATAATACATGGATTTATTAGTAAAGTAATTAATTTCATGACGGCAAAAATAAGGCAATCTTACAGATTTGACCGACCTAAATCATCCAATTAAGAGACATTTTTGGTACATTTGCAGAAAATAATGTGCCAATATACTAAAATATGCCGATATACCATTTACCATACAGTGTTATTGCACAGCCAATTGGCATATTGGCACATTACCACATTGAATAATTAGTAATTATGACACCACAAGAGTTTTTCAGAAATGACCTATTTGCCGAAAAGGCAGGCATTGTACTAATGGAAGTACGCGAAGGATACAGTAAAGCCAGGCTGGAAATTAAAAAAGAACATCTCAATGCAGGCAACCGTACACAGGGAGGAGCCATTTTCACTCTTGCCGACCTTGCCCTGGCAGCTGCTGCCAATTCTCATGGGCAACTTGCTTTCTCTTTGTCCTCCAATATCACATTTTTACGTGCCAGTGGTGAAGGCGATACACTGTATGCCGTAGCCCGCGAACGCTATATCGGACGAAGCACCGGATACTATCAGATAGATATTACCAATCAGCAGAATGAACTAATTGCTACTTTTGAATCAAGCGTATTCCGCAAAGATCAGCAAGTACCTTTTACTTTGAAATGATTGAGGTCAACGGATAGCGATTCCCGGAAACACTCTTCAGAAAAGCTTTAGCCGATCCGATATTCAGAAACATATCCAAACGAACAGGGAGGTGATTCTTATCATCCGTAATATAAAAAGTAATGACCTCCTTCTCCTTGCCTTTATCTGTGTATTCTACAAACGAAAAGACAAGGCAGCGATACGTAGTATCATTTTCTGCTGTGATATTCTTCATCCCGCGATAGATCAGCGTTTGCTCCTCTACCCTACGTCCTGTAGCCATCGGGAAGTTGATCTTTTGCCCCACTTTATAATCTTTGGGATCGTAGGAACGAGCCTGTGCCAAAATGCTCAGCATATCAAAAACACAACGGCTGTCACTATATTCCGACTCCACTATCTCACCATCCCGGTAAGTCCGCTTCTGATTGACAAAGCATAAGCCGTCTTTGTAAGAGAACCAGGCCTCATCCACTGTATAACGTTTGCCCTCTTCAGCACCTTTACGGAAATAACGGGGTTCCAGCTTTTCACCGACAACACACGTCAGCGTATCACGCATTTTAAAAAAGAAATCAACCTTCTTACTGCTTATAGATAAAAGGTTAAACCGATAGGCAGGTTTGGAGTGATAAGTTGTTGCATTAGTCGTAAGACTGGCTATCCCGGCTTTGATCCATACAAATTTCCAGTTAAAGAATAAATCGTACATCACATGCTCGCCAGATTTAAATGCTTCATTGGGTGCTTCACACTGGGCCTTAACAGGCATAGAGCTACATAGCCCTACCAATAGCATAAGCCATACTAAATTTATCCGTTTATTAATTGCGGCGATTATTATTTCTATCTCTTTTTTTCTTGTCTTCATCTGGTTTTTGCTTTTTAAGTTCATCCGGCTTCTGCTTATCTAATGGGAGAGCCTTTACATCCCAGGTCTGTTCAACCTCCCAGTTGGCTTTAGGTTCAAGTATCTGGGGATAATAATACACCATTTCCGGTTGACGCTTTGTCTCATATTCACCGCTATCCCAAACCCCATTCCCATTCGTATCATTTATCAGACGGGCACAATACTTACCCGGGTTCAAGAAATAGAAGTCGGCCTGTCCATTGACAACCGGGACTTTTCGCACCACCTTATCCTGCGTATCAAGTAGTTCTACAAATGCAATAGAGTCACATCCTGAAACATTAAAATAGATGGCCCCGTATTCCTCCAGCGAACGAACTTTTATATTCTGTTTTATCTTATCTGTAAACAAACCGTAGATGCCATGAAAAGCTGTAGAATCTACAGAGAATTCATACTCTTTTCCCGGTTCCCAATCATAATATAAATTATATTTACGCAACTTCAACGAATCTTGCTCAAAGGCAAAAGGTATATCTTCCCATAAAGTATCTACCTTCTGTTTCAAATGAATAGCTGCACTATCAAAGGAAGCTATCGGCTCGTCAAAAGAAAGTGAGATATAATCATATACGTCCATTGTAGACGGGATATACGTAGATACATGCAGAAACTTGGTTGGCTCCGGTTCTTCTTCTTCACCTTTCTTTTTCTTCTTTTTCTTAGGTTCGTCCACAGCCTTCTTCACAGTCTTCGCCACCAGGTTAAGAGTATCCGTACGGGGTACTAACTGATTAAGTGTATCTGTATACAAATAATTCAGACTTAAAGATAAAGTATCCTGTTTATAAAGTAACGAATCTCTCACCCAATAGTGAATGGTATCATTAGTCAGATTCTTCTCTATAATAAAGGCATCCCTCTCATCAAAATTCAACCCTTTCAACACAGGCAGCGTATCTGCTTTTGCTGCAAAGTAGAGCGTAAACTTCTCAGGAGTCAACCGTTCATTTTTCATGAGATATTGTGAGAACAAATCTTCCTTAAAAGAACGCAGAATCACATTGTCCGGCAAATAATAAGTGTATTTCCTTTCTACAACCGTGTCGATGGTAAGAGAGTCCACCCAAGTAGTATCCTGGCGTATACGTTCTTCCCAACGGGGGATGACCAGCGAATCATTAAAAGCAAGTGCTTCACTCTTCTGGCTGAAAGCAAAATTCTGGTCGGCATCCATCAAACCAAAAATGCGATATTTCCCCGGGGCAACACCACGAATCGTAAAATGTCCACGGCTATCCGTGCGGGCAACTCTGTCAAATGGTAGTTTCGTAAATGCAGTATCCGACAGATTGGAATGCATGCCCACCAGCATTCCTTTAACAGGCTCCAGGTTGGAGGCTTCGAGCAATGTTCCGGATACTTCCATCGTATCAATCACACTTCCGGTTGAGAAAGTAAAGGCAAAATTACCTAACGGATTGCCTTCATTGTTATCAACAATAGCATCCGAGAAATCAATTGTATAAGTTGTGTTAGGCTTCAAAGAATCAAGCAGGTTGACACTTATCTTCTTTCCTGATGCCTTTATCTCCGGTTGCTGCACCTGAGGAGGAGAAATCACGACCTTTTCATTGGCTTTCTCAAGCTTAATGAATTCGTCAAAGGAAAGTGATACTTTCGTTTTTGTATTATTAAGTGCCCCCGCAGCAGGCGTGCTGCCAATAAAACGGGGAGGAGTCTCATCAAGTGGTCCTCCATCGGGCCTTCCTATACTGGCACACGAATAGAGAGCAGCTATCACCGTAACCACAGCCAATACCTTGCGAATAAGCCTCTTCATATTATATTCTTTTCTTAACATGATGCAAAAATAAAGGTTCTCAGAGAATAAATACTATACTTTACACTTATTTAAAGGAAAATGTTCAAGTAATAGTGCTTCCCGCACGGGGAGGTACGACAAGCGATGATTCATTGAAACGCAGATGAACGAAGATTTTCGTAAAGGAAAACAAATGTACGATAAAGATCCACAGTCTTTTAATCTGCGATCATCCGCGTTTCTTTTAAGCTCTGTGCCCTCTGTATCCTCTGCGGTTAAATACACTTAAAACTGTACAGAAATGAGTTAAACCCACCACAGAATTCTAAGACCTGACCAAATAATCCGGCCCGAAAAAACAGT
>DXWV01000077.1 GCA_019416685.1 Bacteroides sp.
CAAAAGTTTGGCAACAGTCGATAATGAATGAAAATATAAGTCTTAGAGCCGTACGCACCGCAAAAGATAATTAAAAATAAATGTTTAGCACTAATATTCAATATATTAGTGCTTTTTTTATATTCTTTCTTTACTATACTTTTAAAAATAGTGTGCATAATATGCGACCAATTATTTGTAATCCGTGCGACCAATCCATACATAACATTCATGCATTCTGATCGCCTGTTACAGAATAAATGAATAGGATGTATAAATTGAATAAATATTTTCGGTTTATCATAGCCATTCCTAATAAAATGACTATAAGTGGATTAACATGAGTCGTAGAACTACAGGCTCACTATGTAAACAAACTCCACTCATGTTAAGTTGTTCTTATTTAAGGTACGTCTTATTCTATTTAATCCGTCAATCAATATTTGTCGGGGACAAGCTATATTGATACGAATAAAACCCTCACCCTCTTCTCCATACAGGTTGCCTTCATTTACCCGAATCTTACCTTCCTTTAGCAATATTTTTACAATTTCTTTAGATGACTGTTTTAATACAGAACAATCCACCCATACCAAATAAGTACCTTCGAGCCTTATTACGAGAAACTGTGGAAGATATTCTTTGAAATAGTTTTTCAGATAAATGTAGTTGCCAAATAAATAGTGATTAAGTTTATCCAACCATTCCTCGCTATTATTGTATGCTGCTATCAACGCTTCAACTCCAAATGGGTTTACATCGCATACTTCATTTATATTAATTGCTTTTTCTATTTTCATACGTATATTCCTATTGGCAGATATAATATTTGCAATCTGAAGCCCTGCCAGATTGAAGGCTTTACTTGGTGAAGTACAGATGACGGAGTGCGTTAAAAAATCCTCTGATACAGATGCAAAAGGAGTATATGTATATCCGGGAAAAATTAATTCGCAATGAATTTCGTCTGCTATGATCAATATACCATTTTGAAGGCAGATTTTACCAATACATACTAATTCCTGTTTTGTCCATACTCTGCCTGCCGGATTATGTGGATTGCATAATAACAGAAGTTTAACTTTCGGATCAATTGCTTTCTTTTCTAAATCATCAAAGTCAATCTGGTATGTTCCGTTTATATAAATGAGAGGATTGGAAACTATCTCACATCCATTATTACGGATGGATGAGAAGAAACAATTATATACCGGAGTTTGTACCAATATCTTATCTCCAGGAGATGTCAAAGCTTTTATTATTGCCGACAGCGCCGGTACAACCCCCGTTGTGTAAATAATCCAATCTTTCTCAATTTTCCAATTGTGCTTTCGTCCGAACCAATCCACAATAGAATCATAATATTTAGAGGGAACTTTTGTGTAACCGAAAATAGCATGTTCTACCCTTTTTTTTAATGCATCAATAATTGCGGGAGCTGTATGGAAATCCATATCAGCTACCCACATAGGCAGAATATCATCTTCTGTCTCTGTATCCCATTTATAAGAGTTAGTATCACGACGGGGAATTATCTCATCAAAATCGTATTTCATGCGCTAAAGCAAGTTATATTGTCCCATAGTTTTAGTTCACAGTCTGCAGGCTTTTTGATATTTTCGTCCATAATAATTTTACCGTAACTTTCTGCAACGATACTTCCGGTGCGTGGATTTTTTATACTATGTATCGGACTATTAATAGTGGCTTGTACACTGCTATGCTCAAAACAGAGGTCAGCGTCATCAGCCATTGTACAATTTTCTACAATAAGATTATGGGCATAACAAAGTGGCTGAGTTCCTGAAATCTTACAGTTTACCAGGCGTAGATTGTGCGAATGCCAACCCAGATATTCGCCATTTAGTTCAGAGTTGTATACTGTTACATTTTCAGTATTCCAGAAAGCGTCTTTTGAATTGATTACTGCATTGCGGATTTCCACATTCTTACAATATTGGAATGAGTAATTTCCGTTCTGACTATAATTTGCTATATGGATATTTTCACCGTACATGAACAAGTAGTCGGCCTTATTTATCTGTACATTTTTTAATTCTACATTACGGCAATGCCAGAAGGTTTCGAGTGCATTGGGAAGCTGTACATTTTCCAGTTTAATCCCATCCATTTCACGGAACATTTTCGGTGCTTCTACCACAGTATCGCTCATTTGGAGGTTCTGAGAATACCAAAGAGCGGCACGTGCCCCTTCTGTAAAGAAACAATTCTTCACGATAAAACCGTTGGTATGCCAAAAAGGATATTTACCCTCAAAACGACAATTTGCAGCTATAATATTACTGCATTCTTTCAATGCTGACTCACCAGTATGAATTGTTACATTTTCAAGTTGTAAATCATGTGTTGCAAATAGAGGGCGTTCGCCTTCGTATTCCTTATTTTTGATTATTTCCATATTTCAATTGTCTTTTATTTTATAATTCTATTTTATAAGTAGTTTGCCGGCTCTTTATTATTCAGAAAACGATAAATAGCTACACTACCTATTAATAAACTTCCTGTTGTTATCAATGTATTTTTCAGATTTTTTTCTTTCTATTATGGCAGTTCAAAAGTAACAGTTACATTTCCCGAACCAAGAGCAGATGTTAAGCCCGAAGGATTATCCACACGTCCCAGACGTGTGTAACTGTATGAAGTAGAAAATGTCTTATAAAAGAGTACTACACATGAAGAACCATAAAGCATTAAGTCCCCTGTTTGGATTCTACCGGAATTGAAAGATGCCATCGGAAGATCTGCTGGTAAATAATAATATTTTTCATTATTATTCATTTCTGACATATTCACTGTCATCGGTAGTAATGACTTAAATGCCGTTACTGTTGGATTGTCTTCCAGAGTTGCATTGAGCGAGATGGAACCTATGTTTATTTTAAGATTATTATCCATAGAATTATCATTATTACCCGGTTTATCGGGATTATTGTTATCATCTGATTTATCAGGATCGACAGTAGGAAAAGGCTGTGTTGTATCCGGCAGGTTCGGGCAAGGGGCATCGGTACTACACGACGTGAGACTAATCAATAATGTCAGTACCACAAGAGGAGCTATAATATAATATTTAATATTCGTATTCTTTTTCATCATTTCAGATACTCTTTGAAGAAAGATTCCAACTTGTCAAATGGAATAAGATTTACCCGATCGTAAAGATCCACGTGTCCTGCGCCTGGTACGATATATAATTCTTTCGGTTCGGCAGCTTTACTATAAGCATCTTCACTGAATTCACGTGAATGTGCATTTTCTCCGGTAATGAAAAGCATAGGACGGGGGGAGATAGTCTCAATATCAACAAACGGATAAAAATTCATGAATTTCACATTACTTGTCAATGTTGGATGCGTAGTAGTCAGAGATGTTGCACTTTCGGGTGTAAATTCTCCACGTTCAGTACGATAGAATTCATAAAATTCGCGTTCTATCGGAGAGGAGTTTTCGGTCAGTTCGTGTACTGTACCACCGGTATACTTCGTTTCTCCTCCTAAGAATTCCACATAGCGTTGTTCGGCAGCTTCGGCAATGATCTGCTTTCTTTGCTCCAGTGTTAATGCATGTTTCAGGCCGTTCCGGCTGGCTGCACCCATATTATACATACTTATGGTTGCGATGGCTTTCAAACGCGGGTCGATTTTAGCCGCACTGATAGTAAAACTGCCACTACCACAAATCCCGATTACACCAATTTGTTCACGATTAACAGAAGAATGTGTACCAAGATAATCTACTGCGGCACTAAAAGATTCTGCATAAAGTTCGGGAAGGACTGCATTACGTGGTTTCCCTTCGCTCTCCCCCCAGAAAGACAAGTCGATGGACAAGGTTATAAAACCACGTTCGGCCATCTTCGTAGCATAGAGGTTGGCACTCTGCTCTTTGACGGCTCCCATAGGATGCCCCACAATAATTGCCGGATATCTTTCACTTTCTTTCATGTCTTTGGGAAGAAAGAGATTGCCTGTCACTTTCATTTTGTACTGATTGAGAAAGGTTACTTTCTCAGTGCTTACCGTACTACTTTTATAGAAGTTATCTGCATCGGTTTGCGCAAAAGAGAGGGTAGTACTGAGCATTGTAAGGGATGTTGCTGCTAATAATAAGTTTCGTCTCATATCTCTTGGGGTTTTAATGAATAAAGAATTGATTATCTATTTTTTATATTGCAAATGTACGGGGAAGAAAAGAGATTCTTTGTAGACAAATTACAGACATCATAACCCGAATTACAGATTGTAATATTTATATTCACTTTCTCTTAGAAACTGTTTTGATTTTTATTCGGCGCTTATTTAGTCTTATTTTTTGTTCGTTTGCAGCTTTGTTTTTAGGAGCATAGCGGGCTATGTGACTAAAAGCGAAGTTGCAAACGGGCGAAAAAGAAGACTGAAGAAGCCCGAAATAAACAGAAAAAAGAGATTCTATAAAAATCAAAACAGTTTCTTAATAAAACCGGATAAAAAGAGAATCTGAAGATATGGCAAGAGGGTGCCAAAAGTGAAACTCACTATCATTAAAACGCAGATTAACGCTAATTTACGCAAAGATTAAGAACCTGTTTAAATCTGCGATAATTTGCGTAAATCTGCGTTTCTAAAGTTACATATTGATAGCTTTCTCAGACTTTTGATACCCTCTTACTACCGTTGATATCTGATTATAGATTACATTCCTTTTGTCTTCATGTCAATAACAAAACGATATTTGACATCATTCTTTTCCAAACGTTCCATGGCTTCATTTATTTGGTCAATGCTGATTAGTTCTATCTGAGCCGTGATATGGTGTTCTGCACAGAAATCAATTACTTCTTGTGTCTCGGCAATGCCACCAATGTTGGAACCGGAAAAACTTTTGCGTCCGTTTACGATATTGAATGCACCGACTTCCAACGGTTGATTAGGAAGGCCAACCAATACAAGGCTACCATCTACCTTCAGAAGATTCAAATACATATTAACATCGTGTCGTGCAGAAACTGTATCCAGAATCATATCAAACTTAGAGAGATTTCTCATTTGATTCGTGTCAGTAGATAGCACGGCTTCATCCGCACCCAACTCTTTGGCTGTTTCTATTTTAGAAGGAGAGGTAGTAAAAACAGTAACATGGGCCTTCATCGCTTTTGCAATCTTTATAGCCATATGGCCCAAACCACCAATACCTATGATACCTACTTTTTTCCCAGGTCCTGCTCCCCAATGCTTCAAAGGAGAATAAACGGTGATTCCTGCACATAAGATAGGAGCTGATGCTGCAAGATCAATTGTCTCAGGCAGTTTCAATACATAATTAGCATCGGCTACAATCGTTTGCGAAAAGCCACCATAAGTTTGTCCTCCAAGATATTTGTCGGGAGAATTAAAAACAACCGTCCAACCTTCTTCACAATATTGTTCTTCACCGTTGTGACAATGTTCGCAGTGTCCGCAACTATCAACGATACAACCGATGCCAGCCAAATCTCCGACTTTGAATTTAGTTACATCTCTGCCTATTCCGGTAATGCGTCCTACAATTTCATGTCCGGGAACAATCGGATAAGTGGTTCCACCCCAATCATTATGGATGGAGTGAAGGTCAGAATGGCAAATACCACAATACAAAATATCAATCTCTACATCATTCGGTAGAAGCGAACGACGTTGAATTTCTAAACTATGGAGTGGAATTTCTGCTGATTCCGTTCCATACGCTTTTACTGTTTTTGTTTCCATATTTTTATTTTAATGTAATCAATCCGTACTTTGGAAGAAGATATCACTATCAAATTAGTTTTCCCATCTCATAGGCTTCTATCAAGACTGGATTGCCTTTTATCTCACCTACATGCCAGACATCAGTAGCAAGAACTTTGCCTTTTACTACCGGATTTTCCAAACAATCTATAAAGCCCATCAGGTTATCGAAAACATGTTCTAAATTAGCAAGCCCTTCTTTCCCTTCGGCAGCGGCAGCAAGGAAATAGAATTCTTTGTTTTTCATTTCGGTATAGGACCCGCAACAACGGTCGAGCAATGTTTTCAGTTGTGCACTCATTGCATAGAAATAGACGGGAGTACCAAGAACTATGACATCAGCAGTCAGCATTTTAGCAATGATTTCCGCCGCATCATCTTTCTGAGGACATGGTTTCTTGTGTTGACTACATACACTGCATCCCATACAATAGTGGATCGTTTTATCCCGTAGAAAAACCTTTTCCGCTTCATTTCCAGCTTCTGTGGCTCCACGCATGAATTCGTCACAAAGTGTGTCAGAGTTACCTCCGCGTCGCGGGCTGGATGATAAAATCAGTACTTTTTTACTCATAATGACAGGTCGTTTAATTCGTTGTTTTTTTATGTTACAAAAGTACACTGTTGTGAGGAGATACTTTGTAGATAAATTACGGATAATATAACCCCAATTACAGATTGTATGAGGTTTCACCACAAAGGTAGCAGAGGACACAGAGTTTAAATCTTTATTGAAATGCAGATGATCGCAGATTTTCGCAAAGAGAAACAAATGTATGATAAAGAACTACAGTCTTTTAATCTGCGTTCATTTGCGATCATCCGCGTTTCATCAGAGAAAATAATATCTCTGTGCTCTCCGTGTCCTCCTTTAGATTTGCATTACAAATATTAGTGGTAAAATATTACCTTTGTA
>DXWV01000078.1 GCA_019416685.1 Bacteroides sp.
AACCAAAACTCGTTTAACTTTATTAACTGTTTTTTCGGGCCGGATTATTTGGTCAAGTCTTAGAATTCCGTGGTGAACTCCTTCATTTCTATTCAGGTATGATAACCCTGATTACAGAAGAAAATGGCTTTCCAAATCAACTTCAGCTGTTGGCATAAAAAAGATGTACCCAAATTACGGATAGTATAACCCAAATTACAGATTTGACTAATTCCGTTGAATCAGTGTATATTTTATTTATATCTTTGCTAAAATTCAAATACTTACGTCTATGGATAATATAGTAAACTTAGAAAATGTAGACCGGTACAACAGTATGTATGGACTCGAGACATTGCATCCGTTAGTGAGTGTCGTCGATCTTACAAAAGCAACTAAGATAGTTAATCACACCCAAATGAATTATGGGGTTTATGCACTTTTCCTAAAACAGACCAAAAGCTGTGATCTCAAATATGGACGTAGATCTTATGATTATCAGGAAGGAACTATTGTTTGTTTCGCACCTGGTCAGACTGTACGTGTAGATATGGTTGAAGATGAAATAACACCGGAAGTTTATGGTATAGTTTTCCATCCCGATTTGATTCGTGGCACTTCATTGGGAAAGAACATAAAAAACTATACTTTCTTTTCCTATGCAGCCAACGAAGCACTCCATCTTTCTGATCAGGAAAAAGGTATTGTTATGGATTGTCTCAAAAAAATCAGTATTGAGCTGGAACATGTTATTGATAAACACAGCAAAGCACTGATTGCTATGAATATAGAGCTACTCCTTAATTATTGTATGCGGTTCTATGAACGACAGTTTATTACCCGCAGTGATGCGAATAAAGATGCTCTTACGAAATTTGAGCAACTTTTGAATGAATATTTCCTAAGTAAACTCCCCATGCAGGAAGGGTTACCTTCAGTGAAATATTTTGCAGATAAAATCTGCCTTTCCTCCAACTATTTTGGAGATATGGTAAAAAAGGAAACAGGAAAAACCCCGCAAGAGCATATTCAGGATAAGGTTATTGAAATGGCAAAGGAACATATTGCCGAAACGGATGAAACTGTTAGTCAGATAGCCTACACTTTAGGCTTTCAATATCCGCAGCACCTTTGCCGGTTATTTAAGAAACGCGTAGGGTGTACTCCCAATGAATACAGAACGCAACAAGGTCTAATTATTTAATATACTTCATATTATGGATGAAATTATAAAGATTGATACTATTGATCAATACAATAAGTTATATGGGTTGGAAACCATGCATCCGCTGGTCGGAATTGTAGATTTGAAAAAGGCAACCAATCGTCCGAATCATATTCGGATCAATATGGGTTTTTATTCGCTCTTCTTGAAACATACGAAGTGCGGAGATCTTAAATACGGTAAAAAACAATATGATTATCAGGAGGGAACAATCGTTAGTTTTGCACCAGGACAGGTTATTGGTATTGAATTGAAGGAAAACGTCCAACCGTCTTCCATAGGCATTGTATTTCATCCTGACTTAATTCGTGGTACATCTTTGGGGCAGAACATCAATAAGTACTCTTTCTTTTCCTATGAGGTAAGTGAAGCGCTTCATGTGTCTCTTGATGAACAGCAAATAATAACGGACTGCCTTAAAAATATCACGATGGAGTTAGAGCGTGCAATAGATAAGCATAGCAAAATTTTGATAGCTAAAAATATAGAACTATTGCTTGACTATTGTATGCGTTTTTACGAACGGCAATTTAATACCCGCAGTGGAGTGAATAAAGACATTATTGTACAGTTTGAACATCTCCTGGATGATTATTTCTTGGAACAAAATGCAGAAAAGAATGGTTTTCCTACTGTGAAATACTTTGCAGATAAGGTTTTTCTTTCGCCTAATTATTTTGGTGATTTAATAAAAAAAGAGACAGGAAAGAGTGCACAGCAGCACATTGTCTTCAAAATAATCAATCATGCAAAAGACCAGATACTCAATACCAATCAGCCAATTTCTCAGATTGCATATAAGTTAGGGTTTCAGTATACGCAACATTTTTCACGTCTGTTTAAAAAGAACGTCGGATGTTCACCTAATGAGTACAGGGCACAAAACGATATAGTTCTTTGATAAGCTACTTAGTGTAGTCTTCGCTAAAAATAGGCTGTTTTTATGAAAAAAAACATATTGAATATAGAAACTGTACATCAATGTAATTGCTGTTTAGGGTGTAAAACGCTTCATCCATTGATAAGTGTCATTGATTTATCAAAAGCTAATTTAGAACAACGTACCCTTAAGTTTGGCTTCTATACAGTCATATTAATAGAAGGTCATGCTGAAGATTTCCTGTATGGGCGTAAATATTACGATTATTCCAATGCATCATTGATATTCCTTACTCCGGGAGAATCCTTTAAAACGGATAAAAACGAGATACTTTCTCAAAAAGGTTGGTTGCTGGCATTTCACCCTGATTTACTTTATCACACTTCGCTGGAAGCAAATATAAAGAATTACTCATTCTTTTATTATAAACCGGACGAAGCCTTACATCTTTCTTTGCGTGAAAAGACAAAGATAATAGAATGTTTATGCAATATCGGAGAAGAATTGCAACATGCAATCGATTGTCACACTAAAACAATTATTTCGAGATATATCGAATTGTTTTTAGACTATTGTACTCGTTACTATGAACGGCAGTTCATCACACGCAACGAACCCAATAAACTCATAATTAATAAAACCGACTTATTATGGGATGAATATGTTCAGTCTGGTAAACTCATGAATGGCATATTGCCATCAGCTGAGTATTGTGCAAGGAACCTTCAATTATCTCCTCATTACTTTAGCGACCTGTTAAAGTTTGAGACAGGGAAAAATATATATGAGTATTTCCAGCAAAAACGTTTTGAGACATCTAAAAGAATGTTGTCCGATAAGAATAATACAACTGCCCTGGTTGCAGATAAGTTAGGTTTTTCTAATGTACAGTATTTTAGCAGCCTGTTTAAAAAGATAACCGGAGTAGCACCCAATGAATACAGAATTTCACAAAATTAATGTTGCCGGGAATCTATATTTATTTCACCTGTAAAATGTTGTTTTGGGCATAAAATGCTTTTATGATAGTTACTTCTATCACGTTGCAATCTTACTCTGTGTATTTATAAAATGTTGTATAGATATAAAACACTCTTGGGCAGTGGCCTTTTCTTTGCATAGCGTTTCCAACGGACACCAACCTGTTTGAGTACGGTTTTTTATCAGAGGTACTTTTAGCCTGAATTCCACCTTGATAGCTGCTTCTTGTAATATTTCCCAGGCAGGTTCACTTATTACATCAGCATACAGTTGTTTCACCTGGCCCAATATCATTAAGGCGGCCGCAGCTTTTCCAACTACCTTGTCTGCAATATGGGCCCCTCGTAGTATCCACGGAGTCTGTTTTAGTAAGTTGTATAAGTCAGCAACTCCCCGTTGTTCAAATACATGAATTTTTCGTTTATGGCGGATAACGCATGAATATTGCTCTTCATGTAGTAATTGGATTAATTTTTCCATATTCATAAAGTACCTTGTTTTAGCTGTTCTACAAATTGATCAATGCGATGTAGTTCTCCCGGTATATTTATATTCTGCGGACAATGATGTACACATTGGTCACATCCGATACAGTGATTGGCCTGACGCAGGCGTGGTACACTACGATCATAACCCACTAAAAATGCACGGCGTGCTTTACGATAATTTTCCTCCTGACTGTTTTCCGAGACATTGCCCTCATTTACACACTTATTGTAATGTATCAGAATGGCCGGAATATCCAGGCCATAGGGGCAAGGCATACAATATTTACAATCATTGCAGGGGATTGTAGGATATTTCAACATCAGTTGTGCCGTTTCTTCCAGAAATTCTTTATCATTTTCAGTCAATGGCACCAAAGGTGAATAGGTACGCAAATTATCCTTCAGATGCTCCATATACGTCATTCCACTCAATACCGTAAGTACTCCTTCGGGTGAACCCGCAAAGCGGAATGCCCATGAGGCAACACTGTCTGTCGGACGACGCTGTTTTAAGCGCCCTACTATGTGGTTGGGCACATTAGACAGACGCCCTCCTAATAGAGGCTCCATGATAATTGCAGGAATGTTTCGCTTGGAAACTTCGGCATACAAGTATTCAGCATCTGTATTACGGGTATTTACTTCTTTGGCATGCTTCCAATCTACATAGTTCAGCTGGATTTGTACAAAATCCCATTTTATTTCATCGTGCCGGGAAAGTAGATAATCGAATACTTCAATATCTCCATGGTATGAGAAACCGAGGTTACGGATGCGTCCCGCTTCGCGTTCCTTGATAAGAAAATCGAGCATGCCGTTATCTAAATAACGGCCTTTCAACGCTTCCATGCCTCCCATTCCAATGCCGTGTAGCAGCATATAATCCAGGTAATCTACTTGTAGCTCTTTCAAGGAGTTGTGATACATCGCTATGGAAGCCTGGCGACTCCAGGTATCCGGACTGAAATTGGATAACTTCGTAGCTATAAAATAGCTGTCGCGCGGGTGTCGGCTGAGTGCAATCCCCATAGCATGTTCGGAACGCCCTCTGCAATATGCAGGCGATGTGTCGAAGTAGTTAACGCCGTGTGCAATTGCATAATCGGTCAGTTCATTGACCATATCCTGATCAATTTCATCCTGAGTGTCTCTTGCACTGGTATTATTAATAGTTGGCAGGCGCATGCAGCCATATCCCAGTATGGAAACTTTATCACCTGTGGAGGGGGAGGTGCGATAGGTCATTTCGCCTGTTTGGGTGTCGCCGGGGCTTCCATTTATTGCTGCTGAGTCACTTTGGTAACTGCAACCATACAAGGCAGCTGTAGTAGTTACGGCACTTGCGCCTAATACTTTCAGAAACTTCCGACGGTCTATCTCCTTTTTATTTTTCTTATTCATGGCTTCTCTTTTAAACAATTCTGTGTTTTTGATGTCCTTCTACATAAATTGCACTAAACGGACGTGCCGGACAAAGGTTTTCACAAGCTCCGCAACCAATACAACGCTCCTCATTGATTACCGGAAGTTTAGGAGATTCCGGGTCATCGGCAATACTGGCTATCATTTGTATAGCACCTGTCGGACAGTGACGGGCACAGTTTCCACAATTTACGCCATCTGTATTGACTACGCAATTTTCATATATATATACTGCATGACCGATTTGTATTGCAGATTTCTCTGCTGTGGTAATGGGCCGTATAGCACCTGTCGGACATACTTCGGCACATTTCGTGCATTCAGGGCGGCAATAGCCACGTTCATAATACATTTCCGGTTGCATCAGTGTTTCAAGCTTAGCGGAAGGACGCAGTACCTGATTGGAACAAACGGATATACATAGCTGACAAGCCGTACAATGATTTGCGAAATTCCGGGCACTCAATGAACCTGCCGGAGTGACAGGAGTAGTACGATTGGGAATCTTCTTTTCTTCTATTATCGCGAGTCCGCCATCTACTTTTTTCTCTTGTGCTTTCAGAAGGGTAGAAGTAGCCAACAAAGAAGTGGCAGACAAGAAACTACGGCGAGCATTGTCTATCTGTTCGTTTGTTACTTTGACTATTTCTGTGTCGGCATTGAGAGGGTGTTTGTACTGAATTGCATTTTTAGGACATTTTCCGATACAGTTCATACATGCCACACACCGGCTGTAATCAATCTTGTGTTCTTTTATATTGATACATGAGGCTTTGCAATTGCGGGCACACAACTGACAATCTACGCATTTTGAAGTGTCAATTACCGGCTTCAACCATGAATATTTAGCTACGAAACCCAAAAGTGTTCCCACCGGACAAATTGTATTACAGTAAGTACGTCCGTTTCGCCATGCCAGCAGAGCAAGAATGATAAATGCTGCAATAGCAATACCAAAAGTTGTGACACCTTTCATCCATACATCAACTGAATAAAAAGCATAACTGTCCACACGTTCTGCCCAGTAGGCCAAAAGATTGTTTCCCCATTGGTAAAGCGGTGCAAACAAATTGGAAACGATGCGTCCGTAAGTGCTATAAGGTGCCAGTAAGGTGACAATTGCACCTATACCGGCAATAATGGCGATGATAAAGACCGCCAGTACTCCATACCGTAACCACGAGAGGCCGGGGGAATAACGAAAACGATTCTTTCTGCGTTTTCCGGCTATCCACGATACCAGGTCCTGAAACACACCGAGCGGGCAGATAACAGAACAATAGATCCGCCCTAAAATGAGAGTTAATGCCATTAGTGCAATGATAACTCCTATATTCAGCGCCAGTAAGGCCGGTAGGAACTGGATCTTTGCCAACCATCCAAACCAGGTATGAATAGTGCCTGTAAAATCAAGAAACAGTAAAGTGATTAGGGTGAAACATACCAGGGCGGAAATGAGTCTTACTTTTCGTAACATAATTGTGTTTTTAATGATCAATTTCGTGCAGCCATTTTTCTACCTTTGTCCGAGCTGAGTTTGCACTTCCGCCATTGATGAGAAAGCCCTTTTTTATTGTAGCTTTCTCAGTGTGCTTTACAAAATCTTTGAAGCAATTCTGTTCACCTCCGCCACCATGTGTGCAGAAAGGAATGACTGTCTTGCCAGAGAAATTGTAACTTTCCAGAAAAGTCCATATAGCCATAGGAGCGGTTCCCCACCAGTTGGGGTATCCTACAAATATGACATCGTAGGTATTTATATTGTCGACTTTGGTTTTCAGTTCCGGGCGTGCGTTTGCTTCTTTTTCTTTTTTAGCTACCTCCGTACATAAGCGATACTCTTCCGGATAAGGTGTTGTTGTTTGAATTTCGAAAAGCTTTCCGTCGGTCAATTCTGCGATCTGGTTTGCAACACTACGGGTATTTCCCGACCATGAGAAATAGGCGACTAACACCTTTTTTGCTTTAAATACTTGCTGAGCTTTTACATTTGTTCCTGACATTGTTACCATAGCTATAAGCATCATTAAAATGTTTCTTGTTCTCATATTTTTTATTTTTTATCTGACTGATGCAAAATTACTCTGATATGTTTGGTTAAGAAATAGATAAATTACGGATATTGCTACCAATATTACTGATTGGAAATAAAAAGATAAGATTTAGTTCATACTATGACGGTGTTTTATTGAAACGCAAATAAACGCAGATTTTCACAGATTATAATAAGACTACATTATAGTTGAGGGACGATATTCTTTACATGACTTTGTGATAATCTGCGTTTCAAAATAGTTGGGATACAGTACTTGTATTCCCAATGAGTATGAATGCGGTATCTATTTGTCTATGCTGACAACTTCACCAATCACAGGGTTGAGAACATTTAGCGAATCCGTCTCTATCATTTTTCGTACATTCATGATCGGTTCGTCCCACCGATGTTTTGCTAAAGCAAATTTAGAGTGGTGCACCGTCAGTATCTTCCGGGCTTTCAGGTCTTTGGCTACCTGACTTAATTCTGATGGCATTGTGTGGATGTATTTCCAATCCTCATTATATTGCCCGTTTTCCAGAATTGCCAGATCAATTCCGGGATAACGATTCCCTATCTCTTTAAAATGCGTATCATAACCACCATCTCCTCCGATAAAGATCTTTTTTGACGGGGTTTCGATAAGGAAAGAGGCCCAGAGTGTCTGGTTGGCAGTAAGGCCACGACCAGAGAAGTGACGGGCTGGCAGACAGTGTATGGATAACCCTGCCTCATTGCCGGAAGTGGAATTTTCATACCAATCAAGTTCTATGAGTTGATCCTCTTCAAATCCCCAATATTCAAAATGCTCGCCGACTCCCAATGGGCAGATTATCTTTCCGATACGATCTTTCAGTTGCATAATCGTCTGATAGTCCAAATGATCCCAATGGTCATGCGTTATTATTAGATAATCAATATCCGGCATGTCATTGGGTTGGTAGGTATAGGTAGCCGGAAATGGCTTGTTGACAAACGAAACCGGAGAGGCCATGCAAAATACCGGATCTACCAGTATTCGTTTCCCGTCAATTTGAATAAGATAGGAAGAATGTCCAAACCAGACCAGTACATCTTTGTTGTTGCTTATTTCCCGGAGATTAGTTTTGATAACCGGTACTTCTTTTTCTGGGCGTAATCCTTCGACTTTTCTGAATAGAAAATCAAGGATACCTCTGAAACGACTTTTATCAGTGGTCATCATCACTGTCTCATGCAGATTCTGAAAAACCCCGTCTTTATAATGCGGTGACTGCTTGATTCTTTCCAGTCGTTTGCCCTGAGGAAGCTTACCAAAGCTTGACTGGTTAATGAAAACAACTCCAATCAAGGCGAAAGCAGCCACAGTAATTAATAGTATTCCTATAAACATATGCATTCGGGTTCGTTTTAATAACTTCATATTCTTAGTCTATTATTTCACGTTGCAAAATTACCTGGAATATACAAAAGCTTTGGTATACAGATTACGGATAGTTGTACCTTAATTACGGTTGTTGTCTTTAGAATCTGTTTCAATTTTCCTCAGCATTATTTGGAAACACCCGGAAGTTCCTGTATATTTGTACAAAATTATACATGTTTTCTCAAAATGAGGCAACACAGTTTTGAAAATCAGAATTCAAAGATGAACAATGTTATTCGATTAACGGAGTCCCGCTGGGATTTTGTCAGTTGATGCATTTTGATCTTTGACATTTTGAACAACGTTTAAGATCTGTCCGGTATAAAATTCGTGCAGATCAGGAACGAAGAAAGCTATGTAGGCCTGTACTTTTCATAATTGAACCTTTTTCCCCATTCATTTTATGATTTGCGCATAACTGTCTCTTAACCGAGGCGGTCTTTCTCATGCCCGTATATTAACTTGTACGGGGTTTCGTGTTTCTATACATTAAAAAGTCTTATATTCTTTACTCTTAATTATTATACTACTATGAATAAGAATAAATCAAACAAAACATTTACGGATAAAAGTAATAAGTATACTATACAATCAGTATATATTAAGCATAATGAGGATTCTGAAGAGATCTGCGGAACTTCCGGATGTATGTATCTGAATATCCTTTTTAGGGAAGCAGTTACTTCTTTTCATCATTTTACAGCATTCTGTTATAATAGTTTGCTAAATCTGGTAGGTGAATCCGAAGGCAGGCCGGGAGATACAGAGTCGGGTGAGAATGTCCTGAAATTGACTTTCCATCCTAAAAGGATATGGAAGGAAGGGCATTCTTTTGTACTATTATTACACAATGATGAACCTCTTTACAGGGTTTCTTTCTCTTTAGGAGAAAAAGGAATGATCGATTGCAGCTATGTACCTATCCATAAAAATTCAGTTGACTATATGCTTGCCCGTTATCTGGGAAAGAATCCATTGTGGTATAATGAGTTACATCAGCTTCCGGGCATGGCAACTGCGCGTCATCAACTATTGGACTTATATAAACAAAGTGAATTCGATCGGTTACGTAAGCGTCGAAAGCTGAATATTCTCCGGCATTATTCAAATTTTGTCATTACCGGAGCGGGTGGAAGGAATAAGGAGATTTTCGCAAAGAATGCAGCTTTTCTACTTATCGGCTCGGAGATTTACTTCAAACAGGTGAACGCGTATACGCTGACCGAAACACATAATGCGGTGGATCCTTATGAAACGGCAACTGAACTCTTCACCCAGTGTTGCGGGAAAGTTATTTATCTGGATCATTTATTAGCATTAACCTCTCCGGGTGCTTCGAACGTGATTGGCAAGATGATTAATGCATTGCAAAAACAAGAAGGGATGTTTATACTGTCCGGTATGGACGCTGAGATTAATCAATTGTTTGAGTTAGTCCCCGAACTTGCTGCGTATTTTCCGGAAGAGAACCATTTTAAGACAGAAAGTTTCTCCATGCATGATATACTTAATTTAATAGAGCAGCAGCTGGAAAGCGAATCCTTTTATCTTTCGCCAGAAGCACAACAGGTTTTGTACCGGAGCATGAAGACTGAATCTGATAACGGAACATTGTTATATTGGAAAGAAGATACCGTCAGTAAGTTTATCCATGAGGCTATCTATCCCCGTATGCAAGAGCGCATTCTTCTCGAAGATAATCAGCCAACCGAAGATTTGCCCGAAGCGCTTATACGTATTGAAGCACAAGATATCGATACAACTTTTTTTGAAGCTCAGGCCAACTTGTTTGATGAAAGCATGAAGCAGCTGAATGCTTTGGTTGGTTTAAGTAAAGTAAAGCAGAATATGGAACAGGCTTTCAAATTTGTACGTTTCAATGAAAAACGTAAACAGTTGGGGTTACCTGTTCAGGGTCCGGGAGCACATCATATGATTTTCACCGGTAATCCGGGAACGGGAAAAACAACAGTGGCCAAGATGGTAGGGAAGATATATCATGCATTGGGGCAACTGTCTAAAGGAGAGGTTATAGTGACTGGACGTTCTCAGTTGGTGGGGCGTTTTATCGGAGAGACGGAAAAGAATATGCAGGAGATTCTGGAACGTGCACGTGGCAATGTACTATTCATAGACGAAGCATATACACTTTATGACGGAGCAAGTGATCATAAGGACTTTGGATTTCGGGTATTGGAGTCCTTATTAGCCGTACTTGCATTGGAGCATGCTGATATACTGGTTATATTTGCCGGTTATGAAAAAGAGATGAAGGCGATGATGGATGCCAACCTGGGACTGTGGGGACGTTTTCCGCATCAATTTCATTTTGAAGATTACTCTGTTGACGAGTTATTACGGATAGGATATGATTTGTTGGATAAGAAAGGGTATGTGCTGACGAATGGTGCGCGGAGTGTTCTGAAAGAAACAGTGATCCACGTTTGTGAGCATAAAGATTCGTATTTCAGTAACGCCCGTTGGATGGGGCAATTAATAACGAATGGGGTACTTCCTGCAATGGCCGAAAGAGTATTCAGAAGCACGCCTTCAGAAGATAAGAGGCTTTATCAGACTATTGAAGAAGAAGATGTGCGTTTTGCTGTAAATCGGATGAAGATCAATGAAATGCGGTTATCTCCACGTTCTGTTATCGGTTTCAGGGCCTGATGACCAAGGATCAGTAGACTACTGATTTGCAGATGAAGACAAAAGACTTTATACTATTTACCTTTTGCCTGGATAGCTTTAAAGTCTTTTGTCTTTTTTTTACGTTCCCTTTTTCTTCCCTTATTCTCTTTTTGCTAACTTTACAATATGATAATTAGTGCAAGTCGCAGAACTGATATACCCGCCTTTTATTCAGACTGGTTTTTTAACCGGATAAAAGAGAGGTATGTGCTTGTTCCCAATCCTTATAACTCAAAAATGATAAGTAGGATTAGTCTGGATCCTACCGTAGTGGATTGTATTGTTTTCTGGTCAAAGAATCCGGCTCCGATGCTTGAAAAGCTGGACAAACTGAAAGAATACAATTACTATTTTCAGTTTACTCTCAACCCTTATGGACCGGATATTGAGAATCATCTCCCTGCAATAAGCAAACGTATTGATACTTTTAAGCGTCTTTCGGACCGGATAGGTAAGGAGAAAGTAATCTGGCGTTATGATCCGGTTCTTACCAATGAGACATATACCCCTGGTTTTCACAAAGAGAAATTTGCCGAAATTGCATATGATTTAAAGGAACATACAGAGAAGTGTATGCTTGGTTTTATCGATCATTATCAGCATATCCGCACTGCTGTCGGCCGATTCAACATACAACCTCTACTGAAAGCGGATATTGAGGAGATGGCGGTATCCTTTAAAAAAACGGTGGATACCTGTTCTATTCAATTGGATACATGTACAGTCAAGGTAGATTTGACTCACTTGGGCATTCCGGGGGGATTGTGCATTGATAATCAATTGGTGGAAAGAATTGCAGGTTATCCTATATCCGTCCGGAAAGATAAAAATCAGCGTGATATTTGCCGGTGTGCGGAGAGTATTGACATCGGTACTTATGAGAGTTGCCTGAATGGCTGTATTTATTGTTATGCCATCAAAGGGAACTATAACACGGTGAAGTATAATTTGAACAAGCATGATAAAGATTCTCCTATGCTTGTAGGTGAATTGCAAGAAGATGATATCGTGAAAGAGCGTTTGGTTAAAAGCCTGCGCAATGATCAGTTTTCGCTGTTTTAAAGGTTGAATATCATCATAAATAAGAGTACGTATTTAAGTGTGTGTTAAAATAGATTTTAACATGCTGTTAAATACGTACTCTTATACCTATAAAGTACGTACTTTATTATCGGTTGATATAAAGTGCTTTATCTTTCGTTTTCGCTCTCTTCCAACGGTATATTGTCATGAAAATGCATGGAAGCGTGTGTACCATCACAGAAGGGCTTGTTTGACGACTGCCCGCAACGGCAGAGAGTAACCCGGTTTCTGATCTCATAACTTTTGCCATCGGCACCTTCGATGCGGATGCCACCTTTTACCCAGATAGGGCCGCTCACCTTGATGCCCGGATCTTCAATAATACCGATAGAAGGTTCAAACGGAGGTTCGAATATCTTTTCTGTCTCTTTGTCCCATAACACCAGTCTGCCCGAAGGACAACAGCCCACTTCATGGCGTACGAGTTCTCTTTCTTCTTCTGTCTTAGCGCGTTGTACCAGGTTCCACACCCGTCCGTAGGCATCACAGAAGCGTGCAAAGGCACAATATTTTTCATTATCGGCAAGAATCATAGTAGGTCCTTCCAATTCTTCCGCTTTCTCAAGAAGCGGGCGTTTGGAGGCTGTCTCCTTAGGATCCCAGTCGGTGGCATGTTGGTGTGAACCGTCACAGAAAGGTTTATGTTTGGAGTGTCCGCAACGACACAAAGCAATGTGGTCTACCGGACTCTGAAAGTGTTTACCACGTTGATACACCCAGGAAGAACCTTCTTCATTGGGAACGATAATCTCCTGATCAATAGGAGGGTCTCCATAAACTAAATAAGGCCCGTCGGGAGTAATTTTGATGTAATATTGCTCCGGAGCCTGTCTGCTGCCATTTTCAATCAGTGGTTCGTCTTTCTTAGCCATAATGTTATACGTTAATGAGGTTATATATGGAATTTAATCATAATATATAACATCTCATTTTCCGGGAAAGTTCTCTATAATTGACGTTAATTGCAACCTCTGCGCTCCTTTTGTACACAAACGGTTGGGGAGTTTGTCTTACAGTAAGGACATCGGTAAGTTTGTTATAACCCAACGTACCGAAGGTCGTAGGGGAGTGATGTTTTAGATGTACATGTTTCACTGCTTTACATGTACATGTCTTACAGCTTTAGATGTACATGTAAAGCAGTGAAACATGTACATCTAAAACATCGTCCCCCGGTGAGAGAAGGAGCATTCCCCAGTAAGTAAACTAAAGAAGAACGGTAAGGATGGAAAAGAAAACCGTTATCGTCTGGGCTATCACTGCATAAATAAGTATCTTTGTTCCCCGGAATTGTAGCCATACATCAATAATCATGAAGCAAAATACCATTCATATAAAAGATCTCTCCATCGGTTATCCTGGTAAAGGAGAGGTGAAGGTGGTTGCCAGGCACATCAATGCCGGCATCAATAGTGGTGAACTAACTTGTTTGTTGGGAGCTAATGGTATCGGCAAATCTACTTTGTTGCGTACTCTTTCTGCCTTTCAGCCTAAGCTTAGCGGAGAAATTTTCATTCAGGGCAAAGAGATTGAACAATACAAAGACAAAGAGTTGTCAATGGCCATCAGCGTAGTGCTGACCGAAAAATGTGAGGTTCGTAATATGACTGTAACGGAGCTGGTGGGACTTGGACGTACTCCTTATACCGGTTTTTGGGGAACACTTGACGAGGATGATAAACGAATCGTGGAACGTTCTATCTCTTTAGTGAAGATAGAGAAGCTTGCTGATAGAATGGTGCATACGTTAAGCGATGGTGAACGACAGAAAGTGATGATTGCAAAAGCATTGGCACAGGAAACACCTATTATTTTTCTGGATGAACCAACTGCTTTTCTTGATTTTCCCAGTAAGGTAGAGATGATGCAACTGCTTCATCGGTTGAGCCGTCAGACGAATAAAACTATTTTCCTTTCTACACATGACCTGGAATTGGCATTGCAGATTGCCGACAAAATATGGCTGATGGATAAAATGAACGGAGTCATAATTGGTACTCCTGAAGATCTTTCACTCAATGGTAGTTTAAGTGCCTTTTTTGCTCATAAGGGGATTATTTTTGATATTGAAACCGGTCTTTTCCGGGTAGATAATGAATATATTACCAAACTTCGTCTTATAGGAGAAGGGCAGGGGTATGCTATGGTACGCAAAGCTTTACAACGTAACGGCATTCTTGCTGATAAAGAGGTAGAATCAGAGTTTTGTATTGAAGTCGGTGACTTGAAAAAGGAGGGGAGTTTTACTGTTTATTCTCAGCAAGGAGACGTTTCAAAGGTAGATACTATTGAGGAATTGCTGGAAAAGATTCTGAATAATGTGGCAATATGCTAATATGCCAATGTGCCAATTGGCTGCGCTGCCTATTGTTGTACATCAGTTAAGAATTAAATCTTTGATGAAACGCGGATGATCGCAGATAAACGCAGATTAAAAGACTGTGGATCTTTATATCTATTTATTTCCCTTGCGAAAATCTGCGTTCTGCGTTTCAATGAATTATCGCTTGTCGTACCTCCCCGTGCGGGAAGCACTATTCTTCCCTTTCCAATTTCATTATCGAAGGAATAAAGAATGCCAATGTCCCAGTCAATACAATGGCAATACCGCATATTGCAAATACATTGGCAACACCGATAGCATCTGCTATAAATCCGGTAGCCATCAATCCCAAAATAGAAGGCAGTAAACTGATACTGTCAAACAACGAGAATACACGTCCCAGGAAAGAAGCCTCGATTTTAGTTTGAAGCAACGCTGTGAAAGGACCCGAATTAAATGGAATTGCAAGACCTTGTACTACGGAAAATATAGCGTAGGCAATGAATGCCGAAGGCGGGAGAATGCCTGAAATAAAAATGCTTACTCCGATGATAACATAAGATACATTCATCATCACTACCTTCCGGACACGGGGATTCCATATTCCTAACAGAATACCACCCAACAGCATACCTAAACCAAAAAGAAGTTCGATCAGGCTGACCTGATAAGCTGTTCCCGAAAAGTTTTTTAATGTCATCAGAGGTAACAGGGCTACGATAGGCATTACAAAGAAAGTAATAAGTACTTCAATTACCATTACCCAACTCAATCCACGATTCCTGCTAATAACGTTGAAACCTGCCTTCATATCCCGCAACACATTATCGGCAGTATCTGTTCCTGTCTTTTCCGGGTTAGGGATAAATACAAACAGCAAAGCCGTACAAGCTATAACAGCTCCTACCACATCGAGAAGCATCACTATGCTCATGTCCGTAGCAACAATCAATGCAGCACCCAACACCGGACCACAGATATTACACACAGCTTGTATCGCCTGGTTAATACTGGCAATACGTGTAAGCTCTTTCTCCGGAGCAAGCAACGGTATGGATGACTTCATGGCAGGTGCATGGAAAGCACTGCCAATGGAACGGAGCATCAGTAACAGATAAATTTGCCATATTTCGATAATATCGAGATAGAACAACAGTGCAATACCCCCCGAACAGAGAGCAACGAAGCTATCTGCCAATATCATAGTCCATTTACGGCTCCAGCGATCTACAAATACACCGGCAAAAGGGCCTAATATCACCTGTGGTAATAATGCAGCAATGGTGGCAAATGAAAGTACTTCGGCAGAACCCGTTTCAAGACTGATCCACAGTACGATAGCAAACTGGGCAATTGAACTGCTGAGAATAGAAAATAATTGCCCTGACCATATAATAATAAATTTCTTCTTCCAATTATTCATAACCTTTCTTTCGTCGTTTTTTTCTACGCATCAGGAAGTATCCCAATGCAATAATAACTAACAATCCTATACTTGTTGTGGAAAGGAGTGAGACATCGGAACGGCTTTGTTCGGCCTCATAAATTTCGAGACGCTTATACACTGTATTAATAATACCCCTTGATGTAAAAGTAGCTCCGGATACTGCATCTACTTTCTTTGCCAGTGCTTCCTGGGGCGTAAGTCCGTTCCAGGCCTTCAGTAAGCCGCCATCTATGGCTATCTGTATGTATTTCGGAGTGTCTTTGTTGGGTAGAAGCTTCACTTCTGATATCTTTCCGGAAGCATCCAATATGATCTCCAATGGGGTAGGACCAGCGAAGCCAATTACTTTGTCTGTATAAGGTTTAGATTGTAGTATGAGGGTATCACTTTTCATGTAAACATCTCTTTTATCCCTTCTTCAAGGGTGTGTGGGGTATAATTGATTTCTCGTTTTGCTTTAGCAATACTCAGGCCGCTAAAACGGGGACGGGGAGTGGTTTCCTGCATTTCTTCCGTAGTGACAGGCAAAATGAGGGAACGGTCCAATCCCAAAACCTCGGCTACGCGATAGGCTATATCGGCTATAGAGACACAATCGCTCCCGCAGATATGGTAGATTCCATTACGGGGATGATGCATTAATTGTTCTACAGCATGCGAGATATCACCTACAAAGGTAGGAGTACGCCATTGATCGGAAACGACACGAATCGTTTCACCGCTACGTAGTTTATTGGCTACCAGTTGTATAATATTACCATGTTGTCCGGACAATGCTTTCCCATAGACAACGACTACGCGGACAATGGCATAGTTACCACAATATTCGGCAACACGCTCTTCCCCTTCAAGTTTGGTAATTCCGTAGTAATTGACCGGATTAGGCTCATCTTCTTCTGTATACAACCGGTCAGTTCTGCCATCAAACACAAAATCGGTGGAAAGGTGTATAAAACGACTTCCATACTGTTCGCAGGCATGCGCCAGATGTTCTACCGCAGTGATATTGGTAGCACGCGCCTCGTTATGATGTGTTTCACAGAAGTCTGGTACTGACAGTGCAGAGGTATTAATAACTACATCCGGACAAACTTCCTTGAAGAGTGCCCGTACTTCTGATGCATTACGTATATCTGTGCGGATAAACTGATAGCCGTCGCCACTTTGGATGTCATTGCGTAACGAACAAGCAGTAATGTTGTATATTTCGCGTGCCACGAGATCGTTCAGTATCCGCCGACCGGTAAAGCCGTTGGCACCAATAATTAGTATATTCATACTTTGTTATTAAGGGTAATAGGGGTTTCTTCCTTGCTGTACTTCTATGCGTATTCCAAATGAACCATTGGCCGATTTCAATTCGAAAGCTCCTTTGAAAGCATTTCTTTCCCAGGGTAGTGCACTACGGTTAGGCACCCTGTATCCATCAGCATTATATTCACCGTATGTATTGATTCGCATACCGTTTTTCAGCTTGAATGATCCCATTTGTAAGTTTTGTACAGTACCGAAACCAAACCCGCTGAATCCGGAGAAAGAAGGGGTAAAAACGTTTGATAATCCCTGTGAATAAGTCACATCCGGATTGAGGCGGAACAATTGATTAAAATCTTTGCTGGTATCGGATAGAGAAAGATCCACTTTGGGTAAATGGGGAGGCATGACGCTCATCAAACCCATATCCAGCAGAAAGCCGCCAAACTCCTTATAATTTTCTTCCGGAGCACGAGGGGTACGATCATCTGACGGTAGTTCCGATTGTGCGGACACTACAGCCGTTGACAATAGTAAAGAAAGAAATAATATCAGCTTCTTCATATCCGTAGGTTATTATCGGCGCAAAGATAGAAAATATTTGCTGATTATCTATATTGGGGAATAATCTGTTGTATAAACTTAACTTGAATAATAGACAGTTAATTATTTAGTGCTTCTCTTGCAATCCATCTGTTTTATTTCCCTCCGATTTTAAAAACAGGATAAACGATTGGAACTGTTTTCCACTTCATCTTCATAGGGTCATAAACCCGTTCCATGCCTCCGTGAAGCTCAAGCCAGTTGGTCACTTTCAACTCCATTATTACTCCATAATAACTTTGTGGAGCCATAGGGGTGAGATAACCATGCGTTGCATTACGTTGTCCATTGACAGAATATTGTCCGATAGCTCTTATTTTGAGCCAGTCATTAATACGATATCCCAATGAACCGTTGAAACCCGCATCAAACTGAGAACCGTGAACGAAAGAAGGCATTGTGTATTTCGTTGTGTAAATGCCTCCGGTAACATCCCAACGCTCATTGAGTTGATAGGTATAGGCGGCACCGATGTTTATATGAGTGCCCATGGTGGGATATGTATTGTATGTGCTATATGTACTGATATAGCTATTGGGAGTGAGTATGAAATTGTCATGTCTATTATAATCGTGTACCCAGGGATTGGAATTCTCGCCAAGGCGCAGTTTGGGCCAGGGAGTCTGCACATATTCAGGGATAATGATATGCATCGTTATACTGTCCGATATTGTAGACGGAGCATGATATGGATGAAGAGTAGCATCCGGTAAGATGAAATCATTGCCATCTGTATGTACAGGTGGATGGCTTTCCGGGATAGCGGGAGGCAGCAGCTTTGTACTATCATTGATCACCTCGGTCTGTGAAAAAGCCGTGATTGCGAAAAGAGAGGATAGAAAGCCGATGTATATTCTTTTGTTCATAATCTCTATCTTTGTTAGTTAACAATCATTTTATAACCAATACCACGTACATTAACGATACGTATCCGCTCATCCTGTGATAATTTGTGCCTTAATTTGGTGATGAATACATGCAGGCTGCGGGAGTTAAAGAAGCTATCGTCTCCCCATAACTCCAACAAAACGTTTTGCGTATTCACGACCAGATTACAATTCTCACACAATCGTTTTAGTATTTCTGATTCACGGTGAGAGAGTTCTTGCTTTGTACCGGCATATATGAGCGTTTGTGCTACAGAATCGAACATATAGCGTCCAATCTCAAAACGTGTTTCCTTATATGTCCCGGTAAAAGAAAATGCCTTTCCAGCCAATGATTTTATACGTATAATGAGTTCTTGCATACCAAAAGGCTTCTTCAGGTAATCATTTGCACCGAGTTCAAAACCTTCTACTACATCGTTGATTGCCGACCGGGCTGTTAGAAAAAGTACCGGTGTTTGCCTGTCTGTCTGGCGGATACGACGTACCATTTCAAATCCATCCATACGGGGCATCATCACATCGGCTACCAGAACATCCGGACGTAAATCAAAAAACAGGCGTAATCCTTCTTCACCATTGGCGGCGGTATGGATAACGAAATCACTCTCTTCAAGTGTATCCTTAATGATCATGGCGAGGGTGAGTTCATCCTCTACCAGTAATACTTTGATTTTGTCCTTACTCATACTTATAATAAAACTACTCATTAATTACTAATGTGAATATACTTCCGCGTCCCGCTTCACTCTCTACACTGACTGTGCCACCGTGTTTCTCTATCATTGTACGGACATAATAGAGCCCCAGTCCATACCCTTTAACGTCATGAAGATTGCCAGTAGGGACACGATAGAATTTATCGAATATATGCTTTTGCTTCTCAGAAGCTATGCCGATACCCTGGTCGGTAACGGAGATCTCAACTTGTCCGTTTGTACTACGGTGGCAATACAATTTAATCAGAACTTGTTCAGGAGAATACTTTACGGCATTATCTATCAGATTGCTGATAATATTGCTGAAATGAGTACGATCTGCTGTCACAGAAAGATTGGCAGGCTCTATCTCGCAAGTGATGGTAATCTCTTTTTCTGCTTTCAGTTTATGGAGCTCAATCAGAGTATCTAACATCGGCTTTAACTCCAAATGTTCAGTATGTAGGCGAAAAGTCTTCCGACGCTCCATGCTCATACTCAATATCTGTTCTACAAGTCCACTGAGCCGTTGCAGTTGTTCCTGGCAGATACGGAGGTATTTGTCACGCTTCACTTTTTCTTCGGCTTGGTTAAAGTTAAGTAAGGCATCATTGGCAGCATAAGCTACAGAGATAGGAGTTTTTAGTTCGTGAGTGATATTATTGGTAAAATCACTCGTGATTTCCTCCAGTGATTTCTGGCGCAAGATGGTACGAATAAGATACCAGAAAGAGAAAGAAAGTATGATGAGAATGATGAATGAGGTAATGAGGATACCTACCATCTGTTTTAATACAAGCAGAGTTACAGGCTCTATCCAGAGACGATAGCTAAATGAGGTATGGAGATCGAACGCATAATCATAGCATTGCGCTTTCGGTCCGGGAATGTAACTGTTATCTCCGGCAATACCAAGGGTATCGGTATAAGTTTGTGTAGAATCAATATTACTTCCGGTATGAAGAAATTCTGTCCGGTGTGGCAGAAAAATATTATTTTCTTTGAGAGAAAGGGTTAATAAACTATCATATACTTGCAGATCGGGTTCCAGAAGAAGATCAAGGCCGGAATGCAGCCCGCGTTGGAAGTGAGTAGCGAGTTCCAGCATGCTGTTTTTATCTTTTAGTATTATATCCAGGCCGCTATTAGTGGTTAAGGCTGCTTCTCCTTTTTCCTGGTCTGCTATCTGAGTATCTTTATGCTCTTTAATTGAATCATCGGGAGGGTCTATGACCTTACCGTTGAATAGCATTTCTGCTTTTTTATTAGAATTACCAGACGAACGTGTACTGTCATTATGTACGTATATTTCTATTACTTTTGTAGAATCTTTCAAATAAGTGACGCTACTATCGCTTTGGGAAGTGAGTTTTTTGAGTTTGGTACTATCCAGTTGGCTTGCATTCTGATAAGTAGTGGTACTACTACGAACAAAAGACTTTCCCTCGTCATTGTATCCGGCAGCAACAGATACCTCACCGTGTTCATCTCCATAGTTTCTCAGATTCTCTACACGGAGCATCATTTCGTTGTAATCGCTCATACGCATAGATTCCATGATACTATGTTCCAGATCATCTTTCATGGTATGGTAAAGTCCCGTAAGCCAATAAGCCTGATATGCAAAGATACCTATCAGAGAAACGAATACAAGGACAGCAATATGTTTAAAGGGTAATTTCATGCCTGATACATCTGTTTTTGTATAGGCAAAGATAAGAGGAAAGTATATTAGTCACACTTAATGGTAAGACTAAATAACACTTTCCTTTACTTTTATGATATTGGTAAAGTAACTATAACTCGTGTTCCCGTATTGTATGACGGATCAATATATATATTGCCTGATAAGCGATTGATAATAAGCTGGCAAAGGTAAAGTCCGAGTCCGTTGCCTTGAACAAAAGTATTGAGCTTTGAGAACCGTTCAAATACTTCTTCATATTTGTCTTTCGGAATGCCACAACCCGTATCGGATACGCTAATTAAAAGTTTCCGGCACTCAGTATCCAACTGACAACAAAGAGTGATACTTCCTTTTTCCGTAAACTTATTGGCATTATTTAGCAAATGCTCTATGACGAGTGAAAGGTATTTTTCGTGCGTGGGAATTATAATTGATTCCTGGGACAGATCCAGTTGATATCTGACATCCGGCTTTCTTATTTTTGTCAATAACTCCATTTCGTGTTGGCAGATACTATTAATATCGGTAAGGACACATGGAAGCTTTTCTTTTGAAACATCGAGACTGGATACTTCCAGCATACTGTTGATTAATGAGATCAGCAAGTTTGTATTGCCTTGTATCTCTTTAGGGAATTCTTTACGAGTTTCTTCATCAATATCTTCATTGAGTATCAAGTCAGAGAAACCTACAATTGCATTTAACGGAGTACGTATTTCATGACATATAGAATTGATAAAAGCCGTTTTCATGTTCTCACTTTCCATGGCTTTCCGGTTAAGTCTTTGCAAACTGATTTTCATGTTTCTCTCTTTTCTCAGGCTATAGAACAGATACAGGCATACAATGATAAAAATAGCCAGGATGATGGAGAGAAATACAAGTAGGATACGTTTGTTTTTTATTTCAAGGTGCGACTTCTCATTATTAAGTTTATTTATGTCATACTTTACCTGAAGTTCGCTGAGTTGTTTAAGCATCTCATTATTGGTAAGCGAGTCTTTGGATTTATAAGAAAATCTAAGATATTCCAAAGCCTCTTTATATTTACCCATTTCCTCATAGATACGTGATTCTATATTATACAATCCCGGCATATTATTGGGTGCAATATCGGGTGCAAATTTTATGAGACTATCATTGGCCAATAGTGCTTTTTCGTAATTAGGTTTTGGCTTCTGGCTTATGTAATAGTTACTCATAGATAGGTAATAGTTATACCGATCGCTTAAACTGGTCAGTTCCTTACTGAGAGCTACGATCTTTAACCAGTATTTATGTGCCTTCTGAGGATTGTCTAATACATTATTAGTCAATATCATAGAATATATCTGAAGTTTGCGTGTCGCAATATTATAATAAGGACGTTGTTTATAATATGTATCATAATATCGCAGTTGATCATGTAAGTATTCTTCGAGAATACAGGTTGCAGAATCACGTTTGCCGATCTGGCCGTAAGTGTTACTCAAACGCCAGCTGACCGTGTTTTTAAACATATATTTATTATATACATCGGATATGCTCTGTGATAGCTCATAAGCTGTTTTCAGATAGGGGAGAGCTTCTTTCATCATTCCATTTGAACGGAGACCACTTCCGGTAATGTATGCTTTTGCTATTTTGTTATACACGTCTTGTTTGTCCTGGCTGTTATCCTTCAAAAAGTCTGATTCATTATCAATAGCTTCTGCAGCTTTGCCTTCATAATATAACACGTCAAAATGGCGCATATGAATATAAGCAGGCAACGCGGTTATTGTTTCCGGACCACCTACCTTCTTTATTAAATTTATGTAGTGAGAAATTGAGTCCATTTGGGCATTATCTGTGACTATATAAGTAATATCAGTCAGCGCATTTACCATACTAGCTTTGTCACCAGCCTGACGAGCTTCATGATACATTTTTAATAAGTATATCTTTTCATCAGGTGACTCAAAACATACATCCGCCAGATTTCTATAAATCCGGATTCTTTGCGATGGTTCTGTCGTATGTACTAATTTCCGCAGCAAACTGTCTTTTATATGAATATCGACAGCATAGACCGAGAATACTATTCTCAAACAAAAGAGAGTAAAGATTATATATCGAATCATGTTTGTTCTGGTTGTTTGTATATGCAAATTTACAATATATTCTGTATATAACTATCTTTTTACATTTATTTTTATTTCATAAATGGCTTTTCTTCAATTTATTACTAATGGTATAGAGGGATACCTTTAAGATTAACTTTAAATAGCATATCTGATAACAGTAGATAACACTACATAAGTTTCAGATAACGCAGACAAAACTGATTTTTGACGTATTTTGCATTATTATTAAAACCAGATACAATATGAAACGAATTTATTTGCTGTTTGTCATGATTGGCATGGGAGTAGCACACTTGTATGCACAGGCCAAAGATAGCCTGAATACTTATATTGATAGTATTTATTACGAATTGCCCGAAGTGATGATAAAAGGTGAACGCCCCATTGTAAAGGCTACACAGGGTAAGTTGGTATATGATCTGCCACGACTCATCAGTGACCTGCCTGTAGATAATGCCTATGATGCCATAAAAGAACTTCCGGGAGTTGCAGAGGTGAATGGCGGAATTACTCTTGCCGGACAAAGCGTTACTGTTGTCATAGATGGTAAAACGACTACTATGAGTACCGAACAACTAAATGCATTGCTAAAGAGTATTCCTTCGAGCCGTATTGAAAAAGCTGAAGTGATGTACTCCGCCCCGGCACGTTACCAGGTTCGTGGAGCCATGATAAATATATGCCTGAAACAAGGGGGAGGAAGAGCCCCTTCTTTACAGGGAGAGCTTTTTAGTGATTACAGACAGAAATATTATGAGGCATTGACTGAGCGTGCAAGCCTCCTCTATTCCGGAAATAAATTCTCTGCTGACTTTCTTTACTCTTACGGACACGGACGCAACTATTTTCTTACGGACAAGGAGGCTTTGCATACGCTTTCAGATGGTAACGTATATCCTATGAATACACATGAAATGCAGCGTAGCCGATACAATACACATAGTTTTCGACTTGGTATGGATTATATGATTGCCAAAGAGCATCAGTTGAGTTTTGTTTATAATGGCAAGTTCACCAACGGACATAACAGAAGCACAGTAGAAGGAGCTCAAATTTCTAATACACAAACTCGTAGCACGGACCAGCTTCACAATGTACGAATAGACTATCGTACTCCTTTCGGGCTAAAAACAGGTGCGGAGTTTACGTTTTATAAATCTCCTTCTACTCAATTACTGCATAGCCGCTTAAATGATGAAGAACTCGATTTTCTTAGTGATGACTGCCAGCGAATTAATCGCTGGAAATTCTTCCTCAGCGAAGAACATGACTTGGGCAAAGGTTGGGGAGTTAATTATGGAACCGTTTATACTACCAGTATAGATCATAGCTATCAGTATTACTATAACTCTGAAAGTGGTGAATTACTGCCGGATAATGGCAATATGAAATCACGCCGCCGTGAACAGACACTGAACTTTTATGCCGGATTTAATAAAAACTTTAGTGATAAGCTATCGTTGGATGTTTCACTAGCTACCGAGCAGTTCCATACCCCGGTTTGGAATGAATGGAATTTCTATCCAACCATAAATCTGAGTTATACCCCATCTGCCGGAAATATTTGGCAGTTCTCTTTCAGCAGTGATAAAAATTATCCGGATTACTGGGCTACACAGGATGCCATTTCTTATTTGGGTGGCGGATATTCTGAGATTCATGGTAATCCATTTTTGAAACCGGATATTAATTATCAGGCACAACTCACGTATGTTTTGAAAAGTAAGTATATGTTTACTACCTGGTATAGTCATACAAAAGATAACTCTACCCAAACACTGTATCAATCTCCTGACCGTTTGGTAGAGATTTATAAATATTTAAATTTCGACAAAGAGCAGCAGGCCGGACTACAAATGGTTATTCCCTTTAAAGTGAAGGGATGGTTGAGTTCCCGCATTACTCTGATAGGGGTATATGACCGGCAGAAGGACAGTGACTTCTGGGATATTCCCTTTGATCGTAAGGTTTGTTATGGTATGGCTCTCATGAATAATACATTTACACTTTCCGGTAAACCGGATATTAAAATAATAATTAGTGGTATGGTACGTAGCAAAGCTATACAAGGTATTTATGATTTACCAGCATCCGGCAATGTGGATGCAGCTGTGAGATATACATTTGCAAAGGGAAAAGCCTTACTAACTCTACGTTGTAACGATATCTTTGAAACCGGACAAATCTCCCCACGTATTCATTTTGCAATGCAGAATGTAGTAAATAACTATTCTTGTTTCCGTGAGTTCGGTGTTTCGTTTACGTATAAGTTTGGGGGATACAAGGAAAAACAGCGAGAGGCAGTAGATACCTCACGATTCAGATAAGGAAATATCACTTTGAAGTTGATTTACAAATAATCCTTAAAAAGAACTTCTAAACAGCTGTGCAGTAGTTAAAAATATTGTAATTACAAAAAGAAATGTCGATAGAAATATATAACATGTGAAAAGGTGTATATATTTACGCTGGATTATTACATGATATTCTATTTTACATACAAACAAACGTTATGAAACAAACATTTTTTAGAAGAACTTTATCAAAGATAGCCATAGCACTATTTTTGATTACTATTATTACAGGTTGTCTCGAAAAAGATCTGTATGATGAAAACTGGAAAAAGAGCCAGCTCCCTCCTGAAGATTCTTATTTCAACTTTAACATGCGTGGTGATATACCACTAACAGTTGACTACAATGCCCCTGGTTTTCAGGCGTATATTGAAGTGTATGATCAAAACCCAATAGAAGAGGGGACTCAGAAAAAAATAGAAGGATTAGAACCTATTTATAAAGCATATACAGATGTTAATGGTAAATTGACTGCGAATATGTATATTCCTACTACTGTAAACGAGGCTTATCTTTATACCAACCTTTGGGGATTGCCACTTTGTGTAAAACTAAATGCTACAGCAAATGGACTTGAGTATGATGCAAGTAAGGATGTAACCCCAACAAGCCGTGCTGCAACGACACGCAGCGTTCCTAATTTTACCGGGGCATCGGCTCCTTTTGATTTTAATTATCCCGGAATAGGGGGGACTGCTATGAAATCGCTTTGTAAATGGGATGCTAACGGCGCTGTCGGTGATGCTGTGAATCCATTTAAGTATATAACAATCACTTCTAAAGTAGGAGAAGAGTACGTAGGTGATATTGCTAAGCGGGCAACTGAACACTTTGCAGCAACTGCTGATAAAACAGCGTTTTTGAGTGATGCTAATGTTACTAATATCAATATAACAGAAAACAATACGGAATTAGATGTTATATTTCTTACTGACCAGGCTGCATACCAAAATACTTTGGGATACTATTATTACAAGGTAGGAGAAGAGCCAACCGGCAGAGAGGCTATGTTGAAAATGAAGAAATATATTATCTATCCCAACACAAGTAGAGAATACTGGATATTATCTACAGGCTCAACTGCCCGTCTGAAGTTCTTCGGAGAAAAACATGATCAGGCAGGTAGCGACAATTTTCCGGCAGGATACGTAGTAGGTTGGTTCTTTATTTCGAATGGTTTTACAGAGTATAGTACAATTAAGAATATACAGGATATAGGTTCTTATTATGATAATCTGCTCTATTACCCTATGCTCTTCTCTAATGACAAGGGAGAGAATCGACGTTTTGTTTCACTGGATGACAAGAAGTCCGGATTGGTATTGTTAGGGTTTGAAGACCAAGTAACATTGAACCCTTCTGCTGAAGACTATTGTGATGTTTTGTTTTACATTAAATCTTCTAAGGCTATAAACAATAACGAACGTCCTGTTATTCCTGATAATAATGAGCCGAAGGAACAAGTTGAAACAATTTCGGGCATATTGTCTTATGAAGATATATGGCCAACAGGTGGCGATTATGATCTGAATGATGTAGTTATCAAATATCAGCGTACTATTACTTTCGCAGCAGATGCCAACGGTAAGAATTATGCCACTCAGATTGAGGAAACATTTACCCCAATACATGACGGAGCTACTTATCAAAATGTTTTTGCTTATCAGGTGTCTAAATTGGGAAACATAACTCTTCCTGATGATTGTCTTGTAGAAACTGAAACCGGTTCAATCATTATCAATCGTAACGTGAAGCAGATAAAGAAAGTTCCGTTCACTATTGTTAGAAAATTCAATGCAGGCGAAGTTACAAAAGATATTTTGAAAGAAGATTTTAACCCGTATATTATTGTGCATGGTTATTCCAAGGCTGACAGAGTAGAGGTACATTTGCCGAAACACTCGTGTACTTCATTGGCTGATAAAGACATGCAATATACAAAAGACGATGCATACTATATTGACAAAGGAGGAGCCTATCCATTTGCAATCGACATTCCATATCTGGACTATGTTGTTCCGACAATAGAATCTAAGAGAATTGATGACTCATCTGTATATCCGGAATTTAAAACCTGGACAGAATCCCATGGTAGTAAAAATGCAGACTGGTATAAGCATTATAAAGGGAAATAACTAATTTTTTAGATAATAAAAGAATGGCATAACGTTCTCACTCTATGTTGGAGTGGGAACGTTTTTTTTGTATTCATGTAACTTTTATCCAAAGTTAATTGTTAATTTTGTAACCCTAATACAAAACTAATTATTACCCGATATGAAATCAGATATAGAAATAGCTCGTAGTACGGAGTTGAAGAAAATAAAGCAGGTGGCCGAGAGTATTGGCATCCCGCGTGATGAAGTAGAGAACTATGGCCGTTATATTGCGAAAATCCCTGAACAGTTGATAGATGAAGAGAAAGTCAAACAAAGCAATTTGATTCTGGTGACTGCGATCACTGCCACTAAAGCGGGGATTGGTAAGACAACTGTTTCTATAGGCTTGGCTCTGGGATTGAATAAAATAGGAAAAAAAGCGATTGTGGCCTTGCGTGAACCTTCCTTAGGCCCTTGTTTCGGTATGAAAGGAGGGGCTGCAGGAGGAGGATATGCCCAGGTACTTCCTATGGATAAAATTAATCTGCATTTCACCGGAGATTTTCATGCCATCACTTCGGCACACAATATGATTTCTGCTTTATTGGACAACTTCCTGTATCAGAATCAGGCCAATGGTTTCGGGCTTAAAGAGATTCTCTGGCGCCGTGTACTCGATGTGAATGATCGTTCCTTACGTAACATAGTTACCGGGTTGGGTGCTAAAACAGATGGTATCACCATGCAATCGGGTTTCGACATTACTCCTGCCTCAGAAATCATGGCCATTCTTTGCCTGGCCAGCGATATGGAAGATCTTCGCCGTCGCATTGAAAATATACTTCTTGGATTTACCTATGATGATCGCCCCTTCACAGTAAAAGATCTTGGAGTAGCTGGCGCGATTACAGTTTTACTAAAGGATGCCATTCATCCTAATTTAGTGCAGACAACAGAGAATACGGCTGCTTTTGTGCACGGTGGTCCGTTTGCCAATATTGCACATGGCTGCAATTCTATCCTGGCAACAAAAATGGCTATGACCTTTGGTGATTATGTAATAACAGAGGCAGGCTTCGGAGCTGATCTTGGTGCAGAGAAATTCTACAATATCAAATGCCGTAAGAGTGGTATACAGCCTCGCCTTACTGTTATTGTGGCCACAGCACAGGGATTGAAAATGCATGGTGGGGTTAGTCTCGACCGTATTAAAGACCCTAATATGGAAGGGCTGAAGGAGGGGCTTCGTAATCTCGATAAACATGTTCGCAATCTTCGTGCTTTTGGTCAGACAGTGATCGTTGCATTCAATAAATTTGCCAGCGATACGGATGAAGAGATGGAACTACTCCGTCGGCATTGCGAAGAATTGGGAGTGGGATTTGCCATCAACAACGCATTCAGTGAAGGAGGAGAAGGGGCTATTGAACTGGCTAATCTCGTTGTAGAAACAATAGAAAAAAAATCATCTGCATCCTTACAATTCACTTATAAGGATGAGGATAGCGTAGAGCAGAAAATAGAGAAAGTTGCCACTGGTATCTATGGTGCAAGTGTGATTACATACAGTACGATAGCCCGGAAGAAAATCAGGCTGGCCGAAGCGATGGGGATTACCCATTATCCGGTGTGTATTGCTAAAACGCAATATTCATTCTCTGCCGATCCAAAGATATATGGGGCAGTTAACAACTTTGAGTTTCATATTAAAGATATTGTGATAAATAACGGCGCTGAAATGATTGTCGCTATCGCTGGTGAGATCATGCGTATGCCGGGACTTCCTAAAGAGCCACAAGCCAAACACATTGACATTGTTGATGGTGAAATAGACGGGCTGAGCTGATGAATAATAATGTACCAATTGACTGTGCAGTGTGCCGCACCGACATAGTAGCGTAGCAGGCATATTAGTATATTATAAAATTGAGTAGCTGCTATAATTTATAGCAACTACTCAATTCTTGTTTTTGGGAAAGAATGTGGAGATTCTTTTCTTATAAAGAAACCTCAAATGTAATTTCTCCATATAGAAAACACCACACTCTTGGGTATATATAGAGTCCAGTGTGTCATTTCTTGATTTTCTCTAACACACTGTAAGATTGCAATTCGTTTTTCTTGTTATATTGTTCGGAACGGACAATACCAATATTGGGAGCATACCATTCGTATCCGTAACCCTCTATCTTGCTTTTCGGTGTCCAGATGTCTATGTCATATTTAATTTTCGTACAATAAAAAGGACCTGCAGGAGTATTTACAGTTTCTGTGGTAACAAATCGACGGTCAGAAAGAGTGACTTCCGCACGATTATTTTTGTTTCCTTTCTGGTACAGACGTACAGTCGCATCGTCAAATTCATTGTCATCGTCCGAATCTGTCGGATCAGACATTGCATTCGGATAATTCATCAAATCGCCTATCATGTATACGTCTGTATTCATCATATCCATTGCGGCAGGAAAAGTGGTGGCACCGTTTATACTCATTGAGAAATCTCCGTCGTTACAACGTGCTACCATTTGTCCGGAGTTAATAAGCTTGCCGGCAGCATTAGAAAAGGTATAACTGGCAATTGCCTCTGTACCGGATGGATAATCGTAGACTTGGTCTACACGGTAAACGAGGATATTGGAGAGCTTTCCGTTAGCAGTATAGCAATTGCGGGTTATTTGTTGTCCCTCCTGGTTAGGGAAGAAGAAGGTACAGTCCTCCTGAGCTACGGCGCTTGTTGCTATTAGCATGACGCCCATTAATAATAGATTTTTCAGCTTCATAATTAAGTATAGGTTTATTATCTTTTCTCGTTTTATGTAGTAAGAACGTCATTTAACACAAAAGGTTCACAAAGAAGAAAAAAATCCCATGTATCATCTGTGAAGAAGATACATGGGATATAGATCTAAATTATCAATTTATATATTCCGGTCTTTAATAAGCAAAAATCGGATATTTCTCCATTGTTTTGTTGACACGTGCACGAACCTCTGCTATTACTTCTTCATTATCAACATTAGAAAGTACTGTTTCAATCATTTCAGCAATTTCCAGCATTAAGTCTTCCTTTGCACCACGAGTAGTGATGGCAGGAGTACCCAGACGTATACCAGAGGTCTGGAATGCAGAACGGCTATCAAACGGTACCATGTTTTTGTTTACTGTAATATCAGCAGCTACCAATGCTTTTTCTGCCACTTTACCAGTCAAGTCAGGGTATTTTGAACGCAAGTCTACCAGCATTGAGTGATTGTCCGTACCACCGGATACAATTGTAAAACCGCGGTCAATTAGCGCCTGAGCCAGTATAGCAGCATTTTTCTGCACTTGCTTCTGATACTCTTTATATTCCGGTTGCAAGCATTCGCCAAAAGCAACGGCTTTGGCTGCAATAACATGTTCCAACGGACCACCTTGAATTCCGGGAAATACAGCTGAATCCAATAACTGAGACATCATTTTGATTTCTCCCTTCGGAGTAGTCTTACCCCATGGGTTAGGGAAATCTTTACCCATCATGATAACACCTCCACGCGGACCACGCAATGTTTTATGTGTTGTTGAAGTGACGATGTGTGCATATTTCAGAGGATTATCCAACAGACCAGCAGCAATGAGTCCGGCAGGATGTGCCATATCTATCATAAGGATAGCACCCACCTTATCTGCTATTTCACGCATACGTTTGTAATCCCATTCGCGAGAGTATGCTGAGCCACCGCCGATAATCATTTTGGGATGTTCACGTAGAGCTACTTCTTCCATCTGATCATAATCAACGCGGCCTGTTTCTTTATTAAGATTGTATTCGCATGGAGTATAGATAAGACCGGAAGTATTGACTAGTGAGCCGTGGGAAAGGTGTCCACCGTGTGCCAAGTTTAATCCCATAAATTTATCTCCCGGGTTTAATACGGCAAGGAATACAGCTGCATTTGCCTGAGCTCCTGAGTGAGGTTGTACATTAGCCCATTCGGCACCAAAAATTTCTTTCAGGCGGTCGATAGCGATTTGTTCGCTTTGGTCTACCACTTCACATCCCCCATAATAACGTTTGCCAGGATATCCTTCGGCGTATTTATTAGTAAGGCAGGAACCCATTGCTTCCATCACCTGGTCACTCACGAAGTTTTCTGATGCTATCAACTCGATACCTTTGAGCTGACGTTGATGCTCTTTTTCGATAATATCGAAAATTAAATCGTCTCTTTTCATTCTGTATTGTATAAAAATAAGTTTCTTATTGGAGATTCTTTATTAAGCGCACAAATTTATGGAAAAAGAATGATAATCCGACAAAAAAAGGCAGATTTATCTATTAAAATATCACTCCCAATGAGAAACTGAGTACCTGATCGCGCCTATGAAAGGTGATATTGCTTACTCCGATGCTTCCGTCGGAATTGACATTGTCATACGTAACCGATTTTGAAATGTTATGCACACCCTGTTCATATCGGAAATCGAAGAATATACGGGAAATATTGACGCCTACACCGATAACAGCACTCAGATTAAAAGGGTACAAACGTTCATGTATTCCTTTCTGGTCGAAATTCTCAAAAGTGATTTCATTTTTCTTTCCCCAAATATAACGAAGTTTTGGTCCAAAGAAAATAGACATACCATAAGGTCCCTCTTTCACCACATTATATCCATAGAGCATAGGAAAATCAATACTGTGAATCATAGAGGTGACCGAAGCATAATCCGGCTCAATATCTGGGTGATGTGATCCCAGTTTATCGAAAGTTATTTCACATTTACTGACGTTGTAGGATATTTCTGGTTGGATAAAATGCCTTTTCATATTGATACGCATAAAAAGTGCACCAAAGTAACCAAGTTTATAGTTGTTCTGAATCTCATCAATGGTTACATCTTTAATTTTAAAATCTGATACCAGAAACATGGAAGCATTAAAGCCTGCTTTTACCCCAATATTGAATCTTCTATGATTGGGACGATCTGTTTTATTCAGTGTGCTTTTCTGCGCAAAAGCAGACAATGTACCCATAAGAGTGCATATCAGTATCACCACCACTTTGTGGTTCCACCATTCACATAATCTACATCTCATCCCTCTCATAATTCATAAATCATCATTCATTAATCTTTTCTCTTCTTCTCTACGCTCCATCCGAATTTCCCTATTTTACTACCCAGTTCGTAGTATCCACCGTGAACATACACTAGTGGATTAGCTTCTGCCAGTTCCAGTTTCCCGGTTTCCTCGTTCAGATGGCTTTTGTCGGCACGTACATTTACCACATCAGCGATAAACATATCATGTGATCCTAATGATACGATTTCTTTTACTCTGCATTCAATGCAGAGTGGTGATTCTTCAATAAGCGGGGCATTAACTACAGTACATTTGCCCGGTGTTAACTTCATCTCCTCAAACTTATGATACTCTTTTCCTGAACGTACTCCACACCAGTCTGTAGGGAAAGCCATATCTGCTGTTGTGAGATTAATCACAAACTCCATGTTTTTCTTTATAATAAAATAGGAGTGACGTTCCGGACGTATGGATATATAACACATGGGCGGGTTCGTACAAATCGTTCCCGTCCATGCCACTGTAATTATATTATATTCGCTTTCGTTATTTCCGCAACTCACCATAATGGCTGGCAACGGATAAATCATTGTTCCAGGTTTCCAGTCAACACGCATAAAGTTAAATATTTACGATTAGGTAATTTACTATTTACGATTGAAGAATACTATTTACTGTTAATCTATACATAAAGAGTAATTTCAATCGTCAATTATTCAATTGTCATTTATTTGGTTATTGTAAATTCTTCTCTCCGTTGTTCCTTTTCGCAATAATGGCATTTCACTACACAGTTGTCTTTGTCTACTACATGGAAAAGGGTAGGCATTGGTTCATTATTTGTGATACATTTAGGGTTGGCGCATTTTATAATCCCCTTCAGGTCGTCCGGCATGCGTACTTCCTTCTTTTCTACAACTTCATAATCACGGATAATGTTCAATTTCACATGTGGAGCCACTACTGAAATACGGTTAATTTCTTCATCACAGAAAAACTTATCAGCTATTTTGATGATACCTTTTCGTCCCAATTTTTTGCTTTCAAGGTTGAAGCCGATAGTGATGTTATTCTTCATGTGTTCCAGTCCGAGTAACCGTACAATGGTAAACAGTTTTTCGCTGGGTATATGGTCGATGACAGTCCCGTTCCGGAGGGCGGCCACTTGCAGGGCTTGTTTATTTTCGTTCATATTTTTGGTCATTAACTCTATTTTATATCTTCCAATGTTATTCCTAATACATCACACAGAATGGCTTCACGAGCATACAAACCGTTTTGCGCCTGTTGAAAGTAATAGGCTTTCGGGCTTTCATCCACATCATAAGCTATTTCATTGACACGAGGTAGGGGATGCAGAATACGCAGATTAGGCCGTGTGTTCTCCAACATCCGGGCGCGCAGAATATATACGTTTTTCACACGTTCGTATTCCATCAGATCGGTAAAGCGTTCACGTTGTACCCGGGTCATATAAAGGATATCGGCCTCGGCAATCGTTTCTTCGGTAAAATCAGTATGTTCTACATATTTTATATTATGCTCTTTACAGTATATTTTATATTCTTCCGGCATTTTCAGTTCATCAGGAGCTATGAAATGGAAAGTAGGGTTGAAATGGCGCATGGCCATAAGCAGTGAGTGAACGGTACGGCCGTATTTAAGGTCGCCAACGAGATAGATATTCAGATTTTCAAGCGTGCCTTGTGTCTTGTAGATAGAGTAAAGATCCAGCATTGTCTGTGAAGGATGCTGATTAGCTCCGTCTCCGGCATTTACAATAGGCACTGTTGTTATCTCGCTTGCATAGCGGGCAGCTCCTTCCAGGTAATGACGCATTACGATAATATCGGCATAATTACTCACCATTTTAATCGTATCTTTCAGCGTCTCTCCTTTGGATGAACTGGTCGCTTTCGGATCGCTGAAACCAATGACGCGTGCACCGAGACGATTGGCAGCTGTTTCAAAACTAAGTCGGGTACGGGTAGATGGTTCAAAAAACAGGGTGGCTACTACTTTATTTTCAAGTAGCCGACGGTTGGGATTTTGTTCAAACTGCTTCGCCATTTCAAGCATATATAATATCTTTTCTTTTGAATGCTCGGCAATGGTTACTAAACTTCTGTTTTCCATTCTGTTATCTTTAATATTGATAGAACTTGTTTTCAGACTGTAAAGGTAGTGAGAAAATGCGGTATCTGCAATTATAAAACTGAAAATTGAAAGTTGAAAATTGAAAATTGGCTACGCTATTACGCCACATGGTGATTTTCAATTTTCAGCTTTTAATTCACCGACTCCTGATGCAGGTCTATTTGAATCGGATGAGTCTATCCAGAAGCGATCTGAACCGGAAATGATTAAAAACGGCATTTACGGTGTCATCATGAAATCCGCAGTTCATGGGTTTTCTATCGTGATTTGCAAAAAGTGCACTTATATCAACTATCGGTTACGATTTATCAATTTTATGGTTACAATCAACGCACATTCTTCAGGAGAATTCATGCAGGCTATTAGTCGTTTTTTACTTTTCAATAACTTTGATTTGATTTGAAATTTGTACGTTCTCTGAATAATGACTATCTTTGCAACTTAATAAATTGATAATTTTGTAACAGAACGTAATGATAAAAAAAATAATAAAAGCCCTCTGGATATTCCTCGTTGTAGTAGTGCTGCTTTGTGTGGGCGTTTTTGCTTCTATATCGTATGGTTGGATAGGTTATATGCCTCCGGTGGAAGAGCTCGAAAATCCGGAATATAAATTTGCAGCTGAGATATTTTCTGAGGACGGAAAAGTACTCGGAACTTTCTCATTAAACCAAAATAATCGCGTTTACAGCAGTTATGCCGATTTATCTCCCAATATAATTAATGCTTTGATTGCCACCGAGGATGTCCGCTTCGTTCAACACTCGGGTATTGATGTGAAAGCTCTCTCCAGAGCCATCGTGAAACGTGGTATCCTAATGCAGAAAAGTGCAGGTGGGGGTAGTACACTCTCTCAGCAACTTGCTAAACAATTGTTTACCGAAAATGTAGCAAGTAATACACTTCAGCGTCTTCTTCAAAAACCGATTGAATGGGTAATTGCCGTGAAGCTGGAACGCTACTATACAAAAGAAGAAATTCTAACGATGTATCTCAATAAATTTGACTTTCTGAATAATGCAGTAGGTATAAAAACTGCAGCTCACACTTATTTCGGTTGTGAACCGAAAGACCTGAAAACAGAAGAAGCAGCCATGTTAGTAGGTATGTGCCAGAATCCATCACTCTACAATCCGGTATCTCGCAATTCCAAAATACGGGCAAATGCTTTAGGACGCCGCAATGTTGTTCTCAGTCAAATGGAGAAAGCCGGATACATTACCGAAGCAGAACGTGATTCTTTACAAGCGCTTCCGTTGACACTGACTTACAATCGTGTTGGACATAACGAAGGTATTGCAACTTATTTCCGTGAATATCTACGTGGAGTACTGACTGCTAAAAAGCCGGATAAAAGCGATTATCGTGGCTGGCAAATGCAGAAGTTTTATGAAGATTCACTTTCATGGGAAACAGATCCTCTTTATGGATGGTGTGCAAAGAATAAAAAGAAGGATGGTTCAAATTACAATGTCTACACCGATGGTTTGAAAATTTATACAACTATCGATTCGCGTATGCAACGTTATGCAGAAGAATCTGTAGAAGAACATATGAAAGACTTGCAGGCGCAATTCTTTAAAGAGAAAAAAGGCCGTAAAAAAGCACCATATAGCAATATGCTGACTCAACAGCAGATTGACGAAATCCTTGAAAGAGCTGTAAAGCAAACAGATCGTTACCGGGCAATGAAAAAAGATGGAGCTTCGGAAACTGAAATCAAGAAGGCGTTCAATACACCGGAGGAAATGTCTGTGTTCAGTTGGGCAGGTGAGAAAGATACTATCATGACACCAATGGATTCTATTAAATACTATAAGCATTTTCTACGTACAGGCTTCATGTCAATGAATCCGTTCAACGGACATGTAAAAGCATATGTGGGAGGACCCAACTATAACTATTTTAAGTATGACATGGCTATGGTAGGACGCCGCCAGGTGGGATCTACAATAAAACCCTATCTCTATGCACTAGCTATGGAAAACGGGTATTCTCCTTGTGATGAAACCCGCCATGTAGAGCAGACACTGATGGATGAAAACGGTATACCCTGGACTCCCCGCAATAGTACCAAAAAACGTTACGGAGAACTTGTAACCTTGAAATGGGGATTGGCTAATTCCAGTAACTGGGTATCGGCATATCTGATGGGTAAAATAAATCCGTACGCATTGGTGCGGTTGATACACAGTTTCGGAGTTCGCAACAAAGATATAATGCCAACTGTATCGCTTTGCCTCGGTCCATGTGAAATATCGGTAGGAGAGATGGTGAGCGCTTATACAGCATTTGCCAATAAGGGTATTCGTGTGGCACCTCTGTTTGTTACCCGTATCGAAGATAATGAAGGAAACGTGCTCTCAACGTTTGCTCCGCAAATGGATGAGGTTATCAGTGCTTCGAGCGCCTATAAAATGTTGGTTATGCTTCGTGCAGTAATCAACGAGGGTACTGGTGGACGCGTTCGCAGTCGATATGGTATTATAGCTGATATGGGGGGTAAAACAGGTACTACGAATGCCAATTCAGACGGTTGGTTTATGGGCTTTATTCCTTCACTTGTATCCGGCTGCTGGGTAGGAGGAGAAGAACGTGATATTCATTTTGATACGATGACCTACGGACAAGGAGCTTCTTTGGCATTACCAATCTGGGGAAAATATATGAAAAAGGTGTTTGACGATAAGACACTGGGATATGATCCGACAGAACATTTCCAGTTACCCGAAGGATTTGATCCTTGTGCCGGATCGGAAGTTAGCTCTGAAGATTCCGGAGAACTTGGACTGGATGATCTTTTTAATTAAAATTCTGCATTGAAAAGTTGTCTTATCTGTATCGGAAGTAATTATAACCGGAAGGAGAACCTCCTTCTGGCGCGCCAAAGACTACAGGCTCTGTTTCCTACTGTTCGTTTTGCAGCGGAGGAGGAAACAGAGCCGTTGTATTTGAGGAGTTCCGCATTATTTTCCAATCAGGTGGCAAAGTTTGTTACCGGACTTGAGGAAGGGTACGTAGTGGATAGATTGAAAGCCATTGAACGTGAAGCTGGTCGTCGTCCAGGTGATAAAGTGAAAGAGAAAATCAGTCTGGATATAGACTTATTGGCGTACGGCGGCAAGATACTGAAGCCGGAAGATATGGAACGAAAATATGTCCGGAAGGGATTAAAAGAGTTAGATTACTATTTAGATTTAAATGATATGAAATTTATAGGAATAATACCTGCCCGTTACGCTTCTACGCGTTTTCCCGCAAAGCCATTGGCTATACTTGGAGGAAAAACCGTAATACAACGTGTATACGAACAAGTGGCGGGAATACTTGATGATGCCTATGTGGCAACAGACGATGTACGTATTGAGGCTGCGGTAAAGGCTTTCGGCGGTAAAGTAGTCATGACATCTGTAGAACACAAAAGTGGTACGGACCGATGCTATGAAGCCGCTACTAAAATTGGTGGTAACTTTGATGTTGTGGTTAATATACAAGGAGACGAACCTTTTATCCAGCCATCACAATTGAAGGCAATAAAAGCCTGCTTTGAGGATGCAACGACTCAAATTGCTACATTAGTCAAACCTTTTGATGCTAACGATACTTTTGAGATATTGGAAAATGTAAACTCGCCTAAAGTAGTAGTAAACAAGAACTGGAATGCATTGTATTTCAGCCGTTCTGTAATCCCATGCTTGCGTGGTATGGAAAAGTCTGAATGGCTCCGGAATCATACCTATTATAAGCATATCGGCCTTTATGCCTATCGTTCCGAAGTATTGAAAGAGATAACTTCACTTCCGCAGTCTTCTTTGGAACTGGCCGAATCGTTGGAACAACTCCGTTGGTTGGAGAATGGTTATACAATCAAAGTAGGCGTCAGTGAAGTAGAGACGATTGGTATTGATACTCCTCAGGATCTCGTACGAGCTGAGGAATTTCTGAAAAATAGAAAATGACTTTATATCACAGCCATGGATAGAACGATACAACCCAAGATCCGGGAGTTGGAAAATTTAATTGTTACCCTTCCGATGCGGACTACGTTGTCCAATGATATTCCCTTGACAGTAATCAAGGCAGGAGAACAGGACGTAGTGCGTGTGGACCTCCTCTTTGCCGGAGGGCGATGGCAACAGACTCAGAAATTACAGGCTCTTTTCACAAACCGGATGCTTCGCGAAGGATCGCGTAAATATGCTGCTTCGGATATTGCAGAGAAGCTGGATTATTATGGCGCATGGTTGGAACTCTCCAGTTCGTCGGAGTATGCATATATTACGCTGTATTCCTTAAATAAATATTTTGCCGAAACACTCGAGATTCTGGAGTCTATAATAAAAGAACCTATTTTCCCTGAAAAAGAACTGAACACAGTACTCGATGTAAACATACAACAATATCTTGTTAATTCCTCCAAAGTTGATTTTCTAGCTCAGCGAAGTTTGCTCACTGCACTTTATGGAAGCAAACATCCGTGTGGACGTTTGACGGAAGAGAAAGATTACCGTCTGATAACTCCGGATGTACTTCGTGAATTCTATAATGAATATTATCATTCCGGTAATTGCGCTATTTTCCTGTCCGGTAAAGTTACAGACGATGTTATTCATAAGGTAGAGTCTGCCTTCGGTAATGTTCCTTTTGGTAACTATCAGTATCCTCTGATGAAAAAAGAGTATACTCATACTACCACGGTTGATAAAAGGATATTTGTAGAACGGGACGATGCATTGCAGAGTGCCATAAAGCTGGGTGCTATGACCATTGAACGTACACATCCGGATTATCTGAAACTACGTGTGCTGATGACCCTTTTCGGAGGTTATTTTGGTAGCAGATTGATGTCTAATATACGTGAGGATAAGGGATATACTTATGGCATTTCAGCAGGTACTCTGTTTTATCCCGGAAGCGGCATGATCTTGATTAGTACAGAAGCAGATAATGAATATACAGAGCCTTTAATCAGCGAAATTTATCACGAGATTGATAAACTTCAGGCCTATCCTGTGCCTGTGAGCGAACTGACAATGGTGCGTAACTACATGCTGGGGGAAATGTGCCGTAATTATGAATCTCCTTTCTCGCTGGCAGATGCATGGATGTTCATCTATACTTCGAAGCTTGATGATGCTTATTTTAGCCGCTCATTGCAGGCTGTAAAGGAAGTTACGCCGGAAGAAATTAAAGAATTGGCCAATCGCTATTTGTGCAAAGAGACATTAAAAGAGGTCATCGCAGGTAAAAAGTTGTCATAAAAAGGTTGATGATAACTGTGTGTTTTGACCGAGAAATTGTATCTTTGTCACATCGCTAATCATAATTTGTAACTTGTAATTTGTAAATTAATGAAATATCTATATACTGCACTCATATTGGTTTTTCTTTCTCAAGAAGGCGTTATGGCACAAAATAAAGGTGGTTTTTTCGGAAAAATAAAAGACACTTTTTCTACTGAAATTAAGATAGGAAACTATACATTTAAAGATGGCTCCGTGTATACCGGAGAGATGAAAGGTCGTAAACCAAATGGTAAAGGAAAGACTGTTTTCAAGAATGGAGACATATACGAAGGGGAGTATGTAAAAGGAAAACGTGAAGGCTTCGGAATATATACTTTCCCAGATGGAGAAAAGTATGAAGGGCAATGGTTTCAGGATCAGCAGCACGGAAAAGGTATTTTCTACTTTATGAATAATAATCGTTATGATGGTATGTGGTTTCAAGACTATCAGCATGGGCAAGGTGCAATGTATTACCATAACGGAGATATCTATGAAGGTAATTGGGCTAATGATAAACGTGAGGGCCAGGGTACATATACATGGAGAGACGGTTCAAAATATGTAGGTACCTGGAAGAATGATAAAAAAGACGGTAAGGGTGCGCTGGTATGGAACAATGGCTGTAAATATGATGGTGAATGGAAAAATGATGTCCGCGAAGGTAAAGGAACTTTTGAATATACCAACGGAGAAAAGTATGTAGGTGACTGGATGGACGATCTGCAACATGGGCAAGGTATTTTCTATTTGGGAGAAGATCGCTATGAAGGTTCATATGTACAAGGCGAACGTACCGGAGCAGGTATCTATTATCATGCGAATGGTGATAAGTATGTGGGAAATTTCAAGAATGGCATGCAGGATGGTGAAGGGACATTTACTTGGGCCAACGGAGCTGTATACAAAGGACATTGGAAAGAAAACAAAAGAAACGGACGTGGTAAGTATACCTGGAGTAATGGCGATACATACGATGGAGAGTGGAAGAATAATCAGCCCAACGGAGAAGGAATATTAATTCTGACCAATGGTACAAAGTATAAAGGCGGATTTGTAAATGGACTTGAAGAAGGTAAAGGTATCCAGGAAGATAAAGACGGACACCGTTACGAAGGTTTCTTCAAACAAGGAAAGAAACATGGTCCCTTTGTTGAAACTGACAGCAATGGTAAAGTTATTCGTAAAGGGAACTATAAATTCGGAAGATTGGAGTAGATAGGAGTTCTCATGTGGAAAAGATACTTAATATAAC
>DXWV01000079.1 GCA_019416685.1 Bacteroides sp.
AGATTTTCGCAAAGGGAAACAAATCTAAGATAAAGAACTACAGTCTTTTAATCTGTGTTTATCTGTGTTAATCCGCGTTTCATCCGGTAAATAGTACTCTGTGGAACTCTGTGCTACTCTGTGGTGAGTTTGATTCATTCCTGTACAGTCTTGAATGAATCTCTTTTTATAAAAGATTCTTCCTATATCGCAGTAGGATTGTTATCTTTGCACTTATCATTATTAAAGAAGTAATAACCTATGAATAACTTTATTTTTCAGAATCCCGTCAAGCTCATTATGGGGCGTGGGATGATTGCTCAATTGAGTAAGGAAATTCCGTCCGATAAACGAATTATGATAACTTTTGGCGGTGGAAGCGTTAAGAAAAACGGCGTGTACGACCAAGTGAAAGAAGCTCTCAAAGATTATTTTACAGTAGAATTCTGGGGCATTGAACCCAACCCTGCTATCGAAACGTTGCGTAAAGCCATTGCTCTTGGAAAAGAACATAAAGTTGACTATCTGTTGGCCGTAGGTGGCGGTTCCGTCATTGACGGAACAAAGTTGATAGCCGCCGGATTACTATATGATGGAGATGCTTGGGATCTTGTGGCTGCCGGACGTCCGGTGACAAATACCGTGCCTCTTTCTACCGTACTCACTTTGCCTGCCACAGGATCGGAAATGAATAACGGGGCTGTAATCTCCCGTCACGAAACAAAGGAGAAATATCCTTTCTATGCCAACTATCCGCTTTTTTCTATCCTTGATCCTGAGGTGACGTTTACTCTGCCTCCTCATCAGGTAGCCTGCGGTATTGCCGATACATTTGTGCACGTAGTAGAGCAATATATGACTACTCCTGGTCAAAGCCGCCTTATGGACCGCTGGGCAGAAGGTATTTTGCAAACCCTTGTAGAGATTGCTCCGCAGATATGTGAGAACCAGCATGACTACCAGTTGATGGCAGATTTTATGCTTTCTGCTACCATGGGGCTGAATGGTTTTATAGCCATGGGAGTATCGCAAGACTGGGCTACACATATGATTGGGCATGAACTGACAGCTCTTCACGGATTGACGCACGGGCATACATTGGCCATTGTTTATCCGGCTACCTTGCGCGTGCTTCGTCGGTTCAAAGGAGACAAGATCCTGCAATATGGTGAACGGGTGTGGGGAATAACGTCCGGTACGAAAGAAGAACGCATTGATGAGGCTATCCGCCGTACCGAAGAGTTTTTCCGTTCCTTGGGACTCACTACCCGCTTGAGTGAAGAGGGGATCGGCAAAGAAACGATTGAAGAAATAGAACGTCGTTTTAATGCCCGTGGAGTGAAGTATGGCGAAAACGGAAATGTAACAGGTGCAGTAGCAAAAGAGATATTGGAAAGTGCCATTTAAGCGCCATTTAGTGATGTTTTACAACAATCGTTTTCTTCTATAACAAAAGTACGTATTTAAATATCAGTTAAATACGTACTTAACACACTCTTAAAATGCATAGTTTGTATCTATAAAGTACGTACTTTTGTAATGGTCTGTATACTAAGTATATATAGATACTTTTTATTCAATCCGTTTATTTATTGCTCTGTTGTCTGTTTTTGGTATACAGGCTATCGATAATCCCGTCTGACAATCCGATAGTCGGTACAATGATGCCTTCTGCCTGTACTCTTGTGGCTATTTCCAGAAAGATTTCTGATGCCGGGACAATAACATCTGCCCGGTCGGGTTTCAACTTGAATTGCTTGATACGTTGCTCCTTAGACAGATTTTTTAGAACTTCGTATGTTTCCTGCAAAGAGGAAAGAGGAAGGAAAGATTGCTTTTTATCTTTCTTGTCTGCCAGACGGAACAGCTTGTTGATGTTGCCCCCTGAACCGATGATGTGGATCGGTGTATACTCCTTGGCCAATCCTTCCAGGTCGGTACGCATCTGCTCTTTTTCTTCTTCCTTCACCATGCCGCTAAGCATACGTATCGTACCGATGTTGTATGAACGGGAGCTTTTCAATTCCCCTTCACTGATAAGATTGATCTCTGTACTACCACCTCCAACATCTACATACAGATAGTTTTTACCCGGTTCAAAGAGCTGTTCGATGTGGTTGTCATACACAATATGTGCCTCTTCCTGCCCACCGATAATCTCAATTCGGATTCCGGTTTTCTTCTCTATCCTTTGGGTAATCGCTTTACCGTTGTGTGCATCACGCATCGCCGAGGTGGCACAAGCACGATAGTCGGCTACTTCATAAATCTTCATCAGTTGCCGGTAGGCTTTCATCAGGCGCATGAGTTTATTTGCTTTTCCTTCGGATATTTCTCCGGTAGTGAAAGCGTCTTCGCCCAACCGTAAGGGGATACGGATAAGTAATATTTTACTCAACAGCCCTTCCGGTGAGCCTTCTTCGTTTACACATTTTATTAGCAGCCGTACGGCATTGGAGCCGATATCGATGGCTGCATAGTTTACTTTCTTCATTGTTCCTTATAATTATTGTATAATTCTTCCTGTGACCGGAAGGGTTTGTTCTCCGTTGTTCTCCACGGGAGGTTTTTACCACTTCCATCTACGATACGTCCTTTACTTGTATCTCTTAGTCCGTACTCTATGATACGTTTGAGGTCTTTTTGAATCTCTTTGTCATATACCGGAGCCACCACTTCGATGCGATTGTCGAGATTGCGTGGCATCCAGTCTGCCGAACCAATGAAGTAGCGTTCTTCTCCGTCGTTGGCAAAGATAAAGATACGCGAATGTTCCAGATAGCGGTCGATAATGCCGTTGATGTGTATGTTTTCACTTACGCCGGATATTCCTGTGACGAGCGAACAATTACCACGTACCACTAAGTCAACTTTAACTCCTGCTACCGAGGCTTTGTATAGGTTAGCAACCAATGCCTTGTCCGTGATGTGGTTCACCTTACATAAGATATAGGCTTCCTTGCCCTGTTCCTTATTCTTTATTTCTTTATTGATGAGAGCAATGAGTTTTTTGCGCATATCATTGGGGGAAACAAGTAACTCCTTGAATGTCATCGGTGTATAAGGTTTCTCTATAAACTCGAATACATTGTTTACTTCCCGGACAATGGGGCGATGTGCTGTCATAATTGTATAGTCGGTGTACATTCGTGCGTTTCCTTCGTGAAAGTTTCCGGTGCTGATGCAAGCGATATCTCCGTGTTTAGTAGAGATGTGCAGTAACTTTGAGTGTATCTTCAGTCCCTCTACACCGAAAATGACGTGAACGCCTGCGTCCTGTAACCTCTTGCTCCAATTTATATTGGATGCTTCGTCAAAGCGTGCCAGTAACTCGATAACTACGGTTACTTTCTTCCCGTTGCGGGCAGCTGAGATCAGGGCTTTCACAACTTTTGAGTCTTTAGCAAGGCGATAAAGCGTCATTTTAATGCTCTTTACCTCTTTACTGATGGCAGCTTCACGCAGTATTCGTATGAAGGTATCAAACGAGTGATAAGGATAGTGCAGTGATCGGTCCTTCTGACGAATGAGAGCCAACAGACTCTCCATGCCGTTCAGTTCCGGTTTGAAAAGGGGAGGCCATGCCGGATATTTCAAGTCTTTGCGCCCACAATCGGGAAATTTCATCAAATCTTTGAAGTTATGGTAACGTCCGCCTGCTACACGCGTATCGTTTTTATCTACATTGAGTAGGTGAGTGAGTCTTTTCAGCAGATCTTTGGGCATTTCTTCATCATACACAAAGCGGATAGGTTCTCCTTTTTTCCGGCTTTTTACTCCTTTGGAAATTTTCTGCAATACGCCGGTGCGGAGGTCACTGTCCATTTCCATTTCGGCATCTTTGGTGAATTTGAAAGTGTATGCTTCATAGTCTGTATAGTTCATGCCGACGAAAATCAAAGGCAGGCAGTAACGAATGGCATCATCCAGAAACATCAGACAGGTTTTTCCTTCTGATTCCGGCAGGCAGAGGAAGCGTCCGAATTCTCCGGTAGGCAATGGAATAATGGCATAGTCCTTTTCTTTTACTTTCCCTTCGGCATCACGGCGTATCAGGCGCACGGCAAGGTAGATGTCCTCGTCTGTCTGATCATCTAATGAACAGGAGTTGCTGAGAAAAAGCGGGCTGGTAGAACCATTCAGCTGGTTCCGGTAGAAGGAAATAATGAACTCTCCCTGTTCCGGTGTCAGCTCCGTCTCTCTTATCACATATATGTTTTCCCGCTTTAACTCTTCTATGATGATGGCGAAGGTATCTTCGAACTGGCTGTAATATCTGTTGTGTAACTTGTTTATTTGCTTTAAAGTATATGCGGCCGTATCTTGCTCTTTTCTGATGTTTTTGTCATTATACTCCACAATGCGGTTCAGGGTTGCAACACGGACACGGAAAAACTCATCAAGATTGTTGGAATAGATACCTAAAAACGTGAGTCGTTCCAACAGTGGAACTTCCGGCCGGCCTGCTTCGAGTAAGATGCGCTGGTTGAAATACATCCAGCTGATGTCTCGTTCTACGTAAGGGAATCTGGATTTCTCTTCGTTTGATTTCATGAGAATTAGTGTCTATAAATTTATCGTTGCAAAAGTACGGAAGCAGGATGTAAGAAAAGTTACATTTCTGCTATGAACTTATTACAAAACTGGTTTGTTGTTTTAATATGTAAACTGAAACACCTATATTCGCAAAAAGATTGGGTTGTATCCCGTTAAAAATATATAGAAAAATATGAAAACAATGAATTATTCCCTTATCCGTACTGTCTGTGCATTGATTATTGGTCTGGTACTTGTTCTTTGGCCGGATGCTGCGGTGCAGTATCTTGTTATTACTCTTGGTGTGTTATTCCTGATTCCCGGTTTTATTTCTATTATCAGTTATTTTGCTGCTAAACCAGAGGAAGGTGTTTCACGTCGTTTTCCGATTGAAGGAACGGGCAGTTTGCTTTTCGGTCTCTGGTTGGTGATAATGCCGGGATTCTTTGCCGATGTATTGATGTTCTTGCTTGGCTTTATCCTTATATTAGGAGGTGTGCAGCAGATAGCTTCGCTTTCAATGGCTCGCCGCTGGACGGTAGTTCCCGGTGCGTTTTATGTGGTACCCTCTCTTATCCTGCTTGCAGGCATTGTGGCTCTTTTCAATCCGACGGGAGCGCGCAATACGGCATTTATGATTATCGGAGTAAGTAGCCTTATATACGCGATATCTGAATTGGTGAACTGGTTTAAGTTTACACGCAATAAACCCAGAAAACCGGTATCAGACGATATTGAGGATGCGAAGATAATAGAGTAAAAAAAGAAGAGGCCTGCCTCACGGCAATCCTCCCCTGCAAACTTAAAACAACCAACAAAAGAAATAGTTTGAATAGTGATTAGTGAATAGCGATTAGCGGTTAGTGATTAGTGATTAACACTGTACTTATATGCCGCATGGCACTCATCACTCATCACTAATCGCTCATCACTCATCACTATCTAATGAATAATAATTCCCGGTATTTGGGTAGCGTCCACATCTGGTTGTCAACGATGAGTTCCAGTTTGTCTATGTGGTAACGTATTTCTTCCAGGGCCGGTACTATGGTATCATGGTAAGCGATGGCTTTTTCGCGTTCGCTTTCAATCTTGTTTGCCACTTTACGAGCTTCGATCATAGCATCTACATGCTCTTTTATGAAGGCCGTACGATCTGCAATTTCTTCGATCAGTTCCAGGTTTTTAGCAGATAGTCTGGCGGCTTTCTCTTCAGGGAAGAGGGCGCGCATCTTGTACACATTGTCAATCAGATCTGTTTGATACTGCGTTGCAACCGGGATGATGTGGTTCATTGCCAGGTCACCTAAGACGCGGGCTTCAATCTGGATTTTTTTGGTATAGGTTTCCCATTTCACTTCATTCCGGGCTTCCAGCTCTTTCTTTGTCATTACGCCTGTGGCTTCAAACATGGCAATGGTCTCCGGTTTCAGATAGTTGTCGAAGATCAGTGGAACGCTGGTTTCACAATCCAATCCTCTTTTTTTAGCCTCTTCTTTCCACTCGTCACTGTATCCGTTGCCGTCAAAGTGGATGGCTTTACACTCTTTGATGTATTTACGAATTACTTCCAGGATGGCCGAAACTTTGGGCTCGCCTTTCTCTATCAGTGTATCTACATCTTTTTTGAACATCTTCAACTGAGCGGCAATGGCAGAGTTCAGGGCAATCATGGCACTGGCACAATTGGCTTCTGAGCCAACGGCACGAAACTCAAAACGGTTTCCGGTGAAGGCGAAAGGTGAGGTACGGTTACGGTCTGTATTGTCTATCAGTAATTCCGGGATTTGCGGAATGTCAAGTTTCATTCCTTGTTTACCACTGAGGCTTACCAGATCATCTTTGGTGCTCTCTTCGATGTGTTCCAGTACCTGAGACAATTGTTTGCCCAGGAAAGAAGAGATGATGGCGGGAGGTGCTTCGTTAGCTCCCAACCGATGGGCATTTGTGGCGCTTGAGATAGATGCTTTCAATAAGCCGTTGTGGTGGTAAACAGCCATTAGTGTATTCACAACGAATGTCACAAAGCGCAGGTTGTCTTCCGGAGTCTTGCCCGGAGCCATTAACAGAATGCCGGTGTCTGTACCCAGTGACCAGTTATTGTGTTTGCCGCTACCATTTACTCCTTTGAATGGCTTTTCGTGTAATAATACCCGGAAGCCGTGGCGGCGGCTAATTTTACGCATCAATGACATGATGAGCAGGTTGTGGTCATTTGCCAGATTACACTCTTCAAAGATGGGAGCCAGTTCAAACTGGTTGGGCGCTACTTCGTTGTGGCGTGTTTTTACGGGGATACCCAATTTCAGTGCTTCTATTTCGAGATCTTTCATAAAAGCCGCTACACGGGTAGGAATGGCACCGAAGTAGTGATCTTCCAGCTGCTGATTCTTGGCACTGTCATGCCCCATGAGTGTACGTCCTGTCATCAACAAATCGGGGCGTGCGGCATAAAGACCTTCATCTACCAGGAAATATTCTTGTTCCCATCCCAGGTAGGCGATAACCTTCTTTACCTCCGGATTGAAATAATGGCAAACGTCGACAGCTGCTTTATCTACGGCTCTCAGGGCTTTCAGCAGCGGAGCTTTATAGTCGAGTGCTTCGCCTGTATACGCTATGAATACAGTTGGGATGCACAATGTATCATCTACAATAAATGCAGGTGAGGAAGGGTCCCAGGCGGAGTATCCACGGGCTTCGAAGGTATTACGGATTCCTCCGTTAGGGAAGGATGAGGCATCCGGCTCCTGCTGTACAAGTAACTTGCCGGAGAATTCTTCCATCACACCTCCTTTGCCATCGTGCTCAACAAAGGCATCATGTTTTTCGGCAGTACCTTCGTTCAGTGGGGCAAACCAGTGGGTATAATGAGTGACTCCCATTTCGCTGGCCCACTTTTTCATTCCGGCAGCTACTTCGTCGGCTATGCTGCGATCCAGTGGAGCGCCATTGTCAATAACGTCAATCAATTTGTTGTATACCTTGCTTGACAGGTATCTGAACATCTTTTCTTTGTTGAATACGTACTTTGCAAAGTACTCCGAAGGCCGTTCCGAAGGAGGAACTACTTCTACCGCTTTCTTCTTGAAAGCTGTTTCTACTACTCTGAATCTTAGTTTTGACATAATCGTTTGATTTATGATTGATGGAATTATGATAGATTAGTTATATGCTGATTCTCCGTGTTCGTAAATGTCGAGACCTTCTTCTTCGACGCGTGCCGGAACACGTAATCCGTGAACTTTATCGAGCAGCTTGAAGATAATAAAACCCATGCCGGCTGCCCAGCAACCTACTATGACTGCTCCAAATACCTGTGCTCCAAAGAATCCGAAAGTACCTGTGTAGAATACTCCTTCGCTTGTAGAGAACAATCCGGTGAGCAGTGTGCCTAAGAAACCACAAACACCATGTACGGAGCTTGCACCTACGGGGTCGTCTATTTTCAGCACTTTGTCGATGAAGTCTACCGAGAATATCATTACGACACCACAGGTAGCACCAATCAGTACAGCTCCTGCTGCCGATACACAATCACATCCGGCTGTGATACCTACCAATCCGGCAAGGATACCATTTAGCGTAAGTGATAAAGAAGGTTTCCCGTATTTCCGCCAACTTACTACGAGAGCGAAGAAACCACCGGCACAAGCTGCCAGATTCGTAGTCAGAAATACATGGGAAATTGCTATCTGATCGGGGGTAGAAGCTGCCGCCAATTGAGAACCGGGGTTAAAACCGAACCAACCGAACCACAGGACAAATACGCCCAATGCTGCAATCGTCAGGTTGTGTCCCGGAATGGCTTTTGACTTTCCGTCTTTTCCATATTTACCAATACGCGGGCCGAGAATAGTTGCACCTACCAATGCTATCCATCCTCCGACAGAGTGAACTACAGTTGAACCGGCAAAGTCGTGGAAGGTTGTTCCGAATAGGTTCATCATAAATGAGCCTTCTTGACCATTCATGAGCCAACCACCTCCCCAGGTCCAATGGCCTGAAATGGGGTAAATCAGTACACTGATGAAGATAGTATAAACGATGTACATTGAGAATTTAGTACGTTCGGCCATAGCTCCTGAGACAATGGTGGCTGCTGTGGCACAAAATACAGTCTGGAATATCAGAAAGCCCTCTGAAGGGAGTCCGCCACCCTCATAGAACGACAAGTCGAAGAAGTGAGGCATACCGATGAATCCACCTGCGCCGAACATCAGTCCGAAACCGATGAACCAGTAGAGTAACGAACCGAACATGAAATCGACAAAGTTCTTCATTAGAATATTGGCGGTGTTCTTTACCCTTGTGAATCCGGCTTCTACCAGTGCAAACCCCGGTTGCATGAAGAATACCAGCATTGCCGCCAATAACATCCATACGGTGTTCAATCCGTTAGCCAATTCTCCTATTGTATCCGGTGCAGTTTCCGTAACCGGGGTTTCTGTTACTGTAGTGATTGTTTCCGTTACGGCAGTTGTTACTGTTGTAGTGTCTACAAGGGTTGTATCCTGAGCGAGTGTTTCTGTTGCGAAGCACAGTGCAAAAAGCATAGCACTGGCCAACCACAGCTTTGTAATGCTGTGCTTTCTATATGTATCCATAATTTTGATGTCTTTGAATTGTACTACTTTCTTTATTTTCTAATGGTCCGTATCAGGAATTAGGTCACGGTGTTCTATCGTTCCTGTTCGGCATTATAGAGAGCAATGTCGCCTCGCTCTCCTGTGCGGATGCGGATAGCATCTTCTATCGGAATAACAAAAATACGTCCGTCTCCGATCTCTCCGGTTTGTGCTGATCTGACAATCGCCTGAACGGTCTTTTCTGCATTCTTGTCACGTACTACAATCGAAATAAGAATTCGCTCAATAGAGCTTGTGTCATATACCACACCACGGTAAATACGTCCCTGACGTGCTTTGCCTATACCTCTTACGTCATAGTAGGAGAACCACTCAATGTCTGCATCCAGAAGCGCATCTTTCACTTCTTCGAATTTGGTTTTACGGATAATAGCTTCAATCTTTTTCATATACCTTCTTGAATTAGTGTGTTTTGTATTTCTTTTAGAAACTCATGCCGAACACCAGATATGTCTTGTCCATAGCGGGTGATACGGTGGCCTGTACAAAGATTGGGATAGAAAAACTATCTGTTACTTTGATTGATCTGGCTGCCTTCAGCGAGATATCCGTGAGGCCGCTGATCTTCTCACCTGTGTATAAATAAGATTTAGTTGATACACCGATGGAGGGAGTCAATGTGATGTCTCCCGGACAGGCGATATCATACGAGGCATTGAAGTAAGTGGAGAAGTTCTGGTTGTCCTCCGGGTTCTTATCTGCTCCGGCAAACATGGTTGCTACGGACAGAGTCAGCGGTACTTTTTCTCCGAAATGGTAACTCAATGCACCTTCAAAATAATGGCTGTCTTTATAATAGCCATATTTACCGCTTTCGCCGGACCACCAGTAGTCTGTCACTGTAATACCCAATCCACCAATGCTGTAACCTAACGTGATGTCGAATTCTTTTGGTTCGAGATCTGTGATGCTGGTGCTTCCCCATGCCGACAGTGATACTCCTTTATAGGCCAGCCCTAAAGAAGGTTGAACAGAGGCACCGGAGCCTTGGTCGAAACCACGCCATACGTATTTGCTTACTATGTCGGCTCCCAGTGAAACCTCAAATTTGTCTTGTGCCATTGTAGTTGTTGGAATGAGTATTCCAACTATCGCTACTGCTACTCCCCCTAATTTTTTGTTAATCGTCGTTTTCATCGTCTTTTTACCTTTAAATTAGAAAAATTGTGGATGTACGGTCCAACTGTTATATAGTAGCGCGCTATTATTATCTTTGTAAATTAAAAAATCATGCGAATCAATAGTTGAGGGAATCAGAGAGAAATAAAATCAGATCTGTCGTCATCCGTCTTATCCGTGTGCCATAGAAAAAAAACGGTGGGGGATTGTTTTAATTTCTAATTTTCAATGGCTTTACAGCCAGTTTTTTATTCTTCTCATAGCTTCGATACAATCATTGCGTTCACCAAATGCTGTGAGGCGGATATATCCTTCTCCGCTTGGGCCAAAGCCTATACCCGGTGTACCTACTACGTTGGCTTCGTAGAGTAGCTGGTCGAAGAATTTCCATGAACTTGCTCCGTTCGGGGTTTTAACCCAGAGATAGGGAGCATTTATCCCTCCGTAAACTTTTAGTCCGGTGCTTTCAAGTCCCTCTTTCATGATATGGGCATTGGTCATATAATAATCTATGGTCTCTTGTATCTGCTTTTTTCCTTCCGGGGTGTAAATCGCTTCAGCAGCCCGTTGGGTGATATAAGAGGTACCGTTGAATTTTGTACATTGCCGGCGATTCCATAGGCGGTTCAGAGGGATGCGGTCTCCTCCGAGAGTGGCTGCCGTCAGTTCTTTGGGCACTACAGTATATCCGCAACGTACTCCGGTGAAGCCTGCCGTCTTTGAGAAGCTTCGGAATTCAATGGCGCATTTTTTGGCTCCTTTGATTTCGTAAATGGAGTGTGGGACGTCTGGCTCTCGGATGTATGCTTCGTAGGCTGCATCAAACAATATCAGCGTATCATTGGCCAGTGCATAGTCCACCCATTTTTTCAGTTCTGCTTTGGTTAGCGTTGTCCCTGTCGGGTTGTTAGGGTAGCAGAGGTACACAATGTCGATACGTTTATCGGGTATCTCCGGGATGAAATTGTTTTCGTTTGTACAAGGCATGTACGTTACGTTACTCCATTTACCACTATCTTCTTCCAATACGCCTGCTCGTCCACACATCACATTGCTGTCTATGTATACCGGATAAATAGGGTCTGTAACTCCTACGCTGTTGTCATGGCGCAGAATATCCCCGATGTTTCCCGTATCACTTTTGGCTCCGTCACTGATGAATACTTCTGAGTTGGAAAAGTGAATTCCCCGGGCTGCATAGTCATTCTTGATAACGGCTTCGATAAGGAAGTCGTATCCTTGTTCCGGACCATATCCATGGAAGGTTTCGGCATGAGCCAATTCTTCTACGGCTTTGTGCATTGCTTCGATACAGGCCGGAGGCAATGGACGGGTGACATCTCCGATACCCAGGCGGATAATGTCTTGCTTCGGGTGTGTGATCCTGAATGTATTTACTTTTTTCGCAATATCCGAGAATAAATAACTTCCCGGTAATTTCAGGAAATGTTCGTTTACAAGTGCCATATTGTTGTTGTTTTAAGTTTATCGTTTTATATACTCTCTCTTATTCTCTTTTATTCTTCTGTTTCTATTGTTCCATCAAAGACCTTTCTTGCGGGACCAGTCATAAACACATGATTCGTTTTTTCATCCCATTCGATGGTCAGCGTTCCGCCATCCATGATAATATCTGATTTTCGTCCGGCTTTACCTCTTATGACGGCAGCTACGGCAGTGGCACAAGCTCCAGTTCCACAGGCTTGGGTAATTCCCGAACCTCTTTCCCACACACGCATTCTTATTTTATGATCGTCTAATACCTGTGCAAATTCTACGTTGGTACGGTCGGGAAAAAGTGGGTTGTTTTCCAGCTCCGGACCAACCTTTTGGAGGTCTATTCCGTTAATATCCTCCACAAAAGTTACCAGATGCGGATTTCCCATAGATACTTTGGTAGAAACATATGAATATGTATCGCTGAAGTCAATGATTCCTATCTCCGACGGTTCTCCCATATCTACTGTTACAGCCGTTACTGTTTCGTTTTCTACATTAAGTTTTAGTATTTTGATGCCTGAGAGTGTATCCAGAGTAATGGCCGTTCTGCTGGTCAATCCATATTCGAATAAGTATTTGCCTATACACCGGCTTGCATTGCCACACATCATTGCTTCCGAACCGTCTGCATTGAAAATGCGCATACTGAAGTCTGCTTTATCAGAAGTGCCAATCAAAACAAGTCCGTCGCTTCCTATTCCTGTGTGGTATGCACTCCATTCAATGGCTTTCTTCTCCGGATTTGTGACTGGGTATCTGGTAGTATCTACATAGATATAATCATTGCCCGCTCCATGCATTTTAGTGAATTGAATTCTTTTTATCATTTTGCTCTTTATTTGTCAATTGATATATCCTTTTGTTTTATTACAATGCAAAGATATGTCTTTTTGCTTTATGTTTCGTTTAAATACATATCTAATATCTATTTAATTTGTTGAATCTTTCAATCTTGTTAAATAGGGGCGTGTATGCTTGTAATTTGAAATGTAAAAGGGCGATATACTAATAAACTATTATAGGGGTGTTTTGTTTTGCATATTCTTCCGTTATATATGAGAGGCTTGAATACTTGATTTAGATCAATTGAGGTGCTTCGGGTACAAAAAAGGCTACTTTGGAATTGACAAAATGAAAAGGATATTGTGTTGATTACTGTCTTTTTGTCTGTTTGAGACGGTATACGGTGTATCGTTTATTTTTTAATTAGTATCACCCGATATGTGAAGTACTAATAATGTGATTATAAATCGGGCTTATATTCGTTATAAAACCAGTTATAGTGAAACCTTTTTTTATTGCTTTTGTTGATGTGGGGTATAATTATAAAAAAACAATAAACAATGGATGATGTAACCAAACAATTAGAGGCAGCAGCTCAAACCAGTCACTTGGTTTTGATTTTCTTTTATGCCGACTGGGCTCCCCATTATAATTGGCTGGAACCGACTATCAATGAGTATGAGAAAAGAGTAGTTGAACTTATTGAAGTAAATATTGAGACCGATCAATCAGTGGCCGATTCTTATAATATAGGAACTGTACCGGCCTTTGTTTTACTGCATAGAGGCAAGGAGTTATGGAGGCAGATAGGCGAATTGACCGTTGATCAGCTCCGGCTGGTGTTATCGGAGTTCTGAGAAATTAGTGATTAGTGATTAGCGAAGGAGCAATTAGTGCAAATAATAGCGCAGCCCACTAATCACTAATCACTAATTGCTCACCTTCTCCTGCAATAGAATCGGCTCGTTCGTAGTAATGAAATCTACATTCTTTTCGATGAGCCATTTCATATCTTTGGGTTTGTTTACTGTCCAGGCATTAACTTTCAGTCCCAGGTCATGACATTCTTTGATCCATTCGGGATGTTTCTGGAAAACACTCAGGTGATAATCCGGTCCGGCGCATCCCATTTCTTTTAATTCTTTCGGGGTTAATTTTCCATCCAGATAGAATACAGGCGTACCGGCAGGTGCCAACCGGATAAACTCTTTGGTGGCATGCAATGAAAAGGTAATGTACTCCATTCTCTTTTCCAATCCTAACTTCTTGACCATATTTACTATTTTTTCAACAGCCAGCGTTTCGCGTTCGGGTCTGCTATGCGCTTTTAGTTCGAGGATGAGCTGTGTTTTGGTTTTCTTGGCAGCTTTGAGATATTGTTCCAGTGTGGGGAGTTGTTCACCATTGTCCAGTTTGAGTGAGGTGAGTGTTGCAGCCGTGGAACGTTCCATGCTTTTTAGTTTGAAAATAGGATCATGATTCACCACTAACTTATCATCGGCTGTGAGCCACACATCAAATTCGGAACCGTAGCAACCGATAGAATCAGCCTTCAGAAGGGCAGCGATACTGTTTTGTGCCGAACCATCTGTTTTCCAGTAACCACGATGGGCGATAACCTGGGTTTGAGCTATTGCACTGTAAGTTGAGAGAACCAGGGCGGAGGTAAGAAGGATTTTCTTTATTTTCATACTATATAATTCTGTGAGTTAGTAGAGTGAGACAAAGGTAAAGAAGATATTATGAATTGCAAGTTATGGATTACGAATTTGTGTGAAAAGAGTGATATAAATGGACTGATAGGGAGAATGGAGTTACAGGAATATTACAATGCTCCTGAGGCATTTCCTATTCCGCATGGAAAGGTACGCCGTGTGATAGTTCATTGAAACGCAGATGAACGCAGATTTTCGCAAATGGAAAACAAGATGATAAAGAACTATAGTCTTTTAATCTGCATTTATTTGCGCTAATCTGCGTTTCATCAGATAAATAGTACTCTGTGAAACTCTGTGGTGAGTTCAGTTCACTTCTGAATAACTTTGAACTGAATATCCAACTACTGATTCACATTATTAGTTAGTAAGCTTCTTCGTGTACACCTTTTACGGCTCGTCCGCTTGGCTCATTCTTGCCCTGGAAGGAAACGTCCCATGCCAGTGCTTCTGCTGTGGAGCAAGCTACGCTTGGTACACTTGGTACACTTCTTGCCGCCGATGCACTGGGGAAGTGTTCTTCGAAGATGCTTCGGTAATAATATTCTTCTTTATTCTGCGGTGTGTTGACTGGGAAACGGTCTGCCGCCTTTGCCATTTGTTCATCACTTATAGCGGTGGCAGTGATTGCTTTCAATGTATCAATCCAACTGTAGCCTACTCCGTCACTGAACTGTTCTTTTTGTCTCCATGCTATACTTTCGGGCAGCATGTCTGCAAAGGCTTCACGCACAATTTTCTTTTCTATCACTTTGCCCGGAGCCATTTTAGCTTTCGGGTTGAGGCGCATGGCAACATCCAGAAATTCTTTATCGAGGAATGGAACGCGTCCTTCTACCCCCCAAGCCGACAAACTTTTGTTGGCACGCAGGCAATCATAAAGATACAGTTTGGAGAGTTTACGAACGGTTTCATCATGGAAGGCACGGGCATCGGGTGCTTTGTGGAAGTAGAGATAACCGCCGAATATCTCATCTGCTCCTTCACCACTAAGTACCATTTTGATTCCCATTGATTTGATAACGCGTCCCAGCAGATACATTGGGGTAGAGGCACGAACGGTGGTAACGTCGTATGTTTCGATAAAGTAGATAACATCACGAAGTGCATCGAGACCTTCCTGAATGGTGTAATTTATTTCGTGATGTATGGTTCCGATATATTCGGCAACTTCACGGGCTTTGATAAGATCGGGGGCTCCTTTCAGACCTATTGCAAAGGAGTGGAGCTGTGGCCACCAGGCATCACTGGCTCCATCGGTTTCGATACGTTTGGCAGCATATTTCTTGGCTATGGCTGAGATCACAGAAGAATCCAACCCTCCGCTCAGTAGTACGCCATAAGGCACATCGCTCATCAATTGGCGGTGTACGGCTTCTTCAAGTGCATCGTGTAAGTCGGTTACAGAGGCAGGGTTGTCTTTTACTCTTTCGTAGTCTGTCCAGTCGCGGGTGTACCATTGTTTCATTTCTCCCTCTTTACTATAAAAATAATGGCCGGGAAGGAATGGTTCGTATTCGTCACAGAAACCTTCAAGAGCTTTCAGTTCACTGGCTACGTAGATTGTTCCATCTGCATCATGTCCTATATAAAGAGGTATTACGCCGATAGGGTCACGGGCGATAAGGAATTCATCCCGTTCTTCATCGTAAAGGGCAAAAGCGAAGATGCCGTTCAACTCTTCGAGGAAATGAATGCCTTTGTCCTGGTAAAGTGCCAGAATGACTTCACAGTCACTACCTGTCCGGAATTCATAGCGTCCGGCATACCGGGTACGTATTTCACGGTGATTATAGATTTCGCCATTAACGGCAAGAATTTGTTTACGGTTGGGAGAGTAAAGGGGCTGTCCTCCACTTTGCGGATCTACAATGGAAAGGCGTTCGTGTGCAAGGATCGCACTGCCTCCGGTGTAAATACCACTCCAATCCGGACCACGATGACGGATTTTTTGTGCCATGCGTAACGCTTTGTTCCGCAACTCTTCTGATTGGCTCTTAATCTTGAATATACCTACTATTCCACACATAACTTTGATTTACGATTTTACGATTTACAATATACGATTGAAGTTACTTTGATTTACGATTGGACAATTTACGATTGATGTTACTTTGATTTACGATTGATGATTTACGATTACTTGTAGTAACTTCAATCGTAAATTGTCAATCGTCTAATCGTAAATCCTCAATTGTCCAATCGTCAATCAGATCGTTTTATCTATCTCAGCAGCAATTTTTCGTCCTCCCGCCATGGCACGTACAACAAGGCTTGCTCCGGTTGCTGCATCACCGGCGATGAATACATTCTTGGGGAATGTTGGCTGTTCCGGTTTGAGGAATCCCATTGCAAGCAGTACTATATCGGCTTCGATAATCTCTTTCTTGCCGGTTGGTACCATTGTGGGGCGTCCGCCATCAGCAGAGGGTGTCCACTCCACTTGCTCAACTTCTACACCGGTTACTTTACCATTTTTACCAATGAATTGGTTGGAAGTGAGCGACCAACGGCGGGTACAACCTTCTTCGTGTGAAGAAGTCGTTTTGAGTACTACCGGCCATTGCGGCCATGGAGTAGCGTCATTGTGCCCAACGGGTGGCTGTGGCATGATCTCTATCTGTGTCACACTAATAGCTCCCTGACGTATACTGGTTCCGATACAGTCCGATCCGGTATCACCACCACCGATAACAAGTACTTTTTTTCCTTTAGCACTTACCAGTTTGTCTTTAGAGAAGGTTTGTCCTTCCACAATCCGGTTCTGTTGCGAAAGCATTTCCAAGGCGAAATGTATACCTTTCAATTCACGACCCGGGATAAGAAGATCCCGTGGCGTCTCTGCTCCGGTACAGATGCAGTATGCATCAAAGCCTTCCGGCAGATGGGTGGGATCTATGGTTGTATTCATTTCAAAACGGATACCCTCTGCTTTAAGTAGTTGGATACGGCGGTCTATGATATTCTTGTTCAGTTTGAAGTTGGGGATACCGAAACGTAGCAGTCCTCCCGGAGCCTCTGCCTTGTCGAACAGAGTGACGGTGTATCCTTTCCGGTTTAGTTGGTTGGCTGCTGCCAGTCCGGCAGGGCCTGCACCAATCACAGCTACCTGTTTTCCATTGCGTTGTGGCATTACCGGCATGACATATCCCTCCCGGAAAGCAGCTTCTATGATAGCTGCCTCGTTCTCCCGAATAGTTACAGGTTCATCACAAGACAGTTTTAATACACAACTTTTCTCACAAAGTGCCGGACAGATACGCCCTGTAAACTCCGGAAAGTCACACGTGGCAGCCAGTATTTCATAAGCTTCCTTCCACTTTCCTTTGTAGAGGGCATCTTGCCACTCAGGCTGTTTGTTACCCAACGGGCATGCCCAGTGGCAGAAGGGTACGCCACAATCCATACAGCGTGATGCTTGTAGCTTACGGTCGTGGGTGTTAAGGGTTTGTTCTACTTCACTATAGTCAGTGATACGTTCATATACGGGGCGATATCCGGCCTCCTGACGGCGTATGGTTAAAAATGCTTTAGGATCTCCCATGATGATAATGAATTAGTGATAAGTGATTAGCGATAAATGATTAGTGGTAAGTGATAGTGATTAGCGATAAGTGGTAAGTGATTAGTGATAAGTGGCTGCGCAATTGTACCGCATGGTACTAATCACTACTCACTAACCCACTTATCACTATTTAATAGTCTCTTTGCATATCCGCAATTTTCTGTTGTAGCTTTCGCATTTGTTCCTCCTGCAAAACCTTTTTGTATTCGATAGGTACTACCTGGATGAATTCGTCTGCATAGCGGTTCCAGTCGTCGAGCATGATACGGGCCAATTTGCTGCCGGTATAGAGGTAGTGCTGGCGGATAAGTTCGTGCAATTCTTTGCGGTAGCTTGCTTCTTCGATAAGAGACAGTTCTACCATTTCCATGTTACAGAAGTAGTCAAAGTTACCCTCTTTGTTCCACACATAAGCCACACCGCCACTCATCCCGGCAGCAAAGTTCCGGCCCGTTTGCCCTAAAACTACCACACGTCCGCCTGTCATATATTCGCAGCAATGATCGCCTACGCCTTCTACTACGGCTATGGCACCCGAGTTGCGGACAGCAAAGCGTTCTCCCACGCGGCCATTTATATAAACCTCTCCGCTGGTAGCTCCATATAATAAGGTGTTCCCGGCAATTGTATTCTTCTCTGCCTCGAAGTTGCTTCGTACGGGCGGAAGCACAGCGATACGTCCACCACTCAATCCTTTGCCAAGGTAATCATTTGCTTCGCCTTCCAGTTTAAAACTAACTCCCGGGGTAAGGAATGCACCGAAAGATTGTCCGGCAGAACCTTTAAATTTAATGTTCAGTGTATGTTCCGGTAATCCTTTTGCACCATACCGTGAAGCAATGGTCCCCGAAAGCATAGCGCCCACTGCGCGATCCGTATTGGCAATGGTATACTCCAGTGACACTTCCTTTTGATGCTCGATAGCCTCTTGGGCAGCGCTCAAGATTGTTACGTCTTTTACGGCAGAGATACCATGATCCTGATCACTGACATGATGGATAGCTGCACTGCTCTCTATGCGTGTGAGCAGTTTGCTGAAATCAATGAGACGGTGCTTTTCGTTTCCGTTATCCGGTTTGCGTTCAATGAGGTCAGTGCGTCCAATGATATCATCGAGTCTTTCCACACCAATTTCTGCCAGATACTCACGCACCTCTTGTGCCAGGAAGGTGAAGAAGTTGACCAGATATTCGCTTCGTCCGTGGAAGCGTTTGCGTAACTCTTCATTTTGTGTAGCAACTCCTACGGGACAGGTATTCATATGGCATTTGCGCATCATCACGCAGCCCAGTACAATCAGTGCGGAAGTTGCAAAACCAAACTCCTCTGCACCTAACATAGCCATTAGAACAATGTCACGTCCGGTTTTTAGTTGCCCGTCCACTTGCAGCATTACCTGTCCGCGAAGCCCGTTCAGCACCAGTGTCTGTTGCGTTTCGCTCAGCCCCAGTTCCGGAGAGATACCTGCATAACGGATAGATGAAGCAGGTGAAGCTCCTGTACCTCCTTCTGCACCAGAGATTACAATCAGGTCAGCCTTTGCCTTTGCTACCCCGGCAGCGATGGTTCCTACTCCGCTTTCAGCTACCAGTTTTACGCTGATTTTGGCTTTCGGGTTTACATTCTTCAAGTCGAAGATAAGCTGTGCCAGATCCTCGATGGAGTAGATGTCATGGTGAGGTGGGGGAGAGATTAGTGAGATGCCCGGTATGGAGTGGCGCGTTTTGGCAATCACCTGATCTACCTTGTAACCCGGCAATTGACCTCCTTCGCCCGGTTTAGCTCCCTGGGCTATCTTTATTTGTATCTCATCTGCGTTAACAAGATATTCGGCAGTTACACCAAAGCGTCCTGAAGCAACCTGTTTAATAGCACTACGCAGGTTGGTTCCATCTGGACGGGGAGTGAAACGTTCGGCATCTTCCCCGCCTTCGCCCGTGTTGCTTCGTCCGTGTATTTTGTTCATGGCTATAGCGATGGCTTCGTGTGCTTCGCGGCTGATAGAGCCATAACTCATGGCACCTGTCACGAATCGCCGTAGTATGTTTTCTATCGGTTCAACACGGTCTATACTGATAGGGTTGCGTTTGAACGAAAGGAAGTCGCGAAGGAAAATGGGAGCTTCTTTTTCGTCCACCATGGTGGTAAACTCTTTGAATTTTTTATAGCTGCCCAGGCGTGTTGCCAATTGCAGGGTACTGATCGTTTCCGGGTTCCACGCATGTCTTTCTCCATCTTTGCGGAAAGTATAGATGCCACGATTCTTTAGTTGAGAGTTGCCAGTTGAGGGCTGAGAGTTACTTTCAACTGCAATAGCATCCTGTGCAACTTCTTCCAGGCGGATACCGCCGATACGTGAACTTAACCCGCCAAAGTAGGCGTTGCTTAACTCTTCACTCAGACCTATGGCTTCAAATATTTTGGCTCCCCGATAGGAACGAATGGTACTGATACCCATTTTACTCATTACTTTGAACAATCCTTTGCAAATGGCTTTGATATAATTCTTCTCTGCTGTGGCATAGTCCAGTTGAATCTCTTTTTCCGCCACCAGTTTGTCGAGGACGGCAAATGCCATATAGGGATTCAGTGCACTTGCTCCGAAACCAAGTAACAGAGCAGCATGCATCACTTCACGTATTTCACCGCTCTCTACAATGAGGGCTGTTTGTACACGTTTTCCTACCGCTATAAGGTGATGGTGTACTGCACTTACAGCCAATAACGAGGGGATGGCTGCATGTGTAGCATTTACATCACGGTCCGTCAGTACAATGTAGTTTACTCCGTCTGCCACTGACTCTTCCGCTTGCTTGCATAGATTGTTCAAGGCTTCCTGCAACCCCGCCTTACCACGTGATATTTCAAAAAGCATGGGTAGCTTTATTGTGTTGAAACCTTTGTAACGAATGTTGCACAGAATATCCAGTTGAGTATTATTCAAAATAGGGTGGTTCAGGCGTACCATTTTACAATGGCTCTCGCTTGGTGTTAGAATATTCATCCCTACTGCTCCGATATATTCAGTCAGCGACATTACTAATTCTTCCCGGATGGGGTCAATGGGAGGATTGGTCACCTGGGCAAACTGTTGGCGGAAGTAGTTGTATAACAGTTGCGGCTTGTCCGAAAGTATAGCCAATGGAGTGTCGTTACCCATTGAATGAATCGGTTCTGCCCCGGTGGTAGCCATCGGGCTGATAATTTTTTCTATATCCTCTTTCGAATAGCCGAAAGTGCGTAACATACAATCGTACCTCTCTATGCTGTGAGGAACTTTGCGTCCGCTTTTCAGTTCATCCAGTTCAATGCGGTTGGTTGACAGCCAGTTCCGATAGGGTTTGGCATTTGCCAATTGTTGTTTCAGTTCGTCATCATAGTATATTTCTCCCTTTTCGGTATCCACCAGTAAGATTTTACCAGGTTGCAAGCGTCCTTTTTCTTTGATATCTCCCGGTTCAAAGTCCATCACACCCACTTCGCTGGCTACTACCATCATATCGTTTTTAGTGATAAGATAACGTGCCGGACGTAATCCGTTACGGTCGAGCATTCCCCCTGCATAGCGTCCGTCACTAAAGAGTAGTGCCGCAGGGCCATCCCATGGTTCCATTAGAATGGAGTGATATTCGTAGAAGGCTTTCAACTCCTCACTGATTGGATTCTTTTCGTTGAAAGATTCCGGTACGAGCATAGCCATGGCATGAGGCAGGCTGAGACCGGACATCACAAGAAATTCCAGCACATTATCCAGTGAGGCACTGTCACTCATCCCTGGCTGAATGATGGGACGTATCTCTTTAATATCCCCCAAGGTAGGAGATGAAAGAACACTTTCGCGTGCTTCCATCCACCCCCGATTACCGCGGATCGTATTGATTTCACCATTGTGGGCAAGTAAGCGGAAAGGCTGTGCCAGTCCCCATGTTGGGAAAGTGTTTGTACTGAAACGTGAATGTACCAATGCCAATCCACTGGTGAAGTAGCTGTTTGTGAGGTCCGGGAAGTAGTTGCGTAGTTGCAGTGACGAAAGCATACCTTTGTAGATAATGCTTTTTGTTGATAGTGAAACAATATAGAAATCGTCCTTTGTGGCGATGGAAGAGTTGCGTATCCTGTTTTCAATCTTCTTCCTTATTATATATAATTTACGGTCGGCCGTTTCTGTTTCCGTAAACCCGGTGATAAAAATCTGTTTTATGTCCGGTTCTGCTGCCAGTGCGGCTTCTCCTAAAATTTCAGGACAGGTAGGCACATTGCGCAGGTGCATGAGTGTAAGCCCTTCCTTTTCAGTCTCTTCAATAATAATACTCAGAATGTCTGCCTGATCCTTCGATTCTTTTGGTAAAAAGATCAACCCTGTGCCGTAACGTCCTTTTTCGGGTACGGGGATACCTTGTAATAAAATGAATTCATGAGGAATCTGTAACATGATGCCTGCGCCATCTCCGGTTTTATTATCAGCTCCTTCAGCTCCGCGGTGGCGCATGTTTTCGAGTACTTTGAGTGCCGACTCTACGATGTCGTGCGATTTCTCTCCATGAATGTTTACCAGCATACCTACTCCGCAGGCATCGTGTTCGTTTGCTGCATCATACAAACCCTGTTGTTCAGGCTGTCGCTGGTAAGGCAGTTCTTTTGTTTTGTTGTTAAAAAGTTCTCTTTTCTTCATTCTGTTTAGCTTTATTGTATGATAATACCTGTTTATGCTATCTTTTTGTTTTGCAAAAGTATTAATTTAATTTCATTTTGATATATGTGTTGGTGTTTATTGTGACATAAATTACATATACTTCATGTTGAAGTTATAAATTGGTAGTTCAGTGCCGGTTTTTTATGTTAATGTGAAAGGTAGTGAAAGCCTTTTTATTAAGATTTGAAACTACTTTCTTTTTGAGAATAAAATAATAGAAAAATTAACTTTTTGACGTAAAAAGAACTTTTTTCTGTGTTTATGTCAAATATTTATAGTAAAAATAATCTTTATGTTATTATAATTGTGTATCTTTGTACCCTGAAAACATAAAAATAGGATAATATGTGTGGAATTGTAGGCTACATTGGTAAAAAAGAAGCCTACCCCATCCTTGTCAAAGGGCTGAAACGACTGGAGTATCGAGGATACGACAGCGCCGGGGTAGCACTAATCAGTAACAACCAACAGTTGAATGTGTATAAGACGAAAGGAAAAGTCTCCGAACTGGAAAATTTTGTCACACAGAAAGATATTTCCGGTAACATTGGTATTGCACATACACGTTGGGCTACTCACGGAGAACCTTGTTCAGTTAATGCCCATCCTCATTATTCCTCTTCCGAAACTCTTGCTCTCATCCACAACGGTATCATCGAAAACTACGCCGTTCTCAAAGAAAAACTCCAGGCCAAAGGCTATACATTCAAAAGCAGTACTGATACCGAGGTACTCGTACAATTAATAGAATATATGAAAGTGACTAATAACCTCGATTTGCTGACAGCCGTACAGCTGGCATTGCGTGAGGTGATTGGTGCGTATGCTATTGCTGTATTGGAGAAGGATCATCCCGATGAAATTATTGCAGCGCGTAAGAGCAGTCCGTTGGTGGTGGGCATTGGTGAAGATGAGTTTTTCCTGGCTTCGGATGCTACTCCTATTGTAGAATATACTGATAAGGTAGTCTATTTGGAAGATGAAGAGATAGCAGTGATACATCGGGACAGGGAGCTGAAAGTGGTGAATCTGAATAATGTAGAAATGACTCCTGAAGTGACAAAGGTAGAGTTAAACTTAGGGCAACTGGAAAAGGGTGGTTATCCGCATTTTATGCTGAAAGAGATATTCGAACAACCCGATTGCATCTATGATTGTATGCGTGGGCGTATCAATGTAGAGAGTAACAATGTTGTGCTTTCGGCCGTCATTGATTATAAGGAGAGGCTTCTGAAAGCAAAGCGTTTTGTCATTGTAGCCTGCGGAACCTCCTGGCATGCCGGGTTGATAGGCAAACACTTAATTGAAAGTCTATGCCGCATTCCGGTAGAGGTGGAATATGCATCCGAATTCCGTTACCGTGACCCGGTAATTGACGAAAGTGATGTTGTGATTGCTATCTCTCAGAGTGGTGAGACTGCCGATACACTGGCTGCCGTAGAGTTGGCAAAGAGTCGCGGTGCATTTATCTATGGCATTTGTAATGCTATCGGTTCGTCCATACCGCGTGCTACACACACTGGTTCTTATATCCATGTAGGCCCCGAAATAGGTGTGGCATCTACCAAGGCTTTCACCGGACAAGTTACGGTGCTCACTATGCTTGCCCTGACATTGGCACGGGAAAAGCAAACCATTGATGAGGCTCGTTTCTTGAGTGTAGTACACGAATTGAGCTGTATCCCTGAAAAAATGAAAAAAGTTTTGAAACTGAATGATAAAATCGCAGAATTATCTAAAATATTCACGTATGCGCATAATTTTATCTATCTTGGTCGCGGGTATTCATATCCGGTAGCTCTGGAGGGAGCTTTGAAACTGAAAGAAATCTCGTATATTCATGCAGAAGGTTATCCGGCAGCAGAGATGAAGCATGGGCCTATTGCTTTGGTTGATGCCGAAATGCCTGTGGTAGTTATTGCTACTCAGAATGGAATGTATGAAAAAGTTCTCAGCAATATACAAGAGATAAAGGCCCGTAAGGGAAAAGTAATAGCTGTTGTCACCGAAGGAGACGCAGTGATAAGCAAAGTAGCTGATTATTGTATCGAACTTCCCGAAACACTGGAATGTCTTGATCCGCTTATTACCACAATGCCTTTACAATTGCTCGCTTATCATGTGGCAGTATGCAAAGGGATGGATGTGGATCAGCCAAGGAATCTGGCGAAGTCGGTAACGGTAGAATAAAGGGATTTACGATTAGACGATTGACAATTTACGATTGGGATTACTTCCCATTTATAGATTAAGGTAACTTCAATTGTAAATAGTAAATCGTCTAATTGTAAACTCCTTCAATCGTCTAATCGTAATTTAAAATAGATTGTCAAATAGTAAATAAGTAAGGTGGAACAATTAAAGCATGAATGTGGCGTTGCCATGATACGCCTGCTCAAACCGTTGGAATATTACGAGAAGAAGTACGGAACGTGGATGTATGGATTGAATAAGCTCTATCTCCTGATGGAGAAACAGCACAATCGCGGACAGGAAGGCGCCGGACTGGCTTGTGTGAAACTGGCAGCCAATCCGGGAGAAGAATATATGTTCCGTGAGCGTGCATTAGGATCGAGTGCCATTACTGAGATTTTTGAGACCGTACAAGGCAATTTTAAAGATCTGACTCCTGAACAGTTGCATGATGCTGATTTTGCCAAACGTACTTTGCCCTTTGCCGGTGAAGTATATATGGGACATCTGCGATACTCTACTACCGGGAAATCCGGTATTTCCTATGTTCATCCGTTTCTGAGAAGGAACAACTGGCGTGCCAAGAACCTGGCCCTTTGCGGTAATTTCAATATGACGAATGTGGATGAGATTTTTACCCGCATTACAGCTATCGGACAGCATCCGCGCAAATATGCCGATACTTATATTATGCTCGAACAAGTAGGGCATCGTCTCGACCGGGAAGTAGAACGCCTCTTTAATCTTGCAGAAGCAGAAGGGCAGACGGGTATGGGTATCACCCGGTTTATTGAAGAACATATCGACCTTGCCAATGTGCTGCGTTCTTCCAGTAAGGAGTGGGATGGGGGATATGTTATCTGTGGACTGACCGGAAGTGGTGAGTCCTTCGCTATTCGTGATCCGTGGGGGATCCGTCCTGCTTTCTGGTATCAGGATGATGAAATAGCCGTACTGGCATCTGAACGTCCTGTGATTCAGACAGCACTCAATGTGCCTGTTGAGGAAATTAAAGAATTGCAACCGGGACAAGCACTCTTTATCAACAAGGCGGGGCAGATTCGTACTACTCAGATTAATAAACCCCGTGTGAAGAGAGCCTGTTCTTTTGAGCGTATTTATTTTTCTCGTGGTAGCGATGCAGACATTTATAAAGAGCGTAAGTTGTTGGGAGAGAAACTGATTCCCCGTATCTTGAAAGCGATAAACTCTGACCTTGATCATACGGTGTTCTCTTTTATTCCGAACACAGCCGAAGTAGCTTTCTACGGAATGCTTGAGGGATTGGACAATTATCTGAATGAAGAGAAAGTGCAGCAGATAGCTGCTTTGGGACACAATCCTAATATGGAAGAGCTTGAACGTATCCTTTCGCGGCGCATTCGTAGTGAAAAAGTGGCTATCAAGGATATCAAGTTGCGTACTTTTATTGCCGAGGGCAATAGCCGTAACGACCTGGCTGCGCATGTATATGATATCACTTACGGCAGCCTCCGTGCCGGTATTGACAATCTGGTGATTATTGATGACAGTATTGTGCGCGGTACAACACTCCGGCAGAGCATTATCGGTATTCTCGATCGTCTGAATCCGAAGAAGATTGTTATTGTAAGCTCTTCTCCACAAGTGCGTTATCCCGATTATTACGGCATTGACATGGCAAAGATGAGTGAGTTTATAGCCTTTAAAGCAGCTGTAGAACTCCTGAAAGAGCGTGATATGAAAGATGTGATTGCTGCTGCCTATCGTAAGTCGAAAGATCAGGTTGGCCTACCTAAAGAGCAGTTAGTGAATTACGTAAAGGACATCTATGCCCCATTCACCGATGAGGAGATTTCTGCCAAAATGGTGGAATTGCTCACTCCGAAAGGCACGAAGGCCAAAGTAGAGATTGTGTATCAACCACTCAGTGGCTTACATGAGGCTTGTCCTCATCACACGGGTGACTGGTATTTCAGTGGCAACTATCCTACGCCGGGTGGTGTGAAGCTGCTCAATGAAGCGTTTATAAATTATATAGAACAAGTATACCAATTTTGAGATTTACGATTTTATGATTTACAATTTACGATTGAAGTTACTTTATTGGCAAATGGGAGTCATCCCAATCGTAAATTGTAAATCGTCTAATCGTCAATCCTTTCAATTGTCAACGTTCCTCTGTGTAAAAGATCAGATAATGGTCATGACCATAGGAAATAAATAGTAAATAGATAGATGCGAAATGTAACTTTAATCCTTGACGACGGGAGCCGTTTCCATGGCAAGTCGTTTGGCTACGAGAAGCCGGTGGCAGGTGAAGTGGTGTTCAATACCGCCATGACAGGCTATCCGGAGAGTCTGACCGATCCTTCATATGCCGGGCAGTTGATGACGCTGACGTACCCATTGGTGGGTAACTATGGTGTGCCCCCTTTCACTTTTGAAACTAATGGATTAGCTACTTTTATGGAAAGTGAGAGAATTCATGCCGAAGCGATCATTGTGAGTGACTATTCAGAAGAATACAGTCACTGGAATGCAGTGGAAAGCCTTGCCGACTGGCTGAAGCGTGAACAAGTGCCCGGTATTACAGGCATTGATACCCGTGAACTGACCAAAGTGTTGCGTGAACATGGGGTGATGATGGGTAAGATTGTATTTGATGATGAGCTGGATAATACCCCTGAAGCAGTTTATGACGGAATCAATTATGTAGATAAAGTAAGCTGTAAAGAAGTGATTGTTTATGCAAACGGTAAAAGTTATCATTTCAATACAGATACTTCTATCGCGCAACTCAACTCTGAACTTTCCACACTCAACTCTCCACTAAAAAAAGTTATTCTTGTAGATTGCGGAGTGAAAACGAATATCATCCGTTGTCTGCTCAAACGTGGTGTTGAAGTTATTCGTGTTCCCTGGGATTATGATTTTAACGGATTACAGTTTGATGGTCTGTTTATATCCAATGGCCCTGGTGATCCTGATACCTGTGATGCTGCCGTACAGAATATCCGTAAAGCAATGCAGAACCCAAAACTTCCTATTTTTGGAATCTGTATGGGAAATCAGTTACTGTCAAAAGCCGGTGGTGCTAAGATATACAAGCTCAAATATGGCCATCGTAGCCATAATCAGCCGGTGCGTATGGTGGGCACGGAGCGTTGTTTCATTACCAGCCAGAATCATGGTTATGCCGTTGATAACAATACATTGGGTACTGACTGGGAACCGCTCTTTATTAATATGAATGATGGTTCTAATGAAGGTATTCGTCACAAAACAAATCCCTGGTTTTCGGCACAGTTCCATCCCGAAGCCGCCAGTGGCCCAACGGATACTGAATTTTTGTTTGACGAATTCGTAAAGCTATTGTAATCTCTGTGGTGGAACCAATAAACATGTAATCAATGAAAGAACAAAATATAAAGAAAGTATTGCTCCTCGGCTCCGGTGCTTTGAAAATCGGTGAAGCCGGAGAGTTTGACTATTCGGGTTCGCAAGCCCTGAAGGCTCTGAAAGAGGAAGGCATAGAAACCATTCTTATCAACCCCAACATTGCTACGGTGCAGACCAGTGAAGGGGTAGCCGATCAAATCTACTTCCTCCCTGTAACTCCTTACTTCGTAGAGAAAGTAATTCAGAAAGAAAAACCGGATGGCATCATGCTTGCTTTTGGTGGGCAAACTGCGTTGAACTGTGGAGTAGCCCTTTACCGGGAAGGTGTCCTTGAGAAATACAATGTAAAAGTACTCGGTACTCCTGTGCAAGCTATTATCGATACGGAAGATCGTGAGCTCTTTGTAGAGAAACTGAATCAGATTGATGTAAAAACCATCAAAAGTGAAGCCGTAGAAAATGCAGAAGATGCACGCCGTGCAGCCCGGGAGTTAGGTTATCCGGTGATTGTTCGTGCCGCTTATGCGCTTGGTGGACTTGGTTCTGGTTTTTGTGATAACGAAGAAGAACTGGATGTGCTTGTTGAGAAAGCCTTTGCTTTCTCTCCGCAGGTGCTTGTCGAAAAATCACTAAGAGGATGGAAAGAAGTGGAGTACGAGGTAGTACGCGACCGCTTCGACAACTGTATCACCGTTTGTAATATGGAGAACTTCGATCCGCTGGGCATTCATACCGGAGAGTCTATTGTAATTGCTCCGTCACAAACATTGACCAATAAAGAATACCACAAACTGCGTGAACTCGCCATTCGTATCATTCGTCATATTGGCATCGTTGGTGAATGTAACGTGCAGTATGCCTTCGATCCTGAATCGGAAGATTATCGTGTTATCGAGGTAAATGCCCGTCTTTCGCGTTCATCGGCTTTGGCGTCCAAGGCAACCGGTTATCCGTTGGCTTTTGTTGCTGCCAAATTAGGACTCGGTTATGGCCTGTTCGATTTGAAGAACTCCGTCACTAAAACTACCAGCGCTTTCTTTGAACCTGCATTGGACTACGTGGTTTGTAAGATACCCCGTTGGGACTTAGGAAAATTCCATGGTGTAGACAAAGAGTTGGGTTCTTCTATGAAATCCGTAGGTGAGGTGATGGCTATCGGCCGTACCTTTGAAGAGGCTATCCAGAAAGGTCTCCGTATGATAGGCCAAGGCATGCACGGCTTTGTAGAAAACAAGGAACTTGTGATAGCCGATATTGATAAAGCCCTGCGTGAGCCTACTGACAAACGTATCTTCGTCATTTCCAAAGCTTTCCGTGCCGGATATACGATTGATCAGGTACACGATCTGACTAAGATTGATAAATGGTTCCTTCAGAAGCTTATGAACATCATGCATACTTCGGAGGAGCTTAGGCAATTGACAGCGGACAATGGACAATTGACAGTGAAAGATGCTGCTACATTTTTTAACTCTCAACTGTCAAATCTCAGCCCCCAACTACTTCGCAAAGCGAAGGTACAGGGGTTCTCTGACTTCCAGATAGCTCGTGGCATCGGTTTTCAGGGTGATATGGAAGATGGTATCCTTTGTGTACGTAATTATCGGAAGCGTGCAGGCATCCTGCCTGTAGTGAAGCAAATTGATACACTGGCTGCCGAATATCCTGCACAGACCAATTATCTGTATCTCACTTACAGTGGCGTGGCCAATGATGTTACTTATCTGGGCGATCATAAATCCATTGTCGTGCTTGGTTCCGGTGCTTATCGCATCGGGTCTTCCGTAGAGTTTGACTGGTGTGGTGTACAGGCACTGAATACAATTCGTAAAGAGGGTTGGCGTAGCGTTATGATCAACTATAATCCGGAAACGGTATCTACGGACTATGACATGTGCGATCGTCTCTACTTTGACGAGTTGACTTTTGAACGCGTGATGGATATTCTTGAACTGGAAAATCCGCATGGGGTCATTGTCTCTACCGGTGGTCAGATTCCGAATAACCTTGCTTTGCGTCTGGATGCACAGAAAGTCAATATCTTAGGTACTTCTGCCAAGAGTATAGATAATGCCGAAGACCGCGAGAAGTTCTCTGCCATGCTTGATCGTATTGGGGTAGACCAGCCTCGCTGGCGCGAGCTTACCTCTATGGACGATATTAATGAGTTTGTTGATGAGGTCGGTTTTCCGGTACTTGTTCGCCCTTCCTATGTGCTTAGTGGTGCAGCCATGAACGTCTGTTCCAACCAGGAAGAGCTGGAACGTTTCCTTAAATTAGCAGCCAATGTTTCTAAAAAACATCCGGTAGTGGTAAGCCAGTTTATTGAACACGCCAAAGAGGTAGAAATGGATGCTGTGGCGCAGAATGGCGAGATCATCGCGTATGCTATCAGTGAGCATATCGAGTTTGCCGGTGTGCATTCCGGAGATGCTACTATTCAGTTCCCTCCCCAGAAACTGTATGTAGAAACCGTTCGTCGTATCAAGCGTATCAGCCGTGAGATTGCGAAAGCATTGAATATCTCCGGTCCGTTCAATATCCAGTATCTTGCCCGTGAAAATGATATTAAGGTTATCGAGTGTAACCTGCGTGCTTCGCGTAGTTTTCCTTTCGTCAGCAAAGTGCTGAAGATTAACTTTATCGAGCTGGCAACCAAAGTAATGCTCGGCCTGCCTGTAGAAAAGCCATCGAAGAATCTTTTTGAACTTGATTATGTTGGTATTAAAGCATCACAGTTCTCCTTCAACCGTTTGCAGAAGGCTGATCCTGTGTTGGGCGTAGATATGGCTTCTACCGGTGAGGTTGGCTGTATTGGTTCTGATACCTCCTGTGCCATTCTGAAAGCCATGCTTTCTGTTGGTTATCGTATTCCTAAGAAGAACATTCTCCTTTCTACCGGTACACCCAAGCAAAAGATAGATATGATGGGGGCGGCCCGTATGCTGGTCAATAAGGGGTATAAACTGTATGCTACCGGTGGAACACACCGAACTCTTGCCGAGAATGGCATTGAGAGCACCCTGGTCTATTGGCCGAGTGAGTCGGACAAGCATCCGCAAGCGCTTGAAATGCTCCATAACAAAGAGATAGATATGGTAGTTAATATTCCGAAGAACCTCACTGCCGGTGAGCTCGACAACGGATATAAAATACGCCGTGCAGCTATCGATCTGAATGTACCCCTGATTACCAATGCCCGTTTGGCAAGTGCATTTATCAATGCCTTCTGTACAATGAGTGTTGATGATATTGCTATAAAGAGCTGGGAGGAATACAAGTAAAATAAAGACGTATAAAAAGAATGAAGGCTGTATATGGCCTTCATTTTTTTATACGTCTTTGAATAAATCAATTTTCTCTATTAATTGCTGGTCTTGCCAATAGTCTATAATTTTCAGATGTTGCAATCGGCCTACTATAATGGCAGGATGTGTATTTATTTTTTTAGCAAAACGTTTAATAGATCGAGTAGAATAATCTTTGGAGTTGATAATTTCAGCTTCTTCTGATTTTGTAAGAGTCATTTTTTCTGCAAAATTATCAGCTTCTTGTTCCTTTTTTATTTGTTTGTCGGTATATTCTATATCTTCCAGAAAAATATCCTTCTTGCCATGTAGGAGGATGTGACCCACTTCATGAAAGAATGAGAACCAAAAGATGTCATTCCGATTATGACGTCCGGAAAGTTGTATACATGGATAATCACCTATCCAGCGGGTAGCACCATTTATGGGAGCTTTAGGCAAACAGGGGGTATAGACTAACTTGACGCCTGCTTGTAGACAAAGTTTTTGAAGCTGAAATGGAAAATTGTCAGGTTGGGCTACCATTAGTTTTTTCATTTCCGGTAGTATCTCCTTCAGTTTTTTATCCGAATAAGGCGCGTTGGCTATTTGCTTGGTGGCTTGTAGTTCTCCTTGTCTCAACCATGCTGAAATGGCATATGGTTCTTTGGTATTTGCTAAAGAAATTCGGAAAGCAACTTTTAATTGTTGGTTGAAATAATAATCTTCCCATGCTTTAGGAGTACTGACTCCAAAAAACGAGAATATTTGATAAACTTTTTCTCCGGTATTTTTACATGGAGAAAGCCAACCTTTTTTTATCATATCGCTTATAGGAAATAGTTTGATCCATTCTACTGATTCTTGAATCAATCTCTCTCTTTTTTCGCGAGCTATATATTCATCATAAATTCTCTGTTTGTTCATCCAAAAATGTGCGGGGATCTGGGTAACACTCTCAAATGATACTGCCATATCGGAGGTTATAGAGCTATCTCCCCGGATGATTGCTATTATCGTTTTCTCTGGTTTAGTGACACGAATAGCAAACTCCTTAATGCTCATTCCAATTTCCTCCAACTTTTCAGCTAATGTTTCTCCTGGATGGAATGCTACTGGAGGAGTATAATGATTCATTGTTGTTGCCATATTTGTTCTTATTTACCGTGATAGTTACTAATTTCTATTATTTCTATTTCTTTTATTTCCAGCCAGATATATTTCCCATCTTTATCGGTTGGTATAGGTTTTTCATGAGGTTCAAAAATTAATCGATAGGGCTGGTCCAGATCACAGGCCCATTCTCCTTTGCGATCTCCTGTTAACTCGTGATAATGGCCCGGTAAATATCGTACATCTTCAAGAGTTTCAGCATTGTATAAATCGCCAATTCTTTTCATGAATAATTTAGCTCTGATTTCTCCTTGCTCTTTTTTACATTTCTTGTAATCCTCCGCTTGTTTGCTAAGTTTTTTATCTTGGAACAATATTTCCACTCCTTTTGTTTTTAGTTTTGATTACTCTTTGGTGTTAATTGAAAAAGAAGATAATTATTCTTTTTGCAAAGATAGCGTTTTTATTCTAACTAACAGTAAGTGTTAGTTGTTTTTTTATGTTTTGATTAAAGGACTTATCAATATAACATAAAATTAAAACTTTTTTTATGTATTCAAGCCTTTAATAGTCTAATTTTAAACTTAGTATTTTAACATCGGCTTAAAATGCATATTAACAGTGTGTTAAGTACGTACTTTTGGGGTATCAAAGTACGTACTTTTCTATTGCTTGATTTCCAGGTTTTTAAACCTGTTTTCTACTGTGAAGTCCTGAGTATCTTCAGGATGTATTTTCCCGGTGCTTCAATCCTGCTCCAGTTTGTTTTTGCCAGTATTCTCCATATTTCCGTTCCCTTCC
>DXWV01000008.1:0-42057 GCA_019416685.1 Bacteroides sp.
TAACGAATCAACGACTTCGTTGATGACCGCCTCGTCAATATAAGGTGGTGAAAAGGGTATTTTCATAAATGAGTTATTATGATAAAATAAAGTTAGATGCTCTATAATAAGTAATTTCTCTTAATAGAAAAACAATATTGAGCAAACGAATATGCTGTAAAATAACCAAATATTAAGTATTTAATTGAGAGAGGTATTGAAATAGTGCTTTAATCTGTCTAGGTCTATTAAACAAATTTTCTGCAGCGTTTTTACAATTTTCTCTTTTTCGTAACATATCAATATCATTTGAACGAATTAATTTTATATTTTCAATTAATTTCTCATAGTCTCTTGAACGAGAAACCCAACCTAAACAATTTTCTTCAATTATACGCTGCCCTTCTCCTTCACCAGCAAATAAGATAGGAACTCCAGCAGCCATAGATTCATAAATTTTTGAAGGTACAGCTCCGAATATATTTTTCACTAAAGGTATTAAAGTAACATCAGCCTGTTTTAATAAACCTGGTATCTCATCACGCGAAACTCTACCATGAAAAAAAATACCTCTCTCTAAATTAGTCATCAAAAACTCTTCAATTAAATATTGCTCACCTCCGGCACCATAAATATGAAATTCAGCTCCTAACGATTTAAAATCAATTTTTTGACAAATTTCTAAAATTCCTTGAGCAACCCCCAAAAGTCCGGCATATACAATAATAAGATTACCATTCGTCTTTTTCTTAATTGGAATATTCTGAAAACGTTCTGGCGTAACCCCATTTCTAAAAAGATACGTTTGAGATGCACCATGTTGAGAAACATAGCTGACTATTTCTTGAGATTGCCCCATACATGCTACTGATTTCTTATATAAAAAACATTCTAACTTTTCAAGTATACGGTAAATTACTCCATCAGTCAAAACCCCTAACTCTCTTGCAGATAAAGGCCATAAATCAGATATATTCATTATCATTTTAGACTTACAAGTCTTCGATAAGAAATATCCACTCAATCCTAATGTTAAAGGAGGACTTTCAACAATTATAAAATCAAATCTTTTTTTTCGAACGTATTTCAATGAAAACAAAACTGAAAAGGAAAAAGATAGCATACTTACAACACGAGGCAAAACACGTTTTACATTAGATGCAAACAACCAAAATCTAAGTACATCAATCTCATCCAAATTCTCTTTACAGAACCATTTACCACTATATTCTTTAAATATTTTTCCTGTAGGATAATTTGGCATACCAGTAATAACAGTAATGTCTGCACCACATTTTTTAAGTCCGACAGCCATTTCATAAAGCCGATTTTGAGGTGCTCCCATTTCCGGCTTATAATATTGAGTTAAAATTGCAATTTTCATCTAAGTACGTCAACTATTCGACCAGAAGCTTGACCATCTCCATAAGGATTGACAGCTTTACTCATTTTATCATAATAAGTTTGATTATCCAACAAAACAGAAACCTCACTAACTATTTTATTATAATCTTTACCTACCAGTTTCACTGTTCCAGCTTCCAATGCTTCCGGTCGTTCTGTTGTATCACGCATTACAAGCACAGGTTTACCCAATCCGGGAGCCTCCTCTTGAATACCTCCGCTATCAGTCAACACAATAGCTGACTTTTCCATCAAGTAAACAAATGATAGATATTCCAAAGGTTCTATAAAACAGATATTAGAAAGCTGATTTTCACCGAAAACTTCATAAATAGGTTTACGAACATTGGGATTTAAGTGCATTGGATATATAAAATCTACATCTGGATATTTTTCAGTTAGAGCTTTTATAGCCTTACAAATTGAAACAAATCCATCACCAAAGTTTTCACGACGATGTCCTGTTATTAATACCAGTCGCTTACCATTATGCAATCGATTTACATCGTAACCGGACAATAATAATACTTCACTTAGCTCTTTATCCAAGAGTTTATCTTTTTTTATTCTATCCACTACCACATGGAGAGCATCAATTACAGTATTACCTGTAACAATTATCTTTTCATCTGTTATCCCCTCTTTCAACAAATTCTCCCGACTAAGCTGCGTAGGAGAAAAATGATAAGTCGCAATGCGCCCCGTTATCTGGCGATTCATTTCTTCAGGCCAAGGACTATAAATATTAAATGTACGTAATCCAGCTTCCACATGCCCGACTGGTATTTGTTGATAAAAAGCCGCAAGAGCCGCTGCCGTAGAAGTTGTCGTATCACCATGTACCAACACAATATCTGGAAGGACTTCTTTCAAAACCTTACGCATTCCAATAAGTACACGTGAAGTCACATCATACAAATCTTGCCCTGATTTCATTATATTCAAATCATAATCAGGAGTTATATTAAAGAGATGTAATACTTGGTCAAGCATCTCTCGATGTTGGCCAGTAACACATACAATTGTTTGAAATGCCACCAAATCTTTTTGGAATTCTTTTACTAAAGGAGCCATTTTTATAGCTTCTGGGCGAGTGCCAAAAACCAACATTACTTTTTTCATACGTATAACGATATAAGTTTATTATAAAAAAATCCTACTTTTTATAAACTCCACAAAAATCCAGAATTACCTTTTTATTATCATATGGTAAAGACTTAAACACTGAATGAGCTACTAAAAAAACTACAATATCTGCTTTCTTGTAAGCTTTCTTATAATCAGTTAACTTAAAAACTTTATGTTCAACGACATTAGGCTCCACTATTAATAAATCAGCATTATTACAACTTTGCATAACCTTTGTAGTAATATACTTTGCCGGAGCTTCACGTAAATCATCAATATCTGGTTTAAAAGATAGTCCCATCATCGCAATAGTAGGTCTACAATGATGTTCCAATTCAAATCTCAGCATTGCATTTTCAACTTTCTCCGCACACCAAAATGCCTTATAATTATTTATCTCACGTGCTTTCGCTATTAACTGGGATTCTATCGGAAAATCTGTTGTTATAAAATAAGGATCCACCGCAATACAATGACCACCAACACCACAGCCCGGCTGTAGAATATTCACACGAGGGTGTTTATTTGCCAAAGAAATCAACTCCCAGACATTAATACCGGCTTTATCACAAATTAAAGAAAGCTCATTTGCAAATGCAATCTGTACATCGCGTGAAGAATTTTCTGTCAATTTACACATCTCTGCAGTTTTACAATGGGTCCTATGAAGTGTCCCTTGTACAAATTTGTTATAAAAAGTAATAGCTTTATCAGTAGAAGCCTCATCTATTCCTCCAATTACACGATCATTATGAACCAATTCATAAATAACATTTCCTGGCAATACACGTTCAGGGCAGTAAGCAATATAAATTTTATCCTTTAACTCTGGACGAAGAGCAAATATTAAATGAGCCATCGTGTTTGTAGTACCAATAGGAGAAGTAGACTCAATAACATACAAATCTCCTTCCTTTAACAATGGAATTATAGCACGTGTTGCAGCTTCGACAAAAGAAATATCCGGTTCATGATTCCCTTTAAAAGGAGTGGGGACTACTATAAAATAGGCATCACTAACCTCTGGCACTGTAGATGCTTTTAATAATCCGTTACCAACTACTTCTTGAAGTATCTCTTGCATACCGGGCTCTATTATGTGTAATTGACCTTGATTAGTCATATCTACAACAACAGGATTAATGTCAACCCCGATAACTTGAATACCATGTTTGGCTGCAATGATGGCTGTAGGAAGACCTATATAACCAAGGCCCATAAAACATGCTTTCATAATCAAATTAATTTATGTATTATTTTTAAACAAATTACTAAATTTTATTACAACCTATAAAAAAATTCTTTGCAAATAAAAATGGTGATATATATTTCCAGTAGTTCTTTAAATAGACTACTCCCATTAATAATAGAGAAAACTGTCCATATAGGCGTTTTATCAATGCGCCATGATATTGAATAAACTCATCGTCATGTCGTACCAATTTCCCTGAAGACTCGAAAGGATGTTGAGATACATAAACAGGATAGTATCTTACATTCATCCCAACATTCAAACAATCCATTATAAACACAGCTTCTTCACCTCCATAAGCAAACAAAGAACTTCCAAGCCCAAACCTTATGTCAAAAATGACATTGAATTGCAAAATACTAGATCTTTTCACAATTATTTCAATACTACTGATCTTAGTAACATTCCATTTCTTTATTGTTCGACTATAAGAAGGGTATGCTTTATAATCTACATTTGTATCTGTCTTTATTTTACCTATGCAAACATCCAAATGTGAATCTTTGAGGAATATACCTTTTACAGTATCAATATATTGATACGTGTATTTGACATCATCGTCAGCAATAAAACAAATATCACCTTTGGCATGATTTAAACAAGCATTACGGTTTAAAGAAAGTCCCTTAGATTTTATTTGAAAAACAGCAACATCCTTGCGCTTCAACTCCAAAGGGATGTAATCATAATCGCTATTTGTAATTTGATGAGAAACAACGTAATGAATATCTTTTCGATAATCAAGTAATACCTCTTTTACGCGATTTATACCTTCATTAAATGTACAAATAAGAATATCGACATTCATAAAAATCTATGTGTATCAATTGAAAAAATAAGAATCATACAAATATTCCCCTTTAGCAAAAAAAGTTACTTTTAATGTATATACCATATATATAAAAAGTAATAATGACAGAAATTTAAAAGTAGATTGGCGTTTCAACGCAATAATTAAATAAACTAATGGTATACACATCAAAAATTCAAAATACATGCCAAACCGATTCGTAAGAGACAAATTTAAAGCCATTAATCTAACTGAAAAAGAAATAATACCAATGATAAATAAATATCGATGAAAACAAGGAAAATCTAAAAATTTTACTTTTCTTATTGAATACATAAATACAGGAACAAAAGCATATTTTATAAGTTTATCATTGATTCCTACTTCCTGTATATAACCATTTTCTATGTAGCCATCATAAAACGAATATTCCATAATAAATCCAATAAAACTATTATAAAGCGGAACAGCACTTATAATCACACCAATAATAATGATCAAATATAAAATTTTAGAAGTTCGGATATTCTTCAAGAAAAAAAACAATAATAAAAATAAGGATAACAATAAAGCAGACTTATGAATAAGTACTGAAGCAAGCATCAAAAGACTCATGACAACATAATTACGATTTAGCATTTTCAATACGGATAATGTAAAAAAATACATAGCAAAATACTGTCGTATACCATTCATTTGATTATTAAATATTGTTGAGAAACAAATATATACAACAAATAAAACCCAAATATTTTTATTGGAAACAATCAATTGTGATATATAAAAATACAATATAACCTCAATAAAGACAATCACTAAAAGAATTCCTTGCCCGTATATTCCAATATTATGACAAAATCGAATTAAAAAAACGAATAACAATTCACCATTATCAATATATCTAGATAAACTTTCTCTACCTACAAATAATTTCATATAAGAGAAATAGTCTGTACCCACATTATATTGTCCACCTATAATTATTACCCAGAGTAATATAATAGGTGTTAAGAGGAGATAATACTTATATAATTTAGTAGAATATTTTCCTAAAAAATAAAAGTAAACCTGAGAATAGAACAAAAAAAACAGATAAACCACTTAGGATAACTTTAAAGAATACAAGTGTCTGCCCCTATTATAAATCGAATCAAAAAAAATTTCTTGTCCATTAAACGTCCACTTAGGATGTAAATCACATCTCATCTCTCGGCTATACAATAGCGAATGATGAAAAGTACCTAAACACAAACTCTTATTCATTGAAAAATCATATAATAATAAATATTGAGTACATGAATTATCAGGATATGAATCAGTTACCAAGAGGCCATTCTTTACAGTAGGATGTCCATCACCGAATGACTGAAGTTCTACGTTTTGTACAGGAGTAATTTTAACGGGATATAAATCTATTACATAATACATATCTCCGATATCAAAACGTCTCATATAAACAATGATCTGTTTATTATCAATCCAACTATAATGACTCACCATATCATTATCACTTAAAAGACTTATTTTCTGTGATCCGAATTCATAAAGAAAAAGTCGGTCTATTTTTTTACCTTTAATAAAAAAACGATGAAGAAAAATAAAACTTTCTCCGCTTGGAGAAAACATAATATGATTTACCTTATGTGCAGTTACTTCTTCAATATCATAACGAATTGGAAAAGTTTGCAACAATCTCTCTATAGATAATAGCAAGATACAGGAATTGCACTCTAAATCTACTATATAAACACCATCATTACTTATATCTTTCAATTCCTCCTTACTCATGGCAACATTAAAATACCCATAATCTGGACGTAAAAGAGCCAAACGACTAAAATTTAGAGATAAAGCTTTATTATTACAGACATCATAAACAGGATAATCTATAGAAGTACTTATATTCATTTGCACATCATACAATTCTGAATAATATCTTTTTTTAACCAAATCATAATTATTAAATATAAATCTATACTTTCCTATCCATTGTACCTTCGAGCCTTGCTGCCAATTGTATGCATATACAAGAAAACGCTTCACTATTACATTATTAACACAATCAAAAACAATTAGATTTATCGGGCAGTTAGGGTTTGGTTTCTTTTTTGTGGAATGAGAAGTTGAGTAATAAAGAATATATTCACCTGTCTCATTTTTAGGAGATTTATCATAATATCCAAAAAATGTTTCATTTTTTCCATCCTCATATCTGATCAGTTCGTACTTGCTATCCACATGCTTGAAACTAATATGAGGTAGATATTTAATAAACGATAGTATCAGATTTATAAAGTGTACCAAACAAGGATACTTTTTGATTTCAGACTTCAACCATTTTACAGTCCTCATTGGAATAATATTTTTTAGAATAAATAAAAGCAAATATAGTTATTAAAGACACCAAAATAAAATTAGATATTAATGCAATAACAGCAGCAGCCTGGGCACCATAAAGAGGAAGATAAATATAATTTAAAACAATGTTAATAGCCAATGGAGTAAGATATATCAGAACTCTTTTTTTATACCACGCTCCACTTTCTAATATCTGAGAGCCCCATACTGCAAATAAACGCATTGGCAGATACCATACCAAAAGATTCAATAACAAAGCAGAATTACCATAAGCTGTTCCATATAACAATTTTATAATAGAATCAGAAAGAAATGTTACCAATAAAGCACATAAAATTACAAAGAGGGTAAGATAAGTAATATACTTCAATAGCTTCATCCGAAAACTTCTCAAATGTATTTTCTGAACAGAATTAGGAAATAGTGAGGTAGATAACGATTGAATAAAAACAATACCGATCTGGACCATTTGCCAAGCAACGCTATAGTATCCTACTTCAGTAGAGCCACAAATCACATTTAACATCTGAATATCAATTTTCAAAGAATATACATATATAATAGATACAATCCCGAAATAGAAAGATATATAAAATACTTTTCTAATATACGGTATATCAATTATAAATTGATACTGATACCTGTAACGCCTCTTCAGCCATTTCATTTTAAATAATATGGAACATAAAAAGCCTAACAAAGTAGATATGACCAGATTAGTTAGTTGTAAACCAAACAAAACATTTAATATAATAAAGCTTCCAATATAAACTACAATTTTCACTAACTCGCCAAATGCAACAAACTTTAATTCTTGTTTAACCCAAAAGAAAGAATAACAGTGATCTTCCAATGGTTGCAATAATACCATTATTGCAAGAATCATTATCAAAGGAAAATTAACTGTGTCCCAATATAAAAAATAACAAATAGTAATACAAAAGACGAAAGAAATAATACTAAAAACAAATCTGGCAGGAAGAATCTTGTTAAAAAGCTCTATTTGATTATCCAAATTTCGTGAAGCCTCCCTTACAATTGCCATTTGAAGACCAAATGTTGCAAAAATCAAAAAAAGGCCTACATATTCTGTAGAAGAAGAAATATATCCATAACCATTCGGACCTAATATTCGTGCAACATAGATATAAAATAAAAAAAGCACGATTTTAGTTATTAAACTCGAAGAGACAAGATATGCGATATTACCGATCACTTTATTTTTTACCATATCGACTTATCTTTTAAAGAAGGAATTATAACCTCTCTCACTATGTTCTTCCACGAATATTGTTTCATAGACTGAGTAATATCAGTAAATACAAACCTACTTCTTTCTCTATATAATTTCTCCAGCGCAAGAAAAAAAGCATCCGGGTTATCATCACACAGTACTCCATTCTTAGAGCATATAAGTTGTTTATTGGCATCTGTATTCGTAGCCAGGCAAACAAGTCCGGATAATGCATATTCAAAAACTTTTGTCGAAGGTTGGTTATTATAATATTTCACCATAGGTATATATGCGATTCCAATATTGGCTTTAGCAAAATAAGTAGAAAATTCCGTATATGTTTTACGACCTACATAGTTAACATAATCATTCAAATGGCATGTGTTAATAGCATTCTTTATATTACGGATTTCATCCTCATCTCCATATCCGATTATAGTATAAGTTATCTTTAGACGTGAAGCGTACTTGTCACAAAACTTTTTTAATCCGTAAATGGTTTCATAAATACGTCTGAAGTTAAAAGTACCAACATAAAGTAGATTGAAATCATGTTCATAACTTTTTGACTGGACCGAGTACACATCTGCCCCTAATGGCAGATAGACAATTTTTTTCATATTTAAATGAAGCATCCGAGCCAACTCTAAAGATAAAATATAAATACGACTAAAAAAATAACTTTCAAATGTCAGCAGAGCATTTAATAAAACAGACTTTACTCTCGACTTATTTACAGCACCAGTTCTAATATCTAAGAACACTCTTTTCTTTCTTCTCAGATTCAGAAGAAGTACTGAAATAAATGGAATATACTTTAAAATAATAATAGTATTGATATCTAATGTATTCAAATACTGCTTTGACTTTCTTATATATGAAATAGTATTCGAAAACACAGATTTTTCATTTATTGATAGATATTCAATTGTAACGTCTGGTATTTCCTCAATTCTTGGTAACCCTTTATCAACAGAAAGAACTGTTACATCAAAACCATACTCTGATAAATATTTAGCATATTGGTAATATCCCGCTGCATATCCAAATTGATCAGGAATTACAAAACAAATTTTAGTTCTCACAATAACAAACTCCTATTTATAATCTACCTGCCACCATTTTAGAATCTAGTACTCCTTTCACATCATATATAACACTAGAAGAATTTACAAAACGATTTATATCAAGATTTTCAAAATCTTCATGTGCTACTGCCAAAATAACAGCATCAAATTTACTACTCAATAACTCATTAGTAGTTTTAATACTATATTCTTTCTCTACAATCATCGGATTCGCCCAAGGATCGTATACGGATATATTCACTCCATACTCCTTCAGTGCATGATAAATATCAATTACTTTTGTATTTCTTACATCTGGGCAGTTCTCTTTGAATGTAAAGCCAAGAATAAGTATATTGGAATTTAATACTTGGATACCTCTTTTCAACATAAGTTTTACGACTTGATTAGCAACATATTCGCCCATCCCGTCATTCATCCGACGTCCGGCAAGAATGATTTCGGGGTTATATCCATATTGTTGGGCACACTGAGCTAAATAATACGGATCTACTCCAATACAGTGTCCACCAACCAACCCCGGTTTGAATGGCAAAAAGTTCCATTTTGTAGAAGCTGCCTCCAAGACATCCTGTGTATCAATTCCCATTCTTGTGAATATTTTCGACAATTCGTTGACAAAAGCAATATTAATGTCACGCTGAGAATTTTCAATCACTTTAGCAGCTTCTGCAACCTTTATAGTAGGTGCAGAATGTGTTCCCGCTGTGATAACTGATGCATATACATCATCAACTATACGAGCAATCTCAGGAGTAGAACCCGATGTTACTTTCTTGATTTTTTCTACAGTGTGTAATTTATCTCCCGGATTAATACGTTCCGGTGAATATCCTGCAAAGAAATCGATATTATATTTCAATCCGGAAACCTTCTCAACAACCGGAATACATTCATCTTCGGTTACACCGGGATAGACAGTAGACTCATAAACAACAATATCACCTTCAGAAATAACCTGACCTACAGATTCACTCGCTTTGTACAAAGGTGTCAAATCCGGATTGTGATTTTCGTCAACAGGGGTAGGAACCGCAACTATATAAAAATTACAATCTCGTATATCCTCGATGTTAGATGTACATACAAAACCATCTTTAATTGCAGATTGAAGTAGTTCATCAGCTACCTCTAAAGTCGCATCATGCCCCTCCATTAAAGCAGTAACACGTGCTTGATTCATATCGAAACCAACAGTTTTATACTTTGTTGAAAACAAACGAGCCAAAGGAAGTCCGACGTAACCTAATCCGATTACGGCAATTTTTATTGTATCCATAAATATTTTATGATTTAATGATTATAAAAATCAGATATTCTCCCAATACCATTTTACAGCTTCTTTTAAGCCGTCTTTCATGCAATATTGCGGATCGTAATTTAAAAGAGTTTTAGCTTTATCAATAGATGCCAAAGAATGAGGAATATCTCCTTGGCGATTAGAGCCATGTATTACTTCTACATGACCTATTTCCGGATCAAATTCACTCAAATACATTTTCAGATAACTCACTAATTGGTTCAATGTGGTACGTTCTCCAAATGCTGTATTATATATCTGATTAACGGCTACCGGATTAGTAGTTGTCAATGCTAACATATTCATTTGAACTACATTATCAATGTATGTAAAGTCACGACTATATTCTCCATCTCCATTTATAACAGGGCTTTCGTGGTTCATAAACTTTTTTACAAATAATGGAATGACAGCTGCATATGCGCCAAAGGGATCTTGTCGTCTGCCAAAAACATTAAAATATCTCAATCCTATGTATTCAAAATTATAGGTACGAGCAAAAACATCCGCATAAAGTTCGTCTACATATTTAGTAATTGCATAAGGGGAGAGCGGGTTTCCAATTATATTTTCTACTTTAGGAAGTGACTGACTATCACCATAAGTAGAGGAACTTGCAGCAAAAACAAAACGTTTAACTCCAGCATCTCGTGAAGCTACAATCATATTAAGAAAACCACCAATATTGACTTCATTGGTGGTAATGGGGTCTTTAATACTACGCGGAACAGAACCTAAAGCCGCTTCATGTAAAACATATTCCATCCCTTCCACCGCCTTTCTACAGTCTTCTGTATTACGTATATCTCCTACAGACAACTCAAAAGAAGTAGGATATTCTTTTATCAACGGTAACAGATTTTCAATCTTTCCAGTAATAAAATTATCAAGACATCTTACTTGGTGTCCTTCCTTTAGCAAATACTCACAAAGGTTGGAACCGATAAAACCAGCCCCACCTGTCACTAATACCTTCATATCTTTTTATATTGTAATTATTTCACTTTAATCTCGATTAGATATAAGTTAGGAAAGCATGTAAAATCAATTACATTCTTCCCAATTCGGATAGGGATATTCTTCCAGATTCTTCAAATACCCAATAATCTCCTGTTCATCTTTCGATAAGTCTTTACCATTCCAACTCTCAATAATTATGTATGCTTCCCGGATAAGCTCCTCCTCAAACACTTCCCCATAACAATACGTCAGCAATTGTACCTTCAGCAATGAGGCAGACAAGTGTTCAAGTACTTCCCAGCAACGATTCAAAATTATTTGAATACGCTCTTCCTTATCCCCATCATTGTAAATCGTAGCATTATATCCCTTCAAGAGAGCCAGACACAGCGAAGCTTCCTCTTCAAAGGTACTACCGCGCTGGTGATATAAGGCATTGGCTTTTTGAAAAACCTCGTGGTTTAAGCGAGTAAAATCATCGCTGTAAATAGGAGTATCGTCTATACCGAGATAAAGCAACTCGTCCGCCAAGGTAGACAAGGCGGAAACTTCAGATTCTAATGAATTCATATATCAATGATTATTTTTCAATAATAGGTTCAACAAGGGAAGGATGAATGAAAGTAGTGGCAACGGCCATCACTCCATCAATGGATACAACGACGCGACGGTCATTCCTCACACGAACAAATTCGCCTTCAACACCGGCAAAAACGCCACCGATGATACGTACACGCGTTCCCTTACGGAGTGCCGGTTCAGAAGGATCGAGATAGAGTAAAGCTTGGTCATGATTCCCTGAAATAGCAATAAAACTGCGCATCTGAGAGTCTGGAATGATAATGGGACGATGACACTCACGATTCATAATATAACGAATAGGTAACGTTGTACCATGCAACTCCTTCATAGCATCAATACGGTTACGGGAAGAATAAACAAATATAAGATTATGAACTGCAGGAACTAATTTACGTACGCGGCGTTCGTTTTTCAAAATAAATTCATAACGCATAGGGATAAAGTTTTCGATACCCTCGCTATCAAGATATGATTTCAAGGTAAGCTCACGGCCGTAAGTGACACGCAAAGCGTACCAGCAAATAGTTGTTTTATCGTTCACAAAAGGATATTCTTTGGGGACACCAGAAGAGTGAAATACCTCCCGGTTAAATTATGTAATGCGAATATTGATGAAGATCTTAATGCATTCATATCATTTCAAAACACTCCACTATCACAGAAGGAGGTACATGAAATAACTATATTACTTAAAACGATGTAAACGAAGCATTTAAAGGAAAATAGTGTTTCAATAAACGTTCGTTTAATGAAACATGTTTTTTTATAGATTTCAAACAGATAACGATTATAAAATAATAGGCTAAACCACCAATTTTATCAATCTGATAATATATTGAATATAAGAAATTTACACCTATATTTTTCAATACTCCCAAAAATAATCATAAGAATATTTTGGCATTTCAGATATACGTTTTAACTTTGTGTTATTAAACGAACGTTTATTGAAACACTTTTCCATTTTAAGATTTCAAGTACTACCATATCAGCATTTATCTAAGATTTTTCTACTTTATATCTAAGTAACGATCTTATTTAAACTCTTCTCCTCTCAAACATTATTCTACCATACTAACACATTGAAAACAGATGCCAATAAATATTTGCCTTTGAAAGGCATGAAGTACTAAAAAAGCGGCTGGTTCATCACAAACCAGCCGCTTTTTTATAATCGCTCGGCGTATCTCCCCGTGCGGGAAGCACCACTAAATACCTAATGATTTCATTACAGCTTCGATCTTCTCGTCAGCGGCAGCATCGGCACTGGCAAAGCAGTTACGACAGCCCATCTCGCCCTTCACCTCGATATAGAACTTAATCTTAGGTTCTGTTCCCGACGGACGGATAGAAACCTTACCACCATCTTCGGTGAAATACTGAAGAACGTTTGATTTATCCGGCATATCAATCTTCGTCACACGACCATCAGCATCAATCTGCTTCAAAGTCTGGAAGTCCTTCCAAAGAATTACTTTAGAACCAGCTAATTCGCGTGGAGGATTGTTGCGGAAGTCTACCATCATCTGTTTGATCTCTTCGGCACCGCTCTTACCCGGTTTCACTACGCTGATACCCTTTTCTTTGGAGAATCCATATTCTACATAGATATCCAGCAGCATTTCATACAATGATTTACCATTATCTTTTGCCCATGCAGCTATTTCAGAGATAAGGCAGCAAGCAGAAACGGCATCTTTATCACGAACGAAATCTTCGGCAAGGAAACCATAGCTTTCTTCACCACCTCCGATATATACCTTTTCGCCTTCGCGCAGACGAATTTCACGGGCAATCCATTTGAAACCGGTGTAGCAATCGAGCATTTCAATGTTATTCTTTTCAGCAATCTTCTTGATAAGTTCGGTAGTTACAATGGTCTTCACCACAAACTCCTTGCCGGTCATCTTACCCAACTTCTTGTACTGGGTGATGATGTAATACAGATACATCAGACAAGTCTGGTTACCATTGATAAGTACCCACTCGCCCTTATCATCTTTGCAGGCAATACCTACACGGTCGGCATCAGGATCACTTGCCATCACCAGGTCAGCATCTATCTCTTTAGCCAGATTCACAGCCATAGTCAGTGCCTCGGCATTTTCCGGATTCGGAGAAACCACTGTCGGGAAATTACCATCCTTTATCATCTGCTCGGGAACGGTATATACATTCTCAAATCCCCACATCTTCAGTGCACGCGGAATAAGCATCATACCTGTGCCGTGAATCGGCGTGTAGACAATCTTCATATCTTTCTGGTGAGCGATAGCCTCCGGATCAATAGAAACAGTCTTTACCATATCCAAGTAAGGTTTGTCGATGTCTTCACCAACAATCTGAATCAAATCAGGATTACCCTTAAAATTAATATCGGCAGCCGAAGTTACCTTGTTTACTTCGTCAATAATACCTTTGTCATGCGGAGCTAATACCTGTGCACCATCGTCCCAGTAAGCCTTATAACCGTTGTATTCTTTCGGGTTGTGAGAAGCCGTCAGGATGATACCACTTTGGCAACCAAGATGACGAATGGCAAATGACATTTCCGGTGTAGGACGCATATCTTCAAACAGATACACTTTAATACCATTGCCAGAGAATATATCGGCAGAAATACGGGCAAAAAGATCACTGTTGTTGCGGCAATCATATCCTACTACTACAGATATCTGAGGGAGATCTTTGAAATTCTTCTTCAGATAGTTGGAAAGCCCCTGTGTAGCAGCACCCACCGTATAAATGTTCATACGGTTGCTACCAACACCCATGATACCGCGCAAACCGCCTGTACCAAATTCAAGGTCTTTATAGAATGCTTCTATCAACTCAGTTTTATCTTCGTTTGCCAACATACGTTTCACTTCAGCCTGAGTTTCGGCATCATAGGCCGGGGTTAGCCATTTTTCGGCTTTCTCAGTTACCTGCTTGATGAGTTCCTGATTCTCCATTTAGATTGTTATTTATTGGTTAATGTTTGATTGATCTTTTCTCAGAGTCACAAATGTAAAAGAATAAAATAAGAATTCCTAATAAATAATTTTAAATAATCTATTATTTACTCTTTCACTTTATAGCGTTCACCTGTCTGTTTTATGTATTCTTCAAGGAATTCTTTCGGATAGCCCGGACGGATAACACCAGCCGGCTGACCAATTGAATTGCGCTCAAATTTACCATCTTTCATTTTACGAATCACCCCATCAGCATATTTCACAATAATGAATTCACCCAACCGCTTCCAAGCATCAAAAGTACTTTGTGCCGTCATATTGGTATAATTAGTCAAAAATGCTTTTGCTTCATCCGGATTCTTCTGATAAAGACGGGTAGCCATACTCTCAATGCCAGCCTGTGCTTCATGGAAGGTACCTTCCAATTCGTGTTGTGTAGCACGGATATCACCAATCATAAGATCATAGCGTGGATATACCATATTGGATACCCAGTTGAAAATCCAGAAAGAAGAATCCCAGGAGAAAGTGATATAATCGGCTCCACCTACGCGGCTGTAGCATACAGGTACTTTATCCGTGCAACAGTATACCGGAGTAAAAACAGTCATATTAGCATCGTCTGTTCCAAACCAGAGAACCCCACCTACCGCATCGGGCATGCTGGCACGCATCTGTGCCACAAATACAAAACCACTCTGCTGAGTAGAGATAGGACGCTCATTGAAGTATTCCTGTCCATCCACTTTGAAATTCAGCGGAGAGAGACGATAAGGGGTTTTATAAGGGCCGGCACCAAAATCATTGCTAATGTCGAGCGGAGTTCCTTCATAATGATCACGCATTGCATTCTGTACATCCTGCACGGAGATTTTACGATTCGGTTTTATAAACAATGGCATAGGGTCATTCGTCTCACCTTGTATGTAGGGAAGGAATGCCTTGCCCTGATCTGTGAACATATTGAAATAACTCCACACACGGGCTTCACAAAAGCGGCGTGCACCAAAATCAAGCGGAGCATAAGCATCGGCAAAACTAAAATCTTTATTCACACCGCTGAAATATCCTTTCTCGCGAGCAAAAGAAATCACATCCGGCGAATAGAGACAATTCTCCTTATCATTCATATCAAACTGATGGATGCGCGACTGGTTGGCATGTGCCGAAATACAATCATCGGGTACGCGGACAGCCACCCATACAGCCCCACGGATACCGGGACCTTTACCAATCAGTTCCATGATCCATATTTCATTCGGATCGGCAATGGTAAAAGACTCTCCGCTACTATAATACCCATACTCCTGCACGAGATCTGTCATAATCTTGATAGCCTCACGAGCTGTACGCGAACGTTGCAAACCGATATAAATCAGGCTTCCATAATCGATAATACCGGTAGAATCGGCAAGTTCGGGACGTCCGCCAAAAGTTGTTTCACCGATAGTCACCTGAAACTCATTCATATTACCAATGACATTGTAGGTCTGGCGTGCCTGCTCAATCTTTCCGAGATATTTACCGGTATCCCACTCATAGACATCGAGCAAAGTTCCCTTCTTATAGGTAGCAGCCGGATAATGGTATAATTCTCCGAAGAGCCCGTATGAATCGGCAGAATAGGAAACGATGGTCGAACCATCAGCAGAAGCATTCTTACCGACAATGAGATTGGTACAGGCGAAAGTATTCGCCACAGCCGCCACAAGAAAGGCAGCACAAAGGATCAGTTTCTTGTTCATTGTTGTTATATTACTTAATTATGTGATTATTTACCATACGAAAGTGTTACGTACCACCGTTTCATTGCCACAGTCATCCGTAGCAACCATTTCTACTGTGTGTTTACCGCCTTTCTTCACGCGCCTCGGATCAAGCTTGTATACGTACTGTGAACGAATCATATTGGGCCTGCCAAATAACGCATACTTCCCGTCAATGGTTCCGCGATAAGAACGGATTCCGGTAGACTTATCTTTGATGGTATACACTATTTCTCCCGTACGTGCCCAATTCTTAGGATTGACCGGAGTAATCACAGGAGGGACTGTATCTATTGCAACCGTATAAGTGCCTAACTCACGAATGCGCGTTTTCATAAACCCGTCTTCATACTTACCACCGGCACCGTACAAACCTTTTGGGGTTACACGCGCCATATAGTACTTCGTAGTATCCTCTATTGGTTTACGCCGCAAGCCAATGCGCAATTCACAACTATTATGCAATGAAACAGGTTTATCATGTAACTGATAGGTGAAAGCAATGGCGCCACTATCGGCTTTTACCTGATAATTCAAAGCGACATTATCATAAAGCATTCCTTTGGGTACAACCAACGTTAACCCTGGTTCTTGCAGAAAATTCGTTTTATCCCAAGCAAAAAAATACTTCTCACGGTGTTGTAACGGCTCTATCGGCTGTTTTTTTCCACGCACCGTAAAACGACATCGTGAAGTATTACCAAACGCATCCGTCAACGTATACTGAAACAGGTAATCCCTTTCTTCATTAATAGTCACCAGACCACGATTTCCATTGGAGGCTTTCAATAGCCGGAGGGTATTCCCCGGATCAATAAACGATTTCATGTATTGTCCACATGTCCAGGAGTTTATCATCCGGTTCTCTTCCTGAGAGAAACGATCTACAGTGCTGCGAAACACCTCTTCACCATCTACCGTAAGCACAACGGTATGCACACCATAGCGATTATGAACTCCGTCCATATAATCGTATGCTTTGATACCGGTGCCAATCACTCCCCAAGCTTCAACAGGATGTGCCACATTAGGTAAGAATGTATGATGTTCCGGACTTCCTTCCACTACTCCTTTGCCCGGTTGAGGAAACAACATAATACCCTCCACTTTCGGTGCAGTCGTATCTTTTATCTTTTTAAGGAAAAAAGGCATCGGATCTACATAATCACCCGTGGTCGTTTCAAAGACATCCAGGTGCAAGTGCGGACCAAAAGAATAGCCTGTGTTACCACTCCACGCAATCTGCTGTCCTGCTTTGACAGGATATTCACCCGGTTCGGGAACAATTTCCACTTCATAACTCTCCTCTTTATACTGCAAATCTTCTACCCGCTTTGCAATAGTTCCTATAAATCCGCTAAGGTGCCGATTGATGGTAGAATAGCCATTATCATAACAAACATCAAGCACATAACCCGATCCGTGAGTAACACGAATACGTGAGATATACCCGTCTGCCAACGCCCGAACCGGCTTCCCAATAACACCTCCGGTCTTAAAATCGAGCCCACCGTGAAAGTGATTGGCACGTATCTCTCCGAAGTTACCACTCAAAGTCAGCGGAAAATCAAATGGCGGGACAAAAGATGCCTGTGGCTTTTCCTGCGAGAAAGCCTGCACACTACAGGTAAGCAACAAAGCTGCAATATATAGTTTCATGTAGTTCATTATCTATTTAGAATCACAAATGTACGTCATTCCGGGTAAATATTAAAACCCACCGGCAGAATTAATTCAAAAAACAGTAAGATCGACCTATTATAAACAGAAATAGTCAGAGGCTGCTTATTTTTGACAATATGCTGTTAAACATCCGGTTACGAGTAATAACATAAGGATCTTTTCTGTACATTCGCCTATAATTAATCCTTAATACAGTAACATTATGATTATCGGAGTACCAAAGGAGATCAAGAACAATGAGAATCGTGTGGGCATGACACCCTCCGGAGTTGCTGAAGTTGTGAAATGCGGACATACTGTGTATATACAGCATACAGCAGGTATCAACAGTGGCTTTCCGGACGAGGCATACACTGCCGTAGGCGCACAGATTCTGCCGACAATGGAAGAAGTTTATGCCATTGCCGAAATGATTGTAAAGGTGAAGGAGCCGATAGCTCCTGAGTACAAGCTTATTAAAAAGGGACAATTGCTGTTCACTTACTTCCACTTCGCCTCCGATAAAGAGTTGACACTGGCAATGATGGAGAATGGTTCTGTATGCTTAGCGTATGAAACTGTAGAAAAGGCAGACCACTCGTTACCCCTGTTAATACCGATGAGTGAAGTTGCCGGACGAATGGCAACCCAGGAGGGGGCCCGTTTTCTGGAACGTCCGCAAGGTGGTAAAGGGATCTTGTTGGGCGGTGTACCTGGCGTAAAACCGGCCAAAGTACTGATTCTTGGTGGCGGTATTGTGGGAAGTAATGCCGCACAAATGGCAGCAGGCATGGGAGCAGACGTAACAATAGCTGATATCAACCTGGCCCGCTTACGTTATTTGAGCGAAACATTACCCAAAAACGTAAAAACACTCTATGCTTCAGAGCTACGATTAAAAATGGAATTGCCGACGGTAGATCTGGTGATAGGTTCCGTACTTATTCCGGGAGATAAAGCTCCTCACATCATTACACGTGAAATGCTGAAAATGATGCAACCGGGTACGGTATTAGTAGATGTGGCCATCGACCAGGGAGGATGTTTCGAGACTTCACATCCCACCACACATAGTGATCCAACCTATATAGTAGATGGTATCGTACATTACGCCGTAGCCAACATTCCGGGAGCTGTACCATATACCTCCACCTTAGCATTGACAAATGCAACACTACCGTATGTAAAAGCTCTTGCCGGAAAAGGATGGAAACAAGCCTGTAAAGATGATCCCGCATTAGCACTCGGCCTTAATGTAGTAGAAGGGAAAATTGTGTATAAGGCTATAGCGGATGTTTTTGGTATTGAAAGTTGAAAATTGAAAATTGAAAGTTAGGCTGTGCTATCAGAGAGTTGAAAGTCAGCTGCGCTGTAGCTGTTGTTATTGCGCAGCTAACCTTCATTTTTCAACTCTCAATTTTCAACTCTTTAGTCAGTTCTTTCATAACTTCTGCTACTGATTGTTGCTGACGAAACAAAGCAGCTACTTGTCCTATTTCCAGTTCTCCTTCTTCAAGATCACCTTCAAAAATACCTTTCTTCGCACGCCCTCTCCCCAATAGTTCACGCAGTTCATTTGCCGAAGCACCACGCGCCTCAGCTTCTTCTACTGCATCACGAAAATGATTCGTAACCAAACGGGTGGGAGCTAATTTTTTAAGTAATAATTTCGTATCTCCTTCATTCAGTCGGAGGCAATATTCTTTGAAAACATCACTGGCAGAACTTTCATAAGTCAGTGCAAAGCGGGTACCTATTTGTACACCTTCGGCCCCCAGTACCATAGCAGCCAGAACACCTTCGCCTGTAGCAATACCACCGGCAGCAATCAAAGGAAGAGTCGTTGCACGACGCACTGCCGGAATAAGACAGAATGTAGTCGTCTCTTCACGCCCGTTGTGTCCACCTGCCTCAAAACCTTCAGCAACAACAGCATCTACTCCGGCTTCTTCACACTTCACTGCAAATTTAGAAGATGACACTACGTGGACGACAGTTATGCCACGTTCTTTTAACCAGCCTGTCCACGTTTTAGGATTACCGGCAGAGGTGAATACGATTTTCACTCCCTCTTCGACCACAATATTCATTACCTCCTCAATTTGAGGATACATCAAAGGGATATTTACTCCAAAAGGAAAATTGGTAGCTGCCTTACATTTACGGATGTGCTGACGAAGAACCTCCGGATGCATAGACCCGGCGCCAATAAGTCCCAATCCACCCGAATTACTTACTGCCGATGCCAGACGCCAACCGCTGCACCACACCATACCGCCTTGAATGATAGGGTAACGAATACCCAATAGAGTAGAAATTCTATTCATAAACTGAATTTGTTTTGATTTTATTTTGTATACCTATACGTCTTTTATTAAACGCAGATTAACGCAAATTTTCGCAAACTATAAAGCAACGCGATAATTGAATTGAATTAATTCTTTGCGAAAATTTGCGTCAATCTGCGTCTCAAGTAAATTATCATTCTATTAAAATTGAATGCTGAATACTCCTTAACTATTTACTAAACAAATCGGGCTTTCAGATAGTTCAATGAGCGATGGGCTGCAATATAGGCATCGGAATAAGCCTGGTAGTCGAATCCCCATAGGCTTTCAGTACCTCTAACGTACGGGCACGACGTTCACGCCCCTTCACATCCCAAAAATCTTTTGTAAAGATAGACATAAAATCAAGCCCACCAATGCCCACGCCCGCCATTGCACCATTTGCCTGCCCCATCAACGGATTATATCGCAGGGTCACAGCTTCAATATCGGATGGTACCCCTCCTGTTCTTTTCGGCTTTTGAGGAACCTTTTCCATGTTAGTATAGGATCTCAGCGTCTTTATCCTATAAAAAGGATCTCCCCTCCAGGTGTCCTGCCCTACTTTTATCTTTTTCTGATATACCGGGTCCCAGTCATAAGGTGTATTCGGTTTATAAGGACGCAGGGTAAGCATCTGTTTTTTATTCAGTGGCAGAGTATTAGGCAATACAGACGGAAGCGTCGCATCCGGCAACATCCAACTCTTTTCCGTAGACATGAGAGGAGTGCCCATAACATCAGACCCGAAATCAATCTGTTTCACAGCTTCCGGGTTCAGTTTAATCTCTTCGTTGCCCTGCAGGATCCGATTCAATTTAATAGAGTCCTGTGTGGTCCATTCTTGCGTACAGACTACTGAGGCAGTCAGACTGATTAATATAAATATTATAAAGCGCTTCGTCATTCTCTAATGCATTAATCATTTTAATAAGTTAGTAGTACATCCTTCTTTGTCCATCGGGCATGTACTGTCCCGGCCACTGAAAAAATCAGCAGCAATAGATTAAAAACGTTTAGCCATGTTCAGTTGTTTAGTCTACCACCAGCGGTAACCGCTACCACAGAGCGGTTCGTCGTAGCAAGGATCGATGGTCCATGCCGTTCGCGGATACTGTCTGTTTTCCCACCAGCGACGGTAACGGACTGCAGCATCCAGCAGTTCTTCATCGGACAAGAAATAGATTGCTTCGTAATTTTCGGCATTCACTTCTACCATATGACATCCCATTGAAGCCGGAAAGCCCAGACGAATACTTTCTACTGTCCATAAAATACATTCGCCCAAACGGATCTTACCACTATTACTGTTATATACGGAAGGAAATGAGGGAATAACACTCATGTCTTCGGCATAATTCAGCAATTCGGGAATATCATTTTCTGTAAAATGAGGTACTTCAACAATCCCTTTGTCATTTTTCGTATTATAGGTTCCGGCTTTGAGTTGCTTCACAAAAAGATCAACATCCGGATTATTATAGTCCAGGGTCTCTTTACTGCATCCGGTCAGTGCGAGAACCGCAAAAACGGTAAGCAGCAGTATCCATGTCTTTTTCATAACGTTTGTTCTTTTAATGGTTAATAAGTCATGCGAATTCCGCACATAAGGTTAAAATTCGTGGGACGCTTTGTACGTATCGTTTCAAGTTTTGAATCTGTCTTGAAATGATGCGATACCCCCGGCTCTACAAAAAGTGCTATCCGGTCATTTACTTTATAATTAACCCCTACTCCGGCTATTACAGCCAATTGTACAGGCTCATTCTTAAAATCATTATTCGGCGCACCTGCTATACATTTTTCAACTATTCCTCCTATAGAAGCATACAAATCTAACTTCTTTGTTTCCGCCAGATGCACATTCACTTTTACCGGAACACCCAGATAATGAAGATCCTGATTCTCTGAACGAAGACTGGAATAAGTCAGTCCGGTTTCTACTCCCAGATACTTGTTCAACATCTTCTCTACCGTGACACCTGCCATTACAGGCATCTTATATTTCCCGTTTTCTGCTGGGAGAGCCGTACCAACAGCAGCTTTCACAGCCCAAGTACGTGGTTTCTTAACTTCTGCCAACACCGGCTTCACAGGTTGTTCTTCTGTAACAGTAGTAACAGGCTCATTGTTTACTCCTGCCTTCCAAATATTTTCTCCGGAATTCTCCGTTTCTCTTCCATATCCATGACGACCTGAAGTTGTTGATGAAAAGCTGAATGACAAAGATACAGTTACTGATATTGAATCATCCTCTTCCCCTTCGGGCTGAGTCAACATAGCATATCGACCGGAAGCAGGCTTCTGTAGTATCGGTTCGGTATGAGCAGGTGAAAACGATCGGTTCACTCTGTCGCCATCCAGATTTCCTACACCGGAAACTGCCAATTGCGTAAATGCCTCTTCTATTTCTTCTTTCGGCGAGAAAAACCAAAAAGCTGCCGAAGAGGCTGCCAGCACTAATAAAACAGAAGCTGCTGCAGCTACACGGAAGAATAGCACACGACGGCGCTGATGGCCACTAACTGCCACATCACGGCTCAACTCTTCCCAAAAACCATCCCTTACCGTCATCTCGGCATGCCCAAGACGCGAACGGAACAGATCGGTTATTTCATCATTTTCTCTCTTCATGGTTTCTATATTCTTTAATCCTTTTTGCTAACAAATACTTGGCCCGGTGAAGTTGCGAAGTAGACGAATGCTCTTTAATATGAAGCATGCCTGCTATTTCTTTGTGCGACTTCTCCTCAAACACATAGAGATTGAAAACAGTCCGGCATCCATCGGGTAGTTCAGCCACAAATGCCATCAGTTGTTCTTCGGAGATACCGCTTCCTCTATCAGATGATATATCGGGGATATCGGGCAGTTGTTCTTCATGAACCATCACCTGTGTGATGCGTTTTTGCCGTCGGAGATAATCAAGTGCCTGAGTTACCATCACCCTCGTGATCCATGTAGACAATGATGCCTCTCCACGAAACGAGAACTTGGTGAATATTTTGATAAAACCGTCATGCAACACATCATGGGCCGCATCCATATCGCCCGTATAGCGGTAACATACCGCCAGCATCTGCTTAGAATAGAGGGTATAAAGCTCCTTTCGAGCGGAATCTTTCCCTGCCCGGCAGCCCTTTATCAGTTCTATCTCGTTTTCCAATGTCAGTGCTTTTTTACGGACGCCTCTCTGCGTCGTTTGTTAGTTAGACGCAACATTCAAATAAATGCTGCAATATTAATATTTAAAAGAAGTTAAAGAAGAGAGAATTCTAATTATACCTTGTCTCCAACTTATGAATACATTGATCAATTGACATTTCAATAGCAGAACACCAATCCCAATCCAGGTACCCCGGAGCTAAATAACAAAAATTTCTAACCTTTTCTTTAGAAAGGTAAGCCTCGCACCAAAGTTTTAAATTCTTGTTGCTCAGTACACGTTCATTTTCATTCATTGAAAGAGAATAGCTAAATAAGACCTCTTCTTTCAATTCACAATATGAATTGACCTCTGCAGAAGTAGACTTTAATTTATCATACGTATGGAGAATGTCCAGCAACAACCTTTTATCTGAAATCTGCTGCATCAAAGAAGAGTTCTTCAGCACTTCCAATGCATCTGTAGTGTAACTGAAAGTATAAATACCTGAGAAAAAACGTTCATATTTCTGCAACGTATCCATAGGAATACTCTCACAGTTAAAGTCTTTTTCAACCAACTGCACCGCCATCCGGCGATCTATCTCATACGCCTTCTCAAAGTTCCTCAGTTGCAGTTTATTATATTTTAACTCTTCAATGACCAGTTGCATAGTTGTACACACCTCCTTCTGTTTGGAGCGATTACTTATTAAATCACTTCCCCAAAATGTAACAACAATACCAACCACCACTATAGAAAGCTGGCGAAAATAATCTCCAAGCCTCCAGTTCATTATTATATGACTAATCTTTTTCAATATTACAACTTTCATTCCCTCACCTCCATAAACAAAAACTTCCATAGTGCAAACATTTTTATTTGCAAGTCTATGGAAGTTTAGTTAATAAATATAATAACAGTCTTATCAACAGGCCTTGAAACTCATATCAAGTCCTTTCACCGAGTGCGTCAAAGCCCCCACTGATATAAAGTCCACTCCGCATTCGGCATAATCGCGTAATGTATCGAAAGTGATACCACCGGATGATTCTGTCTCATATTTGCCAGCCACCATCTCAACAGCTTTCTTTGTCATCTCGGGAGTAAAATTATCAAACATAATACGATCTACTCCACCCAAATCAAGCACTTGTTGTAATTCGTCGAAGTTACGCACTTCAATTTCTATTTTCAGATCTTTACCTTTTTCTTTGCAATATTCTTTTGCACGAGTGATAGCCTTATCAATGCCACCTGCAAAATCTACATGATTGTCTTTCAGAAGAATCATATCAAACAGACCTATACGATGATTTACCCCGCCACCAATCTTCACAGCCATCTTCTCAAGAATACGCATGCCCGGTGTTGTTTTACGGGTATCAAGCACACGGGTATTCGTACCTACCAGCTTTTGAGCGTATTTACGTGTCATAGTAGCAATACCGCTCATACGCTGCATTACGTTCAGCATCAGACGCTCTGTTTGCAACAACGATTGTACTTTTCCTTCTACGATCATTACCACATCACCAGTTTTTACTTCAGTACCGTCATTGATAAACACTTCCACCTTCATAGTGGGGTCGAAACGATGAAATATCTCTTTAGCAACTTCAACGCCGGCTAATACACCGGTTTCTTTAATGAGGAGTTTTGATTTTCCCATTGCTGTAGCAGGGATACATGAAAGGGTGGTATGGTCACCATCACCTATATCTTCAGAAAAGGCAAGGTCAATCAACTTGTCTATAAGTTCTTTTTCCTTATTCATTGGTTTTGTCAATTCTTATTTGATGAATTAAATATTTGTTCTGTACTCTTTTGAAGAAACAATTCACCCGAAAGTTTCCATTAGCAGTTGTCAGGGTACCAATGACAAAACTCGATTCGTCACGCTTCCCCTGATGATTTACATTAAAAGTACTGACCTTATTTTCGGTAAAAAAAGTATTCATGGTACTTTCTGCTGCTTGCTTGTCAGCATTCGTCGAGCGGTTCTGAATGATGAGGTCTACCTTATCACCCAAGAATTTGTTCAGCTCCTGAGAGCTTCCTTTTTTAAATGCCAGAACTACACCCACCGGTACATCTTGTGCCAAAAGCGTAGACGCGGAAAAGAGCAATCCGGCAATCCATAAAAGTACTCGTTTTTTCATAACCACAAGCTTTTCAGATATCAGTTTTCAACTAAATCTGCTATCTAATGATACGCAAAGGTAAGCATTTATTGCAGAAAACAATAAAAAATGCCTATTTTTGTGCGATAATCAGAACTGTATCAGCATGAAAACGACTTTGCTCGTCGTAGGACGAACGGTAGAACAACATTATATTACTGCTATCAACGACTATATCCAACGTACAAAACGCTTCATATCTTTCGATATGGAAGTCATTCCCGAACTTAAAAACACCAAAAGCCTCTCTATGGAACAACAGAAAGAGAAAGAAGGGGAACTTATATGCAAAGCCTTACAGCCGGGAGATGTGGTGGTGCTACTTGATGAACATGGCAAAGAAATGCGCTCTCTTGAATTTGCCGAATACATGAAACGGAAGATGAATACGGTGAACAAACGGTTAGTGTTCGTCATCGGAGGTCCTTACGGTTTCTCACAGCGGGTATATGATGCCGCACAGGAGAAGATTTCAATGTCGAAAATGACTTTCTCGCATCAGATGATACGCCTTATCTTTGTAGAGCAGATATACCGGGCAATGACAATATTGAATGGAGGCCCCTATCATCATGAATAATTGCTTCGGGGAGCCTGAATTGGATTTTTTTCAACTTACTATTTGGCAAAATGATATTCCTAACGCCACAGACTCCTCTCGTTTGGACTGATTGCCCCCCCGGTTACTAAAACCACCTTTATTTCCACATTCAGTTTTTCCAAATAACACGGATTATCGCCAATCAGAAAACATTTTCCTTTCTATCTTCACATTTATCACACAGTATGTTACCAAATCCTGTAGATACAATTCTTTTTTCTATCTGAAGGCAGATTGAATATCGGTAACAGTTAGCCTGAAAAAAGGATCTTTACGAAGAAATATTTTTTCCTCGTAGAGTCTCGGAGCGTTTCTCTACGAGACTTTGACCGTTCCTCGTAGAGCAACCAGACTTACCTTACCGAGATAAATGAGTTTACATACCGAGATAAAGTACATATCCATGCAGATAGAGCAGAGATATACAATACAGACCGCATATTATTACAAGCATTTATGCAATACATTCTCTAACAGCAGTCTTTAGCTCAAAGCCCGTGTTACAAAATCAGCCAATAAAAGAGCAAAAAGAAAGTTATTCTTAGATTTCAAAAGCTTTTGGCATAATTCCTTACTTTAGAAAAGTACAGCATAACAACTCTTTTATTCATGATTCATCAATCGGTGTTCCGCCATTTGCTCATATTTCGTACCCGGGCGGCCATAGTTAGCATACGGATAGATGGAAATACCTCCACGCGGAGTAAAGATGCCAGTCACTTCAATGTATTTCGGATCCATCAGGCGGATAAGATCTTTCATAATGATATTCACACAATCTTCATGGAATGCGCCATGGCTACGGAAGCTGAAAAGGTAAAGTTTCAGGCTCTTGCTTTCCACCATCTTCACATCCGGAAGATAGCTGATACGTATTTCAGCAAAATCCGGCTGTCCGGTAATGGGACAAAGGCTGGTAAACTCAGGACAGTTAAAGCGTACCCAGTAATCATTTTCGGGATGCTTGTTATTAAAAGCTTCCAATACTTCGGGAGCATAATCTTGTTTGTACTCTGTTTTTCTACCCAAAAGGGAGAGTTGTTCTTTTAATTCAGTCATAAAATGAAGAATTGTGCTTCCCGCACGGGGAGGTACGACAAGCGATGATTATATATAAAAGAAACGGTGGTAAAAGAGAGAGATAACAGCTCTTTTATCTGCGTTTTATTAAAGAAAATACTCTGTGTTACTCTCTGGTGAGGTACTCTTCCAATCCCTGCCGACGCAATTTACATGCCGGACAATGCCCACAGCCATCACCCTGTATGCCGTTATAGCAAGTCAATGTATCATTACGGATGATGTCAAGCACCCCTAATTCGTCAGCTAATGCCCAGGTCTGTGCTTTATCAATCCACATCAACGGAGTATGCAAAACGAACTGCTCATCCATCGCCAGATTCAATGTTACATTGAGAGACTTAATAAAAGCATCCCGGCAATCGGGATAGCCACTGAAATCGGTTTGCGACACACCGGTCACAATATGATTGATACCTCTTTCACGTGCATATACGGCGGCAATACTAAGAAAAAACAAGTTACGCCCCGGTACAAACGTATTCGGAAAACTATCGGCAGGCTTATCCTGATCCATCTCCATCGTTGTATCCGTCAATGAATTGTGTCCCAATTGTCCTATAAAGGAAACATCCATTGCTTCAAATTCCACACCGGCATTACGGGCTATCTCACGTGCCAGTTCCACCTCTTTCTTATGTTTCTGCCCATAAAGAAAACTCAGGGCAACTACTTTCTTAAATTCACGCTTTGCCCAAAACAGGCAGGTCGTTGAATCTTGCCCACCGCTGAACACGACTAAGGCTGTATCTTTATTAATCATAAATTATCACTACTCACTTATCACTTATTAAACGTCTTTTATTTTAAGTACATTATAGGAAATATCTTTATCGTAGACATCGCTGCCGTCTATCTTCTTAATAGCATTTACAACCCGAATTGTCACAGGAAGGATAATAACCTCGTACATAGATTTCAGCACGATTTGGATTCCCATCATCACTAACAGTTCCGGCCAGGCAATGATACCACCAAAAGCAACAGGAAAGAAGATAAAAGAGTCCGCCGTTTCTCCGACAACCGTAGAAATAATAGCACGTGCGGAGAAGTTCTTTCCACCGCTGGCAACTTTCATCTTACTCATCACATAAGCATTAAGGAATGAACCCACCAGAAATGCCATCAAACTGGCAAAGACAATACGTGGTGCCATACCAAATACAAAATCAAAATGCTCTTCCCCCTCCCAAAAAGGAGCAGCAGGAATAGCTACGGCAATCAAGCCCAATGCTACAACAAAGAAGTTCATGGCAAAACCACTCCAGATAATGAGACGGGCTTTTTTGAATCCCCATACTTCGGCAATACAGTCGTTGATTATATAGGAAATAGGAAATACAAGCAATCCGGCAGTAACGGTAATACTACCTACCTGAATCACTTTGGTTTCAAGAAGATTGGCTGCAATAAGGCATACATTAAACAATATGCCAAGCAACATGAAGGGAATGGATACTTTTTCTTTCATACTCCTGTTTTTTACGTGGTGTTCTAGAATACACGACCGCTATTCACGGCATCATACTTTTTTAAATTCGGGCAGTAAAGATACGGCATCTTTTGGAAATAGGCAAAAAAAATAGTGATTAGTGAGGAGTGATAAGTGATTAATGGGCTGCGCCATGAATCCGCATGGTACTAATCACTCCTCACTTATCACTAACCGTTTATCACTCCCCGCTAATCACTTATCACTAATCACTACTCACTATTTACCAAATTCTTTCAATTCCCTCTGCAACCTTTTACGCACAAAGAATAAACGACTTTTTATCGTACCAATCGGAAGCCCCATTTTCTCTGCGATCTCATTGTATTTGAATCCGGAAACGTACATGAGAAAAGGTTTTCGCATGGAGTCCGGCACTGCATTAATCACTTTATGAAGTTCTTTCAGATCATAAGCATATTCAAAACGTTCTCCATCTTCTACCTCCAGCATATTCTGGCGGCCAATGCTATAACTATCATCCATCATAGACATTTCACGCGTCACCCGACGATAATTATTAATAAAAAGATTACGCATGATTGTGTACATCCAGCCCTTAAAATTCTGTGCATGAACAAACTTCTCCTTATTATCCAGAGCTTTCAACATACAATCCTGCACCAAATCATTAGCCGAATCCTGATCGGCAGTCAGCTTGAGAGCAAAGTGACGCAACTCTGATTCCATCCCTACTATTTTACTTGTCAGTTTATCCATTGTGGTTTTATTATTCAAATGATTACTGAATGCAAAGATGAGGTTTCTAAAAGAATTTACCTATGGCAATACTTCCGCAATATTTGTCTATTTTTCCCAAAGATAATGCAAACCGAGAGCAGAATAAAATGAATGAATTCATTTTATTCTGCCAAGGTGCAGCTTATCTTCGCTTTTTTGGCAAAGATGTCTCAACCTTTTCAAATTTTAGTTGTTCTTTGCACATTCACCTAAAACTTAACTTATAATGGAAACAACATTTAGAACAGTAGCGCTGCTACTTGGAATGGGACTACTCCCACTCTGCGCAAATGCCCAGAAAAAAGTAATCATTGAAGATAAAGAGCCAAACTCTATCATGTTTGTCTCAAGGGATAAAGCCGGAGATGAGATTATCCGAATCATGGAGGAGACACAACTTAAACGCTTTCACGAACCCAAAGCTCCCCGCTTCTTACTGACAGATCAAAAAGGGAAGTTTGCCCTCGGTATTGGAGGATACGTACGCGCTACGGCAGAATATGACTTCGGAGGTATCGTTAAAGATGTAGATTTCTATCCGGCACTTATACCCAACAGAGGAACGGATTATGCAAGAAATCAGTTTCAGATGGATGCTACCACTTCTACCCTATTCTTAAAACTGGTAGGGCATACCAAGAATCTGGGAGACTTTGTTGTCTACACTGCAGGAAACTTCCGGGGAAATGGGAAAACATTTGAGCTCCAGAATGCCTACGCTTCATTCTTAGGATTCACATTAGGATACAGCTATGGTTCATTTATGGATTTAGCAGCACTTCCCCCTACCATAGACTTTGCCGGCCCTAACGGTTCTGCATTCTATCGTACCACCCAGTTAAGTTATATGTATAGCGGATTGAAGAACTGGAAATTCGGTATTGCTGCCGAGATGCCTTCGGTAGACGGAACAACCACCGACAAACTGTCTATCAGTACACAACGTATGCCGGACTTTGCCACTTCTGCTCAATACAACTGGAATAAGAACAGCCACATCCGCCTGGCAGCTATACTTCGTAGTATGACTTATTCAAGTGATGTTTATCAGAAAGCCTATTCCACCACCGGATTCGGATTACAGGCATCCACCACATTCACTGTTACTCCGAAATGGCAACTATTCGGGCAGTTTAATTATGGTAAAGGAATCGGGCAGTTCCTCAACGATCTTAGCAATCTGAATGTAGACCTTGTTCCAAACCCCGAGAAAGAGGGCAAAATGCAAGCACTTCCTATGCTCGGATGGTATGCAGGAGTACAATATAATTTATGCAAGAATATGTTTGTATCAGGAACTTATAGTTTGTCAAGACTTTACTCCGAACATGGATATCCAAGTGAAAATCCGGATGCATATCGTAAAGGGCAGTATCTGGTAGCTAATTTATTCTGGAATGTAACCAATAACCTACAAGTAGGTGCCGAGTATCTGAGAGGATGGCGCACGGATTTTAATGATGATACACGCAATGCGAACCGTATGAATCTGCTGGTACAGTATTCTTTCTAAAAAAGAAAATATTTCATCTCTATAAAAACGAAAAAGGAGATTTCACCGCCTTCTCAATAGAAGTAGCAGAGAAATCTCCTTTTATATATAATAAAATTAGTTCGTGTTATTCTTAGAATTTGTAATCAATGCTAAGACCGAACACTTTATTGGTACGGCTATATACATTCGTACCCTTCAAGCCGGTACCATTATAATCCTGAGAAGTTTTAGTATAGTCTTCATAATTAGTCCACATATAACCGACATTCAAACTTGCTCTTGTACTCAAATTGACTTTCGCCCCTACACCTAACGTATAAGAATCGCAAGAGAAACTGGTATCACTCTGATAGTCGTCGGACAATCCGTAATCCGTAATCTGTCCACCACAACTTAGTGTCAATCGCTTCGTCACATCCCATTCGATGCCAGCCAGATACTCGTTTGTACCCTTCGTCAGGAACTTCTGTTTATTACCAGCCATTCCTGCATTTTTGTCATCATAGAAATGATATTCTACAGATGCACGCAGCACCGGAAGGAACTCATAAGAAGCCGCAACCGAAAGCATGGAAGGGATATCGTTCGGAGTGTTCACGCCATGCTTGAAAGCGGCCAACGTCCCATCTGGATCAGAGTTCTCTCTCGTATTATTTTCTATATTCAAGTTTGTCTTAAACTCATACTTTGCACCAAAGTTAAACTTACCAAACTTGGCATCCACACCGATTACCGGAGTCAATCCCCAGCCTGTCTGATCGCAATTCAAAGCCAGTTTCATTAAATTTCCACCTCCTAAAGCTTCTTTCAGATTCGCATCCACATAGCCGACATAACCGCCTGTGAAATAATTCATGCGACCACCGGCAAATGCAGAAAGCCATTCAGTAATCTTGTAAGTCAAGCCCAATTGCACGGAATAAATATATTGCTTACCATCCATAGCACTGTTTATATTATACATGTCAGGAGTTACAACCGGACCCTCCCCCTTCTGAAAATCCGCCATGGTTTTCTGAAATATACCGGCCATAGCCAACGACTCGAACATAGGCAACCCATCATCAAATGAAGCCTTTCCTCCACCAGCAGTAATTGCAAAGAAACCGGAAATGGTCCAATCACCAGTCTTATAGGCAGCAAACACACTTGGGATAACCGGCGCAGCAGCCTTTCCCTCATAATACTTGGCAAAGGGCTTAACAGTAGGTGCATTTGCCGTTCTATCAAAATCGTACGTCAAAAAGTTGGCATCAATATTTCTTGTTTGAAAAGCACTCTGAATACTCAAAGCCACATGAAAGCCATCGTTCGGTAAGAAAGCCAAACCGGCCGGATTAGACAAAGCACCGTCTACATCAGTGGTTGCACCACGAGACAACATTCTTAAAAAGGCTGCATGCTGATTAGTATTTGTCAGGAGACCTCCCGCAAAAGTTGGAATTGAAACGATCAGCAACACAATGCTAATCAAAGATAATTTTCTCATTTAAATCTTTTTTAAGTTATTTCGGGCGCAAAGGTACAATAATATTGCACATAAGAAACATATTTGTGCATTTAAATTCACCAACAAGAAGTATTTGATGAAAAAACGAAATAGTTTCGTTTGTAACAAACGCATCAAATTTCAATTAACAATATTAACATACGAACAAACTGTCTATCTTTAGTGATGCAAAGTATAGTACTTTTGAAGTATAAACTATGCATTTTCACAGTGACTTAAATAGGTATTTAACACACTGTTAAAATAGAACTTTTAAAAGCAAGATAACAGATACGAACTTATTGAGGTTTTTCAGTGTTATTATAGATAATAAACATAGAAATTATGGCATATACAATCGCATTTTTCGGCACTAAACCTTATGATGAGACTTCATTCAACGAGAAAAATAAAGAGTTCGGATATGAAATACGTTATTTCAAAGGACATCTGAACAAGAACAATGTGTTACTAACACAAGGTGTAGATGCCGTTTGTATCTTCGTTAATGATACAGCCGACGCAGAGGTCATCCGCACGCTGGCCGCCAATGGCGTAAAACTCCTGGCACTGAGATGTGCTGGATATAATAATGTAGACCTCGATGCAGCTGCTGCCAACGGAGTAACTGTGGTACGGGTTCCTGCCTACTCGCCTTATGCTGTAGCAGAATATACCGTAGCACTCATGCTATCACTCAACCGTAAAATACCACGTGCTTCCTGGCGTACCCGCGACGGAAACTTTTCCCTGCACGGACTTATGGGTTTTGATATGCATGGAAAAACTGTTGGCATCATAGGTACAGGAAAAATTGCTAAAATACTGATTCATATCCTACGCGGATTCGGAATGAATATACTGGCATATGATCTCTATCCGGATTATAACTTCGCCCGTGAAAACCAGGTGGTATATACATCATTGGACGAACTATATCATAGCTCGGATATTATTTCACTGCATTGTCCGCTTACCGAACAAACCAAATATCTGATCAACGATTACTCTATCAGCAAAATGAAGGACGGAGTAATGATTATCAATACCGGACGTGGACAACTCATCCACACCAATGCGCTTATAGAAGGTTTAAAAAACAAGAAGGTAGGTTCTGCCGGACTCGATGTTTACGAAGAAGAAGGTGAATATTTCTACGAAGATAAGTCCGACCGTATCATCGATGATGATGTACTGGCACGCTTGCTATCATTCAATAATGTAATCGTTACCTCTCATCAGGCTTTCTTCACCAAAGAGGCATTAGGAAATATTGCAACGACCACTTTACAAAATATCCGTGATTTTATAAATCATAAACCCTTGCTAAATGAAGTGAAGAAATAGAACCTTTCGCTATCCGCAACTGTTGATTGTATATATAAACTTATAAACCAAGGAGAAAGAATGAAAAAAGTAATACATAAAGCGGATACCCGCGGACGTTCACGCTACGATTGGCTGGATAGTCACCATACATTTAGTTTTGATGAATACTTTGACTCGGAACGTATCAATTTCGGTGCATTGCGGGTGCTGAATGATGATCGTGTTGCCCCCGGAGAAGGCTTCCAGACACATCCTCACAAGAATATGGAGATTGTTTCTATCCCCCTGAAAGGAAAACTGGAACACGGAGACAGTAAGAAGAACAACCGAGTGATTACTGTGGGCGATATACAGGTAATGAGTGCCGGTACAGGCATCTTCCATAGCGAAATAAATGGTAGCAAAACGGAACCTGTGGAATTCCTACAGATCTGGATCATGCCACGCGAACGAAATACCCATCCTGTTTACAACGATTACAGCATCCGCGAGCTGGAACGTAAAAATGAACTGTCACTGATTGTATCACCTGATGGTAGTACCCCCGCCTCACTATTACAGGATACTTGGTTCTCCATCGGCAAAGTGGAAGCCGGTAAAAAATTAGGCTACCATCTGCATCAGACTCACGGTGGAGTTTATATTTTCCTTATTGAAGGAGAAATAATAGTGGATGGTACAGTAATGCAACGCCGGGACGGCATGGGTATCTATGAAACCAATAGTTTCGAGCTTGAGACTCTGAAAGACTCACATATTCTGTTAATAGAAGTTCCAATGTAAAAGCATTAAAATCATGGAAATAAATCTCGCCGACATTCGGCAAGAATATACCAAAGGCGGATTGAAAGAAAGTGAACTTCCCGACAATCCGCTTTTGCTATTTAAACGCTGGCTCCGGGAAGCCATCGATGCCAAAGTAGACGAACCTACTGCTGTGGTCGTAGGCACTGTGTCACCCGAAGGACAACCCTCGACACGAACCGTTTTATTGAAAGACCTTCACAATGGCAAGTTCATATTCTACACGAATTATGAAAGTCGTAAAGGCAAACATTTAGCCAATAATCCACATGTGTCTTTGTCATTCATCTGGCATCAGTTGGAAAGGCAGATACATATAGAAGGTATTGCAACTAAAGTTCTACCTCATGAATCGGATGAATATTTTAAAAGCCGTCCCTATAAAAGCCGCATCGGAGCACGTATTTCTCCACAAAGCCAGCCCATCAAAAGCCGGATGCAACTCATACGAAGCTTTGTAAAAGAAGCAGCGCAATGGATAGGAAAGGAAGTAGAACGTCCGCAACAATGGGGTGGATATGCCGTCACTCCTACCCGGATAGAATTCTGGCAAGGCAGACCTAACAGGTTACATGACCGCTTTCTGTATACACTACAGAAAAACGGAACATGGCAAGTAACACGTCTGGCCCCTTGATTTTCTCACTTTTTCTTGTTTGTAATGAGAAGAATCTGTAATATTGCATTCCTAAACCATTAACCCATGAAGCTGGATTATATCTACCACAGTGGTTTTGCCATCGAAACCGAAGGCGTAACCCTTATCATTGATTATTATAAAGATTCGTCAGAAACAGAACGAAACCGGGGAATCGTACATGACTATCTATTGCAGAAGCCCGGTAAGCTATATGTTCTTTCTACCCATTTTCATCCCGATCATTTTAATCGCGAGATACTGACGTGGAAAGAACAACGTCCGGACATCATCTATATCTTCTCAAAAGATATCCTGAAACATCGTCGTGCCAATCCGGAAGATGCTATTTATATTAATAAAGGAGAAAGCTATGAGGATGATGCTTTGAGAATTGACGCATTCGGTTCAACAGACGTCGGAATTTCTTTCCTGATTCACCTGCAAGGTATGCGTATATTCCATGCCGGCGATCTCAACAATTGGCATTGGAGCGAAGAATCTACTGAAGAAGAAATACGCAAAGCGAATGGCGATTTTCTGGCAGAGGTGAAATATCTGAAGCAACAAGCTCCTGCCATCGACCTCGTTTTATTTCCGGTAGACCGAAGGATGGGAAAAGATTATATGAAAGGCGCCAAACAATTCATTGAACAAATAAAAACTACTATATTTGTACCCATGCACTTCAGTGAAGATTATGAGGGAGGAAATGCTTTCCGAAACATAGCAGAGGCCAACGGATGCCATTTTATCAGTATCACTCACCGAGGAGAAACGTTTGATATTACTAAATAAAACATAGAATTATGAACAGATTAACACACTTTTTTCTTGTATTATTTCTTTTTTGCCTGCCGGTAAGTATCATGGCACAGAAAGATAAAGATGACAATGATGACAGCAGATACCTTGTTGGTGCAGTTCCCGAAGTAGATGGAAAAGTAGTATTTTCCAAAGAATTCAGCATACCGGGTATGTCACAGGATCAGATATTCGACAGAATGATGAAATGGATGGAAAACAGGCTGAAAGAGAATAAAAACCAGGGGAGCCGTATTGCTTACTGGGATAAGGAAAAAGGAATGATAGCGGGAATTGGTGAAGAATGGATCGTATTCAGATCAAGTGCCTTGTCATTGGACCGCACACTGACAAACTATCAGATTACTGTAACCTGTAAACCCGGTCAGTGCCTGATGGAGATAGAAAAGATACGCTTCAGCTATCGTGAAACAGAAAGATATACGGCAGAAGAGTGGATTACTGATAAATATGCACTCAACAAATCAAAGACCAAATTGATACGCGGTCTGGCAAAGTGGCGCAGAAAGACAGTAGACTTTGCTGATGATTTATTTGCCAGTGCAGCCCGGGCATTAGGAGCAGCAGAAGCAGCAGAACCTGAAGTACAAACTGCAAAAAAGGCAATAACAGCTCCCGGACCGGTAGTTATCACTCCGGCAACACCCGTTACTGTTGCCACCCCATCTGCAAGTGCCACTCCGTCTGCATCAGGCAGCATACCCGGTTATACGGAAGTAGCACCTTCACAGGTACCGGCCAGTGCTATTCAGATGGGTGCAGGCAAACTTGTAATTGCTATCGGTAAAGATGCATTCAACATGACAATGATGACTGCCAATGCAGGTGGTTCATTAGGAAAAATGGATGGCAAACCTGTTGTTTTCACCATCTTCTCTCCCGACCAGTCCTACGAACAAATAGAGAAAGCAGAAACATACTCTGTAAGATTCTATCCTTCTAACCAGACGGAGCCTTCAGTGGTTCTTGAATGTAAAAAGCTCCCGTCACAAGCTCCATTGGAAGGGCAACCACGTACATATGCAGGAGAAATTGTAAAAGCCTGGATTAAATAATTATTCAATATGCTAATATGCCAATGTACTGATTGGCTGCGCTATAATAAATATACCGCATCACAATTGGTACATTGGCATATTGACAAATTATCACATTATTAAATATGGAAATAAAAAGCAGATTTGATCATTTCAACATCAATGTAACCAATTTAGAGCGTAGTATCGCATTTTATGAAAAGGCACTCGGCTTGAAAGAACATCATCGTAAAGAGGCTAAAGACGGTTCATTCATATTGGTTTATCTCACTGATAATACAACCGGATTCCTACTGGAACTAACTTGGCTGAAAGAACATACAGAAACTTATGAATTAGGAGAAAACGAAAGCCATCTTTGCTTTCGCGTAGCAGGCGATTATGATGCTGTCCGTCAGTATCACAAAGAGATGAACTGCGTATGCTTTGAAAATACAGCAATGGGATTGTATTTCATCAATGATCCGGACGATTACTGGATTGAAATCTTACCACAGTGAACAGTTGACAATGGACAATTGACAGTTGACAATTGATAGTTACAATGTGGCATGATGCACAGCTAACTGTCAACTGTCAATTGTTCACTGTCAACTAAATAACTATTTCTTATGTCTTCCCGCCCTTTTCCTTCTTATTTCCGCCTTCATTTTTGCAGCGCCGGAACCATGGGTTCCTTTAATATAAGTTGTTTTCTTAGCTTTCGTCTTCACCTTATCTTCCTCTTTTTTAGGACCGTCTTTCTTCCCTTTAAAAACGATACCACCCATCATTGCATCTTCTAAGCTCATAATCTTACTTCTTTAATTCATATTTTCAATGTACAAAGATAGTCCTTTTCTCCGAATTATCTATCTTTGCTTCCTTAACAACCAATAACGACGTAATGGAAACAACCTTACTCACAACAGACAAAGATCCTATGGGGGCTGCCATAGCCGACTATTTCAATCATCATAAGGCCAACCGCCTACAAGTATTCTCTTCACAGTTTGATGAAGACGAAATCCCAATAAGACAGCTTTTCCGTAATGTCAAAACAATGCCGTTGCTTGAACGTACCGCTCTGCAACTGGCCAACGGAAGCATTCTCGATGTTGGTGCCGGAAGTGGTTGCCATGCCATCGCCCTTCAGGAAATGGGGAAAGAAGTATGTGCTATTGACATTTCCCCGTTGTCTGTAGAGGTGATGAAACAACGTGGTGTTACTGACGTCCGACTTATTAATTTATTTGATGAACAGTTTGTTGACACATTCGATACAATCCTAATGTTAATGAATGGATCCGGTATCATTGGACGATTGGAAAATATGCCTGCCTTTTTCCGAAGAATGAAACTGTTACTCCGCCCGGGCGGTTGTATATTAATGGACTCAAGTGATTTACGCTATCTTTTTGAAGACGAGGATGGTAGCTTTGAGATAGACCTTGCCGGAGATTATTATGGCGAGATTGATTTTCAAATGCAATACAAAGATATTAAAGGAGATTCATTCGACTGGCTATACATCGATTTCCAGACTCTCAGCCTCTATGCTGCTGAATATGGATTCAAGGCTGACCTTGTCAAAGAAGGAAAGCATTACGATTATCTGGCCAGATTAACAATGTGTTAATGTGCCAATATGCCAATGTGCCAATTGTTACGCAGTGTAATAGCGCAGCCAATCGGCACATTGGCACATTATCAAAACGGAAACAGTAATGGCAATGCAAATACCATCACTATACCCATTATAATTTGAAGCGGTAACCCTACTTTTATATAATCCATAAACGTATATTGCCCTGCCGGCATCACCAAAGCATTGGGGGGTGTTGAGAACGGAGAAGCAAAACACATACTGGCAGCTACAGTGACAGCAAACAAGAAAGGCACCGGGCTAACCCCTACCTGCAAGGCACTCTGTAAGGCAATAGGTGCCATCAATACTGCCGTCACAGTATTACTGATAAACATTGTCATCAACGAGGTAGTGAAATAAATACCTCCCATCAAAACAATCGGTCCGTAACTCCCTAATCCACTGACAAGGCTATTTGATATATATTCTGATGCTCCCGTTTTCTCCAATGCCAAAGACATAGGAAGCATACCTGCAAACAGTACGATTGTCTCCCAGTTTATTGTTTTATAAGCCGCCTCCACATTACGGAAACAACCTGTAAGCACCATTAATACTCCCGCAATCATCACCGCTGTGACAGGAGCCACCGGAATAAAATCGAATACCATCATCACTACCATCAGGAGCATGATAGCCGCTGCTACAGGAGCTTTATAATCCAATGTTACTTTAGCAGCTTCATCCAAAGGTTGCCCCAACACTACCCAATCGGCATCCTCCTTACTCAATCGTGCTATATCCTGCCAGGTACCCTGTACCAAAAGTACATCTCCACTGTGCATCTTCTCATTACCCAGCCCCTGCAAGATATACTCTTTTTTACGACGGATCCCCAACACGTTCAGATTAAACTTATCACGAAAACCAGCCTCTTTCACTGTACGGTTCGATAGATTGGAAGAAGGCATCAATACGATTTCAGCAATGCCAATATCATAAAAATCAAGTGATTTATCAGCCTTTGCGGCTTCTTCTGTTGTATGCCCATCGAGCATTTCCAACAGATAATCCTGAGCAAACCGATCCACATTCTCAACCTCACCTGTAATATAAAGCACATCTTCAGCCTGCATCACAGTATCAGGGGCAGCAAGCTTTTGTGTAATCGTTTTCAGAAAACGATTCTGAGAAGCATCTCCACGACGTACTTCCAAAATGTTCAGTCCATATTTACGCCGTACATCCAGATCAATAATTGTTTTTCCTACCAGTGCAGATGTAGGAACAGCACGCAAGCGAAATAAATTACTGGATAATCCATACTCTTTCACCAACTGATTCAATGATTTTCCGGAAGAGAGTCCATCCTGTTTCTTGCCTTTCTTCGAAAGAAACCACTTGGTAAGAGGTAACAACACAAGGGTGCCTACTACTACGCAAATGATACCCACAGGTAAAAAAGAGAAAAAAGACAGAGGCTCAAAACCGGCACTCGTCAACGTGTTCTGAATCACAAGATTGGGTGGTGTACCAATCAGAGTCATCATACCTCCCATACTACTTGCAAAAGCCAGTGGCATTAACAAGCGGCTGGGATTCATCCCTGCACTGACAGCAAGACTCACTACAATGGGGAGCATTAGTGCTACAGTACCTGTGTTACTAACAAAAGCTCCGATAGCAGAAGTAACCAGCATCACCAATAAAAACAATCGTAATTCACTTTTACCTGCCAGTTTTAATATCTTACTACTAATCATTTTTGCCAGTCCTGTCTGAAAGATAGCTCCACCAACCACAAACAGACCTACCATCATAATAACTACCGAATTGGAGAAACCCGAAAGAGCTTCTTCAGGAGTAAGTATCTGAAAAATAAGTAAAGAAATCAATGCACAAAGAGCAACGAGGTCAGAACGCACCTTACCACTCATAAAAAAAGCTGCAGATAGTACTAAAATAATGAGAGTTAGAACCATAAAAGGAGTTTAGGGATTAATAAAGTTTAAGTATTCTGTTCGTTTCAAAACGGCAAAAGCCAGTTAACACCGGCTTTTGTCTTTTTAACTACTTCTTTAGCATTTCATCAATTTTTTGCACCAAAGAGGCAAATTCTTCTTCATTATACAAGCGTGTGAGCTTCGCAATCTTCCCATCACGATCAATCAATACATTTCTTGTAATCCCCGAATCGCGAAGTGCATATTTAGCAAAGATATCCGCCCCCGGGTCAAGCCCCAACGGATAAGTGACTCCGGTAGCTTTTGCAAAGGCAAGTACTTTATCCAACGGTTCGTCTCGATCAATACCGATCAAAGCAAAATTAGGATTATTCTTATGCTTCAACCAAATATCCTTCTCTATAAATGGCATCTCTTTACGACATACTCCACACCAACTGGCAGTGAACTGTAACATTACCACCTTCCCACGAAGTGTAGAAAGATTCACCTGTTTTCCACTTGTCAATATCACCGTAAAATCAGGGGCCATCTCTCCTACCTTAACAATGTATCCCGTACTATCAGCCTGTACGACACTATTATTCCCTGTAACTACTGCTACACTATCTGTAGCAGCACTCTCTTTATCCTTTTTTCCCTGTCCGGAACAAGCTAAAACACCTGTAGCCAATAAGACCAGACAAGACACATTAAAAAAAATCTTCTTCATTCTCTTTTATACCTAATTAATTGATTTGCAAAAGTAAACAAATCATATGACTTATCAAATAGCATTTTCATCCTATTTTTTTCATTTCCTTATTTGGAATTTTGGAGTAAATGATTACCTTTGCACCCGCAAAACAGAAAACGCCTCTTTAGCTCAGTTGGCCAGAGCA
>DXWV01000008.1:42067-75067 GCA_019416685.1 Bacteroides sp.
GAGCACGTGATTTGTAATCTCGGGGTCGTTGGTTCGAATCCGACAAGAGGCTCACTCATCTTTTAAACGTTTTTCGAATATCGGAAAACGTTTTTCATTTATCGAAACCTTTCCACTTTCCGTACCTGTTTAGTTTCAAAGTTACAAAAAAAGAACCACTATTTTATTTATAATGTTCATTCAGAAGCATTACCTCCGACTTTTTTACCCCTCTATTTTGTTATATAATCAGGGAAACAATAAATATATCTGCATTATGGAAAAAGCAAGAATTGGAGAAAATTCAGGTAAAGTATGGCGGGTACTTAACGAGATGAAGAAAACCTCCGTTCACGAACTATGCACAATAACCAATCTGGCTATTGAAGATGTAATGTTAGCTATCGGATGGTTAGCAAGGGAAAACCGTATCTTTATTGAAAAAAGAGAAGGTACCCTCTACATCAGTAACGGTTCGGAATATTACTTCTGCTTCGGATAAGAACACGAAGAAACAGTCCGCTACAAATCCAACAAAAAGAAAGTGTATTCTGTTACATATTACTGTAACGGAGCACTTTCTTTTTGAATAGCACCTTCCTTCCAACTATACCATACCAATCACATTCAAAGTGGTTATCACATTACAATAAAACGGTATTTGCACAAAATTATAGGTAATTCACACAAAATTGATAGCTTAATAAACATTCCATTGAACAAAAAGGACATAAACATCAATCCAAACAGACAAAAAAGAGTAATTTAGCAATCAGGAAAATAATCCTCCCAAAAATGATTTATTTATCAAAACTAAATAATATGGTAAAACCAATTTCAATGAAGTATTTGGCATCTTTCTCTTTGCTATGCCCCTCTGTGGCTTTTGCCGCCGAACACCCCAACATTATCTACATCTTCACTGACCAACAAACAGCCAACGCTATGAGTTGTGCCGGAAATCCGGATTTGCATACTCCTAATCTTGACAGGCTGGCTGCTGCCGGTGTAATGTTCAGCAATGCTTATTGTACCTCTCCGCTTAGCGGCCCTTCACGTGGTGCAATGTTTACAGGCCACTACCCCGGTGCAGTAGGATTATCTGTAAACGGTTCACCAATGCCCGATTCACTCAAGAACCAGACATTGGGTACACTGATCAAAAATGCCGGATACGATTGTGCCTATGGCGGCAAATGGCATATCCCTCTACTCGATATACCCGATAAAGAATATGGCTTCGACAATATATACAAACATAGCGATGACGGATTGGCGGAAGCTTGTGCCGAATATCTTTCACGCGAACACAAAAAACCGTTCTTTCTGGTTGCTTCATACGATAATCCGCACAACATCTGTGAATATGCACGAAGCCAGAATTTACCTTATGGTAATATAGACACACCCGACATTCGTGATTGTCCGGGCCTGCCCGCCAATTTCGCAAAAAGTCCTTATGATGCTGATATCATAGAAAACGAAAGAGCAAACAATTATAATGTATATCCTACAGCTAACTATACCACCGAAGACTGGCGCATGTACCGGTATAACTACTACCGTCTGGTAGAAAAGGTAGACAAGGAAATCGGAAAAATCATTGATGCTATTGATAAAAACAACCTCTGGAAGAATACGGTTGTTATCTTCTCCAGCGATCATGGAGATGGTACAGGTGCTCACCACTGGAATCAGAAATCTGCCTTATATGAAGAAGTTGTCAATATTCCTCTCATCATCACATTACCTGGTAAGAAGCATGCAGGTAAAGTACTGCCTCAACTCATCAGTAATGGTGTAGATTTCTTTGCTTCTATATGTGATTGGGCAGGTGCTGAAATGCCGAAGAGTGCAGCCGGAAAATCATTCCGTAAAACCGTGGAAGAAGGAAACCCGCAAAGCCCGCATCAGGACTATATCATCACCGAAACGCAGTTTGATGGTAGCAAAACCAGAGGTTGGATGGTACGTAGCAAACGTTATAAATATGTCCTTTACGATAAAGGAAATCATCGTGAACAACTATTTGACATGCAGGAAGACAGAGGTGAGACAAGAAACCTGACAATGGAAAATACTTATAATAATGAGTTACAAAAACACCGTGATATTCTTGAAAATTGGATGAATACTTATAATATCCGCCCAAGCCGTCCGAAATTACACGACGTCCCAGGAAAGAAACTTAAAAGATAAAGCCAATATCATATAATCTCTTACATTCAGGTTGAAAGCTGAGCACAATGTTTTTGTGTTCAGCTTTTAATCTTTAGTATTTGGCCACCGTTTCATAAACAAATGAAAAAAGCAAGCAATTAGTTATTGACCTCATCTTCCTATTTTATAGCTTTGGAACTCTACAATTCGAACTACTTTTTTTATTTATAAAGGATAAGCAACTATCTCCACTCAAAAAAATCCATATACAAGGCTCGTAAACTACTTAAAAACAGCACTTACCGAAGTTAGTGCTGCTAAAGATACTAATTTGAAAGCTAATCACAACTAAAACGCTGCATGGTACATTTACGCATAGCTGTTAAAGATACTAATTTGAAAGCGAATCACAACGGAATAAGACTGCTGAAATAGTTGAGAAGTGCTGTTTCCAATGGTTCAAAGATACTAATTTGAAAGCGAATCACAACCAGAGCAGAGCGAAGAAAGACAAAGAACCCGCTGTTAAAGATACCAATCTGAAAGCTGAACACAATGTTTCTTGTGTTCAGCTTTCAACCTTTAGTATCTGGTCACCGTTTCATAAACAAATGAAAAAAGCAAGCAATTAGTTATTAGATAGCCTCAATACAATTCAGAATATAATATTTACCATCTTTCAGCCAGTGAATAGGATTCATATTTCTAATAATCTTCAATAATTAGATCTCCTAATATATCTATCTTGATGACCTTTTTATTACCATTATCATCCTCAATAATGGTATCTTCCAAAATATCTTTTTTAATAGTTTTCCTATTACCTTTATTGTCTTCAATAATAAGATCGCCAAAAATATCTTTTTTAATTGTTTTCCTATTACCTTTATTATCTTGAATAGTAATATCGCCAAAAATATCTTTTTTTATTGTCTTCCTGTTGCCACTATTATCTTGGATAGTGATATCTCCAAAGATATCTTTTTTTATTGTTTTCCTGTTGCCGTCATTATCTCTGACAGTAGTATCTCCAAAGATATCTTTTTTAATTGTTTTCTTATTACCGTTATTGTCCTCGATGATAATATCTCCAAAAATGTTTTTTCTAATTGTCTTCTTTTCCTGATTAATCACCGTATATTCATGATTATCTCCGATAAAGTTTGTACCATAACTCTTCATTATTCGAGGAAGCAAAACAAACTGAATTGTAAATAGAATTAATAAAATCTTTTTCATGGTGTATTTTTTGGGGTTCATAACAAAAGTAATACAGGAAAATCATAATTAATGAGTGAATTCTATAATTGCCAATAGGGAAAAGCCTAAATGGCATAAATTCAACAAAGCAAACATCATAAATTACTATATACCTCAAAAAAACACAACACTTCCGACAAAGACAAATATGTAAAAAGTGGAAAAAGATATACTTCTGAAAGTATATCCCTTACACGATTGATACCAATAACAGTACACAAATCCAATATAATTATACTATGTAACCTTCAGATTAACAATATTTTTTTAATACCGCCATTAACTTCATCCGATCAATTGGCTTAACTAAATATTCATTACAACCAGATTTTATGGCAGCAATTCGATCGGAGTCAAATGCGTGGGCAGTAAGTGCAATAATCGGCAGATCGATATTAAACTTCCGTATTTCAGCAGTAGCCTTCAAACCATCCAGAAGAGGCATCTTCATATCCATCAACAATAAATCGATGTTTTGATTACGTACCATTTCTACAGCCTCCTGCCCATTCACTGCATGTAGTAAATCATAGTATTCCTTCAAAATAGTTGCCACTAACTGATAATTACTTTGTATATCTTCAGCTATAAGAATCGTTTTTCGTTTAGCTACATTCTTTATCGGTTCTTCATCAATAAAAAGTTTTTCTTCAGTAGTATCCCCCTCCTCTTTCTTATTTTCTACCACAGAGCACATACTTGCTTCACAAGGTAAAAATGCCCAGAATAACGACCCCTCACCATATACAGACTCAAAACCAACCTTCCCTCCCATAGTTTCTGCAATAGCCTTACAAATAGAAAGCCCCAACCCTGTTCCTTGGGCAAATTCATCAAGTTTCTCAAAACGTTGAAACACTTTTGCTTTTTTATCATTAGCTATACCTATGCCGGAATCTTTCACATAAAAATAAATACCCCCATCTTTATGTTCATATTTCATTTCAATAGAACCCTTGGGTGTATATTTAATGGCATTTGTCACATAATTAGTAAGAATCTGTGCTACTCGATTACGGTCTAACACAACTTGACAGCAAAGATAAGGATTGACAGCAGTCAGCGTTACATTTGGATTTCTCAAACGTTGCCTCATAGAAGCAACCAGATTATCAAAGTAATCAGAAAGATCAAACGACTCATATTTAAGCTCAACCGATCCTGCTTCAAGCTTAGATAAATCAAGGATATCGTTTATCAACTTCAGAAGCAATTCATTATTATTATTGATGATCTGTATATAATCCTTCTTTTCTTCCTCATCAGCATAAGCCATTAATTCGGAGAAACCGACAATCGCATTTAATGGAGTACGAATTTCATGGCTCATATTTGCTAAAAATGCAGATTTCAGTTTATCTGATTGTTCGGCTTGCCGTTTTGCTTCCCGCAATTCCTTTATCATTTCTTCGCGTTCTGTTACATCGTCTACACGAATCACAATACCGTCTACGGAACCATCTTCAAGAAGTACAGGAGTTGCAAACACCTCGACAATATGCTCACTATCTAATGAAAATTTTATTTGTTCTGTTTGCAATGAAACAAGAGCACGCTGCAATACACAATTTTCACATGGAGAAGTACGATTATGAACACTTTTGTAACAGAACTCGCCCTTTTTATAAGCTTCGTAAGAGAGACTCTTTGAACATAACGAAATATTCTCCCACTGCACTATATAATCTTTCGTAATGTAAGCTAAACCAGAATTTGTATTATTAAGAACCAGTTCATTCTGTCGCACTAAAGCATCCAGTACTTCTTTATTTTTCAACAAAGTCAGCTCGATTTGTTTATGCGAATCAATATTTTGCGTCATACCGAACAAATACTTATAAGGAGCATCATTCAAAGTAGCAATTTCAACTATACCACGTGTTTCCCACCATTGATAGATACCCTCTCCTTTATAATCAACACGGTATTCTACGTCCCATATACCACTTCCCTCCTCTATCACTTTTTGCAAAGTAACAGCAAACAACTGCCGATCGTCAGGATGCACTAAAGTTAAATACTTCTCAACCGAGTTGGCTTCAGATATTTTTTTTCCATTTTTTTCAAAACCTTCACCAAAGCTGATTCTATCCTTAGCCGGTTCAAAGAACCAAGTATAAGCATTCATTGCCTCCAAAGTGATAGTAAGCAACTGAGCCCGGCGTTTGAGATCGTTTTGTAAACTTTGATCCCAGCGGGTGTTTAACAAAAAGCGTTTACCGTTATCCTCTATGATACTTTTACGCACAATAGTATCATAACTACGTCCATCTTTCAGCACAATACGCTCCATTCCAAAGTAGGGAGTCCCGGTATTAAATACTTCAATATCCGTTTTCTGTATACGTTCTACCTCATCTTCAGACAATACATCATAAGTAGTTTTATCCTCACTCGTACCAAACATCTGTTTACTTTCTTCATTACAAAAAAGATATCGGAAATTATCTTCTACATCTTTTATATGAATAGAAAGCGGAATACTATTCAGTATCTTATAAAAGAATTGTTGTTTTTTCTGCACATCTGTATTGTTCTTCCGGGTACCGACATATTTCATTACTTTCCCATCAGAATCAAACTCATAAGGTGCACCACTTATCGTACAAAACTGCCAGTCTGGATTATCGGGCAGCATAACCCGGCTATCAAATGAAAAAGAGAAATTCTCTCCATTACTCATTCTATCCATAATATCAGCAACCTTATTACGATCATCAGGATGTAAAGTTTCCAAATATAATGTCATGCTGACTGGCTTCGATTGATTATAACCATTTAAAGGTTCATTATCACTATAAAAGTACCGGGCTATCACATCAAACTCCCAAAACATTATATTTGCCGCTTTCATGGCAAGTTCTGTTTTTCGACGGCTCTGACGAAGCATTTCCTCATTCTTCACAGTCTCCGTAATATCTTCAAAAATAAAAATATAATTAACAGCCTTATCGGTATTATCGTAAAGAGGATTGCCATTACACTTCAAATAGCAAGTACGAGTACGGGTAGAAAAGAAACGCTTATCGGCTCTTTGTTTATCAAAATCATATAAAAAACTCATTTGTACCGGAACACCTAACCGGACCGCTTCCTTCACAACATCCGGAACAACAGAGTTATCATTAATATTAAGTTTCCTGTCAAGGAGCGTTTGAGCATCAGCACCAAAAATTTGGCAAAACCTTTCATTACATCTTACCAGAGTACCATCCATGGTAAAGAAACCAACGCCCACTGGAAGTGAATTGAAAACAGACTGTAATTGTTTGTGTTCCATATATTTATATTTAAATATATACAAAAAAAAATCTTATAATCGAAGCATGCAAATATATACACTTTTACGATTATAATATCATTTTATTCAGAAAATATAATGGGTAGATTTCGATATTTTTCATCCAATTCCAACTCTGTTCAAAACCCTAAAAAGAGAATTCTAAATCAACATTTTTTTTCTTGGCTCGTGTCCTTATTATCTTTATATAAGTTAGTGGAGAAATTATAACAGGAAGAATAATAAAACATGACACTATTTTCAGAGAGATACGGTTATATATAACCATAGATGTAATTATCAGAATTTCGTTCAACTGTATCTTATTGACCTTATTTCCCTATTTTATAGCTTTAGAACTCTTCTATTCAAACCACTTTTTTCATTTATAACAAAGAATAAGCAACTATCTCCACTCTAAAATTTCCATATAAAAAACTCATAAACTACTAAAAAACAGCACTTACCTAAGTTAGTGCTGTTAAAGATACTAATTTGAAAGCTAATCACAACATGTATTCCATTGATAACCAGTACCTTCGCGCTGTTAAAGATACTAATTTGAAAGCTAATCACAACAATATTTCGATGCACTTATCAATGCTTAAATGCTGTTAAAGATACTAATTTGAAAGCTAATCACAACTACCACGTAGCGTTCTCCAACTTGATACCGCTGTTAAAGATACTAATTTGAAAGCTAATCACAACAGGGAATGAGACGATACAGGATGTATATGGCTGTTAAAGATACTAATTTGAAAGCTAATCACAACAAAAAAACTGAAGAGTATACATACACCTGTTCCGGAAGATTTTTTAATAATCATTACACACGTGCGTGATGAGGCTTACCGATACCTCAAAAGAGGTATGTTTTTTATGTCACCTCTTTAGTTACTTGAGGAAACTTAAATGGTAACTAAAACTATACCGGAAAATGAAACTTTTGGGACTGCTATAAAAAAAAGGCATAGCCTAAATAATTTAAGTTATGTGGCATAAAACATCTAAATCAATAGCACACAGTTACTTTTTACGTATCTTTAAAAATATGGAAGTGTTTTACATAGACGCTCCATGTGTTTTAGTTCGTTTTCAACCCTAATACTTACATCGACACCATTCACTGAGAACCAACGCTTTTTGCCTTTTCTTATCTCTTTTTGTAAGTCCTCAGATATTAAATTCAGTTTAAGTAAATCCAAAGTTAATGCATCTTTTGCTATCCTTATTTGAGGATATTTTTTATAATATATATATTCATCCTTACATTTATAGTAAGTTTTAATTCCAAAATTTAAAATTGATTCAATGCTTTCTATATCCTTTGATATAAATACAATTATTGCATCCATTCTTGCCTTATTCTTTAGAGATTTCATAATGTAAAGGGTTGTTTATCATATATGGAGTATCTTTGGTTACTCCTGCAGCTTTAATTTCCTGAGTAGTTTCACATTTAAGAAGTTCAAATTCTGGTAATTTCATACAATTTCTAACCTTGTTTACATCGTATCCATACCATTCACAGAAAGTCTTTGCTCTCCATGAAATTTTATTTACTTTTTTCATATTTCAACTATTCCATAATAGTTAAGTACCGTAACAAAGACTCTTTTTCAGCCTCAGCAACAAGTTTTCGAAAGTCTTCCGGTTTATTTTCTGTATGCGATTTCTCTAAAGCCCTGTAATAGCTTATTTTGGCTTCATTACTGCCTTTTAATGTGATAAGGGTATAACCATTACGTAAGAGATATAGATTCATCAATAGACGGGAAGTACGTCCGTTACCGTCAATAAACGGATGGATGCGTACAAGTTCATCATGGAGATAGGTAGCAATAAGAACCGGATGAATCTTTTCTTTTTCCATCTGCTGAAACTTGATAATAAAGTCTTCCATTTGCTTCTCTATCAAATAAGGTTGGGGTGGCATATGTGTACTACCTGAAATCATAACAGGGACAGTACGATACTTTCCGGCATTCTCACGATCTATGCCATGAAGAATAAGGGCGTGTATTTCTTTAATGGTATGTTCGCTTATCTCTATATCCTTTTTCGCAATGTCTTTAATGTAGTCTATTGCTTCCGCATGATTAATTGCTTCTAAGTGCTCACGCATGGATTTGCCTGATATGGTTACCCCTTCATTTACAACAAGGGCAGTCTCTTGCAAAGTAAGGGTGTTACCCTCTATACGGTTGCTTTCGTAAGTATATTCAATATCCAAAGCATCCTGAATCTTTTTCAGTGCTTCTTCAGGGAGCGGACGCAAAGCTGATAATTGTATTTTGAGTGTATCAACTTCATTCAATAGTTGTTTCATTTCTTCATTCATGGCCATTCAGCTTTGATATTATAATACTATTTCTCCACGTTCGATACCATTCACCAAATTCCACAAGTCCGGTACACTGTTGATATTGTAGTTTGTATCCTTTATTCGGATAACCCCAATTATACAACCGGAAGAAGGTGTAAATAGCTCTGCTATATCAATTTCCAACACATCGGCAATTTTCTCAAGTAATGGCAACGATGTGTTTCCGTTTGATGCACGACTTAATGTCACCTCCGAAACACCCAATTTCTCTGCAAGTTCTTTTTGTGTGGTATTGTGCATTTGGCAAACCTCTTTAATCCTTAGCTTCATATACACCTAATGTTAATTGTTATCATTGTGCAAATATAGAACAAAATATCATTTCAAGATAACACCAAACGTTAAATTTACATTTAATGATAATTTTCATTCTTTTTTATTTGACAAGAATTATCATTTACCGTATATTAGCATTGTAAAATTAAAGTTAAACGATAATTATAACGATATGAAACGATACAACTTATCCCAAATAATGAAAAGAGTACACAACTTATATAACAATGCACGTGCAAAGTACCCGACATTCTCCGATGCACTCCACAAAAGCTGGAAAATGGCTAAATTCAACGTTCAAGTAACAGAGAGTATCAAGGCTATAGATGCAGAGAAAGAAGCTCAGGAGGCAAAGGAACAGGAAGCACGGGAACAGGCTGCAATTCGCTCTATTCTTTTTACTGCAGAACAGGAAGCACAACGTATCAAACGTGAAGCAGAAGCCAAAGCACAACGCATGAGAAACGAGATCGCAGCACGCAAAGCGGGCATCTCTTATGCTGAGTATCAAAATCGTATTAGTCGTTCGATGGGTTACGGCTATGAAAGAAACGAACTAACCATAGTAGTTACTGATAGATTTATGTTGACTAAGGGACTACTCACTATTGGGCGGTCCCTTCTGTTGGCACATATTCAAACTATAAATTGATTCAAATTATTCTTTTTCATGAAATCCTGCAAAACGTAGTACCAATGTAGTACCATTTTCACTCATTTAAAAAGAAAAGCCCTCTCAGAACTCATCTGAAAGGGTTTATTGAGGTTCCTGGCGGATTCGAACCGCCGTACACGGTTTTGCAGACCGCTGACTAAGCCACTCATCCAAGGAACCTTATTTCCTCGTTTGCGGTTGCAAAGGTAATACTAATTTTCAAATCACCAAACTATCCGCAGCAATTTTTCTTTGGTTGGCTTTTGGTTTCTTTGCATTCCTGTTGCTTCTTGTCAAGCTGACGCTTTAATTCACAGCCACTTGCACAGTTTGTACAAGGATTCTCATTATTTTTCGTACGACGAAAAAAATTATAAATTCCATACACAATACGAATCACACAAAGAACTAATAATACAGCAACAGCGCATTCCTGCCAGTTCAAAGTCATAAAAATAATCCTCCTATCTGATAAACAGCAAAAGTTAATACCCATGCTAACACAGTAGTATATCCAGCTGTGAAAAATGCCCATTTCCAACTTCCCGACTCCTGCTTAATAGCTGCAAATGTAGCAATACATGGAAAATATATCAGTACAAACAACATATAGCAGAAAGCCACAAACGGCGTAATAGGAATTCGTTCACCCAAAGTGGTATCATCCACATTAGCATCATTTGTATAAAGTACACCAAGCGTACTAACAACCAACTCCTTTGCACCCACCCCGGAAATCAGGCCAATACCCAGTTTCCAATCAAAACCCATAGGCTCGATAACAGGTTCAATGGCTTTTCCAATCCGCCCGATATAAGAATTCTCCTGTTGTTCGGCTACGGTTTCATAGGCATCGTGATTGGGATAATATCCCAGGAACCAGATAACAACGGATGCAATCATAATAATTCCTCCCATTTTGCGAAGATATTGTTCGCCTTTATCCCAGGTATGCCGGAAAATAGATTTCATAGTTGGCATACGATACGGCGGTAATTCCATCACAAACGGGGTATCATCTCCTTTAACCAGAAACTTACTGAACAGACGTGCCAATAACACTGCCAACAATATGCCAATACAGTAGATAGAAAACAATACCAGCCCCGCATTGTTCGGAAAGAATGCACCTACTAATAAGAGATAAATAGGGAGACGAGCACTACACGACATCAATGGGTTAACAAGCATGGTAACAAGACGGCTCTTCCGGTTCTCAATAGTACGAGAGGCCATAATAGCAGGCACATTACATCCGAATCCCATAATCAGAGGAATAAACGATTTACCATGAAGTCCCATCTTATGCATTATCTTATCCATAATAAAAGCTGCACGAGCCATATATCCGGAATCTTCCATCAGAGAGATAAAGAAATAGAGAATAAGAATATTAGGCAGGAAAACAATAACTCCTCCTACTCCACCTACAATACCATCGACCAACATATCTTTCAACGGACCTTCGGACATGTTATTATTTATAAGATTTCCTAATGCCTCTACCAACCACTCAATCCCCATCATCGGATACTCTCCAAGTACAAACGTACCCTCAAACATGATATACATGAAAAGGAAAAAGATTGGATACCCCCATATACGATGTGTCACAATAGAATCAAGCACTTTCGTCATCTGTGCTTTTTCCTGATGATTATCTGTGAAGGTTTCTTTCAGTGCACCACTGATAAAACCATACTTAGCATCGGTTATAGCAGATTCACTATCCTCATTCAATGCAGTCATCACACGTTTCGCCGCCTTTTCGCGTATACGGATAATCTCTTCTGCATTGGGCAAGGTTCGGATAATCCGTTCAACATCCGGATCATTCTCTAAAAGTTTGATCGCAAGAAAACGGGTAGAATATTTAGACCGGATGGCTTCATTTTTTGAAATCTCCTCTTTTACCGCATCAATGGCCTTTTCCAAATCGGGCCCATGATTAATATGTATATGGCGGAAAACATGTTCACCCGATTTATGAGGATGAATATAATCTTCAAGATGTTCCTCATGATGAGTTTCATCGACATGCGTACGATGCCAATCCTGCAATTCTTTAACTACCTCAGGATTAATATTACCATTTTTATCAAAGAAATCCCCCCCTTCATAAAGATTAATAATCACATGAAACAGATGATCAATACCTAAATTCCTCTTACAAACAGTGGGAACCATAGGTACGCCGAATAGTTTACTCAACAGACGATAATCGAGGGTATTGCCACTGGCTTCAAGCTCGTCATACATATTAAGAGCAATTACCATACGGACATTCATATCGATAAGCTGAGTCGTAAGATAAAGATTACGTTCCAGGTTGGAAGAATCTACAACGTTAATAATTACATCGGGAGTTTCGTCAATAATATGACGACGTACATATATTTCCTCCGGTGTGTATGCCGAAAGTGAATAAGTACCGGGGAGGTCGACTATTTTAAAATGATAACCTTCAAAGTTGAAATAACCTTCTTTTGCATCGACAGTCACCCCACTATAGTTGCCAACATGCTCATGGGCACCGGATGCAAGATTAAACAAAGAGGTCTTTCCACAGTTCGGATTACCAACGAGCGCCACATTGATTGTTCTTCGCTTACCAAGGGCCAGACGCTTCAATTCCTCTTCACCCGGATGAATATTCTCACTGATACTCTGGTGATAATTCTCTTGTCGCTGTGCCTGTTCTGCCGCTTCTTGTTCACTTATAATTTCGATCATCTCAGCTTCTTGCCGGCGAAGCGAAATTTCATAACCTAATACTTTGTATTTAATGGGATCTTTCAAAGGGGCATTGAGTAAAACTTCTACGGTCTTACCTTTAATAAAGCCCATCTCGACAATACGTTTACGAAAACCTCCATGACCGAGTACTTTAACGATAACCCCCTTCTCTCCTGTTTTTAATTCGGACAAACGCATACTTTGTTCTCTTAATTTTCGGCAAAGATAACAGATTAGTTCCGAGGAGGCAAATTATTTAGAATGTTTTTAAATAGCGCTTCTCACACGGGGAAGTATACCGGGGATGGAAAAGAATATCTAATTATTAATTATTAATTTAACCACATTGTTTATCTTTGCGATATGATAGAAAAAAAGATTGCACAATATATTGATAATGAGAAGTTATTCTCCTTAAATGCCCGGATAATAGTAGCATTGAGCGGTGGCGCTGATTCGGTAGCATTATTACGTATACTTCACACATTAGGATACGACTGTGAAGCTGCTCACTGTAACTTTCATTTACGGGGAACAGAATCAGACAGAGACGAAATGTATGTCCGAAAGCTATGCAAAACAATAAGAGTCCCATTACATACCATCGATTTTGCGACAAAACAATATTCTATTGAGAAGAAAATATCGATAGAAATGGCAGCACGCGAATTACGTTATCAATGGTTTGCGGAAGTAAAAGAGAAAACCAAAGCAGATGTCATCGCTGTAGCCCATCATCAGGACGATAGTGTAGAAACTGTACTACTCAACCTCATACGAGGAACAGGTATCAATGGATTATTAGGAATACGTCCAAAGAACGGAGATATTGTACGACCACTCCTATGTATCAGTCGAAAAGAAATTATAGACTACCTGCAGAATGCCGGGCAAGAATACATGACGGACAGTACAAATCTACAGGACGAATATACGCGTAATAAGATACGCCTGAATCTACTACCACTAATGCAGGAGATCAATCCTTTAGTCAAAGAGCATATTATTGACACAAGCAATTATCTGAATGATGTAAATCGGATATATAATAGAGGTATAGAAGAAGGGAAGCAACGGGTTATAGAGAAAGGCAACATCCGTATTGTTACTCTTTTAAATGAACCTTCACCAGAAGCTTTATTATTCGAGATACTCTATCCGCTTGGGTTCAACGCAACACAAACAAGAAATATTCTGACTACGCTGGAAGGGCAAACCGGAAAACAGTTTATCAGTAAAGACGGCTGGAGAGTGGTCAAAGACAGAGAGTTATTATTAATCGACAAAAAAGAAAAACAAGAAACTCCTCCCTTCTGTCTGATTAAAGAAGAGAAAGAATACACAAAAGATTTTATTATTCCACGTGAAAAGTATATTGCCTGTTTCGATACCGAAAAATTAATTGGAGAACTAAACTTAAGAAAATGGCAAACAGGAGATGTATTTATTCCTTTCGGCATGAAAGGTAAAAAGAAAGTCAGCGATTATCTGACAGACAGAAAGTTTTCAATTATTCAGAAAGAGAACCAATGGGTATTATGTTGTGGAGACAAAATAATCTGGATTATAGGAGAACGAACTGATAACCGCTTCCGGATAGACGAAAAAACCAGGAAAATAACAGTATTCAAGATGTGTGAACAAGTAGTAGATAAACATCTAATAATCAACACTTAAAAGAATGTACATTATTAACATACAAAAGTGTACATTATTATATAGCAAGAGTGTACACTTTTATATAACAAAAATGTACACTCTTACAATATCTATTATTCCAGGCTTTTGCGACCTTTATTATAAGATTGTTCTTGGCTCTTTCTGACGAGTAAAACATTGGGAAAGCAATACAGCAAACGGAGTATCGTAAACCCTCGCCTGTTGCGTACATGACTTGACACAGGCGCAACACTTAATACATTTTTCTGCATCCGTATGCGTTTCATCTCCTTTTATGATAGCACCGACAGGACAATGACGTACACATGTACCACAATGTGTGCAAAGACTTTCATCATCCAACCATGGAGTACGTGGTAAGGGGACTCCACTCTTACGTAGTTTTATTACCTTATGCAAGAAACGAAATAAAGGGAAAAAGGGTTGTTGCGGACGAGGAATAGAACGGAGATTAACCGGATAAAGAGTCTCCAGACAAGAAGCTGTCTCGACTTTCATTCTCAACTTCTTACCAAATTCTCTGGCAAGCTCTAAATCATGAGTATCAGGACGACCTGCTGCAATGGGATATTTGGTACTACTATAAGAATGTTCTCCAATAAAAGTAGCTCCGGCTATTACTTTAAAGCCGTTCAGTAAAACCAAAGTATCCAACTCTGTCAACGCATTTTCGTAAGCACGATTCCCATAAACTACTACTAAAGCTACCGGAGTATCCGTACCACGAATATTCCCCAAGCGCTCCATAGCCAAAGGAGCTACATGCCCACCATATACAGGAACAACAACAATGGCCAGTGCCGAGGTAGAAAGTTCCATTTCATCAACCGGTTTCAAGGTCAAATCCGTCGTTAACACATTTGTTGCCCCCGTTCCATGAACAATTGCCTCCCCTACTTGTTTAGAAGTATGGGTAGGCGAAAAATAAATAAGATGAGCTTCAGTAATTATCATAATATTATAAATTGAGTAACAAAGATACACTTTATAAATGAAAAAAATGATGATTTATTTATGAAACCAAAATTATTTATTATCTTTGCGCCGTTGAAATACTTTGCCACCTCTCAAAGGAGAGAAACAGGTAGATATCCAGTTCAACAGAAACATCCCTGATTCATAATAATTAAAGCATATGTTCGCATAACCAATGATTGGTGAAGTTGTGTTGTGACGTCCGTATTCCAGCTGAACAAAAAAATATTAATAACTTACTATACTGTATGTATAACATTATCCAATTAAACGACAAAGATTTGTCGGAACTACAAACTATTGCCCGCGAACTGGGTATAAAAAAGACAGACTCACTAAAGAAAGAAGAACTTGTTTACAAAATCCTTGATGAGCAAGCTATCGCAGGCGCTACTAAGAAAGTTGCCGCAGATAAATTGAAAGAGGAGCGTAATGAAGACAAGAAGAAACGTTCACGGGTAGCAGTGAAGAAAGAAAATAAAGTATTCTCCGCTACCAAGAATGGTGAGATAACCAAAACTGAAACAGCCATTCCGGCTCCGACTCCGGCAGCCAAAGTACAACCTAAAGAAGTTGAGCCTGTAAAAGCAGAAGCTGCTCCTGCTACTGAAAAAGCAGTGGTAACACCCAAAAAGAAAGTAGGTCGTCCTCGCAAAAATGCTGTAGAAAACAAACCCAAAGAAGAGCAAGTTGCCCCTGTTGCAGCAACTGAAACCGAAAAACCAGTTGAAGTTAATCAAATAGAGGTAAAAAAGGTAGAAGTAAAAAAAATAGAGACAAAGCCTATTTCAAAGCCCATTATTAAACCCAAAGCACCAGCAGTAATCGATGAAGAAAGTAATATCTTATCTGAAGGTGCTGATGACGATTTTATCCCAATAGAAGATCTCCCTTCTGAAAAAGTAGAACTACCAACAGAACTTTTCGGTAAATTCGAATCTACAAAAACAGAACCTGTAGTCACTCCTGTTCCGGAACAGACACAAAACCAACAGCGCCCTCGCGTTATCCGTCCTCGCGATAACAATAACAATCCTAATAATAATAACAATAACAACAACGCACCAAGGAACAATAATCCTCGTCTGCCGATGCAAAGACCTGCCCAACAGCAGAATATGGGTGAGAATGCTCCAGCCCCGGAACGTAAAGTGATTGAGCGCGAAAAGCCTTACGAATTTGATGACATCCTCACCGGTACAGGAGTTCTGGAAATCATGCAGGATGGCTATGGCTTCCTTCGTTCTTCCGATTATAACTATCTTTCATCTCCGGACGATATCTACGTATCTCAATCACAAATCAAATTATTCGGTTTAAAAACCGGTGATGTAGTAGAAGGTATCATTCGTCCTCCTAAAGAAGGAGAAAAATATTTCCCGCTGGTAAAAGTATCTAAAATAGATGGTCGTGATGCCGCATTCGTACGTGATCGTGTACCTTTTGACCACTTGACTCCTCTTTTCCCGGATGAGAAGTTCAGACTCTGTAAAGGCGGATATTCCGATTCTATGTCCGCACGCGTAGTAGATCTCTTTTCACCGATTGGTAAGGGACAACGTGCTCTGATCGTAGCCCAGCCCAAAACGGGTAAAACCCTGTTGATGAAAGATATTGCTAATGCCATTGCAGCCAATCATCCGGAAGTATATATGATAATGCTATTAATTGATGAACGTCCGGAAGAAGTAACAGATATGGCACGTAGTGTAAATGCCGAAGTTATCGCCTCAACTTTTGATGAACCGGCAGAGCGCCACGTCAAGATCGCAGGTATCGTACTTGAAAAAGCAAAGAGACTGGTAGAATGCGGACATGACGTAGTTATCTTCCTGGACTCCATTACACGTCTGGCACGTGCTTACAATACAGTTTCTCCGGCATCGGGTAAAGTATTGTCCGGTGGTGTAGACGCTAATGCATTACATAAACCCAAACGCTTCTTTGGTGCCGCACGTAACATTGAAAATGGTGGTTCACTGACCATCATCGCAACAGCATTGATCGATACCGGCTCCAAAATGGATGAGGTTATCTTCGAAGAATTCAAAGGTACAGGTAATATGGAGTTGCAACTTGACCGTAATCTGTCCAACAAGCGTATCTTCCCGGCTGTCAATATCGTGGCTTCAAGCACACGTCGTGACGACTTGTTACTTGATAAGACAACACTTGACCGCATGTGGATCTTGCGCAAATATCTGGCAGACATGAATCCAATAGAAGCAATGGACTTCGTAAGAGATCGTCTCGAAAAAACAAAAGACAACGACGAATTCCTGATGAGCATGAATAGCTAAACATAATCTACACTTAGATTCAAATGCCAGGCCAAAGATAACTATTACAGCCTGAAAGCAGGTGCAGATAGACACTGGCGTAGTCATACTTCTGATTATTCGGAATATGAGATATTATAAACAGAAAAATAAATAAGTAAAAAGAGTGAAGATTGCGCATAATCTTCACTCTTTTTACTTATTTTTGCAGCAAACATTGCAAACAGGACATCAAACAGTGAGAATTTATATCTACTACATATTAGGAATGCTGGCCGGTTTTCTATATCCTGTCCCGGTCCATTCTGCGAATAACACTTCGGTGCACCTTGCCTACTTACAAATTCTAATAGACAACAACTTACCTTATGCAAAAAATATAACTGCTGACAGTATTATTTTATGGGAGAAAGAACTTGAGCCACAACTGGAAAAGGACAAAAAATACAGTACCCTCTTTCATTTGAGACAACTGGTATCCGGTGCATATGCAATTCGTGGTGACATTACAATAGCTGTAGATAAAGCTCACATCATGTATGAAAAAGCCAAAGAAATGGACTACGACAGAGGATTTACTCTTTCCCTTCGTGCTATCGGAGATGCCTATCTGAGCGCAAACATGAGACAACAAGCCATCGATTCTTATACAGAAGCATTAAATATTCTAAATACTTCAGAAGATACAGATGATCTGAGAATACATATCTTCCCAAATCTGATCCTCACATTGTTAAAGATAAGAGAAACCGATAGGGCACTTGTATACTTAAAACAGTTTGAAATTCTTTTCGATAAATACCCTACTACTTCTACTCTCTTTTATGTTTCGATATGCCGTGCCTACTATTATGTAGTAATCAATCAACCAGATAAAGCACAGATCTATATTACAGAGGCAACAAAAGCCAATTCTAAAAAAGATTATCTCTATATGCGCTTTATTTTGAATTATCTGTATGCCAGCTATTATAAACAAAGTAGTCAATATAATCTGGCTTTGGAAAAATATGGTAATCTCATCAAAGAGATAAACCCGGTCAACTCTCCGAACCAGCACATACAGTTAAATCTTCAACAAGCCCAACTCCTATCTAAAATAGGACAGACTGACAAAGCATGCCTTATTTATCAAATGACAAATGTATTGCAGGATTCTCTGGACAATCTCAGCTATGTTCGCCAGATTAACGAGCTACGAACTATCTATCAAATAGATCAAATGGAAATTCAGAACCAGCAGGAACGTAATCAGACGATCTTATGGGGTATTCTGGCAGTACTTTCTTTATCAGCTCTTATCACGATACTCATTTTTCACATACGAATCGAAAATAAACGTTTGCGCCACTCGAAAGAGGAACAGGAAAAAGCACAGAGACATGCAAGAAATTCCATTAAAACCAAAAGTCTGTTCCTTTCAAATATGAGTCATGAGATTCGTACCCCATTGAATGCTCTTTCGGGTTTCTCCGCCATTCTCACGGATGATTCTATTGACAATGAAACACGACAACAGTGTAACGACATCATACAGCAAAACTCCGAGCTACTATTAAATCTGATCAATGACGTAATAGACCTTTCCAGTCTGGATATGACTAAATTGGTATTTAATTTTAAAAAGTGCGATGCAGTAGTCATATGCCGTAATGTCATCGATACCGTAAAAAAAGTAAAGCAAACGCAAGCCGATATTCACTTTGTCACCACACTGGAATCGTTGCCGTTGCTAACTGATGATTCACGCTTGCAACAGCTACTTATCAATCTGCTAATTAATGCCACAAAGTTCACCACGGAAGGCTCAATTACTCTTGAAATACGAAAAGAATCAGATGATACCGCCATCTTCTCTGTTACTGATACCGGCTGTGGTATTCCATTGGAAAATCAAAGCCGCATATTCAACCGTTTTGAGAAACTAAATGAAGGTGCACAAGGTACAGGATTGGGACTTTCTATCTGCCAGCTTATTGTTGAGCAGATCGGAGGAAAAATATGGATTGATCCAAAATATACAGCAGGTGCCCGTTTCGTGTTCACTCATCCTATAAAACCGGATACAGCAGCAACCAAAAATGAAAAGCCACAATGAAACGACTGATCTTCATACTCACTTTATGCTGCCATATCCTAATAAGTCTGGCAACTCCATCATCAGCCAATACTGATAGTCTGGAGAGGCTATTGCCCGACATGCCACATGATTCTCTGCGTCTGCACACAATACAAAGCATGGTACGGATGGAGCAAATAACTCCCAAATGCATCTATTACTCAAATATGTTATTAAAGGAAGCTGTTGCTCAAAGCAATCCCAAATATGCCGGAATCGCTCTCTACTTTCAGGTTATTTATTACTATAATCAGAATGAAATAGATAGTGTAATCAAAAAAATCTCGGACATGGAACCTTACACCCGGAAAGCCGGTTTGTGGGATTATTACTTCGATTCACAAAGATGCCAGATAGACCTATACTCCTATAGAGAACAATTTGAGCTTGCTATCAACAAGTCGCTTGAAATGTATAAGAAAGCACAAGAGGCCAATAATATACGTGGACTGATAGGCGCCAAACAATGTCTGGCCAATGCCTATATGGGTACCGGCCGATGGAAAGAAGGAAAACAAGCTCTGGAAGAAGCTCATAAGCTTCTTCCTCAAATGAATAATGTGATTGTAAGAAATTCCGTACTTTGTCAACTTATCTCACTTAGCAAAGCTAACAAAGATCTCCAGGATCAAAAGGAATATCTGGATGAACAAAAGAAAATTCTCTATGATTACATCGCAGAAAACCCAACGATGAAAGAGGCATTTCAGGATCCTATGATTTTCAATAATATCTACTATACATATTATTATGTAGATATGAAGCAACCTCAACAGGCTCTCCAGCATCTTGAGAAGGGAACCGGATACCTGACTCCTAATACTTATTTTATGTATCGGGTACTTTATCATGATGCATATGCCTCTTATTACCGCCTTTGTAAAGAATATAATCATGCTATCAGTCAACTGGATTCTACAGTTATACTATTAAAAAACGCTTTCAGTAGCGATTACGTCAACCAATTGTCTACCAAAGCTGATATTCTGACCGAGGCAGGACGTAGTCAAGAAGCAATACCAATCTACGAAAAGGTTATACAAATGAAAGATTCATTGGTTACCGAACTGTCCGACAAACAAATGAGTCTGATACAAGACAACTACCATATAGATAAAATGAAACTTGAAGAAGAGCAGTTGAAAAGCAAAATTCAGCTTCTGGTATTCTGCATCATCGCTATTGCCCTGATTGTACTAATCTTCTTCACGATACGTGCCTATCAGGTACGAAAAGCTTTAAAAACAGCAGAAAGCGAAACCCGTAAAGCCACCCTTATGGTGGAGAAGGCAAACGAAACAAAGAATCATTTTCTCTCTAATATGAGTTATAATATCCGTATCCCTCTCAACGGGGTTGTAGGTTTTTCACAGCTCATAGCATCTGAACCCAACATGGACGAAAGTACACGAAAAGAGTATTCGGCCATCATCCAAAAGAATTCGGAAGAATTGATACAACTTGTAAATGACGTACTCGATCTGTCTCGCCTGGAAGCCAATATGATGAAGTTTCAGATACAGACTTATGATGTAATTGCACTTTGTAATGATGCCATCTATATGGCACAGATGCGAAATGAGGGAGTTATAGACATTCTGTTGAATACTAATATCGATGCACAGGACGTCACAACTGATACCGGACGAATAACACAAACCCTACTCAGCACATTGGTCTATCCGGACAAAAGTAAAGAGAAAAGAGAAATAACCTTTATGGTCAACCGGAATGATACATCAGGGATCATTCATTTCCAAATCATCAATAGCCCACTGGCCGATCCCAAATACCATTCACAACAAGTAAGCATCCGCCATGAAATAAACAACCTGTTATTGAAACACTTCGGAGGTAGTTATACCGTCACTACCGACAAACAGGGCATACACATAATCGATTTAACTCTTCCGCCCGACAGTATATCCGGATAAAAGCGTTATCTTTGCAAATTGCAAACCTAAACGCTCATTTATGTACACCAACAAGCAAATTTGGAGTGTCAGTTATCCGATACTTCTTAGTTTACTGGCACAAAATGTTATTAACGTCACTGACACCGCCTTTCTCGGACGTGTTGGCGAAGTAGCACTCGGAGCTTCGGCTATGGGTGGACTTTTCTATATTTGTATCTTTACTATAGCTTTCGGTTTCAGTACCGGTTCGCAAATTGTTATTGCCCGCCGCAACGGCGAAGGTCGCTATTCTGACGTAGGGCCCGTAATGATACAAGGGGTCATGTTCATGCTACTGATGGCATTACTATTATTCAGCTTTACAAAAACTTTCGGAGGCAATATTATGCGGATACTGGTTTCCTCCGAATCCATATACGATGCCACGATGGAATTTCTGGACTGGCGTATCTACGGCTTCTTCTTTTCGTTTATCAACGTAATGTTCCGGGCACTCTATATCGGTATTACACGCACAAAGGTGCTCACCATCAATGCCGTCGTTATGGCACTGACAAACGTAGTGCTGGATTATGCAATGATATTCGGTCATTTCGGCTTTCCGGAAATGGGTATCAAAGGAGCAGCTATTGCCTCTGTAATAGCAGAAGGCAGTTCTATCCTGTTTTTCCTCATCTATACATATATCACTGTCGACCTGAAAAAATATGGTCTGAATAAACTACGTTCTTTCGACCCTCAGCTATTGATGCGTATACTCAGTATCTCTTGCTTCACCATGTTACAGTATTTCTTATCAATGGCCACCTGGTTCATATTCTTCGTAGCCATAGAAAGGTTGGGACAGCGTGAACTTGCCATTGCCAATATTGTGCGAAGTATATACATCGTAATGCTGATTCCGGTCAATGCACTGGCCACCACTACTAATAGCCTGGTCAGTAACGCCATTGGCGCAGGAGGCATACAATATGTGATGACACTTATCAATAAAATAGCCCGCTTTTCATTCTTCGTTATGTTGGCATTAGTAGTCATCACTGCAGCATTTCCGCAAGCTATGCTCTCCATCTATACCAATGAAGCTGCCCTGATAACCGAGTCAGTTTCATCTGTTTATGTCATCTGCGTTGCCATGCTGATAGCTTCTGTTGCTAATATCGTATTCAACGGAATATCCGGTACCGGCAATACACAAGCCGCCTTGTTACTTGAAGTAATAACCATCGTTATTTACGGCTCATATATTATCTTCATCGGAATGTGGCTAAAAGCCCCCATCGAATGGTGCTTTACCATTGAGATTGTGTACTATACATTGTTACTTGCCACAAGCTATATTTACTTCAAAAAAGCAAAATGGCAGAATAAAAAGATATAAATACAAGAGATTTTTGTACATTTGCATCCCGGTTTACCACAGAGGACACAGAGTTTTCCCCAACCAGAAGAACCTCCGTGCCTTCTGTATTCTTAGTGGTAACAGGTATATAAATTTAGTAATCAGTAATTAAGATAAGATATGTTCGATAATTTAAGCGAGAGACTGGAGAGGTCGTTTAAGATTTTGAAAGGTGAAGGTCAAATCACCGAGATCAATGTAGCAGAAACGCTGAAAGATGTGCGTAAAGCCTTATTGGATGCCGATGTTAACTACAAGGTAGCAAAAACTTTTACTGATACAGTAAAAGAAAAAGCACTGGGACAAAACGTACTTACCGCCGTGAAGCCAAGCCAGCTGATGGTGAAAATCGTTCACGACGAACTTACTCAGTTGATGGGTGGAGAAACTGTTGAGATTGACACAGATGGTCATCCGGCTGTTATCCTGATGTCCGGTCTGCAAGGTTCAGGTAAAACTACCTTCTCCGGGAAACTGGCCCGGATGCTCAAAACTAAAAAAAATCGCAAACCGTTGCTCGTAGCCTGTGACGTGTATCGTCCTGCTGCCATCGAACAGCTTCGTGTATTGGCTGAGCAGATTGAAGTACCGATGTACTCTGAACCGGATAGCAAAAACCCGGTTGAGATTGCACAAAATGCTATCAAAGAGGCTAAAGCCAAAGGATACGATCTTGTAATCGTCGATACTGCCGGACGTCTGGCCGTAGACGAAGAGATGATGAACGAGATTGCTGCTATCAAGAAAGCCATCAATCCGAATGAAATCCTCTTCGTGGTAGACTCCATGACCGGACAAGATGCTGTTAATACCGCAAAAGAATTTAATGACCGCCTCGACTTCAACGGTGTAGTACTAACTAAACTCGATGGTGACACCCGTGGTGGTGCAGCGCTTTCTATCCGTTCGGTGGTCAACAAACCTATTAAATTTGTAGGTACAGGCGAAAAGCTGGATGCTATTGACCAGTTTCACCCTGCACGTATGGCAGACCGTATTCTGGGTATGGGTGATATCGTTTCACTGGTAGAACGTGCACAAGAACAGTACGATGAAGAAGAAGCAAAACGTCTTCAAAAGAAAATTGCCAAGAATCAGTTTGACTTCAATGATTTCCTTAGCCAGATAGCTCAGATAAAAAAGATGGGTAACCTCAAAGAACTTGCATCTATGATCCCCGGTGTGGGAAAAGCTATCAAAGATATTGATATTGACGACAATGCTTTTAAGAGTATTGAAGCTATCATTCATTCTATGACTCCTGCAGAACGCTCCAATCCGGAAATACTGAATGGTTCACGCCGTACCCGCATCGCTAAAGGTAGTGGTACAACTATTCAGGAAGTAAACCGCCTGCTGAAACAATTTGATCAGACTCGTAAAATGATGAAAATGGTAACAGGCAGCAAGATGGGTAAAATGATGCCGAAAATGAAACGCTGATCTTTTAAGGTGAAATGCCTGACTTTGATATTTTTTATTTTGCATCTTTGGCATCGTTAATCATAAAATAGATTGAGATAAAACCAGTATGGAAGGAGAGAGTTATGACTTTCTCCTTCTTTTATACCATTAATTCACAAAAAAGTTCCAATCAAGCTGATTTCAAACAAAAAGTCAGTGAGTTTTGCATTAAAAACTATTGTGTTTCAATTAAGTTATGGCATAATCCGGTTCAAGACACAATATAACTCCGCTCCAATGCAACCATCATTTTAACAAAGCGCCGGTTTCTCTTCCCCAAGTTTTCTATTCCATGAATAATCTATAAATCCACTATTAACAAAAAATGGATTCCTTTTTGGCTGGTTCAGTTATTTATTTTACTTTTGTCCTTCACCAAAATACTATTGAACATGACCCTTATAGATGGAAAAGCCATTTCCGAGCAAGTGAAGCAAGAGATTGCAGCCGAAGTGGCAGAAATTGTAGCCCACGGTGGCAAACGTCCTCATCTGGCAGCTATTCTTGTAGGCCACGATGGAGGTAGTGAAACGTATGTGGCCGCCAAAGTAAAAGCCTGTGATGTCTGTGGTTTCAAATCCTCTCTTATCCGTTACGAAAATGATGTGACCGAGGAGGAGCTGTTGGCCAAAGTACGCGAACTCAATGAAGATGCGGACGTAGACGGTTTTATCGTACAATTACCCCTACCCAAACACATCTCCGAACAAAAAGTGATCGAAACTATCGATTATCGTAAAGATGTAGATGGTTTTCATCCCATAAATGTAGGACGTATGTCCATTGGATTACCCTGTTACGTATCTGCTACTCCGAATGGTATTCTTGAATTGCTGAAACGTTATAAAATAGAAACTTCAGGAAAGAAATGCGTAGTACTGGGACGCAGTAACATTGTCGGTAAGCCGATGGCTGCCCTCATGATGCAAAAAGCCTATCCGGGTGATGCAACAGTTACTGTCTGCCACAGCCATTCACGCGATCTGGTAAAAGAATGCCAAGAAGCCGATATCATCATTGCTGCTTTGGGACAACCGAATTTCGTAAAAGAAGATATGGTGAAAGAAGGTGTAGTAATCATTGATGTAGGTACCACACGCGTACCTGATGCTACCAAAAAATCCGGTTTTAAACTGACAGGTGATGTTAAATTTGACGAAGTTGCACCAAAATGTTCATACATCACCCCTGTACCCGGAGGTGTAGGACCGATGACTATTGTTTCTTTAATGAAGAATACATTGCTGGCGGGCAAAAAAGCCATCTATAAATGAGAAATATCTCTTTGGTAATCCTCTTTTTTCTCTCCTACTCCTGCACATCCATGTCGCAGGAAAGGAGAGATTCTGTTATTAATACTTCGGATTCTGTTCCCTGTCAAAGAGATAGCATTACCACCTCACGGCTCACTATTCTCTTTGCCGGAGACCTTATGCAGCACCAGGCACAGATCAATGCAGCCCGTACCTCTACAGGGTACGATTACTCAGATTGCTTTAAATTCGTTAAAGAAGAAATAGCCCGGGCAGATATCGCAATTGGAAATCTTGAAGTGACATTGGGTGGAAAGCCCTATCGCGGCTATCCTGCCTTTAGCGCACCGGATGAATATCTTTTTGCCATTCGCGATGCAGGTTTCGATGTTTTGGTAACAGCCAATAACCATTGTCTTGATAAAGGCAAAAAGGGATTAGAGAGAACCCTGCTAATGCTCGATTCATTACAAATTCCACATGCAGGAACTTATGTCAATACTGAATCACGCGAACAACAATACCCTTTATTACTGGAAAAAAATGGTTTTCGCATTGCCCTTTTAAATTATACTTACGGTACAAATGGTATCAAAGTGACCTTTCCCAATGTGGTAAATTACATCAATAAAGAAAGTATAGTACGAGATATTGAAACTGCCAAAACACAACATCCCGATGCCCTCATTGCCTGCATGCACTGGGGCGACGAATATCAGCCACTTCCCAATAAAGAACAAAAAAGTCTTGCAGACTGGTTATTACAACAGGGAGTTACCCACATTATCGGTTCGCACCCACATGTAGTGCAACCAATGGAGCTCCGCACAGACAGTATAACCGGAAACCAGCATGCCATAGTCTACTCTCTCGGAAATTTCATCTCTAATATGTCTGCCCGGCGTACTGATGGCGGTTTACTATTTAAGTTAGAACTCGAAAAAGATAGTGTCACTCGTGTAGCCAATTGTGGTTATAGCTTAGTGTGGACATCACGTCCCGTTCTCTCCCGAAAAAAAAATCATATATTATATCCCATTAATTATCCGGCAGACTCACTTTCTGTTACAGAGCGTAACCACCTGAAAATCTTCATAAATGATGCTCAATCACTATTTAGGAAGCATAACAAAGGAATAAAAGAGTACACTTTTTATTAAAAAAATCTCATGGAATATTTGCAGATTAAAAGTTTATATCTATCTTTGCACCGCGTTAGAGAAACGCAAACATGGTGGATGTAGTTCAGTTGGTTAGAGCGTCAGATTGTGGTTCTGAATGTCGCCGGTTCGAGTCCGGTCTTCCACCCAACAAAAACCCTTGTAAGTTAAGCACTTATGAGGGTTTTCTTTTTGTTGGTGGCTAGCATTTTAGAGACCAAATCAGGGTCATTTTAAACCTAATTGAACATCTTGTTTCCTAATAGTTTCCTAATTTAAAATAAGCTAACATGCTGACTATTAGAGAAGAAATCAAGAAAGACGAGATTAAGAGTGATGGAACTTACAATGTCAAAGTACGATTCACACTTGACCGCAAGTTTAAGAGACTTTCAACTAGTCTCTTTGTAACGCCTAAGGATTTAACTAAGTCCTTAAAATTTAAGGAAGGGACTACCATAAAGAGAGAGGTAGATAACCTAACCCGTACCTACCAAGAAAAATGCGCTAAACTCCAATTGGAAGTAAATCACTATACTTTAGATGACATACTAGAGTATCTTAAAACTGAACGGACACGAACACAGTCCATAGACTTCCTACAGTTCTGCAATGAATGGTTGGACACTACAGAAATTAAAGGCAAGAAGAACTACAAATCAGCTCTCCATGCTTTTGTGAACTATTTAGGTAAAGACCATTTAAGTACAGACCAAGTAACATCTCAACTACTGAACGGTTTCAAGAATTATCTAAGTTTAAAGAGAGAAAGACAGGTCGCTCAATTACAGAAACAAGGAAAGCGAATACCTTCCAATAGAACTGTATCACTCTATTTAGGAAGTATCAGACACTTGTTTAATGAAGCTAAGAAGAAGTACAACGATTATGATAAGAATGTAATTCTGATACCTCACTCTCCATTTGAACATGTCGAAGTTCCTAAACAGGAAGCGACACGTAAACGAGCATTAACGGCAGAAGTAATTAATAAGATGTTGAAGTTACCCTACATTCTCAATGCCAATGGTAAGGAAAGAGTTTGTCCTTTCAATTTAGCTAAAGACTGTTTCATTCTGTCTTTCTGTTTAATGGGAATGAACTCTGTAGATTTACACAGTTGTGATGAAATTGAGGACAATGTAATCACTTATTATAGAAGCAAGACTACAGGCAGAAGACTTGATAAGGCAAAGATGAAAGTAGAAGTTCTTCCTCTCCTATTTCCTCTCATAAAGAAGTACAAGGATTACACAGGTAAGAAAGTATTTAGATTTTATCAAATGTACAATACAGCTAACAACTTCAACAGAGCCATTAATGCAGGTTTGAAAGAGATAGGTAAGTTTTTAAAAGTAGATGATTTGGAGTACTACGCAGCCCGTCACTCATGGGCAACCATTGCACTAAATAAAGTTGGCATTGATAAGTACACAGTCCATGCAGCATTAAATCATGTTGATGAAGCAATGAAGGTCACTGACATCTACATTGAACGAGACTTTGTAAATGAGAACAAGGCTAATGCTAAAGTCATTAAGTACGTGTTTGGACAATAATTTAAGAATTTTCCCACTTGCAGCAATGTAGGTGGGATTTTCTTTTTACCTTTACTGCACTAACACAGATTCTTATGCCAATAGATAAATTTAAAGACATAAAGCAAGAAGACGAACTACTGGAGTACGTCATCACAATAGCAGATAATTTTATTCCAGATGTAGACATTCAAGATGGAAATGCAGTTCTTTTACCATCACAAGCTCCATTCTTGTTTAAGAGACAGTACAATGCAAAAAAGCTTAATGTATTTTTTGAATACAAGAACTACATGAAGAATGACGGTATAACAAGTATTCAAGCCATCATTCACGCATTAGGCATAGATTCAGAGAAATTCTGGTATCTGCTTCTATTTATCAGCGACTATGTTAATGGCAGAACATTAAATACGTGTAAGTCCAGTACTACCCCAGAACAAGACATAACTAAATTTATTGAAATGGTCAAGCAGAATGAAACAGGCTTCAACAAAGCAACAGGATTCTCGCATCAAGTCCCTATGACCTTAAATTTGCAAATAAAAGGCAAACGGTTGATTATTGAAAATCCAAATACCATTTCATTCATTGCAGCCGTTTGTAATGAAGCAATGGCAAAACTTCCACAATACAGTTTACTGAATCAAACAAAATTTGAAACAGATAATTATTATACATCAGATTCCGCACGAATCTGGCTGTTCACGAAAATGCTACAGTACTTCTTTGAAGCCTATCCGCAATTTGATAACCAGAGAGGAACTAGTGGTAGCACCTCTAAAAGTAAGTTCCTCTTCATTTCAAAACTTATCTATTTTACTAAACTAACCACAAATAAGGCGTATGACGAAGATGATGACAACCTAAAAAAGATAATTAAGCAATACAAAGACAAAGAAATACCTACCAGTAACCTCGCATACGATTAAATTAACTGATTGATTTTCAATAAATCCACTTTTGTATTTCCTAAAAAGGAGTATAAAAGTGGATTTTTTTATTCCCTAAACACCTCTCCAAAAACTCCCACCTTTGCAACGTAATCGAAAGACAAACGGTGCGCACCACTCTCGATTAGATTACATAATCAACAATTTAAATAATACAATCATGGAAGAAATGATTAAAACAGCGGGACAGACTGCAATGGAGAGTGGTAAAGAAGTTAATAATACTTCAAGTGTTGAATCTTTTAATAATAAAGAAACTATGACAACAGAAAATCAAACTACAGCACTCATTAAATACAATGCTGTAGAACAGGCACAAATGGCACTAGAAGAAAAAAAAAGGTTTCTTGCAGATAATGCCAATGCTGACAAAAACATCATAAAATCAGCCCAAGTAAACATCAATAAAGCTGAAAAGGAATACGCAGAAGCATTGAAATCTGTAAAACTCCCAATTACTCATGTAGAAGTATGGGAAGTAAAGGAATCCACAGCTGACTGCGAAATTATCAGTAAGAAGAAGAGTGAAATCATAATTGCCGTTTCTAATTACAACATGGCTACAACGAAGGCTAATACAGAATTGGGCAAGGAGTTAATTCAAGAAGATAAGTTTGAGAAACAACCTCTTTTTGTCACAGAAGCAGAACTTTTTTACAAGGTAAACATTGAGTTGAAAGACTTAAACGGTAACACCATTCCTAAAGACACGCCAAATGTCTATGTACCTGTCGATAATGCTAATCAGTATTGGCAATGGCAAGCCTACCACGAGGCAAACATTAATTCTATCGTCAAAGACGAGCAACCTCTAACTATTGAGAACGTGAGAATAAAGAAATTTGAATCTTTACAAGAATTCGCACAATACAGGGGTATTAACAATGTATTGAGTAGAGGCTTCAACGGCTTGGAGAAGGCAGGCAATGCAGCGTTGGCTACACAGAACGAATTCTATCAGAAGGTATTCGAGGTTGCCATAGAATTGAATGCTAGTATAAGTACAATCGTTAAATACTATTATCATGGTAAGTTGTTAAAAGGAAAGGTCTGGAACAACGCAATGTTGGGTGTAGTTGTTGATAACTTCCAATACGATTTGAATGTTGGAGACAAAATCATCAAGACACTGCAAGACAAAGCCTTTAAGAGTAAAACAATAAAAGAACGCTACATGATAGATGCAATTACACAGTTCGCTAATTATACTCCACAAGGAGCAACAGAGAAGATTGGGATTGATGAAACACTTAAAGTTATCCAATCTCTAAGTAAGGAAGATGTTAGATTTATAGAAGTAATACCTTTAGATAAAGTGAATGAAATTTACTCTGTATTATTAACCCAATACCTTAAGAATCAAGGAATTCTTAAAAGCGAAGCAACTGCCTAACAGAATTAGAGCCAATGTGACAGGTTGGCTCTTCTACTCCAAATTCTCTGAAAGTGGTGATTTCCCCCTATACAATAATACGGATTACCCCTAAATTCAGAGCTAAGATACACCTAAAGTCTGATTAATTAGGTTACAGGTAGCAGTTTATAAATCACCAAGTAGAGATGATGATAGAGTAAGATTTTCAAGATAGTGGTGAATTTCCCTATTACAATAGGATGGTTTACCCAAAGATTTGGAGTAAAAACTCTCCTAAAGTAAGATAATTAAGGTCACAGATAACAAATTTAAAATCACCAAAGATAAATTATGATAAAGTTAGAAATTCAAGAGCGAGACGGCTTTCTTATCATGGAAGACTTCCCAGAGAATTGCATCTTCAACAAAGTTAAAACGGGATGCGGTGCTACTACAATAGCACTTACTAATAATGAGAATTACATTATTGCCGTACCTACAAAAGAGTTGGTAATTAATAAGTGCTATCCACCTAAAGATAAGGATGGCAATGACAACATTTGGAAGAAGTCACAGATTCAACCAGGCGTAAGTCCTGTTAATGAGAACTTATTTGGTTTGTATGGCAACCTCAACAGGACAGTAAAAGCTAAACTAGAGAAATTCCTTACAAAGGACGGAGTAAAGAAAATAATTTGTACTTATGATAAGGTAGACAAGTTAATTCCCTTCATTAAGCCATTGGAATTTAAAATACTTGTGGATGAATACCATAACCTTCTGAAACAATACGGCTTTAGGACAATGGTAATAAATCAAGTAATAGAGAAATTTGAACTCTTCAAATCTTATTGCTTCTTAACTGCAACACCAATTCCAGAGCAATTTAAGCCTGAAATTTTCACAGGAATAACAGAGTACGTTGCTGATTGGAAAACAGTAGATAAGATAACAATCTATCCTTGTTTATGTGATAGCGCAAGCACTACGGCAGCTAAGATTATCAAACACTATCAAGACAACGGTTACTTTGTACTGGATGGAGTAAAGAGTGAGGAAGCATACTTCTTTGTCAATAGTGTAAGAGAGATTAAGACAATACTTACAAAGAGTAAATTAACTAATGATGACTGTAGAATTATCTGCGCAGATGACGAACTGAACCACTACAAATTGGAAGGTTTTGAAATTTCCAGTTCAACAGCTCCTGCCAAACGGTTTACATTCGTGACCTGCAAGGCATTTGAAGGAGTAGACTTCTACTCTGAAACTGCAATTTGTTTCATTGTTAGTAGTAGCAACAATAAGCACACTCTAATCAGCATTGACATGGACATTCCCCAAATTGCAGGACGTATCAGAACCAAATCCAATCCGTTTAGAAACAAGATTGTTCACATCTTCAATCCAAAAACAATTAATTACTATGTTCCATTTGATGAAATGAAACAGAAGGTAGCCCTAGAACTTGCAGCAGCAGAGGAACGGGTACAACTATTTAATGAGGGTAAGTTGGGGGAAAATGCAAGGAAGCAGCAGAATGAGGAAATTAAGAAGTTAGGTGCTAATACATACATTATCAATAAGAAGGATAGATACGAGGTTAATGAGATGGTTGCTCAATTAAAACTCTACCAGCACTGGACTAGGTGCATTGTATACAGGTCAGCAGAAGCACTAAAAGAAAGTTACAAAGAACTAGGAATGGTAATAGGTAAAATACATGAGTGGGATGTTAAAGATGAAGATGTTATGAAGAAAGTTCTTACACCTCCCCAATTTAGAGACAGGCTCAAACGCTTCTGTGACTTAAAGGAGAAAGCTATTCTAACGGATAGTGATAGGCAAGAACTAAAAGACATTACAGACAAGTATCCAATCTTAGAACAAGGATGTGAGAAACTTGGACTAAGCCAGTTAAGAAGAACGAGGACTATAAAGGAGATTAAGGTTTTGACAGAATAAGATTAGAACTCCAGCCCATTAGGTTTGGAGTTTCTCATGCTTCTACACGTATCTGTAGACTATCCTTTTAACCTTATTTGCGTATCAATAAAGTACAAGTCACCATCAATACCATAGAGGACATTATTAGGGACTGCATCAAATACTTCGTATGAGGCTGTAATTTAAACTGTGTCAGCAAAGCAACCAAATAAAGTATTAACTTTG
>DXWV01000080.1 GCA_019416685.1 Bacteroides sp.
GCTAACCGTTTGGGTATTCCTGTATTTGGTATCGTTGATACTAACTCAGATCCTTCAAACATAGATTTCGTAATTCCGGCAAATGATGACGCTACTAAATCAATCGAAGTAATTCTTGAAGCTTGCTGCGCTGCAATGCAGGAAGGTTTGGAAGAAAGAAAAGCTGAGAAGATTGATATGGAAGCAGCTGGTGAAGCTCCTGCTAACAAAGGCAAGAAAAAATCAACTAAGGCCAGACTCGATAAGTCCGACGAAGAAGCAATCAATGCAGCTAAAGCTGCTGCCTTCATTAAGGAAGACGAAGAGGCTTAATATATTGTAAGTAGTCAGTAGTGAGTAGTTAAGTAGTAAGTAGCAATACTTCTACTTTTTGTAGCCAACATTCTACTTGACTACTTAACTACTTAATACTTGACTACTTTTTTTATAAACGAACTTAAAATAGGAAAATATTATGGCTGTAACAATGGCTGATATAACCAAGCTGCGCAAAATGACCGGAGCTGGTATGATGGATTGCAAAAACGCGTTGACAGAAGCTAATGGTGACTTTGATGGCGCTATGAAAATTATCCGTGAAAAAGGACAGGCAGTTGCTGCAAAACGTTCTGACCGTGAAGCTTCAGAAGGTTGTGTACTCGTGAAAGTTGCTGATGGCTTTGGCGCTATCATTGCTTTGAAATGCGAAACTGACTTCGTTGCTCAGAATGCGGATTTTGTTAAACTGACTCAAGATATCTTGGATATTGCTGTTGCAAACAAATGTAAGACGTTAGATGAAGTTTTGGCTCTACCAATGGGGGATGCTACTATTGCTCAGGCTGTAACAGATAGAATCGGTATTACAGGTGAGAAAATGGAATTGGATGGTTATATGACTTTGGAAGGTCCTGCTATCGCTACTTACAATCATCAAGGTAAGAACTTCCTTTGCACAATGGTTGCTCTGAATAAAGAGGTTGATCCGAAGGTAGGTCATGAGATTGCAATGCAGGTTGCTGCTATGAATCCGATTGCAGTAGACGAAGCTGGTGTTCCTGCTGATGTACTGGAAAAAGAAAAGGAAATTGCAGCAGATAAAGCTCGTCAGGAAGGTAAGCCTGAGAACATGATTGAAAAGATCGCTATGGGTCGTATCAGTAAGTTCTACAAAGAGGTTTGCTTATTGAAACAAGAATATATTCAGGATGGTAAAATGACTGTTGCTGAATACCTGAAGTCAGTAGATAAAGATCTGACTGTTACTGCATTCAAACGCTTTACTTTAAGAGCTGAATAATTCAGTAATAAAAATATAAAAACGGTCGCTCGGAAATTATTCCATAGCGGCCGTTTTCTTTGTTTTGTATTATATATTATTCATCGCCTGTTGCACCTCCTTGTGCGGGAAGCACCACTAACCTATGGGTTTGGTTCTTGTATAACCTTCTTTTTTTAGGAGTTCAAGTATTTTTTGTTTGAAATCGCCTTGTATCATGATTTCTCCATCTTTTGCTGCTCCTCCTACGCCGCATTTGGTTTTTAGTTGCTTTCCCAATTCTTTTAGGTCATTATCGGTACCGACAAAACCGGTGATGAGCGTTACTACCTTCCCACCCCGGTTTTTTCGATCCAGTTGTACGCGTAAGTTTTGTTGGGCAGGGGCAAGTGTTACTTGTTCCTCATCGTCATCCATTTCATAATTGAAATCCGGGTTTGTAGAATAAACCACATTCAATCGTTCTTTCCAGTCATTATTCTTCATATCATTCATTCTTTTATATAAGGTCAAAGATAATGCAAACCGAGAGTAGAATAAAATGAACTCATTCATTTTTTATGTCGGGATGCAGTTTATCTTCGCTTTTAGGCAAAAGTAATATTTTGTATTGATCCTTGCAATCTTTTGTGCTTTTTGTCGTCTAATACATATACTATGATAAGTAGCAACTATGACAGCTTTTTATTGAAACGCAAATGATCGCAAATTAAATGGCTGCGCTATACTTGAACGATGATATTCTTTGCGTGAATCTGTGATAATCTGCGTTTCAGTAATAGTATCATATAATTTAGAACGATTACTTAGTAAAACAAAACTGGAATGAAAAGATATTTATGGTTTATAATACTCTGTTTCTTAACTTTACCTTCTATAGCACAAGTGTTTAAAGGGAGAATTTCAAATGAGAAAGGAGAACCGGTACCTTATGCGTCTCTCTATTTAAAAGAATTGAGGTGGGGATTTACTACAGATGATAATGGGTGTTTTCAGACAGAACTTAAACCAGGACATTATACTTGTGAGATTTCTTCATTGGGATATGCAGGACAGAGTCTTTTTATACAGATGCCTGCCGGAGGATTAGAAAAGAATGTTGTACTTGTTGAACGTATCTATTCTCTGAATGAGGTAAGTGTGGTAAAAGGAGCGGAAGACCCTGCGTATGCTGTCATGCGAAGAGCGATAGCCAATGCACCCTATTATCGGACTCAGGTAACTGGTTTTACTGCTGAAACCTATTTGAAGGGTACGGGGAAAGTGAAAAGCATTCCTGCCGTATTAAAACTTTCCAAAGAGGTAAGGACGGAGTCGAAAAAAATGTTAGGGAAACTGTTCTTGCTGGAAGAACAGCGGAAGGTTACATTCAAAGCTCCCAATACCTGGAAAGATACGGTAAAGGCTTATAGCAATACTTTTCCGGAAGAGATTAAGATAAGCATGGGGCTGGCAACTGTCAATCTTTATAATCCAACCATTTTTGATAAGGTGTCTCCATTGAGTAAGGGCGCTTTTTCTTACTATCGTTTTAAGATGGAAGGTTTCTATGCCGAAGATGGCCATATGATAAATAAAATCAAGGTGATTCCTAAGAAAGATAATCCACAATTGGTGGCGGGTGATCTGTATATTGTTGAAGATCTTTGGTGTATTTCTGCAGCCAGTCTTTCGGTTCGTATGAGCGGATTAAAAGCCATGGTAAAAGTGACTTGTAAAGAAGTGCAGCCTTCTGCTTTTTTAGCTACTTCTACCAGTATGGAATGCACAATTGATATGATGGGTCTCAAGGCTGAGGCATCTTATTTAGCTTCGGTACATTATGAACGTGTAGAAACGATTGGTGGATTTAGGATGCAGGAACAAAAGACATCTAAGGCTACGGTAATTCATCCAAAAATCACGAAGAAACAGGAAAAGGTACAGAAGCAGATAAAAGAACTCTCTGCAAAAGAAGATTTGACAATGAGTGAGGCTTATAAGTTATCCAAGCTGATGGAGAAATCAATTGCAGCGTCCGATACGCTAAAATCTGAGCATAAGTATGAGCGGAGATCACTTGCCGATCGCTGGAATGTAGCAACTGACTCATTGGCAGATAAAAAAGATTCTCTCTACTGGGCAGCAATTCGTAGTGTCCCTTTAAAGCCGGAAGAGGTACAGAGCTATATTAATAAAGAGAAATTAATGGCTCCGAAAGATTCACTTCGGAAAGACAGTACAAAAAGACATTCTGTCGCAAGAAAGGTCTTGCAGGCTTTCTTTGTAGGAGATACATACCGGACTAAGAACAAGAAGGCCTGGTTAAGTTTGTACGGACTACCTTCATATATTCCTGAATATAATTTTGTGGATGGATTCTGGTTAGGAGCGCGTTTGGAAGGGGGAATTAAATTATCGGAGACTACAACTCTTCGGCTATCTCCATCCATTTATTATACTACTGCCCGTAAATCGCTGGTAGGAGAAGGGAAAATAACATTGAATTATGCTCCGCGGCGTAATGGACAACTTTTGTTGTCGGGTGGTGTGGTTTCTACCGATTATAATGGAGAAAACGGAGAATCCAGGTTTATAAATTCTGTTGCTTCCTCTTTCTTTGGACGTAATGATGTGAAGTTGTATGATAAGCGTTTCTTGCTTGTCGGGCATAAAATAGAGTTGACCAATGGGTTGCTTTTTTCTGCCTCACTTACCTGGCAGCAGCGTAAAATGCTGGAGAATCATATCTCGAGGAGTTGGTTTAAGCGGAAAGCAGAACCTAACATTCCCGCCAACAGTTCTTTTGTACTGATGCCAGAGAATGAATTATTAAAAGCTTCGTTTGCGTTGGAATATACGCCGGCGCATTATTACCGAATGATACGTGGGAGAAAGGTTTATGAAGAATCACTCTTTCCCACCTTTACACTCCGTTATGATCGTGCATTTCCTTTGGATGGAACGAAGCTATCCCCTTCTTATCATCTGACTGAGTTTTCGGCTCGGCAAAAGGTTGAATTCGGCATGTTTAATCGTTTTAATTGGTATATAAATGCAGGTGCTTTTTGGGATGTTGACAAGATACAATTTCCCGATTTTAAACATTTTGCAACAACAAGTCTGCCGTTTACGGAACGAACGTTTGATACGGGTTTCGCTTTGCTTGATAACTATGCTTATTCCAATAACACCCGTTGGGCACAAGCTAATCTTTCCTGGTATACTCCTTATTTGTTATTGAAGCAACTTCCTTTTCTGAGAAAAAAGAGGTTTGATGAAGCGTTACATCTCCGTTCGGTAGTTGTATATGACCGGAAACCTTATACGGAAATAGGTTATTCTGTAGGAGTTTCTGAAATACTACGGGCGGGAGTTTTTGTAGGTTTTGATTGCCTGAAGTTTCATTCGGTTGGAGTATCTGTAAGTATTCCTTTGTCAATGTTCAGAGAGTATTAAGTTGCTATGTAGAAATAATGTTAAGCTTCTGTGACATCTCTGTTGTATTTCAGAAAAAATAATGTAAATTTGCCAATCTCTAATCTTAAAGCATGAAAGAAGTGACAATGGATCGTCAGATACAGCATAAAGATAATATGAGGGTACCGGAACCTACTTTGCGCAGACTACCGTGGTACTTGTCTAATGTTAAATTGCTGAAGCAAAGAGGGGAGCGCTACGTCTCTTCTACACAGATATCCAAGGAAATCAATGTAGATGCTTCACAGATCGCGAAAGACTTGTCTTACGTTAATATTTCCGGGCGTACGCGTGTGGGCTATGAGGTAGATACCTTAATTGCTGTTCTGGAGCACTTTCTTGGCTTTACAGATATTCATAAAGCTTTTCTTTTTGGTGTTGGTAGTTTGGGTGGAGCATTGTTGCAGGACTCAGGTTTGAAACACTTTGGTCTGGAAATAGTGGCTGCTTTCGATGTGAATCCTGCTTTGGTAGGTACCAGTCTGAATGGTATTCCTATTTTTCATTCGGATGAATTTGCAAAGAAGATGCAGGAATATGATGTACATATTGGTGTGCTTACTGTTCCTATTGAGATAGCGCAATGTATTACTGATGTAATGGTAGCGGGAGGTATTAAAGCTGTTTGGAACTTTACACCGTTCCGTATCCGTGTTCCTGAAAATATCGTAGTACAGAATACTTCCCTTTATGCCCATTTGGCTGTTATGTTTAACCGATTGAATTTTAACGAAATCAAATAATGAAGATTATTGCTGTAGGGATGAACTATACTCAGCACAATAAAGAGCTGGGACATACGTTAATAAATCAAGAGCCGGTTATCTTCATGAAGCCCGATTCGGCGATACTGAAAGACGGTAAGCCATTCTTTATCCCCGACTTTTCGGACGAGGTGCATTATGAAACAGAATTGGTAGTACGCATTAACCGCTTAGGTAAGAATATCGCCCCACGTTTTGCGCATCGTTACTATGATGCAGTGACCGTTGGAATTGATTTTACTGCTCGTGATCTGCAACGCCGTTTTCGTGAATTCGGCGGACCTTGGGAACTCTGTAAGGGATTCGATAGCTCGGCAGCTATTGGTACATTTGTCCCGGTTGAACGCTTTGCTGATATTCAGCAGTTACATTTTAACCTGACAATTGACGGACAAGAGGTTCAGAGCGGATGTACGGCAGACATGTTGTTTCATGTGGATGATATTATTGCGTATGTGAGCCGTTTTGTGACATTGAAAATTGGCGACCTGTTATTTACGGGTACTCCCGCAGGAGTAGGCCCCGTTAGTGTAGGTCAGCACCTGCAAGGATACCTTGAAGGAGATAAGCTACTCGATTTTTATATAAGGTAATATGCCTGTTTGCCAATAGAATGTTGGCTGCGTGATAGCATTTGCATGGTAACCGGCACATTAGCAAATTAATCTATGCTTATTATGTACAGGGTACTTTACATTCTTATATTGTTTATCGTATTTCCGGTTTCAGCTCAGGATCGTTTTATTACGCTGGACTGGCAGAAGTTACCTGCTGTCCAAACTCTTCCGGAAATTTCTGAAAGCATTCCTTTGTCTGACGATTTCTATTTAAATAACTACGATGTAAAGATTGAGTTTCCGGAGTTTGTAGATCTGACTCCCGAGGTTGTCGTTGAGTTAATAGCGAAAGGGGTAACTTTGCCCGATTATCCTCAGGCTGAGGTTTCTGTTGTCACATCTGCTGATAAGGCTTCTTTAAATGTACGGTTCGTTCCGGTAGTTTACCGGAAGGGAATTTATCAACGTATTAATTCTTTTAAGCTTTCTGTTATTAGTACACCGATTTCTGCTACTACCCTTGCAGCCACAAGAGCAGCCACATTAGCAACTACTGAAAATTCTGTTCTTTCTTCCGGACGATTTGTGAAAATACGTGTCTCTGATACTGGAGTTTATCGTATTACGCAGGCTGAATTAAGGAAAATGGGATTCTCTAATCCGGATAAGGTACGGCTTTATGGTTATGGAGGGTATTTACTTTCGGAGAAATTCTCAGAACACCCTGCCGATGATCTTCCTGAGGTGCCTTTATATCGTGGAGGCGATGGAGTCTTGTTTTATGCCCGTGGTACCCTTCATTGGAAGAAAACCGGTGATACTTTTATCCGTATAAAGAATTTCTATTCGGATGATGCTTATTACTTTCTGACGGAGAGTGATGAAAAACCGACTGAGTTTCCTATAGAAGATGGTACTGGTAGTAGTTCCAATATTATTGAGACTTTCGATGCATATGCTTTGCATGAGACAGATGCCTATTCATGGGCTGCTTCAGGGCGAGAGTTATATGATTCTTATGACTATGTGGTAGGTAATTCACAAAGTTATTCCTTTACTCTTCCCAATATCACCGATGAAAGTGGCCGTATCCGGGTTGTTTTTACGGCTAATTCAACAACTGGCAGCACTACAATGACAGCTGCTATCGATGGGAAAAATATCGCTACACAAACTATTTCGGGGCTTGACCCAAACAGTGTCGATGCTCATTATATAAAAGCCAGTGAGGCTACGTTAGATCAACTTTGGTCGGGTGAGAAGTCGGAATCTACCGTTGTAAAGCTTACTCATAATCGTGCTTCCGGTATTTCTGGACGATTGAACTATATAATATTGAATTATAAACAGCGGCTACAGATGAATGGAGGGGCTCTTGCGTTTCGTGCTTTACAGTCTCAGAACCAGGCAAGTACATTTGTTATTTCCGGTGCAAATTCTTCTACAGTTGTATGGGATGTTACTTCACCTTCAGAATACAAGCAGATAAAAGGAATCTTGAGTGGCGATACTTATACTTTTACTATTCCTGCCAGTAATACATTGCGTGAATTTGTGGCTGTTAATACTTCGGCCTCTTTTGGTGGAGTAGAGAGTATGGGAGATATTCCTAATCAGAATCTACATGCATTGAAGGGTATTGATATGGTAATTATTGTGCCGGACAGAACTGCTTTTGTGCAGCAAGCCGAACGTTTAGCAGAGGCACATCGTGACAAGGATGGACTTACTGTGGAAGTAGTAAAAGCTTCACAGGTGTATAATGAATTTTCATCCGGAACTCCCGATGCTACGGCTTATCGTCGTTTTATGAAGATGCTGTATGATAAAGCGACTTCTGCCGAAGATCGGATTAAATACTTATTACTTTTTGGAGATTGTAGCTATGATAACCGGATGATATCGGCGAGTTGGAAGAATTATAAACCTTCTGATTTTTTACTTTCTTTCCAGTTTTCAAATTCAGTGAATGAAACGCAATCTTATATGACCGATGACTATTTCGGTTTCGTAAAAGGAGAGGTGAGTTCATTGACTAGTGGTGTTCCTGATATTGGCATAGGGCGTTTCCCTGTTCGTGTGATTGACGAGGCTAAGGCGGTAGTTGACAAAACGATTGATTATATATACAATAAGAATGCCGGTCCTTGGAAGCGGATGACTTGTTTTTCGGCAGATGATGCTTCCGGACAAACGGATACTAATAGTTTTATGATACAGGCCGGACGGCTTGCCGACAAAGTGAATAATACTCTTTCGGGGATGCGTGGAGAACGCATTCTCCTAGATGCTTATAAGAGAGAATCTTCGGCTACAGGGTATACCTATCCTCAGGCTACTAAACGATTGTTGCAATTATTAGATCAGGGATTGTTACTCGTTAATTACACTGGGCATAGTGGTACAACCTCTTGGTCGGGAGAGAACCTTCTGACTGCAGGTGATATTGTAAAACTGTCTTCTCCCCGTTTGCCAATATGGTTTGCTGCTTCATGTGAGTTTGCCCGTTTTGATGCGGAGGCTACTTCAGCCGGTGAATTAGCGTTGCTAAATGCAAAGGGAGGGGCTATTGCAATGGTTGCAGCCGCACGGGTGGTATATGATAATTATAATACTATCTTGAATAATTCTTTTGTAGATAACTTGTTCACCCTTCAGAATGGTAAACGGTTGCGTTTGGGAGATGTACTCCGGTTAGCTAAATTTTCAGCAAGTAGTGATGGAGGAAACAGGTTGAATTTTAATTTGCTGGGAGATCCCGCCATAATGCCTACTTATCCCGATTATAAAGTGGTAGTGGATGAATTCGATGGGCCTCCGTCTGATGAATTGCCTTTTATGAGAGCTGGTGCTAAAGTGACGGTGAAAGGACATATTCTTACTCCTGATGGTAAGCCTGCTGATGATTTTACAGGAACGGTTCACCCCTTGGTTTATGATAGCAAAGAGACTATTAGTACCCTTAATACGTTAGGCAAGGGAGCTGTGACTTATACTGATCATAATAAGATTCTTTTCTCCGGAATGGATTCTGTACGGAATGGTCACTTTGAGCTGACTTTCCCTGTGCCGTTGGATATTAATTATTCCAATGAGCAGGGACTATTGAATTTCTATGCTTGTGATGCCGATAAGCGGGAAGCCGGTGGTGTTTTTGATCGTTTTCTTGTAGGAGGAACAGCCGATGATATTCCTACCTCCGGTGAAGGGCCTGATATAATGGTATATCTGAATACTCCTGATTTTCCATGGGGAGGCTTGGTGAATGAAACACCTTATTTTGTAGCGGAATTGGAGGATGAAGATGGAATCAATACAGTAGGAAATGGTATTGGACATGATCTTTCTCTTTGTATTGATGGTAAGCTTACCTATTCTTTGAATGATTATTATACTCCGGTTGCAGGTAGTTATACCAAGGGTACAGCTGCATTTTCAATTCCGGCCCTGTCTGAGGGTAAGCATACTCTTACTTTCCGTGCCTGGGATATCATGAATAATTCTTCTGTGAAATCTTTGGAATTTGAAGTTGTGAAAGGATTGCGCCCCGGATTGTTCTCTATAACTTGCAGCAAGAGTCCGGCCCGTGAAAGTACTACATTTATTCTTTCGCATGACCGCCCTGGTTCAGAGTTGAATGTACGTATAGCTGTATGTGACTTTGCAGGTCGGGAGTTATGGGTACACAATGAACAGGGAATATCTTCCGGTGGTTATTATTATGTAAACTGGGATCTATGTAGTAACGCCGGTCAGCGTCTGTCACCGGGTATTTATCTTTACCGTGCTTCTATTACTTCCGGTGATAGCAAGGAGAGTACGAAAACCGAGAAAATAGTCATTCTGGCACAATAAATCAGTGAAAATCCGGTTTATATGTACACATCCATAAGATTGGTTATGAAGAAAATATTTATATCATTTCTACTGTTTTTTGCTTTCTCTGTCAGCTCATGGGCACAGAAAGATCTGTTCAATCCTATCAATACAGGTGTCAATTCACTTAACATTGCTCCCGACTCACGTGGTGGTGGTATGGGAGATGTAGGTGCTGCTACCGACCCGGATAACAACTCACAATATTGGAATCCGGCGAAGTATCCGTTTACAATTGGGCGTGCAGGTGTATCTATCTCCTATACTCCCTGGTTGCGTAAACTGGTTAATGATATTGACTTGGCTTATTTGGCTGGATATTATCGTATTGGTGATTACCAAGCGATCAGTGGTTCGTTACGCTATTTCTCTTTGGGTGAAGTGCCTATGGGAGGAGATGCTACAACAGGTCCTACCTATAATATTAGTCCTTATGAAATGGCAGTAGATGTGGCTTATTCGCGTATGCTATCCGAGCGTTTTTCTGCTGCCGTTGCTTTGCGTTACATCTATTCTGATCTGGCTTATAAGCAGGATGAAGAGGTTTCTCCCGGTTCTGCATTTGCAGCTGATATTGCTTTCTATTATACAAATTATATTATGCTTGCACAGCGCGAGTGTATGTTGTCTTTCGGATTAAACCTTTCTAACATTGGTACGAAAATTTCTTATGATGGAGGTAATTCCAGTCAGTTTCTGCCTACTAATTTTCGTTTAGGTGGTTCGTTGTTGGCTCCGATAGACGATTATAATACGATAGCTTTCAGTCTTGATATAAACAAGCTGATGGTTCCTACGCGTCCTACAGAAGAACAATATCGGGCGGCAACCGGTGCCGAAGAAGGGGACTCGGATGGATATAGAAACTGGTTGGATTCGGAGGGTTATAATGACATCTCCCCCATCAAAGGTATTTTTAAATCCTTCAGTGATGCTCCCGGCGGCTTCAAGGAAGAGTTGCAAGAGATTCAATGGTCTTTAGGAGTAGAGTATACTTATCATAACCAATTTTCCGTTCGTGGTGGTTATCACTATGAACATGAGAACAAGGGGAATCGTAAGTACTTCTCTTTTGGTGCCGGATTTAAGATGAGTGTGTTCTCTCTTGATGCTGCTTACCTGGTGTCTACTGCGCAAAGCAATCCGCTTGACCAGACATTGCGTTTCACATTAGGTTTTGATCTTGACGGTATCAGAGATTTATTTGGTCGTCGGAGATAACTTCGGAATAATACAAATAGAACAAGAGGTTGTGTCACATTTTGACACAACCTCTTGTTTTTTCTAGTAGCTTTTCCTGCTTCTGCTACGTGAATAATCCTAAAAAAGTCATCCGACTTCGATGTAATCCGGAGAAAAATAGATAGCTTCGGGCTGAAATTAATTGCTTACTGACTTTAAATAAAAAGATATAAAAATGAAGATACGTGTGGGCTTTGGGTTTGACGTTCATCAGTTGGTAGAAGGACGTGAATTATGGTTAGGAGGTATTCTCCTGGAACATGAAAAAGGATTATTAGGTCACTCTGATGCGGACGTCCTGATACATGCAATTTGTGATGCTTTACTGGGAGCTGCCAATATGCGTGATATTGGTTATCACTTCCCTGATACAGCCGGAGAGTTTAAGAATGTTGACAGTAAGATATTATTAAAGAGGACTGTTGAACTGATTGCAACCAAGGGGTATAGAGTAGGAAATATCGATGCTACTATCTGTGCAGAGCGTCCGAAACTGAAAGCACATATTCCTGTTATGCAGACAAAACTCGCAGAAGTTATGGATATAGATGTGGATGACGTTTCTATTAAAGCTACAACAACAGAGAAATTGGGCTTTACAGGTCGCGAAGAAGGTATATCGGCATATGCCACTGTATTGATTGAAAAAATAGATTGTAAATAAACTACCCAAACACATATTCTAACCTTTAAATTATTAGTATCATGATTAAATTCAAAGTACTGTTTGTGCTGCTTTTCTCTCTTTGGGGTGCTACATCCGGCTTTGCCCAAAACACAAAACTTAAGTTTAACAAGGATGGTAAATTTAAGATAGTACAATTTACCGATGTACACTTTAAATATGGTAATCCGGCTTCTGATGTTGCTCTCGAACGCATCAATGAAGTGTTGGATGCCGAGCATCCCGATCTGGTCGTATTTACCGGCGATGTCATTTATGCTGCTCCTGCAGACAGTGGTATGCACAAGGTGTTGGAACAGGTTTCCAGCCGTAAGATTCCTTTTGTGGTGACTTTTGGTAACCACGATGATGAGCAAAAGATGACTCGTGAACAACTTTATGATTTAATTCGTGAGGTTCCCTACAATCTTCTTCCCGACCGTGGTAATGTTTCATCACCGGATTATGTGTTGACCGTAAAGTCATCTTCTGATGCAAAGGAGGCTGCTTTGCTTTATTGCATGGATTCTCATTCTTATTCTCCAATGAAGGATGTTGATGGTTACAATTGGTTTACGTTTGATCAGATAGCCTGGTACCGCAATCAGAGTGCTGCCTATACAGCGGCTAATAATGGTCAACCGTTGCCTGCTGTTGCATTCTTTCACATCCCCCTGCCCGAATACAACGAAGCTGCCGAGGATGAAAATGCAATATTGCGTGGTACCCGTATGGAAAGGGCCTGCGCACCGAAAATAAATTCGGGTATGTTTACTGCGATGAAAGAATCGGGTGATGTTATGGCTACTTTCGTTGGACACGATCATGACAATGATTATGCGGTAATGTGGAAAGGTATCCTTTTGGCCTACGGCCGTTATACCGGAGGAAACACCGTATACAATCACTTGCCTAACGGAGCGCGGGTGATCGAACTGAATGAAGGTACCCGTACTTTCACCTCCTGGATTCGTTTGAAAGGAGAGGTTATAGATAAAGTCTCTTATCCGGCCAGCTTTGTTAAAGACGACTGGCGTAAGCGCTAACTTCCTGTAATTTTACGTGGCTCAGGCGGGTATACTTCGAGCCACGTATTTTGTAGATACGTGCCACGCGCGCTGAACTTATGTGTATTATTTCATCTGTTTGATATGCATGTTCCGTGGCGGGTATCCGGCAGGATTCTCCGCTTGGACTTTTAGCCGTGAACCGGATAACTACCAGATTACCGGAAGTATCGGTCAGTGTTACAATCTGCCGTATATAAAACTGTACGGTTGTACCGTTTATCCGGGTTTTATATGGGTCATCCTCTACTTTTACCTTTATGACTTTTAAGGTCAGATCTGTTACCTTATCACCTGTGTTACCCAGAAAACGCCCTGTTTCCTGATTTTGTTTTGCTTTCCGTAGCATGAGGTCCAGGTGTATGGTGTGGTACACTTTGGCAATTTCTACAAAGCGTTCTTGTTTAGGGATTCGTGGGGTATATTTATAAGCTATCCAGCTCATATATACGGGATCTATTTTGAGTATTTCGTGTAAATAATGCCCACGGTATTTTCCGAAAGAGACAATATCATCTCCATTACTCAACATTCTTTTCTTATTATATTCCACAATGAGCAGGCAACGTCTTGAGAAGTAAAACATAGTACTGGCCATTCGCAGTGCTTCATAGATATCTGTCGAAAGATCGTGTATGAATAGGATGGATTGTTTTTGGGGTTCCGGCGAGTAAATCCATAGCGAATAACTATTATATCCCGGACGTGGCAGCACTATGAGATAAGCACCTGCTTCTTTGAAAGATGTTCTTCCCCGATTGTACTCATTTAGTTTGGCGTACAAGAGGGTTTCTTCAGTTTCGGGTATTCCCGGCAGTCTTGGATTAGCCATATTTATGAGATTTCTTATTTTCAAATATAGTGTTTTTTCCCGAATAATCAAATTATGCCGGGATTATTTTGTAATACTTCAGAGAAATGGATAGATTTGTAGTCAAAATATAGAATACAAAATAACGATGCAGGACAGACATACCAATCGCAAACGCTACTTTGATGAACTGGCTGTTAGTAGCCGAAAGTATTTCCTTCCCTACCTGGAAGAGTTTTTTCCTATCACTTCATCTACCCGTATTCTTGAGATAGGTTGTGGCGATGGGGGGAATCTTTTGCCTTTTGCCGAGCGACAGTGTTTTGTAACAGGCATTGACCTGGCTGAAACGCGTATTCTGCAAGCCCGTGAGTTCTTTGCAGAATCGGGTTGTGTTGCACAATTCAAGGCTGTGAATGTTTTTGATATGACTCCTGAAAAAGAGAAGTATGACGTTATCTTGATTCATGATGTGATTGAGCATATTGGTGATAAAAAATCAATGTTGCAGCATATCCGGGAGTTTCTGGCTCCCGGCGGAGTTGTGTTTATTGGTTTTCCTGCCTGGCAAATGCCCTTTGGTGGGCATCAACAGATATGTCACAGTCAAGTAGCCTCTCACTGGCCATTCCTGCATTTATTACCGCGTCCTCTTTATCGCAGTGTGCTGAAAATTTGTGGAGAGAGTGAAGTCTGCATTGCTGAACTGCTTGACATTAAATCCTGTCGTACCACCATTGAGATGTTCGAGCGTCTGGCTCGTCAGACAGGGTATTCTATCCGCCAACGTAAGTTTTGGTTTATTAATCCACACTATGAAGTGAAATTTCGGTTACGCCCTTGTGTACTTTCTCCTTTTATTGCAAGCATACCCTATGTAAGGAACTACTTTACAACATCCTGCTTTTATATACTTGATGCCTCTGTGTGATATTCACCGGATATCTGGTTTATATAGCAGTTGTTTCATACTTTGATACACTTTGTTTCATAGTATTGAAACAAAGTGTATCAAACTGTTGAGAAGAAATTCTCAACGTATTGAGAAAAAATTCTCAAAGCGTTGAAACTTTTTTCTCATAGCAATGAAACAAGATGAAACAGATGAGATAAGCCATTTATTGTTGCATTGATTCATTCTCTTTCATCCGGACTTACTTTTTTTCTGCTCCGTATGGCTATCTGAGCGGAATACTGTACATTTGCATGCATACAATAATCAGACTTTGCATGAAAGAACCAAATAAGCGGGTATTAGTAGGTATGAGTGGCGGTATAGACAGCACCGCCACCTGCTTGATGCTACAAGAACAAGGATACGAAATAGTAGGTGTAACCATGCGTGTGTGGGGAGATGAGCCACAGGATGCCAGAGAACTGGCTGCACGAATGGGTATTGAACACTATGTAGCCGACGAACGGATACCTTTCAAAGATACAATCGTAAAGAATTTCATTGATGAATATCGTCAGGGGCGAACCCCTAATCCCTGCGTGATGTGCAATCCGTTGTTTAAGTTTCGTGTATTGACGGAGTGGGCGGATCGCCTGAATTGTAATTGGATTGCTACCGGACATTACTCCCGGTTGGAAGAACGTAATGGGAATATATATATCGTAGCCGGAGATGATGATAAGAAAGACCAGTCCTATTTCCTTTGGCGTCTGAGCCAGGAGGTATTGAGGCGTTGCATTTTTCCTTTGGGAAACTATACCAAACTGAAAGTGCGGGATTATCTGAGTGAGAAAGGGTATGAAGCCAAATCAAAAGAAGGCGAGAGCATGGAAGTCTGTTTTATCAGAGGAGATTATCGTGATTTCCTGCGCGAGCAGTATCCCGAACTGGATACGGAGATTGGTCCGGGATGGTTTGTCAATTCGGAAGGAGTGAAGTTGGGACAGCATAAAGGGTTTCCTTATTATACAATCGGGCAGCGAAAAGGGCTTGAAATAGCTTTGGGTAAACCTGCGTATGTGCTGAAAATCAATCCACAGAAGAACACTGTAATGCTGGGAGATGTTGAACAGTTACATGCCGGATATATGCTCGCCGAACAGGATCATCTGATTGATGAGCAGGAGGTATTGTCATGTCAGAATCTGGCGGTACGTATTCGTTATCGCAGCCGCCCGATACCCTGCCGGGTGAAGCGGTTGGAAGATGGACGGTTGTTCGTGAGGTTCCTTGTAGAGGCCTCAGCCATTACTCCCGGGCAGTCGGCAGTATTTTATGATGGGCGTCGGGTGATAGGTGGTGCGTTTATTGCTTCACAGCGGGGTATTGGCCTTGTGATTGAAGAAAACAAAGATTTTTAATAGAAACCGAATATAAAGTATGAGAAAATTAATTTTGGTCGCTCTGCTTCTTGCTACTACCGGAGCATCGGCACAACAGGACACATTGAAGTATCGTATTAGTCTCAAAGACAAGGCTGCTACCACTTATTCATTGGATCGTCCGGAAGAGTTTCTTTCAAAGAAAGCCATTGAACGTCGTCAGAGACAGCGGTTGGCAATAGACTCTACCGACTTGCCGGTGTGCCATAAGTATGTGGATGCTATTCGTAAGAAAGGTGTGAATATTGTCACTATGGGAAAATGGGATAACTTTGTTACTGTTTCCTGTAATGATACGACATTGATCGATAAGATAGCCAGACTTCCTTTTGTCCGTGCTACCGAAAAGGTATGGATTGCACCCGATCCGGAGAATCCTACGATGGCTACCGAACGCGATTCATTGGTAAATACCCCTCTGTGGATAAAAGAGGCTTATGGACCGGCACTCCGCCAGATACGGATAAGTAATGGCGATAAGTTACATAAGGCAGGATTTAAAGGACAGGGGATGACGATTGCCGTGATTGATGCAGGCTTTCATAATGCTGACAGTATAGATGCGATGAAGAATATCAACATTCTGGGTACAAAAGATTTTGTAAACCCGAAAGCTGACATTTATGCCGAGAGCAGTCATGGCATGTGTGTACTTTCATGCATTGGTATGAATCAGCCTCATGTGATGATTGGTACGGCTCCTGAGGCTTCTTTCTGGCTCTTACGTAGTGAGGATGAATATTCCGAACATTTAGTAGAACAGGATTATTGGGCGGCTGCCATTGAATTTGCCGATAGTGTGGGAGTAGATGTGGTAAATACGTCATTGGGATATTATGCTTTTGATGATAAATCGAAAGATTATCGTTATCGCGATCTGGACGGTCACTTCGCTTTGATGTCCCGCCAGGCTGCAAAGGCAGCAGATAAAGGTATGATTGTAGTATGTAGTGCCGGGAATTCCGGTTCGGGACCTTGGAAAAAAACGACTCCTCCGGGAGATGCAGACAATGTACTTACGGTAGGTGCTATTAGTAAAAAAGGCGAATTGGCTCCCTTCTCTTCTATTGGAAATACAGCCGATGGCCGTGTAAAACCAGATGTAATGGCGGTCGGTTTGGGTTCGGATGTAATGGGGACGGATGGTGTATTAAGAAGAGCCAACGGTACTTCGTTTTCTTCACCTATCATGTGCGGCATGGTGACTTGCTTGTGGCAGGCACTTCCCAATCTGACGGCGAAAGAGGTTATTGAACTGGTTCGCCGTTCGGGAGATCGTGCCAAATATCCCGACAATATTTATGGATACGGGATTCCCGATATGTGGAAAGCTTATCAGTCTGCAAAATGAAACAGGAAGCGCTGACTCTCTTTGATCTCAATGCGTTGGTACGGCGGAGCCTGGAACAATGCTTGCCCGATGAATACTGGATACAGGCGGAGTTGAGTGATGTGCGGTCCAACAGTACGGGACATTGTTATCTGGAGTTTATACAGAAAGATCCTCGTAGCAATAATCTTATCGCCAAAGCACGGGGGATGATCTGGAGCAATGTATTTCGGTTGCTGAAGCCCTATTTTGAAGAAGCAACCGGACAGATGTTCGGTTCCGGTATCAAAGTATTGGTGAAGGTGACTGTACAGTTTCACGAGCTATATGGTTATAGCCTGACTGTGTTGGATATTGATCCAACTTACACGCTGGGTGATATGGCACGCCGCCGTCGCGAGATATTGCAGCAACTGGAAGAAGAGGGAGTACTGACATTGAATAAAGAACTTGAAATGCCTCTGTTACCGCAGCGTATAGCCGTTATTTCTTCGGCTACTGCTGCCGGTTACGGAGATTTTTGCCATCAGTTGCAGCACAACTCTCGTGGCTTTTTCTTTTATACGGAATTGTTTCCGGCTATGATGCAGGGCAGCCAGGTAGAAGAATCAGTTTTGTCTGCACTTGACCGTGTGAATGTCCGGCTGAGCGACTTTGATGTTGTTGTTATCATTCGTGGCGGAGGAGCGACATCCGATTTGTCCGGTTTTGATACTTATCTGTTGGCTGCCGCCTGTGCGCAATTTTCATTACCCATAATTACCGGCATTGGGCACGAACGTGATGACACGGTGCTTGATTCTGTGGCACATACCCGGGTGAAGACACCGACTGCTGCTGCCGAGTTGCTTATAAACTGTATGGATGAAGCTGCGGATCAGCTGGAATATTTGTCTGCCCGCCTTCGCGAAGGTGCTTCTGCTTTTCTTGAACGTGAATCCGGAAGACTCTCGTCCTGTCAGACGCGTATTCCTGCATTGGTGGTTCATCGGTTGTCAGATGCACGTTTTCGTCTGTTGACAGCAAGTAAAGATTTGATACAAGTATCTGCCGCTTTACTGGCTCGTCAGCGCCATCGCCTGGAACTGTTTCAGCAGCGTATCACTGATGCCTCTCCCGATAAACTCCTTGCCCGTGGTTATAGTATCACTCTGAAAGAAGGCAAACCCGTCACCGATGTTTCTCAGGTATCTCCCGGTGACGAAATCATCACTCGCTTGCATCACGGAGAACTAACTTCAATCGTAAATTCAGAGTTACTTCAATCGTCTAATTGTAAATCGTCTAATCGTAAATAAAATTATGTCTGTAAAAAAAGAAACCTATTCCCAAGCCATGGAGCGTCTGGAAAAGATTGTTCGTCAGATTGACAATAATGAACTTGAAATAGATGTGTTGGCAGAAAAAATAAAGGAAGCCAATGAAATAATTGCATTTTGTACGGAGAAACTGACAAAAGCTGATCGGGAAGTCGAAAAATTGTTGCATGAAAAGCTACAATCTAAAGAATAAAAGTTATTTTTGTTGTCTGATAGCAGAATTTAACTAATATACATACTAAATATGAAAGAAATAGATTGGTCTAATCTGTCATTCGGCTATATGAAGACGGATTACAACGTGAGAATTAATTATCGCGATGGTGCATGGGGCGAATTGGAAATAAGCAGTAGCGAAATCCTTAACCTACACATGGCTGCTACTTGTCTGCACTATGGTCAGGAGGCATTTGAGGGCTTGAAAGCTTTCCGTGGTAAAGATGGTAAAGTTCGTATTTTCCGTCTTGAAGAGAACGCGGCACGTTTGCAATCTACTTGTAGAGGAATCCTTATGCCGGAACTTCCGACCGACCGTTTCAAAGAGGCTGTTCTGAAAGCTGTAAAACTGAACGAACGTTTCATCCCGCCTTATGAAACAGGAGCTTCTCTTTATATCCGCCCGCTACTCATCGGTACCGGTGCACAGGTAGGTGTACGTCCTGCTAACGAATATCTCTTTGTGATCTTTGTAACACCTGTAGGTCCTTACTTTAAGGGTGGGTTTGCAACTACTCCTTACGTAATAACACGTAAGTATGATCGTGCAGCTCCGTTGGGAACAGGTACTTATAAGGTAGGTGGTAATTATGCTGCCAGTTTGCGTGCAAGTATGGAAGCTCATGAAGCTGGATATTCGGCTGAGTTCTATCTCGATGCAAAAGAGAAGAAGTATATGGACGAATGTGGTGCAGCCAATTTCTTTGGTATTAAAGATAATACTTATATTACTCCGTTGTCAACATCTATTCTTCCTTCTATTACCAATAAGAGCCTTATGCAGTTGGCAGAAGACATGGGATTGAAAGTAGAACGCCGTCCGGTGCCCGAAGAAGAACTGGCAACTCTTGAAGAGGCCGGTGCTTGTGGTACTGCTGCTGTGATCAGCCCGATACAGCGTATTGATGATCCGGAAAATGATCATTCATATGTTATCTCTAAGGATGGTAAACCAGGGCCAATCTGTACAAAATTGTACCATAAGCTACGTGCTATTCAATATGGTGACGAACCGGATACACATGGATGGGTAACTGTTGTAGAATAATATTTATTTAATTAAATCTTAATATCTTATGTTGAAACAAAATTCAGAATTGCGTGCAGAAGCACGCGTTGCTCTTACCGACAAATGGGTGATGGGAGCGGTAACTACTCTTGTATTTGGTGCTGTATCGGGTGCTGCTTCTTATATTCCGGTTGTTGGAACTATACTGGTTGCATTGCCTATGATGTATGGATACTCTATTGTGATGCTGAGTGTAATGAGAGGTGGTGAAATGAACATCGGAGGTCTGTTTGATGGTTTCAGTGATTTTGGGCGGATTGTTGGTACCAAGTTACTACAGGTTATCTATACATTTTTGTGGACACTGCTGCTTGTTATTCCTGGTATTATTAAGAATTATTCGTATGCAATGACGGATTTCATTCTGAAAGATCAACCGGAGTTGGCTAATAATGCTGCTATCGAAAAAAGTATGGCTATGATGGATGGTAACAAGATGAAATTGTTTTTACTTGATCTTAGCTTTATCGGTTGGGCTATTTTGTGTCTTTTTACCTTTGGTATCGGATTTCTTTTCCTACAACCTTATGTACAATCTGCTCATGCTGCTTTCTATGAAGATTTGAAAGCGCAGACAGTTGTAGAAGAAGAGGTTATTATTGAAGCTTAAGATAAAACTTTTATATAATATGGATAAATGGAGTGCAGAGAAATCTGTACTCCATTTATTTTTGCCGTTTCCGCCGAAAGTAAGTAACTTTGCAGGCAAACCAGATTGATTATATGGGAAAAGGAAAATTAGAGAAGTTTGCCGATATGGCAAGTTATCCGCATGTATTTGAGTATCCTTACTCTGTAGCGGACAATGTGCCTTTTGAAATGAAGGGCAAGTGGAATGAAACATTTTTTGGTAATGATCATCCGATAGTGCTCGAACTGGGTTGTGGCAGGGGAGAGTATACCGTAGGACTGGGACAAATGTTTCCGGATAAGAATTTTATTGGTGTAGATATCAAAGGATCACGTATGTGGACCGGAGCTACCGAAGCCTTGAAAACAGGTATGAAGAATGTGGCTTTCCTGCGTACGAATATTGAAATAATAGACCGCTTTTTTGGCCCGGGTGAAGTGAGCGAAATATGGCTTACCTTTTCTGATCCACAAATGAAGAAGGCTACCAAACGACTAACTTCTACTTATTTTATGGAACGTTATCGCTGCTTTCTCAAACCGGATGGAATTATTCATTTGAAGACGGATAGCAATTTCATGTTCACCTATACCCGATATATGATCGAGGAGAATAAGTTCCCGGTAGAGTTTATTACCGAAGATCTTTATCATTCCGGTCTCGTAGATGATATTCTGGGAATTAAGACTTATTATGAACAACAATGGCTTGACCGTGGTTTAAATATTAAGTATATAAAATTTCTGCTTCCGCAGCAAGGTGAATTGCAAGAGCCGGATGTTGAAATAGAACTCGACTCGTATCGTAGCTATAACCGTAGTAAGAGGAGCGGGTTACAAACAAGCAAGTAATCAGATTTACGATTAGACGATTGACGATTTACGATTGAAGAATCTTTCTTCCTGTAGTCATAGGTAATCCCAATCGTCTTACGGTAAATCTAAGTAATTTCAATCGTCAAATTGTAAATCGTTAAATCGTAAATAAAATGACTCTTTATCCAAAGTTAATACTCGATGCGCTGGCAACAGTGCGTTATCCCGGTACTGGTAAGAATCTTGTTGAAGCCGGTATGGTGGAGGATGATATCCGCATTGAAGGTATGAAAGTTTCTTTTTCCCTTCTTTTTGAAAAGCCTACCGATCCCTTTATGAAGTCGGTGGTTAAGGCTGCCGAAGCAGCTATTCTTACTCACGTAAGTAAAGAGGTCGAAATTGTAGGCAATATTAGTGTAAGAACCATTCAGACCGCACGTCCGGAAGTAGGAAAACTATTGCCGCAAGTGAAAAATATTATTGGTGTTTCTTCCGGAAAGGGGGGGGTCGGTAAGTCTACCGTAGCGGCAAACCTTGCTGTGGCGCTTGCCAAACTTGGCTATAAAGTTGGATTGCTTGATGCTGATATCTTTGGACCCTCTATGCCCAAAATGTTTCAGGTAGAAGATGCCCGTCCTTATGCCGAAAAAATAGGAGGGCGTGATATGATTATTCCCGTTGAGAAATATGGGGTGAAACTTCTTTCTATTGGTTTCTTTGTCGATCCCGATCAAGCTACTTTATGGCGTGGTGGTATGGCAAGTAATGCACTGAAACAGCTTATTGGTGATGCTGACTGGGGCGGGCTGGACTATTTTCTAATTGATTTGCCCCCCGGAACCAGTGACATTCATTTGACTGTAGTACAGACATTGGCCTTGACTGGTGCAGTTGTAGTGAGTACTCCACAGGCTGTGGCATTGGCAGATGCCCGTAAGGGTATTAATATGTTCACCAATGAGAAAGTGAATGTACCTATCTTGGGGTTGGTAGAAAATATGGCTTGGTTTACTCCTGCCGAATTGCCCGAAAACAAATATTACATCTTTGGGCGTGAAGGTGCTAAGAAACTGGCAGAAGAGATGAATGTGCCTTTGCTGGGACAGATTCCTATCGTTCAAAGTATTTGTGAAAGCGGTGATAAGGGAACTCCCGCTGCATTGGATGAGAATACAATTACCGGTCGTGCTTTCTTATCATTGGCTGCTGCTGTGGTCCGCCAGGTAGATCGGCGGAATGTAGAACAGGCACCTACACAGATTGTAGAAATGCATAAGTAATGCGAATCAGTAGTTGAAATCTGTTTTACCACAGAGTTTTAAATCTTTATTGAAACGCAGATGAACGCAGATTTTCGCAAAGGGAAACCATATAAGATAAAGAATTACAGTCTTTTTAATCTGCGTTCATTTGTGTTAATCTGCGTTTCATCAGATAATTAGTACTCTGTGAGACTCTGTGAAACTCTGTGGTGAGTTGTATTTATTCTTATTTATTGAGTACTTTCAGTAGTTCACTCTTCATTTTATCTACTCCGGGGAATCCGGTTGTTTTATAAGTGATGTTTCCTTCACGGTCAACGAGCAGATAGGTAGGCACTCCTCTGATATTGAATGACTTCATCAGATAGCTCCATTGATCCGCTGTTACCCGGAAGTGTTCTCCATGAATATCGGGTATCATGTTTTCCCATGTACCTTTTGGAGAAGTTTCTCCGGTCAGATAAATATAAACGATATCCCTGTTTTTTAGTTCTTCCTTCATGGGGATCATAGCTTTGTTTGCCATGCGGCATGGTCCGCACCAGGTTGCCCAGAAATCCACTAATAAGGTATGCCCACGATACTTGGAAATAATAGAAGCGAACAAATCTTCATTACTTACCTCACCGGCCTCATTTATGGTAAATCCGGTTTTCTTTTTGTTCTCTTCTATTTTGGCCAGTAATTCATCGTTTTTCTCTTTCACTGCTTCCAGATAGACGGGAGTTGATAAAGCAGATATTTTTGCCAACTGTTCTTCTGTGACAGGTGTAAAGTCGTTAATTCCGTTCAGTACATCGGCTACCGTAGAAAGTTCAAAATAAATCCCTTTGTCCGTTCCTAATGCTTTGCTGAATGCCGTCCTAAACATGGAGCTTCCGGTGAGACGCATATAGAGCGGAACATACATGGCCCGTGTGGTATTAAGAGACGAAAAATCCCGTAATACATTCAGAAAATCATCCGGTAGATTGACCGGATTACTCTTTATATATTCATTCACTTGTTCGTCCTTCAGCTTGTAGTTTGTGATATGTACACGTTGTATAATTCCGGGAACGAACGTGAGAAGTGATGCAGCCGATGCATCTACAGCACAACAAAGCATCTCTTTGCAGGCTTTTGTTGCTTTAAGAGCATCAATCTGCCGGAGTTTCTCTTTATGTTTATTTAGGATATACGCTTTTACTTCTTCTGCATTTTTGTCTTTCAGGTCTTTGATGAACTGAGGATAGTCATCATCTATATTGGTTTTAAAATTCAGTTTAGCAATTTCTCCGGAGGGTCCGGCAAGATATCCTCCGTAGTAGACGTTTGCTTCATTGGATTTTTTGTCTTTATGCAGCTTGGATTGCCGGCGGCAAATCTCACGTTGGTTGATGAAGAGATTTGTCTTTTCTCCGGGTGCTAATAAAAAATCAATTGCTTCTATTCCGGTATAAAGAGTAGCGGGTGTTGTTGTAATGACTGGTATTTCGCTGGAGAATTGTCCATTATCATTTACTTTTATGTCTACTTTTTGTTTCAGGTTAACAGCGCCTCTAAGGTAGATAGTAAAGTTTGAAGACATTCCCGGTTCAAAATCAAGTATTTGCCCTTCTAAGAGAGCTTTGCCTTTTTCTATTTTAGGTGTAGGCAGGGTAGTGAGCTTCTTGGTTCGTTCTGTTGCTTCAGCTGGTAGTTTTAGTTTAGGCAATTTACCATCCAATTGTATTCCCCAGATTTTGAAAGCACCTTCTGTATCTCCTTCGGAGAAATTGATGGAAGTAATATCTTTTGGCAAAGGTGGAAAGACAAGTTTAAATTCTGCTTGTCCGGATTCGGGCATCCAGAACTCCTGATCAGGGGTGATACCAATGCCGTAGCGTAAAGGATATAATTCGCCGTCGCTTCCTTTCAGAAAGCTACCGGAAGCAATTCTTATCCAGTTTTTAGGACGATAAAAAGCTTTAATATGTAGTACGGTTGCTGTGTCACTCAGTGCTACTTTATCTATTTCAATGCTTGTAGAACTCCAAGCGGTGAAGGGAGGTTGTTCTATGATTCTTTCCTGGGCTTGTGTAAATACTGCCAGACTTAGCAGAAAACAAGTGATAAGTACGAATGGTTTCATGGTGTTGTTGTTTATGGTTATCTACAAAAGTAAGAATAATATAGTTATTATTTACTGCTTTTTTTAGAAAAAAAGAAAGAAGTAACCAATATGATAAAAGGCGATTACTTCTTTCTTTTCAATTAATGTATTAAGAGAGAGTTATTGTTGAAGTTTGAAGGTGATAGGAAGTGTATATTGCACAGCTACCGTTTTGCCATCGTTTTTGCCGGGTTCCCAACGTGGCATACCCATTACTACGCGTATAGCTTCGGCATCCAGTGAAGGAGAGACGCTTTGTATTACTTTCGGACTGGTAACATAACCGTCTTTGTTGACTATCATCTGGATAACAACACGTCCCTGCGTTTTACTCTGTTGGGCATCAAATGGATATTTGATATTTCTTGCCAGATAACTCATTAGTCCACTGGTTCCGCCCGGATATTTGGGCATTATTTCTGCACTTTCAAGAGCAATTTCAGGTATTATTACTTCGTCTTTCGGAGCATATCCTACAACTATCACTTCCTCCAGTTTGCTGTCTTTTATTTCTTCTACTTCCGGTCCGCTCAATCTGAAAACGATAGGGACTGTATATTTTACACGTACCTCTTTCTCTCTTTGTTTGCCCGGAGTCCACTTAGGCATCGTTGACAATACGCGTATGGCTTCTGCATCCAGTTCGGAACTAACTGAGCGTGCTACTGCCAGATTGCTGACCGATCCGTCTTTTTCTACAACGAAATGTGCTATGACGCGCCCTTGTATACCTCCTTCTTGCGCTTTTACAGGATAACGCAGGTTTTTAGCAATAAATTCCATCAGAGCTGTTTGTCCCCCAGGAAAAACGGGCATCTCTTCTACAACATCAAAAATATCATCATCTCCGGTATTCACCTTTTGCGTGATGGCAGAAGGGGTTTTATCGGTTATGTTTATATTGGCAGGAGTTTCTTTCGGGATAATAATTTCTTTTACTGTGGTCTGTTCTGTTATTTGTCCGGTAGCCTTGGTTACTTGTTCTGTTGACTTTTCAACAGTTTGTATTACTTCCCGTGCAAAATTTTTCGTGGTTCGGGCTACTGCCTCAATGTTACTGATTATTAGTAGCAAGGCAGCCAATGGAAGAAACAGCAAATACTTAGTTCTTCCTATCTCTTTTGTTCTTTTCTTGTTCATCATTTTAATTCGGTTTTTGAGTGGTAAAACATTGAAACTATTATAGAGAGTTGCTGCAGCCTTATGATGAGCCAGTCCCAATAGATGGTACTGGTATACTTTATAATCATATCCGGTTTGTAGGACGCGTTGATCGGCCATGTACTCCAGATTATTTCGTATTTCACGCTTCATGAGCCAAATAAAAGGATTAAACCAGCAGACAATACACATCAGTTCACTGAACATTATATCTGTCGAATGTAATTGATGGGCATGAGTCTGCTCATGAGTAAGAATCTCGGCGAGTTCTTCCTGAGTATGAGATTCCGGATGGACGAATATCCAATGGAAAAAGGAAAAGGGACCGCTTGCTTTATTTAATATATGTACACGTACACCTTGTATCTTTGTTACTTTGCACTGAATTCGCAAGCGGATAATACTGCTCAGTTGCATTATAAAACGGATAAATAGTAATATTACTCCGCATAAATAGATGAAACTCAGAGAATGGAGGACAAATCCCTGCCAGTTTGTATGAATTGGGGTTGCTGTTTCTTCAAATACCACTTCCGGGAGTAGTGCCGTTGCATAAAAATCAGCTATTACCACCATTGGTTCATGCGCCTTTATCCATTCTTGCAGGTTGAGCATTGGATAAAGCAGTGAGACTCCCAAGAAACAGAGCAATGCTGTCCGGCGCCAATGGAAAAATGTATCTTTATAAAAGAATAACCGGTAGAATATATAGAATACTATAATTCCTACGTTTATCTTTAGAAAATAGGCTAGTTCCGGAGTCATAATATCATTGTTTATGGATTATTCTTCTTTCCCTTTTTCAATCATATCAATGATTTCTTTCAGGTCATTGGTCGATATTTTTTGATCTTTAGCAAAGAAAGAAACCATTTCTTTGTAAGAGTTTTCGAAGTAATTGCGTACTACTCCGCTCATAAAACTACGTTTATATTCACTTTCCCGTATAGCAGGAGTGTATTGATAAGTATTACCTACCCGACGAGGCGTGACGTATCCTTTCCGTTCAAGATTCTTCACTATGGATGCTACGGTCGTATAAGGGGGAGCAGGTGGCTCAAATTTGGCTACTATTTCTTTTACAAAACAGTTTTCCAGTTCCCAGATGTAGATCATCACTTCTTCTTCTTGTATAGTCAGTTTTTCCATGGAGTATGTTTAATTACGATTATATTGCAAAGCTACGAAATGTTCGTAATTAAACAATAGTCAATGGGTTAAATAATGTAAACTCAGTAAAGAAGCCATTGAAAGGCATGCTGTGCGGTGTTCATTATTGTACAGTAACGAAAATTATGACCCTATCTTTTGGGTGGTGGAAGTGGCCATAGACGGCGTCATTACCCTTGCTCGGTGTTGTACTTTGTCTTTTTCAGAAAGGAACACTCTTTTCCCCGGTGAGCAGCCTTGTTTTACATGTACATGTTTCACTGCTTTACATGTACATGTTTCACTGTCATACATGTACATGTTTTACTGCTTTACATGTACATGTAAAACAAGACTGTGTACCGGGACTCCATACGTTCCTCTACGAGAAGGGGCTTTATCAACACCGAAAAGATAAATAGATGGCAACGATAAACTCACCACAGAGTAACACAGAGTTTCACAGCGTACTATTTATCTGATGAAACGCGGAATAACACAAATAAACGCAGATTAAAAGACTATGAATCTTTATCATACATTTGTTTCCCTTTGCGAAAATCTGTGTTTCAATAAAGATTTAAACTCTGTGGAACTCTGTGTTACTCTGTGGTGAAATATATTCAAAACCATATAGATTTGAACCAACTATCCAACTACAGATTCGCATAAATTACTCCTTTAATCAGACAGAGATGTATCCTTTTGTTTGTTTACTTCTCTGTATTCTCTGGGTGTCTGGTTGTAACGTTTAGCAAATTCCTTGTAAAAATGAGAACGATTCGTAAATGCAGTCTTGTACATGATTTCCTGTATTGTAAGGGTGGTAGTCAGTAGTAACTTGGCTGCATAAGTCATTCGTTGTTCTTTAATAAAATCTTTTGGAGACGGTTGATTCAAGTTTTTGAATTTGCGATATAAGTTACGGCTACTCGTTTGCATGGCAGCTGCCAATTCTTCGGGACCGAAGAGTGTATTATCCATATTCTTATTTATCAGCTCTCTTGCTGTTTGCAGATATTCTTTATCTTCTTTTTGTAAGAGCTGTCCACCTCCGAAGTCGAATCCACTGGCTGAAGAGTTATAATATTGTTCTAACTCTCTCTGTTTTTTGATGAGCTGCCTGATCACTGTTATCAGATATTGAGTATTGAATGGTTTTGGTATATAGGCATCAGCTCCTGATTCAATACCTTCTATTTTTTCATCTGTTGTGTTCTTAGCCGACAGAATAACCAGAGGAATATGCACTGTGTGTTTATTACTTTTTATTTGTTTGGTCAAAGTGATTCCGTCAACTTTAGGCATCATAATATCTGTAATGATCAGGTCAGGAGTTTCCTGCTTCAGCAGAGCTAATCCTTCTTCTCCGTTCTCTGCCGTAAGAATGGCGTATTCATCAGATAATATATCTTTCAACATCCACAATAACTCTTTGTTATCATCAATAATCAGAATGGTCGCTTCCGGTTCTGAACATTTATCTTCGGTAGTTGCGTTTTCAAGCTCTTGCCTGTCCATATTTCTTTTTTGAATTAGTTTGGGAACATCTTCCTGCTTTTGGGAAGAATTTTCTGTAACGTCCAGTTGAGGTAACGTTACGGTGAACTGAGCATATTGATTTACCTCACTTTCTACTTTGATTATACCTTGAAGTAATTCCACCATACTATGACAGATAGCAAGTCCTAATCCGTTTCTGGAAGATAATCCCTTGATGCTGTTTTCTTTGATATTATCCAATACGCTGTAACGGTTGAATATTAGAGGGATATTTTCTTTACTGATACCTTTGCCTGTATTGTATACTTTAACTTCCAGTTTAGCATCTATTACTTTTACAGATATTAAAATAGTTCCTTTTTCCGGAGTGTATTTAAACGCATTGGAAATGAGGTTGTTCAGGATTTTAGTAAAGCAACTGTTATCACTTCTCCATATAATATCAGGACTAACGTCAGTTTGGAGAAGGATATTATTTTGTTCAGCCAGTTCGCTGAATGATTCAATAATTTCCTGCGATAATTCGCTGATATTTAATTCCTGTATATGGCATGTTTGATTTCCTGTTTCCATACGGCGGAAGTCTATTACTTCCTGAATCAGGCTATTGAGCCGTTCTGTATTTGATTTAATAATTTGAGCGTACTTCTTGATGAATACATCACTGCTTTCATGATGTAGGATACGTTCACACGGTCCGTAAATAAGGGTTAGCGGAGTACAAAATTCATGTGTGATATTAGTGAAGAAACGCAATTTACCCTCATACATCTCTTCCTTATATTTCTCATTTAAACGTCTGGTAATAGAAATTTTTCTCCGTTCATATTTCCATTTGACATATCGGAATATACCAATCATAAGACCTATCATAAGCAGTGCATAGATGATGTATGCAGCTATAGTCTGATACCAGGGAGGGAGAATAATGATATGTATACTTCTTATTAATTCTTCATTATTACTCATTCCGTCATTATATCTCACTTTCAGGATATAATTTCCCGGAGTAATATTGGTGAATTGTGCTTCATTGGAACGTGTATCCATCCATACATCGCTGAAGTTCTCGAGTTTATACGAATATTTACTGTTTTCTCCATTGATGAAATCCATTGCAACGAATGACACTGCAAAGAAATTCTGATTATGATTAAGCACAATTGCCTCTTCACTGCCTTTTGCTTTCTCAAATTCGGATATACTATATTCTTTGTTGAAGATTCGTAGTTTTGTGAAAAAGATCTCGGGTATAAATTCCTTCCTTTTTCTTTCCTCATTCTTAATCCATACGATACCATCTACTCCTCCGAAGAAATATCTGTTTTGAGTATTATCCTGGAAATAAGCGTTATCGCTGAATTCGATAAGTTTTAGTCCGGTTTTGTAATTGAGATTGCGAAAACTATTTCTTTGAGGATCAAACAGAATGATACCCGTATTACTACTCAGCCATAGGTTTCCTCGTCTGTCTTCTGCAATACCGTGTATTGTATTATTGGGAAGCCCTTCATTTTCGTTGAAGTTTTTGTAATCAAAGCTTCCGTCGGGGAGCAGATTTAACCTGGTTAGTCCATAACTACTTCCTAACCAAATATTTTTGTTACGATCTTGATAAATACATAATATGTCGTTCATCGGCGCTATACCGTTTTTATCAAAAGTGATTAGCCGGTAAGCTTCTGTTTGTATGTTGAGTCGTATGACGCCATTACCACGCATACCTATCCACATAATAGAATCGTTTTCGGGATAGATAGAATATATTTGGTTATATTGTTGCCGATTGGAAATATTGAGGTTGACAGACCGGATACTCTTAGCTTCCAAAGTATTTCCTTTGGGTTGTACATTAATTCTTAATAATGTACTGCCGGAGCCTACCCATAATAGCGAATCACAAATCTCAACCATAGAATGCACTTTGGCTATTCCAATCTTTGTGTGGTTTACCAATGGATGTATTTTATTATCCCGGTAGGAATAATAGTCTAATCCGGGACCATCAGAACCGATCCATAATACGGGATGGGTTTTACTGGGAACAAAAGCGAATACAGCATTATTAGTTAGTCCTTCCTGTGTAGTGAAGTGGGTAACGTTTGCAGCAGAGTATACTTTCGCCTTGTCATAGTCTTCTATACGGATAATGCCATTATCTTTAGTCCCCAGCCACAACGTGTTTTGAGGATCGGCATAAATGGCGCGGATGGGTCTTCTTTTATTTATGGGGAGTTGGTTGAGTGATAAGTTGTTAAATGTATATTCATCTTTTGTCCATGCATATACGCCTTGTCCGTCTGTCCCAATCCAGACGATATCTTGTTGTTCATCCTTCCATAACGAGAATACTCCACAGTTAATTTCAATCTTTTCCGGTACATAATTTTTTGTAGCATCAAGATGTATTAACCCATTGGTCTTAAAAGCGATAAGGAGATCTTCATTATCAAATATAATGGAGCCAATCTCTCCACTTTCATTGATAAGTGTTTTCAGATTTTTAATGAAACGTGTCCCCTGAGAGGTGATAGCATAGATATTTCCCTCTGAATCAACAATTATAACCTTTTTGTTACTGTAAAATACATATTTAACAGGATATGGATGCTTGAAACAGGAATGTTGTACTATCTGAGGAGCTGCACTGTCTACTTGATTTACAGTATATTTCTCCATCGTTCCACGATAATTTATCCATATGGTGTCCTGAGCATCAATAACAAAGTTACTCACATTGTCATGTGTCATACCTTTCTGAATAGGAAGATCAATAAACTTTTTCTGCTTTTTGGAATACAACGAGAGAATACCGGGTTTACCGAACACATATAAATTGTCATGGTTGTCTTTGGCCACATATGAGTTTTCGCCAAATTCGTTGTAGTACTCCTCTATAATATTACTGCGTTGCGATAACTTGTTGAGTCCCCATTTGGTGCTGATCCACAGATAGACTCCCTCTGTCTCTGTAATATTCTTAATGACATTGCTTGACAGGCTATTCTGGTTGTTTATATCCGGTTTATAGATATAAATATCCCGGCTATCATACATGTTGAGCCCATCATAAGTTCCGATCCATAAAAAACGTTCGTCATCTTGAAACAAACAAGCCACTGAACTATTGGAAAGTCCGTCCCGACTACTGATTTGTTTAAGGTTGTATGCATTGGTATTTCCTACTAAGCATAAAAGAAACAATAATAGAATGTGAAAGTGCTTTTTCATTAGTATATTATTTGCTTGGATAGTAATTACACGTACAAAGATATATTTTTTGCCGGAATTATATAATCTTCATGTTTTTTTATAATTCATAAAAGAAGCGTCAGAAAGGCATTTGGGCGATTTGCATACAAAACTGGCGAGAATGAATACATGTTATCCTGTGGATAACATACTATTGGCACATATGAGAATACTTATTAGCTTATTATTGGCTACTTTTGCATTATACATTATAAACACAATCTATAACCATGAAACGATTTTTATCAGTACTCTTTTTTACTATTTCGTCTCATCTCCTTTTGTTTGCTACCCAGTCTTTGGGGAAATTAGACTTTTTACGGTGTGAATATCTGGTCACTCCTTTAGGGGTTGATGTTTCGACCCCTCGTTTAAGCTGGAGATTACCTGCCAATCTGAATCAGCAGCAAGCTTATCAGGTCAATGTTGGTACAGATTCTGCTGCAGTGGCGAATGGGACAGGAGAAATGTGGGACTCCGGGAAGATATTATCTTCGGAGGTTCTCGCAGTGTATGCCGGAAAAGCGATTCAACCTTATACCCGTTATTATTGGAAAGTTTCTATTTGGGATGATACTAATAATAATTATACAAGTGCTGTATCTCATTTTGAAACAGGATTAATGGGGATGCATAACTGGAAAGGTAGTTGGATTTCGGATACGCATGACTACCGTTTGAAACCTGCTGCTTATTTCAGAAAAGTATTTGATGCCGGACGGAAGATCAGACAGGCACGGGCGTACATTGCTGTGGCGGGATTATATGAACTTTATATTAATGGTACGCGTGTGGGAGACCATCGCCTTGACCCTACTTATACACGTTTTGATCGTCGTACTTTGTACCTGACACATGATATAACCCAATTGTTGCAACAGGGAGATAATGCTGTGGGAGTATTATTAGGAAATGGCTGGTATAATCATCAGTCTACAGCAGTGTGGAATTTTGATCAGGCTCCCTGGCGTGGGAGACCTAAGTTCTGTATGGATATTCGCATCGTTTATGAAGATGGGAAAGAGGAATTCGTTTCTACAGGATCGGGTTGGAAAACGTCATTGAGCCCGGTAATCTTTAATAGTATCTACACAGCTGAGCACTATGATGCCAGAAAGGAACAGGCGGGGTGGAATACCCCTGGCTTTGATGACAGGAAGTGGAAAAATGTAACTTGTACATCGGCTCCTTCCAATTTAATTATTTCTCAGCAGATGCATCCGGTTCGTGATGTGAAACAATTAAATCCGGTAAAGATGACTAAACTATCTGAAACAGATTATCTATTTGATTTCGGACAGAATATGTCTGGGGTTAGTGAATTGACCCTAACCGGAAAACCGGGTACAGAAATAAGATTGAAACATGCTGAAAGAATAGGAGAAGATGGGAAAGTGGATATGTCCAATATTGATTACCATTATCGTCCTACTGATGATTCAGATCCGTTTCAGACCGATATCTTCATATTAAGTGGAGAGGGGGAAGAGTCTTTCCGGGCACGATTTAATTATAAAGGTTTTCAATATGTCGAAGTATTGAGTAATGAACCTATAGAGCTAACAACAAATAGTCTGAAGGCTTATTTTATGCATAGTGATGTACCTTCTACCGGAAAAGTGACTTCATCAAGCGAGTTATTAAATAAAATATGGGAAGCTACGAATCGCTCTTACTTATCCAATTTGTTTGGTTATCCCACTGATTGTCCGCAAAGAGAGAAAAACGGCTGGACAGGCGATGCACATATTGCTATTGAAACTGCGCTTTACAACTATGATGGCATTACGGTTTATGAGAAGTGGCTGGCCGATCATCAGGACGAACAGGCGCCTAACGGAGTATTACCGGCTATCATCCCTACCGGAGGATGGGGCTATCATTGGGGGAATGGAGTGGATTGGACCAGTACGATAGCTATTATTCCATGGAATATTTATCTGTTTTATGGCGATAAACATTTGCTCGAATCTGTATACGATAATATAAAGCGGTACGTAGATTACTTGAATTATACCTATCCTTCCGGTATTACAGACTGGGGCTTGGGCGATTGGATTCCTATAAGGGCTCATTCTTCAAAAGAACTGACTTCTTCTATTTATTATTATGTAGATACCGATATTTTGGCTAAAGCAGCTAAACTGCTGAATAAGCAGCGTGATTATGAGAAATACTCAGCTTTGGCTACAAAAATAAAGAATAGTATCAATGCCCGCTTTCTGGACGAACAGAAAGGAATTTATTGCAACGGACACCAAACTGAGCTTAGTACGCCTCTGTATTGGAATATCGTTCCGGAGCATATGAAAGAATTGGTAGCAAAGAATTTGGCCGCAAAAGTGGAAAAAGACCAGAGCATGGATGTCGGTTTACTGGGAAGCAAAGCGATCCTTAATGCTTTGAGTGAGAATGGATATGCTGATTTGGCCTATAAATTAGCTTCCAAAGACACTTATCCTTCCTGGGGATGGTGGATTAAGAATGGAGCTACTACTCTTTTTGAGAATTGGCGTACAGACGGTTATCGGGATATTTCATTGAATCATATCATGTTTGGTGAAATCAGCGCCTGGTACTATAAGGCTTTGGGAGGTCTGTTTCCGGATGCATCTGCTCCTGGTTTTAAACATATTATTTTAAAACCTAACTTTGTGACCGGATTGACTTCTTTTGAAGCCAGTCATGTTTCACCTTATGGAGAAATAGTTTCATCATGGAATAAAAATAAGAATAAAGTTCAGTATATGGTAACGGTTCCTTCAAACACTTCCGCTTCATTGTATCTTGACGATGCTTATACTATTAAGAGTAAGGAGATAAAATCGTCGGTCTTATCTGTACAAAGAGAAGGAGGAAGTATTAAACTTACTCCAGGAACGTATCATTTTGAAATTAAAATCAAATAAGAATACACATAATAACATGACAAGAAAAAGAGTAGGTAGTGTTTTACTGTTTTTGATGATTACCGTAGTTGTTTGGGGGCAGCATACAGATCCGAGAACACGTACATATATCGCACCGACACGTATTGTTTGGCAGTATAACGGTAATGGCAGGTTAATTCATAATATAAATGCATTACTGAAATCTGGTGATGGTCAAGGGGTACTTACTAATCGTAACTTGTGCGTGATGAAAAGTATCGGCAATGAATATCCTTCTTTCCTGATTGATTTTGGTAAAGAGATACAAGGAGGATTGCGTATTGTTACAGGGCGTTCAAAAAATAAAAAACCGGTGAAGATTCGTGTTCGCTTTGGTGAATCTGTGAGTGAAGCAATGACTCCTGTTGGGACAAAGGGAGCTATGAATGATCATGCTATGCGTGATTTTGAGATGGAACTTCCATGGCTTGGGGCTTCAGAGACAGTACATAGTGGTTTCCGTTTTGCGCGTATTGACTTATTGGATGCCGATACGGAATTGTTATTGAAAGAGATAAATGCAGTATCCGTGATGCGGGACATTCCTTATCGTGGCTCTTTTCGTTGTAATGATGATCGATTGAACGAAATCTGGATGACCGGAGCTTATACCGTTCAACTGAATATGCAGGAATATTTGTGGGACGGTATTAAAAGAGATCGCTTGGTATGGGTAGGCGATATGCATCCCGAAGTAATGACTATCAACTCTGTTTTCGGATATAATGAGGTAGTTCCCAGGAGTTTGGATTTATCCCGTGATACAACTCCGCTTCCGACCTGGATGAATGATATCAGTTCTTATTCTTTATGGTGGATTCTGATTCATAAAGAATGGTATCTGTATCAGGGTGATTTGGAGTATCTGAAACAACAAAAGGACTATCTGACAGGTTTACTTACCCATTTATTGACCAAAGTCGATGAATCCGGTAAAGAACGTCTGGATGGAAAACGTTTTCTGGACTGGCCATCAGAAAGAAACCGGCAAGGAGTTGATGCTGGTTTGCAGGCTCTTTTATCGATGACTTTTGATGCTGGTGCTATACTTTGTGAGGCGTTGGGTGAAAAAGCTTTGGCGGTTACTTGTGTTGAAGTGAGTACTCGTATGAAACAATATGTACCCGATGCAAACGGTTCCAAACAAGCAGCTGCACTGCTGGCTTTGGCTGGTATGATAGACGCTGGTACAGCCGATAATAGTGTAATATCAGTAGGAGGAGCCAAGAATTTTTCCACTTTCTATGGATATTATATGTTGCAGGCACAGGCTAAAGCTGGCAATTATCAGGGAGCTATAGATGTAATCCGTACTTACTGGGGCGGAATGCTGGATATGGGGGCTACTACTTTTTGGGAAGATTTTAACATGGAGTGGATACCCGGTTCTGCTCCGATAGATGAATTGGTTCCTACAGGAAAAAAAGACATCCATGGAGACTTTGGGAATTTCTGTTATAGCAGGTTAAGACATAGTCTTTGTCATGGTTGGGCCTCAGGGCCTACTGCCTGGCTGAGTGAACATGTTTTAGGGGTAAAGGTGATGACTCCGGGATGCCGGGTTCTGAAGATAGAACCACATTTAGGAGATCTTGAGTGGGTGGAAGGTACTTTCCCAACTTCCCAAGGAGATGTTCATATTTCTCATCACAAGCAGGATGGTAAGATAGTTACAAAAGTAAAAGCTCCTAAAGGCGTGAAGATTATTAATTGATAACCTAATGGAATTTTTTTAAATAAATAGTTTTATGAGAAAGATTTTTATCTCATTATTATTAATGTTAAGTTGTATATATATGCTTCATGCAGAGAATCGAAAGGAAGCTCATTGGATAACTTCCATCGAAGAAGAGGTAGATAATCCTAATACCTGGATTGCTTTTCGCCGGGATATTTTGATTAAGAAGGTACCTCCGGAAGTAATAGCTCAGATTGGGGTAGATAGTAAATACTGGCTTTGGATAAATGGCAGACTTGTTGTATTTGAAGGTGGGTTGAAACGTGGTCCTAATCCTGAAGACACCTACTATGACGAAGTGAATATTGCTCCTTTTCTGAAGAAAGGAGAAAATAAAATAGCCGTTTTGGTCTGGTATTTCGGGAAACACGGTTTTTCTCACAAGAGTAGCGGGAAAGCCGGACTAATATTCAAAGTGAAAGATGATAAGCTGGATATCATAAGTAACTCGGAATGGCTTTGTAGAGTTCATCCGGCTTATGGTAATACCGGTAAGCCTCATCCTAATTATCGCTTACCGGAATCTAACGTTTATTTTGATGCACGATATGACATTACCGGTTGGCAAACAGAGGATGGTAGGAAATACGCTTTCGAAAATGCGAGAGAATTAGGCGAGTGGGGAGTAGCTCCTTGGAATAAGTTGGTGAAACGACCTATTCCGTTTTGGAAAGACTTTGGTGTAAAACCACTTGAAGTACAGCGTATTCCGGGAAACGACAAAGATACGATTATTGCCCGGCTTCCTTATAATATGCAAATGACTCCGGTATTGGATGTAACGGATACTCAAGGCGGAAGTTTAATCTCTATATCCACAGACCACTCGGTGGCAGGAGGAGCCGAAAATGTAAGAGCTGAATATGTCACAAAACAAGGTAGGCAAATTTATGAGTCTTTAGGATGGATGAATGGGCATAAGCTGATTCTTGTATTACCGAAGAGTGTAACTGTTAATGTGCTGTCTTATCGGGAAACCGGTTATGATACAGAACCTGCCGGTAGCTTTTTTTGTGACAATGAGTTTTATATGCGTTTCTGGAAAAAAGCGCTTCGGACATTGTATGTGAATATGCGTGATACCTACTTTGATTGTCCCGATAGAGAGCGAGCTCAATGGTGGGGAGATGTAGTGTTGCTTATGGGCGAAAGTTTCTATACGTATTCTCCTTCGGCACATGCTTTGATGAAGAAAGCTATTTATGAACTGGTCGGTTGGCAAAAGAAAAATAGCGTGCTCTATGCGCCTATTCCTTCCGGACGCTCGGATACAGAACTTCCCGGACAATCATTGGCAAGTATCGGTCGTTATGGCTTTTGGAATTATTATTTGAATACGGGAGATAAACAAACGATTGTAGATGTCTATCCTAAGGTTAAAAAGTATCTTGGACTTTGGCAACTGGATGACACCGGTCTGACTGCTTTTAGAAGTGGTGGATGGACTTGGGGAGATTGGGGAAATCACCGTGATATTCGTTTGATCTATGCCGGATGGCATTATCTGGCATTGGATGGTGCAGCAAAAATGGCCGATGTTTTAGGATATGAAGACGATGCTGAAATGTATCGGGAAATGATGGAAAAGTTGAAGGTTGGTTATAATAAATGTTGGAATGGGTATGCCTACAGACATCCCCAATATCAGAAAGAGACGGATGACCGTGTACAAGCATTGGCTGTTATTGCAGGTATTGCGGATCAAACCCAATACGACGAGATTTTTAACTTGTTTAAATCACAAAAGCATGCCAGTCCTTATATGGAGAAGTATGTTATGGAGGCCCTTTTCATTATGGGACAAAGTAATTATGCACTGGAACGCGTACAATCTCGTTTTGCTCCGATGGTTGACAATAAAGAGTATTCTACCTTATTTGAAGGATGGGATATTGGTGAAAAAGGATTTGGAGGAGGTACCGTTAATCATGCATGGAGTGGAGGAGCCTTAACCGTTATTGCTCAATATCTGTGTGGGGTGGAACCATTGAAGCCTGGATATGAATTATTTAAAATAGAACCTGATCTTACTTCTTTTAAGCAGGCCTCTATTGCCGTTCCTACAATTGCCGGACTGGTAAAATCTGCTTTTATAATTGAGCCAGACGTATTTTCTTTGGAGGTCTCTGTACCTCGAAATACTCAGGCAATTGTGTATTTGCCTGCTGATTTAGTTTCCGATATTTCAATAAATGGTAAGGCTCCGTCAGAAAATAAATATAAGGTATACACTCATTTTGAAAAAGAGGGGAAACAGGCTTATCTATTTAATGAAGGTGATTACAGGATTGTAGGAAAGAAATAAAAGTAGCCTTTGCATATAGGGCGTTTCAGTATACCGTAAAGGCGCTGTCTGAAAAGTCGTAGTATCGAGAACAACCTTTACATAGAAATCTCTGTCGCTTTGAACATAAGTTCATAATTGCGGCAGAGTTTTTTATTGTTGAACCGGAAACAGGTGTATTGTATCGTCTCTTTTTAATGAATGTGGTTGAATTCTTATTTTTTTGTATATCGCAGTTTCTTATTTCGTGGTATACCTATTATACTAAACAGTGTCCTTTATATTGTTCTTGCTTGAAATATATTTCTTTTTGTTACTCGACTATTAGTGAGCAAGAAATCTTTTCAGAGTAATATTAGGGGTGGTAGTAATAATCAAAATTTCATGTAGGAAAATTAGAAAGAATCATGTATAGATAGTACTTTGAATCTCGGTTTTGTTTGCGTTTTACGAGTTTGCAGGTTCAATATTTTATGTATATATTGCCTTTTTGCTTTTATTAAATCAATCTAATACGGAACACTTGTTAAGGGATTATTTCATTTAACATAGAATGACTTCCAGACTTTTTGAGATATAAGAATGGGACTGTTATAAGACTAATGGTTTCCTTATTTGTATAGCAGTAACCTACTTTAAGAATAAAAAAAGAATGTAATCATCCATCCATAACTTCCTGTGAGTATTGATTGTGGGGTATATTGTATTCAATTACGCCAAAAATGTATTTTAAGTGTCACTGTACAGATTGAGCATATTAATGGCGAGATTAGGCATAGTGGCTTTATCTATCCTATCTTATATTTGCTTTCAGAAACAACATAGAATGATGTTTTTAATGGTATTTCAATTCAGGTAAAAAAGATTTGTTGATGTGAAGCAGGAAGTAATTGAGAGGGAGTAAAGAAGTACAAGGATATAGTTGTTTTCTTCTCCCGCTCTTTACTCAAAAAAAGCAGAATTGTTTAACCTTATTATATAATGAGTATGAAGAAGTATCCTCCTTAGTGATATATCATCGTGTATAATCTATAAAAATGAAGTGTAAACTCTAAATCTATTAGCCTATGTAGTATGAGTGAAGTGTTCTGTTGAATTATAAGAAATCGGGAATTTCTTATGAATAGTTCCTTTTTTAATTAATCAAATATTTAAACTATAGAAAAATATGCTTTATAGGAATCGTATAATACGTAATGCTCTTGGAATAGTCTTTTGTTCCATAATGATAGGGAGTCAGGCGTTTGCTAATGTGCAGGAAGACTCGGGCAAAGCTATGGAACCGAAAGAGGTACAGCAGCAATCTATTAAAATTAGTGGTATTGTCTCCGATGATCGTGGAGAAACTATTCCAGGTGCCACCGTAATGATTAAGGGTACCACAGTCGGTACTACAACAGACTTAAATGGAGAATATAGTATTAATGTACCCAACGCTAAAGCCGTTTTGGAGTTTCGTACTATTGGTTATAAACCGATAGAAATAACAGTGGGTACCAAACGCATTATAAATGCAGTGTTGTATGAAGATGCCCAGACGTTGGATGAAGTAACGGTTGTAGCTTTTGGTAAACAGAAGAAAGAGAGTCTTACCTCTTCCATTACTACGGTGAAGCCCGCAGAATTGAAAGTACCGGTGAGTAACCTGACAACAGCTTTGGCTGGTAGTGTGGCAGGTATGATTGCCTATCAGCGAAGCGGTGAGCCGGGTGCAGACAATGCCGACTTTTTTGTTCGTGGTATTACGACATTTGGTTCCAATACAAATCCATTGATTTTGATTGATGGCGTTGAGTTGACATCTACTGACCTGGCACGTCTGCAACCGGATGAAATAGAAAGTTTTTCTATAATGAAGGATGCTACTGCAACGGCCCTTTATGGAGCTCGTGGTGCTAATGGTGTCATTTTGGTTACAACTAAAACGGGTAAGAATGGTCCGGCTAAAATTCAGTTACGTGTAGAAAACTCAATTTCTATGCCTACACAGAACATTGAATTGGCTGATCCGATTACTTATATGAAACTGGAGAACGAAGCAGTTCTTACACGTAATCCGTTGGGACAATTACCTTATTCGCAAAGTAAAATAGAGAGAACTGCTGCTGGTTATGATCCGATACTTTATCCGGCTAATGATTGGCAAAGTATGTTGATGAAAGATTTTACAATGAATCAACGTGTCAATTTGAGTGTAAGTGGTGGTGGCGGTGTAGCCCGTTACTATGTAGCTGCTTCTTTTAACAGAGATAATGGCTTACTGAAAGTAGACAAACGGAATAACTTTAATAATAACATCCAGGATAACATTTATAATCTGCGTGCAAACGTAAATATCGATGTTTCTAAAACAACCGAAATGATTGTTCGTTTGAATGGTAACTTTGAGGATTATACCGGTCCGTTGAAAAGTGGTTCTGATACGTATAAGATGATTATGCACTCCAATCCAGTCATGTTCCCTGCCTATTATTCGGCAGCAGATGCAAATATAACAACTTCACATATTCTATTTGGTGGTGCCATTATGGATGCACAAAAGGGAAGCTATTACACCAATCCTTATGCAGAAACGGTACGTGGTTATCAGGACAAAACGCGTTCTCAGATTCTGGCTCAGTTAGAATTGAAGCAGGATTTGAAATTTATTACAAAAGGTTTATCGGCACGTGTTATGCTGAATATAGCCCGTTTGTCTCAATTTGCTGTAAACAGGAGCTATACTCCTTTTTATTATACGATGACTTCTTTTGATAAGAATACCGGACAATATGTGCTTAACTGTTTAAATGCGGAAGGAGATGGGCGTGGTACTGAATATTTAGGATTTTCCGAAGGTGCTAAGGTTATGACAAGTTCCAATTATTTAGAAGCTGCAGTTGATTATAATCGGACTTTCGGTAAACATGGTGTCAGTGGATTATTAGTGTTCCAGGGACGTGAAGAACGTGAAGGGCAAGCTAACAGTTTGCAGCTATCATTGCCATCCAGGAATATAGGTCTATCCGGGCGTGCAACTTATTCTTTTGATCAAAGATATTTTGGAGAGTTTAACTTCGGATATAATGGTTCCGAGCGTTTTGATAAAAAACATCGTTTTGGCTTTTTCCCGTCCGTTGGTGTAGCATGGGTAATTTCTAATGAAAAATTCTTTGAACCGGCAAAAAACATCTTTTCTAATTTGAAACTCCGCTATTCTTTTGGTCTGGTTGGTAATGATCAGATTGGTAGTAGTACAGACCGTTTCTTCTATTTGTCTGAAGTAGAGATGAATACCGGTGGTTATACATTCGGCCGTGATTTTAAGAATAAAATATCCGGAGTAGCGGTAAAACGTTATGCAAATCCTGATATTACATGGGAAATTTCTCGTAAACAGAATTATGCATTAGAATTAGGCCTTTTTGATAAGTTGAATATAATTGCTGAATATTATACGGAATATCGTAAGAACATCCTGATGACTCGTGCAGATATACCTTCCACAATGGGTTTGGCGGCTGCATTAAGATCCAATGTTGGTGAAGCATCTGCAAAGGGAGTTGATTTGAGCTTAGAGTATCAACAGGTTTTCAATAAAGATTTATGGGCCTCTGCCCGTGCTAATTTCACTTATGCTACCAGTAAATACGAAGTATACGAAGAATCGGCTTATAAAGAACCCTGGAGATATAGAGTAGGTAACTCATTAGCACAGCAATATGGTTACATAGCCGAACGTCTGTTTGTGAGTGATGAAGAAGCAGCTAATTCTCCGAGCCAGATTGGAGTTAGTAAAACAGATAAAGCAGAACCTGCACGCGGTGGTGATATCAAATATCTGGATGTGAATAATGATGGTGTGATCGATGAAAAAGATATGGTTCCTATCGGTAATCCTACTACTCCGGAGATTGTATATGGTTTTGGCTTTTCTGCCGGTTATAAGAATTTTGATTTCTCTGTATTCTTTCAAGGTTCGGCTAATACTTCGTTCTGGATTGATGCAAATGCTACTGCTCCCTTCCAGGATAATACACAGTTGTTAAAAGCATATGCAGATAGTCATTGGGCTGAAGATCATCAGGACGTATATGCAGTATGGCCACGATTAAGTCGTACTAAGAATGTAAATAATACGGTACAGAGTACCTGGTTTATGCGTGATGGTGCATTTATGCGTTTGAAACAAATGGAAATAGGATATACTTTACCGAGAAAAGCCCTGAACAAGATGCATCTGTCTAACCTTCGTTTTTATTTGAGCGGAAACAACCTGTTAAAATTTAGTTCATTCAAATTATGGGATGTTGAAATGGGAGGTAATGGTTTAGGATATCCATTGCAGCGTGTGTTTAATATTGGTTTTAATTTGAGTTTTAATTAATAGCAATTATGAGAAAGAAATTTATATATATAGGAATGTTGGCTATAATGCCATTCTTTAACTCATGCGCAGATTATCTGGATGTGGTTCCGGAAGGGACAGCCACTATCGAAATGGCATTCCATATGCGTTCTGAAGCAATCAAATACCTGGCTACTTGTTACTCTTATATGCCTTCTCATGGTAATTCTACTTGGGACCCTGCACTATTGGGTGGAGATGAATTGTGTGGAGTAACAGAAAGCGGACGTATTGACAAAGACTATGCATTGAATCTTTCAAGAGGAGCGCAATCTACTGCGAACCCTTTGTTGGATCGTTGGTCTGACTATTACAAGGCATTGAGAGATTGTAATATTTTTCTGGAAAATATTGCTTCTGTTCCCGATCTCCCTGCCTGGGAAAGAGATTTGTGGATTGCTGAAGTAAAGGTTTTGAAAGCTTATTATCATTATCAGTTGGTCTTGATGTATGGTCCTGTACCTATTATTCGTGAAAACCTTTCGGTAGATGCAGGGGTAGATGAAGTAAAAGTACCCAGAAATACAGTAGACGAGTGTTTTGCATATATTGAAGAGCTACTGGATGAGGCTATTAATATGCGTTCATTACCATTGCAGGTATATGCACCGGCGGATGAATTGGGACGTATTACTTTACCAATCGCACATATGATAAAAGCGAAGGCTATGACAACAGCAGCCAGTCCGCTATTTAATGGGAATAATGATCAGGCAACTTTAAAAAATCATGATGGAACACAGCTATTCAATCAAACAGAAGATAAACAAAAATGGGTGAAGGCTGCAAATGCTTGCAAGGCGGCAATGGATGTTTGTAAAGAGGCTGATCTTAAATTGTATCAATATACGGAAGGTTCAAGTACAATGGATCCTCGTTACAGACTGCAAATGACACTACGTCGTATGTTTAATGAACGTTGGAATAGTGAGTTGATTTGGGCCAATACGAATAGTCGTGTTGGTGGTGGTAATACAGGATTACAGCAAATTACTACTCCCAAGTTAAATTCAACTTATAAAGATGCCCCTGAAATTCGTTCTTTGGTAGCAGCTGCTTTAAAGATGGCAGAAACATTCTATTCTGATAATGGGGTACCCATTACTGAGGATATAAACTGGAATTATGCCACTAAATATGAACTGCGTGATATCCCACGTGCTGAAGATCATTATGGATTTTATCTGGAAGGTGGAGAGACGACAGCGCGGTTAAATATGGATAGAGAACCTCGTTTCCATGCATTCTTAGGATTTGACCGTGGGGCATGGCATGGACAGGGTAAAAAAGATACGGAACAGCCCTTCTATGTTCATGCAAGAAGAGGAGATACCGACGGGCAAGAAACAGTGGGAAAAGGTCCGTTGACAGGTTATTGGCCTAAAAAATTAGTATATGATGAGAATGTGTTGACCTCTATAACTCAGTATAGTTATACAGAATATCCATGGCCTATTTATCGTCTTTCAGACTTATATTTACTTTATGCCGAAGCTATTAATGAGGCATATGGTCCTGAGGGCGGACTTGTTGGTGAGGAAAATGCAGTAGCCGAAAATCCATTTACTTACATTGATGCTATCAGAGAGCGTGCTGGTTTGAAAGGAGTAAAAGAATCTTGGAGTAATTACTCCAACAATCCAACTAAGTATACTACTCAAACTGGTTTAAGAGCTATTATACAACAGGAAAGAATGATTGAACTGGCATTTGAAGGCATTCGTTTTTGGGATATCCGTCGTTGGAAAACAGCTCCAAGCTTGTACCAGACTTCAATGCAGGGTTGGGATATGACCCAATACAGAGCAAATTATTATTACCGTTCCATGGTTGTTTATAAACAATCATTTGGGGTGAAAGATTATTTCTGGCCTATCAGTAATGATAATATATTGAAGAATGATAATCTGGTTCAGAATATTGGTTGGTAATCTAAAATTAGGAAGTTAATATGAAAAGATCATTATATATAGCATTTGTCTCTCTATTATTTGTAGGGATGGGTTGTAAAGAGGAGGGTCGTTTAGACCATATTGATATGTCGGCTCCTGCTCCGGAACAGATATATGATATAACAGTGAGAGCTACCGCTGGTGGTGCTGTTTTGAAATATAAAATGCCGAAAGATGAAAATTTATTGTATGTGAAGGCTGTTTATCAAATTGAAACGGGTGCAGTACATACTACCAAAGCGTCATGTTATGAAGACTCATTGGTGTTGGAGGGATTTGGAGAAGTAAAATCTTATCCGATTCAGCTTTATAGTGTGGGACGAAATGAAAAAGAATCGGCTCCGGTAACTTGTGAAGTTACTCCATTGACTCCTGCTTATTTGAGCGCTTTTGAGCATTTGGAGTTGAAGGCGAGCTTTGGGGGAGTATCTATAAGTTTTAAAAATCCTGATCGTGCAGCATTAGCTATTGTATTATTGGGAGATACGGCAAATACAGGTGAATATAAAGAATTTGAGACATTCTATACAGAGGCTTCTATGGGAAGTTTCCCTTTTAGGGGGCTGCAAGCTAAAGAAGGTCGATTTGCAGTATATCTGAGAGATCGTTGGGAACATTATTCTGGTACTAAAGAAGCTGTTTTAACTCCGTTGTATGAAGAAGTAATTCCAAAAGATAAATTTAAAAATGCTGCTTTACCAACAGATACTTATGAACCGGTTGAAGGAAATTATAATTCATACTCTATAGAACATTTATGGGATGGAGTAGCAACGGATAGAAATAGTATGTTTGCGACTACCAAGACTGCCCCGATACCTCAATGGTTTACAGTTGATCTGGGGCGTAAGGCAACAATAAGTCGTGTAAAACTTCATCAACGTGGTAAAGGTTCTCGCCAGGAAATTCAGGTATATAGTGAATCGAATGTGAAGAAATTTGAATTGTATGGAAGTTTATCACCCAATCCGGATGGAAGTTGGGATGAAAGCTGGACTCCATTAGGCACATTTGTTTCACATAAACCTTCCGGTGAATCTGCAACAGTAACCGAGGAAGATCATCAATATGCTTGTGTCGAGGGGGTTAATTATGATCTGGAAGAGTCTGAATTTTCTCCTAATCCTTATGTTCCGGTAAGATATCTGCGATTTAAAGTTTTGGAAACCTATATGGGACAAACGACTTCCGGGTCAATCTGGATTTCTGAGCTGGATGTTTACGGACAAGAGATTAAATGAAACGATAAGTACTAATAATTTAGAGTTGAAATAAAATGAAAAAAATATTTTATAGTTTTATGCTGTTGTCTGTGCTTTTAAGTTTTGTTTCTTGTAAAGACATGGACGGTACTTATGAAGAATACATTGTACCCAATGGGCGTGTATATCCGGGAGTAGCTAAAAATCCAGTAGTATATGCCGGGAAGAATAGAGTACAGTTGCAGTGGTTGAAAGGGAAAGATCCAACGACTGTACGCGCTGAAGTATATTGGAACAATTATACCAATGTATTTAAAGTTAATTATTCTGACTATGAAGGCGATACAATAAGATGTATCATTCCTGATTTGGCCGAAAATTCATATTCCTTTGTTATCCGTTCATTTAATGAAGCGGGAGATATCTCTGTTCCGACTGAAGTTATTGGGTGGGCACGTGGTGAAAATTATCAGGCAATCCTGACAAATCGTGATTTTGATGATGCTTCTCTGGAAGATGGAAATCTGGTGGTTGCCTGGGGATTGGCCGATCTTTATAATGGAGCTATTGCTACAGAGATTGAGTATACCAATACGAATGATGAAATAGTTAACGTGTGGAATCCAATTAAAACAAATGCTGATACGATTACATATGAGAATTATAAAATCGGTTCTGAATTTAAATATAGAACAGCTTTTGTTTCTGACTCTTTAGTGGTTGATACTTTTTATACAAGTTGGGTGAGTAATCCGGGAGTAGCTAAGATTCCTGTTACTAATTGGACCATTACGGCGAGTACTACTGCCGGAGGTGCTTATGTAGCGGAAAGTGCTATTGATAATGACTATAAAACTTATTGGCACTCCAAAATCAGCCCATTACCTACCGCTTACCCTCATTGGTTAGCCATAGATATGAAAGAAAGTTATAAGTTAGGGCACCTTGAACTGATTCGCCCTCAGGATGCTGCAAATTCCACCATCTATGATTTTATACTACAATATAGTCAGGATGGTACAGTCTGGACGGATATACAGTCTTATAGAATGGAAGATGTTGATGGGGTACAGTCATTTGATATCCCTGCTAATGCTGGGGAAACTCGTTATTTCAGAATTTATGCTGTCAATGGTAAAGATTCCAAAAAAGCAGCTTTGGCTGAGATTGCTGTTTTTCTGGCAGTAGAATAAATTTAATAACACAATAATAATGGGTGGGAGCTGGGCTTCCGGTTCGGTTTCTACCTGTAATTATTCCTAATAGAACTATATGAAAAATATAAAAACGGTTCTTTTTTCGCTCTGTTTGTTTACCGGTTCAGGAGCTTTTGCTGTAACTAATGAATTATTGGCGGTTGGAGCCAGCGATACAGATATTAAGACTCGTAGCCTGACTTCTGAGCAACAAGTGTCTATCGATAAAGTCTCTGAGGTTTTAGTGGACAAACAATTAGTGGATGATCCGCCTGCTGATACTGAAGTTAAAAAGTGGATGGATTCAATGAATTCGGATGGAAGCTGGAGTGATGGAAAATATGGGCAAATGAATGCGGCAGGTAATACGGCTCCTAATCGTTTGGTAGTAATGGCCAAAGCATATCGTCATTCAAAGAGTGGTTATTATATGAATGAACGCTTGCTGGAACGTATTGTAGCCGGGTGTACTTATTTTGCAGATAATCATCCTCAGGAGACCGGAAAACGAGGAGATCCGGGATACAATTGGTGGTACGATGAAATTGGAGTTCCACAAAAGTATATGATTCCGTTGTTATTAGTCAAAGGATATGCAAACCAAACGCAATTGGAATATTGTTCTAAGAAATACCTTCGGAATATGGTTCAACGTTTTTTAGGCGGAGGTAAAAACCTGACTTGGATTTGTGAGATAGCCATACATAAGGGGTGTATAGAGAATGATTTCGCTGGTGTGAAGGAAGCTTTTGACGGAATTGCTTCTACACTTACAATTGTAAGTAAACAAGGAGATGAAGGAATAAAAATAGATGGTAGTTTCCATCAGCATCATGAACAAATTTATTCCGGAGGGTATGGAATGTCTATTACCAATGATATCTCCGGTTATATGGAGATTGCTGCCGGAACATTGTTTGATGAGGCCTATACGGGAGATAGGATAGAATTATTCCGTAATATGTTGTTACAGGGACATCGTTTGTTCGGATATCGTAATGTGTTTGATTTTGGTACCATGGGGCGTAATCTCTCTCGTGACTCCAAAGGTAGCCGAACCAATATAGACCCTCTTGTCTTGCGCCGGATGATAAAAGCTGACCCGGAGTATGGGGCTGATTATGAAGCCTGGATAGATCATATTGAGAATGGCGCTCCTTTTCCTTTAAATATCAACAAACATTTCTGGAAGTCGGATATGATGACTCAACACGGCGCTAACTATTATATGTCTGCCAAAATCATTTCTAACCGTACATTAGGGACGGAAATGATTAACAATGAGAACAAGTTAGGATATAATTTGCCAATGGGAGCAACCAATATTTTAACAAGCGGTAATGAATATAATGGTGGGGCTTATGGCCATGCGGGGGCTATTTACGGTATTTGGGATTGGGCCCGGATTCCTGGTACGACCGCTGCACAAAGCGTTGATTCGGCCCGTTTGGGCGGCTATTTGTATGGCACTAATAGCTTTGGTGGTGGTGTAAGCAACGGTGAGGATGGAGTATTGGCGTATAAACACGATTATCGTGGGTTAAAAGCTCAGAAAGCCTATTTCTTCATTGATGATTGTATGGTTTGCCTGGGATCGGGAATAACAACCAATGGGAAGTCGTCGATTGCTACCTCCGTAAATCAGGCTTTCTTTGGTGCTCCGGCAGTCTTCGGTTTAACAGACGGCACAATTAATACGCAGACAGCGGTAACTCCTTTGACTCGTTGGACTTCATACGATAACACTTTATCCTGGATTCATCATGATAATGTGGGGTATATCTTCCCTGAACAAGGGCAAATAACTGCCGGTGCCATTCTTCAAAAAGGTAATTGGACTAATATAGGTACAGATACTTCGACTGGAAGTGATCAAGGTCGTGTATTCAGTGCTTATTTTGATCATGGAGTGGCTCCGCAAAATGCAACTTATCAATACATTGTAGTGCCGGATATGTCTTTAGACAATTTTGAAGCATTTACAAAAAATCATGATTTTGAGATAATAGCTAATACCAAATCCGTACAAGCAGTAAAGCATGGTAATAAATATGCGGTTGTCTTCTATGAAGGAGCTGAGGTAACGATGGGTGATTTGAAGCTTTCGGCCGGTGGTCCTCTGATGGTATTGGTGGTAGTGGAAAATGGCGAATATCAGGTGTCTGTATCCGATCCGACTTATAGAGCCGGACGTCCGGTATCATTGACATTAAATAAAAAATTGATTGGCGGTACTGAACTATCTGATGGTACAAAAATAGAACTTAGAATGCCTTCAGGAGACTATACAGGTAGTACTGTAACGAATGTATATCAGGCAGCGGGCGGAACAAGCATAGGAAAAACAGAGTTGAATGAGCAAGTGGCTGTCTATCCGAATCCGGTGGATACTGAATTGAATGTAAATTTTGAGGCAGGGGCGTTCAATAAAATAGAATGCCTGTCTTTACAGGGAGTTACTCTGCAGCAGATATCAATTGAATCTGTTGAATGCGGCAAGACTATATCTATGTATGGTTATGCTCCGGGATATTATCTGATACGTTTGATTGGTGAAAACACTGTTTGTGTGAAGAAAATATTGAAGCAATAATATAAATCTTTAAAAAAGAATGCCTATGAAACAAAATCTCTGAGAAGTAAAAGAATACACTAATTTAATATTATAGTGAACTTTATTTTTAAATGAATTTATTAATTTTAATTTTTTGAATTATGAAAAAGAATACTCAGTACCGTTTTATGTTGACAGCTTGCTTATTTGCTGTTGGTAGTATGTTTTCAAGTTTGAGTGCGCAAGATGATAAGTTTGCATCTGGTGTTGGTTCGGAGATGGATCCATATGTGATTAAGACAGCAGAACATCTGAATAATATCCGGACTGCAACTAATGCCTATTTTGTGTTGGACAATAACATTGATTTAACTGAATTTCTGCAGGACTCTGAAGAAGGCTGGGAGCCTATTACTGCCTTTTCTGGTAACATAGAGGGATTTCATTATTCTATCAAAGGGCTTTGGATTAACCGTCCTGAAGCAGATAATCAAGGTTTTATTGCTAACATAGCTGGTGATAGCTTTGCACAGATTACACATCTTGGTCTGGTTCTTGATGCAGAAAAAGGAATTAATGGTAAAGATAATGTTGGTGGACTGGTTGGTCAGGTAATTCGGAAAAAACTGAATGTAAACGGTTGCTTTGTTACTGGCGGACCGATTAAAGCAGCCGCAGCCAGTGTTGGGGCTATCATTGGTACTTGTGCAAATAGTAATGGGCAGGTGAATATTTCAGACTGTTATTCAACGAATGATATTTCTGGTTCTGGTAATGTTGGTGGGATTGTGGGCTATCTGTTAAATACATTTGTATTGAAAATAGATAGATGCTATAGTCTGGGAACATTGACTTCTAATGGGAGCGCTGGTAGTATTTTAGGATATGGTGGTTGGAGTAATTCTAAGCAGAAACCTAATGGCACATCTTATATTAAGAACTGTGTTGCTTTAAACAAGCTTATTCAGGCACCTACATATAATACGGATGGAACAGGTAAAGGTGCAGGTCGTATTTTAGGTTTTAATCGTATAGTAGAAGGTGAATTGCTCACTATGATTCTTGAAGGTAATTATGCATACGAAGGTATTGATCTGCAGTGCGAGAATAAAGAGTTAATTTCTGACGAAACAGGAAATGATGGCTTAGCAAAAACTTTGGCTGATCTTACCAAACAAGAAACATATGCTAATTGGAAGTTTGCTTATGATGAAAATGATGAAACAGATGTTTACTATACCTATTGGAGAATGCCTGCCGATAATGATTATAAACTTCCGATTCTGGCATTTGCTGCCGATGATATGACTTTAACCAATCAACCTACAACGATGCCTGATCATCTAAAAGGTGGTGGAGTTGGTATTACTTCTGAAAAAATATCGAATGTTAAGATTCTGTTTAATAGTGAATCAAATGATGTCACAATCATCGATAAGGCCGCTGATTCAGTAGTTTATATCTATGATAACATGGGTCGCCAGGTTATTCAGAGTACACAAGCTGTAATCAATTTAGATGCACTGGCTAATGGTCTTTATATTGTAAAGGCTGAAGGTGCTGTGGCTAAAATAATGAAATAATGGATTGTCGATGAATATAATCTTGCATACTGTGAGAAGTTAATTAAGAGATAAAATGAGGACAGGAGAGGTGTTTTTAGATACTTCTCCTGTCTTTTTATCTTAATCTGAAATTTAAGGCCTGTTTTTACGAATAAGTCTGTTAATCAATTTGTTCAACCAACCGATACTATAAATGTTTATAAACCTTTATATCCATTTATAATCCAACGATGAAAACAATAAAAAAAGATATTTTACTTTACTCTTTTAGCTTTATATTGGTTATTTATTTTGGCTATTTGATATTTGTAAAAGTAGTAGAAAGAAACTCTTTAGATAAAAATGTTGAATATGTAGATGCAGTCATAGTCGATTTTTCTTCTGGCCCTCGAATGAGGTCTTATCTTGATTATAAGTTTTTTGTCAAAGAAAAGGTTTATTATGGAAGTGGAAAGCATTATTCTATAAGCGATACATTGTCCATTGGAGATACTGTTGTTGTGGTTTATGACAGGATGAATCCAAATAATAATAAAACATATAGAGATTACAAGTAAAAAGTGTCTGAGCATTTTCAGGAGGTTTTTGAACAGTAATAGAAGTCTTATCCTTTTATATATTATAAACGATGAAAATAAAAATCATTTGCTTTATTGCAATAACACTATTCATTTACTCTTGTAAAACTCAAAAATTGGTAGAATATAAGAGTATGGAAATTGAAGGGACTTTCTTTGGCATGAGAGAAACAATGGGCTTTAAATATCAATATATTTTAGAACTTAATCAGGATGGATCGTTCTTTTTTAAGATAATAGTTCAGGATGCTATGCCACAATGTCAGGGAAAGTGGAGATTTGAAAATAACAAATTTATAATTTTAGATTGTCATGAGGCTTCTGTTTGGGAAACACTGACTAATGGGTATATGAATAGCCGTGATTATAAAGTAGAGATATTAAATAAAAATAAGTTGAGATATAATAATGTGATACTAAAACGAAGGAATGATTAATCGGAGAATATCAGAATAAGTTTCCCTCAGTATCTTATGAACCTAAAAAGGGCACTACTTTAAAATTGAAAAATAAAACAATTCAATATGATATAAGGTCGAATTTAACAAATACACATCAAACATTATGGCAAAAAATATGGTATGATGATGAAGAATAAATATATCTATATTGTACTACTTTTCGTCGTTTTCGTTTTGTTATTGAGAATGGTAATTAGTAGTGAAGGGCAGACTGTGCCAGTGCGTCCTTCTAAAGTTCCTATGGATGCTGGATGGTATGGAGGAGCGGATGGGGGAGTTTGGATGAAATTATCCGATACTTCTGTAGACGGTACATTTTATGTAGAAATTTATAGAGATTATACAGGAGATTTATGGCAAAAAGGGATATTTTATGTAGATTCTTTGTATTTGAATAAGTCGATTTCTATAAGAGAATTGCAGAATACCATATTGGGATATTTTGGCGATAATAAGATATATGTGAAGGGGCGTAAGAATATATATGATCAAGAAGTTGGAACCCCTGCATTGTATATGATAGGTACTGGACGGGATTCTCTGAATTCTCCTCCTCCCAAACGGCATAAAGATATTCCTGACGATACTTATTGGTATGGAGATACAATTAATGGGTTCTGGATGTCTGTTAAGGGTACAAAGAAAGAGAATGTATTTTATGTAGAAGTATACTTTAGAGAATCTGGGCAACTGCGAGATAAGAATTTTTATGAGTTGGATTCATTTTGTGCGGAACGAAACTATACTGTTGATGAAATTAGAAAGCACATTTATGATTATGCAGGAGATGTTATATATATGGTGTAAATGGTAAACCCTCCTGTAGACTGAATATAGACTCTTCATATGATCATATCATTAATGAGTGAAGTCTTTTTTGAGCTATGTGGGAAAGAAGGAATTAATAATAAGAATTCTGGTGTGTGGGATGACCATTTTTGGAATTATTTTTCTTTTTTGGGTATACAAATGTGTAGATATAAATAAATGGGTTGGAGTGTATACAAGAGGAGAATTTAAGAGTAGCAGGAAAAAGTAGTAATATTGGTTAAGTTGGTAGAAAAATGAAAATATCTAAAAGTAATATTCTGATTTATCCAACTTGCTATATAATTATAGGCTGGATGTGTTATGGACTATTTGTAGCGATTAAAGATCGTTTTTTTCTATAAAATATAGAATATACCGATGCAATCATAGTCGAATTTTCTTTTGGACCTTACATGAGACTTTATGTTGACTATAAGTTCTTTATTAATGGAAGGGAATATTATGGAAGCGGAAAACATTATTCTAAAAGTGATACATTTTTAGTTGGAGATACTATAACTGTGGTTTATGATAGAACGAATCCTGATAATAATGAACTATATAAGGACTACAAAAAGAGCTTAATACTTACAATCTGGTAATAAAAAAGTTACAGCGATGAAAAATATTGGATTTCTTTTTTTGGTAATCGTCTTTTTCTCTTGCCAAGTTCCAAAAGAGAAAATGACAGGTAGAAATATCCGTTTGTGGCAGGATACCCCAGCTTGGGAATTAGCAAAAGCTGTTCGGGCAGGAAACACATCTCGAGTTAATGAAATTCTATTAAAAGATAGGATTAACATAGATTACAGGGAGCCTAAATATGGACAAAGTTTACTGTTTTGGGCCATTTGGCATAATAAAACAGATATGATTCAATTTTTATTATCTAAAGGTGCTAATCCTAATTTGCATGACTATTTTGATGGGCAGTCTCCTATAACATTAGCAGCAGGTTATTATGGTGAGGATATTAAAATGTTAAAGCTATTATTAGAATATGGTGGTGATCCCAATGATCACACTTTGGATTCGGACTCAGTGACTGACATGCGTTCTATGTCTACTCCTTTAATTAATGCTGCTACTAATGATCTGGAAAAGGTAAAGCTTTTAATAAAGGCTGGAGCTGATATTAATTTAGCGGTAGAATCAGGACAGCCTCCTCTATTTCGTGCAATAATGAACAATCGAGCAGATGTTATCAGATATTTGGTGATAGATCAAAAAGCTGATTTTCGACAAGTTTTTATAGTGACCATACAGGGTGATACGCTTGATTTTAAGGATTTACTATCTGGTTCAGCGATGGAAATGGTTGAAGAATCTGCTAAAGAATTATCTTGTGTCTATGATTATCTAAAACAATTTGAATAAAGTGCATATTTTTAATTGGGGAGGTAGTTTATTGCATAAAATAGAGATTGAGGATAATATAAAATGTGTATCTTTTGATGAAAGGACAGGTATGATCTATGCTGTAATGATGAATGATGAAATAAAGAGATATGATATTGATACCATCTGAAAATTCATAAGTATAAGAGATGTAGAAGGCTCTGTTTGTAATAATTTTAGAGTGTAAAATAAATACTCTCTTTCGTGAAATACAAATAGATTGTAATGAAAAAAACACACAATGATCGAACTTGGTAATGCCTTAATAATGAGCGTATTAATAATCCCTGTTTTTCCTCTACCATTATCTTTGCCATGGAAAACATAGTTCTTTATGAACGTTAA
>DXWV01000081.1 GCA_019416685.1 Bacteroides sp.
TCCAGGAACTACACCGTACCCGCTCTTTTCTGGTGGAATCGCGTAAACGTCTGTCCACTTTGGACATGGGTGATAATTTCAAATCGTCTGTTTCTCTGGCTGCCGTACGTTCCCGTAGGTCTGTTCTTGCGGAGCTGGACACTCAGATATCAAGGCTTGATCATGAGATCGAATCCCTTATACAAACCTCTTCCGAGTTCAGCCGTAATTATCAACTTCTTACCTCTATCATGGGAGTAGGTCCTGTAACCGGTTGTGAGCTGATAATCAAGACGGAGAATTTCAGAAAGCTCGATACGGCAAAAAAGTGTGCTGCTTACGCCGGTATTGCTCCTTATCCCAAAGAATCGGGAAAGATGAAATGCGGCCATCGGATATCGCCTATGGGTGACAAACAGCTGAAAACACTGCTTTTCATGTGTGCACGTTCTGCCAAGGATCATAACAAAGAAATAAGATTGTATTTCTTAAAAAAATACGAAGTTGAAAAGAAGCATTTTTTCGTAGTGATGAATAACATTGCTAATAAACTATTGCGTCTGATTTACAGTCTGATTCACAAACAACAGCCCTATGACAGGGATTATATACAAAGAGATCCAAGGTGTGTTGTGATTTCAGATGTACATAGATGCTAAATAGACAGATAACGAGACCGTTTGGATATCGAAAATATACAACATTTTAATACGTTGATAATGGTTTAATAATCAGTGTGTTATATATTTCATTGTTTGCTCGTAGAGAATTGACTCGTTTCTCTACGACAAACGAAGCGATTCTCTACGAGCAATGAGTCGTTTCTCACTGAGGAATAAACTAAATATTCATAAGGTACGACAATTTGCATGAACAATAAAAATGAAAATAATTATCAACTGTTATGAAAACAGAAAATAAAATCAAGAAATGGGACTTTTACTGATTAACCTTTATTAAAGATATATTCTTTATAAATAGTTGGTTTTAGTAGAGGAGTATACGAAGATTCTATTTATCAAAAGAGGGTTATTATTTACTGAATATTCCTAATGAATGAGAATTTATATGAGAAAGCTAAAGAGAATATTTTTGATTGTTTTTTCAGTAATCCAGTAAAAAAAGCCATTCCCATATTTGAGGATGGCTTTTTCCTGGAAAATGATAAAGCTTTAGAATTACTCACAAAGTGTTACTTTATAGCCTATTATCAATATGATATCTCATGATATTGAATTCATTAAAGCGGTATCTTATTTCTGAAATATTTCCGGGTATTTTCTTATAAAATAAACCGGAGTGCAACTCCATGCATGGCAATAGCTATTAAGAGGGTAAAAATCGTAAGGTGAAATAAAATCATTATTCGGATCGTATGCTTCCCAAAACGTGTCTGCACCTTTGTTTATCATTCCTCCCCAGTATTTGATCAAAGCGTCTTTTGCTTCATTGTTCATACCGCAATTGATTAGTGATTGAATGTAATAATGATACATATAAGGAGTTCCCGGATAACAAACTCCAGGCATGGTATTCAGGGCTGTAAGTGCTTTCTTACCTTCTGCTTTTGTGGCAATTCCGCTTAATATCATCCATATCTGTGAGGCATAAGAAATCTGTTTGTCTCCAAGACCCACAAACACTCCTGCCTTTTTGTCGTACAGGTTTTTGCGTGCAGCTTTTGTCATTTTATGGGCTAAAGCCGGAATATCTGCTACTTCTTTTTCCTTGCCGAGTAATTGTGCCAGTTTGTAAGACTCTCTGAGTGCAAATACAGCTATGCCTTGTGTTGCCACTTCCTTGTATAAATCTTCTTTCCAGTCGAAGAATACCCACCACTCTTCATTTAGCTTTTCAAAGTCCATTAAACCATCTGATTTGACATATGTGCGGACAATATCTAATTGCCTTTTGGCCACAGGCCATAAATCCTCGGCTGTTTCTTTATCATTTGTTGCTTCCAGATAGTCTTTTAGGCTTACATTATAGAGTAAGGCATATTCGTAAAGAAACTGTTTATCCTGTGCCCGTGGTACAGGATTTTCGATTATTGTAGCTAATAGGTATCCATTCATATCACTTAATCCGGCTAATAAATATAGACACCGTTTGGTCAAATCATGTTGTTTGAACGAGTAGTTATTTCCCAACGCCTCCAGGTATAAATCGCCGATCCAAAGGCGTTGATCTCTTTTGGGGCCATCTTCATAAACCGTTTGCATACATTCTTTTAGTGTATTTAAACTAACTTCATCTATTTTTCTTATCATTGGATCTACAGAGAGAGGTAGGCTTTCCGGTTTGTTCTTTGCTGAAGTCCGGGCAAGGCATTTTATATCGTAAATATTGAAATCATAGTAAGGAGAACTGCCTAATAATTCTATTTTTACATATCGGAAAGAAAGCCGGCGTGAAATATTTACCGTTTCAGGAACGTACATTACCGAAACGATTTCATCCTGAAGCCATCCCCTGCTCAATGTTCCGGGATAAGGATCGAAAGGGACGGATACTTCTGCCGGAACCTCTCCGAATGTTAATTTAAATTTCAGAGGCCCGTCGGCTGCCAGTCCTGTGGACCTGACGGAGAAGCTGAAGTTTCCGGTCATGTGTTCTCCGAAATCAATAATAACTTCTTTCTTTTCTCTGAAAGGTGTGTTGTATAAGGAGTCGATCGGATTAACATTCAATACTTTCCATTTCTGAAACGAATGATCGTCGGGAATGATATTAACTACTTTTAAAGGCCTTTTTTCTGTGATTATAAGCTCCGGTTTATATTGTTCTGCTTTTTGAAGCCATTGATTACGAGTGTTTTCGTAATAATTTTGTGCCAGACAAAAAGATGCGGGAAAAAACAGTAATAAACTGAATAAAACGAATTTTTTCATATTAATATTCGTATTAATTTTTTGTATGAATAATAAATTTTCCTGTTTGATTTAGAGTTTAACCTTCTTTGTTAACTCTTTCAAATGTCTGCTAATATTTTTAGCCCATAATTCTCCTAATATTTTAGCTCCTGTAGCATTGGGATGGAGATAGAATGTACCGGAGTTGCCATTCTCGGCAACAAAATACTTCGTTGCCTTTCTTTTAAAAAGGCTATAACCATCGCGGTCTCCTGTCAGTATATATGCTTTTTCTTTTGCCAGGGCATCGAGGACCGGAGTATAGGTTTGTAAACGGTTGAGGCCTTCTTCGAGATAAGTTGCAGCATTATGCGTATTGGGACTATACCACAATGGACGATGCAGTACAAAGTAACTTCCCGGGTAACGACTATGTAGACTATCTATGATTACTCTCAGATTTTCCTTGTATTTTTCTGGGGAGACTGGTGCGCCATTAGTTCCTTTTATCGCACTATCGTTTGTCCCGAGCATAATAGAGAATATAAGCAGATTTCTATCTTCGTTATATAATGTATCGGCTGCCTGAATCACCGTTTGATACAATGTTTTTGACTCAGGAAGAAAATCAACGGTTGTTTTTCCACTGCAGGCACAATTTGCATAGCCGACTTTGTAGTCGTCAATCTGCAATTTATTTACAGTCTTTACTGGAGGGGCTTCTGATCCGGGGTTTATCAGGTTGGCTCCGTAAGTAATGCTGTTTCCTATGAAAACAATATTAATTTTTATATCAGAAGTTTGAGCCAATAAATTGACTGTAAACATTAAGAATAAAAATGTAAGGCTGTTTTGTTTCATTATTACCCTGTTATAAGATTATAGACTCTGTATGGATTTTTATTTCTTTGTTATCGCTCCGCTCCTTATTGATACGATAGAATTGTTATTTGACTCTTCCTTATATGTTACATTTATGAATGTTGGATTGGCCACATTGTCGAACCAGAAAGCCGGACGAATCTCATTCCCCTGATACGTTAAATTTACATTCTCAAATGTGATGTTACGTACATTATTAATAAACCATCCCCAGCAAGGCAATGCCCGTGCGTCAACTTCAGGCTGTTGGATTTCAATGTTTTTTAATACCGGATTGTCGCTGCCTACATAGTCTATCGATATATCGCGAAAGGTCACATTGTCGAAGATTCCGCCTCTCCAGCTTTCGATAGAAGAAGCGTATTTGTTTATTCTGGTCGCTTTTACCCGTTCAGTAATGATATTGTTTGCATTATTACCTTCGTTCAGTATAAACATAAAAGGATTGTTTACATTGTCGATCGTTATATCGTGGATATGTACATCCTCTATTTTGCCGCTTGCTTTTCCCCACCCTCCGGGTTGTAGCAGAATAGCTGAAAGCATGTTTGTACGCCTTAATTCTTTTGATGTGCGATGTGGATATTTTCCGGGGCCCTGAAATGTACAATTGGATATAGTAAGGCCTGTTGCTGGCATAATCATACGAATTCCATTGCAGGAAGTATTTAAATAACAGTCAGTAATAACCATATTTTCCCAAAATCCTCCGGCAATGGCATCATCTCCTGTCTGAAACTTACAATTCCGTATAATTATATTTTTGCCACCCCGTATATGGATACCGTCCCAACCTTCATTCATCTCGAGGTTGTGGAATACTGCATTTTGTATTTCGTATGCCATAAGGGCATAGTTTGCAGCACAGTTAACGGTGATATTATTTATTGAAAAGTTCTTCGATTCGCCTATGATAATAGTATGAGGACCTCTCATTTTCTCTTCACCATTGGGATCATACACATGGCTACCATCAACTGTTCCGTTACCTTCTATCGAGAAGTTACTTATTCCTGATGCCAATATTAATACTTTATTCCAGTTAGCGTCTTTAGAACTGTTTGCATTGTCACCACCTTCACCGCTGTCGTACTTACTCAAGTCTTTGGATGGTATATAGGACTCGTATTCACTAACTATATCGGTTCCTTTCAATACTGCTTCATCGTCAAGGTAAAGGGTTATATTACTTTTTAAACGGATGGTTCCAGTTAAAAATTTTCCTTTTGGAATTAATACTGTACCCCCTCCTTTGCTGGAACAATCTTCGATAGTTGCATTTATAGCTTTTGTATTAATTGTTTTTCCGTCGCCTTTTGCCCCATATTTACGGATATCATATGTGTCTTTTTGGAATGCGGGGACACTTGCATATGAAATACACAGAGCTGGTAGTAAGAAAAAAAGAATGGAGTATCTCCTGATTTTATTGGTTTTCATGTGATTCTTTTTATTATGATTATTCGTTCTACTTTATTTCTTTATTTAAGTTCCTGATGATAAAAAGCAGGTCCTCTTTGGTCTTTCCATATCCGGTAGGTATTAAAAACCATTTCTGGTTATACTCCACACTTTGATTTGGAGCAAGTGAAATATATTTCCCATGATTTTCGAGTTCGATGTATTTCCCGTTCGGAGCTATAAAAAATTCTACTTCACCTTGCCCGGGTGGGGTATCCTTAGCCTGAATGTCGGGGAAACATTTTACAAAAAGTATATTTTTGTAATAATGGGCCATCCATCCTTCTTTTGCTGTACTAAACAGCTTTTGTGCCGGCATATTTTCTTCCTTAACGAAAGGAAACCATAAAATACCATTCTCGATATAGGTTGTCGGTATTCCCGGTTTATTTATTGGGTCGTCTTTTTCTCCAACCGGAAAGAAGCTTAATCCTCCTGATACACGCGAAACATCCCATGGAGCCAATTTTCGTATTTCATCCGATGTGTTTTTTATTTTATAGTTGATATATATGGAAGTATCGGCGACCGAGATTGAAAATTCTTTTGTAATACAAATATTTGTATTGTCAATCTGGCTTGTCATAGATAACTTTTCCTCATCGATCCGGACTTCATAGGGTAAATTGTCTATGACCGGACAAGGAGGCCAATAATTAGCCTGGGGTGAAAGCCAGAAAGTAGCTCCATAATAAACAGGATTTACAGTATCCGTTGTCAGTAATTCGCTTTCTCCCCTTCGGAATGAGACAATACGTCCTCCGGCTTCAGCTGATACGCTGAATGACAAATCTCCTAATGATAAGGTGTATACATTTTCTGTACACCTTATGGTATGGTTATTGTGACCTTTTGCGATAGCCGGTACCCAAAATACTAAAAGGACAATATATTTTGTAGCCTTACTGTTCATCACATCTGTTTGGTATGGTTAATATAAATTCATTGGTAGAAGGTTGTGCTCCCATCTCAAATTCGAGTTTACCTCCTTTTACTATATCTTGATGCGTGATATACAACTTGTTATATTTTTCTCCGTTTAGCTTTATTGATTGAATGTAAATATTTTCCTTCGACAGGTTATGGGTTTCTATGGTAAAAGTGTTGGCTCCGATTTTCAAATCCGCTTTATCGAGCATCGGTTTTCCGAAAACATATACCCCTCCGGCTGGATTTACCGGATAAAAGCCCATTGCACTGTATACATACCAGGCTGACATTTGTCCGCAGTCTTCATTGCCGCACAAGCCGTCTGGTTGAGTAGTGTATAATGTGGTCATTATTTCGTGAACTTTTTCCTGGGTTTTATGCGGCTGTCCTGCATAATTATATAAATAGGCTACATGGTGGCTCGGCTCATTTCCATGTGCATATTGCCCTATCAATCCTGTAATGTCTATCGGCACATCGTGTCCTGACATATCGGTAGGTACCGAGAATAATTTGTCCAGTGCTTCGGCAAAAGTGTTTTTATCACTATGTAGCGCGATTAATCCCTCTACATCGTGTGGAACAAAAAAGGAGTATTGCCATGAATTTCCTTCCACCCAGTCGCACTCGCCATAAGATGAATAGAACGGGTCGAACGGACGGCGAAACTTTCCTCTTGACGAGAAGCCATTCATTAACTTATATTCTTTGTCAAAATAGGTTTTGTAAGTGGCAGCTCGTTTCATGAAGTATTCGTAGTCGTCATTTCTTTTCAGATCTTTTGCAATTTGAGCTATACACCAGTCATCGTAACAATACTCTAAAGAAGTAGATACGGACTTGTTATATTTATCATAAGGGATATATCCGTATTGTTTTAATTCTTTGACGCCAAACTCATCCTGCATAGCCGAAGTCTTCATTGCCTCATAGGCCTTTTCTACGTTATAACCCCTGATTCCTTTAAAGTAAGCGTCTACAATTATAGGAATGGAATGATAGCCTATCATACAGTTTGTTTCGCTCGACCATAACGACCATACAGGCAATAAACCATATTCGTCGTATTGCGCGAGCATGGAATTAATTATATCGTTTGTTTTATTGGGTGCTATTAGCGTAAGCAATGGATTCTGGGCCCGGAAAGTATCCCATAACGACATTACTGTATAATTTGAGAAATCTTGGGTCATATGAACTTTTTTATCTGAACCCAGATACTCACCATTCACATCATTGTAAAGACAAGGAGCCAAAAGTGAATGATAGAGTGCTGTATAAAATATGGTTTTTGTCTCCTCTGGTGCACTTACGGCTATTGTCGATAGTTTACTTCTCCATTCAGCTTGCGTTTTAGCCAATACTTCATCGAAATTCCAATCAGGAATCTCATTAGATAGATTTTTAAGGGCATTTTCGATACTGACTGCTGATATGCCAACTTTTATAAGTACTTTTTCATTTTGTTTTGTCTCGAAATTAAGGATCGCTTTTATATTTTCACCTTCCGCTCTTTTATCTTCTATAATCATGTCGTCTGTGACAACATTCACAGATTGAAAAGGCTTTGATACCTGCATAGCGAAAAATAATTGTTGGTTACTCCAATATTTTTCGCCTGGCTCTCCCCATCCTTTTGTTTGTCGTTGTCCGGTAATTGTGTTATTGTTTATAACTTCTAATGATGTATAAATGACAGAATCGGTAGAGAAATGATGTGATAAGTCAAGAATTATATGGGAATTTATATTTTCCGGGAATGTATATCTATGAATACCGCAACGGGGTGATACTGTCAGTTCAGCTATTATATCATAGTCTTTCAGATTGACTTTGTAATATCCGGGAGAGGCCCATTCTTCATCATGTGAGAAACGAGAACGGTAACCCCAGTCAGGATTCTCTTTTGTTCCTGCCTGTAGTTTAACATTCCCAACAAAAGGCATCAGCATGACGTCCATAAGGTCTGAACGTCCCGTGCCCGATAAATGGGTATGCGAAAAACCTATTATCGAATTGTCGGAATAGTGATATCCCGAACACCAATCCCATCCTTCCAATCCGGTATCGGGACTTAGCTGAACCATCCCGAAGGGGGATGTTGCTCCGGGAAAAGTATGTCCATGCCCTGCTGTTCCTATAAACGGATTGACGTAATTTAAAACATCATCTTTAAATACCGTTTTATCTTTTGATGAATTACATCCAACAAAAAGTACAACTACAAGCAGGATTAATGTATATTTTCTCATATTTTTAGGTATATATTGTTATTGACGTTATTCAGATTTGATAGATGATTATCTTTATTCGGGGTAGTAAGTCGACACTTTATTATCGTGTAGATCTGTACCTCCATCAATGGTTACACTTCTTCGAAACTTATTTTCCTTTATTGGTACAAAATTTAACCAACTCTGGTTGTCGCTGGTTACCGCATTCGATAATTTACTTTCTCCGTTTCCATTGAAAGCGGAAACTGCATACTCCACAATCTCTCTTCCAATATTAGTGTCTGTAAATTGGCTTTCGGAACCTTTGTATATTAGTTTGTATTCGCCATTCTTACTTCTTCTATACAATCTGTATTCATTGCATCCAAGCACCTTTCCCCAATTCAAGGTATATTGGTTGTCTTCTTTTTTAAGCTTTAAGCCATCAGGGAAGTATGGTTTTTCTGAAGTAAAATATACCGGATATATTACCGATGGTTTACTTCTGTTTTCTTTGTTTAGAGCATATACACGGACATAACCTTTTCTTTCGTTTGCTGTGGGTTTTATAAGGATCGAATTTTCCTTTTGTTCTTTATACAGTTTCCAGGTTTTTCCTTGGTCGGTACTGTATTCGTAGCGGTAACTCTGTGCGCTTTGTACAGGATATACCGAAAACCTAACATGCCCTTTCTCATTTGAGGTATATTTTACTTGTGGCTGAACCAAATCGGGTAAACCTTTTGTCAGATTCCAGATATGTTTTCCTTTTGGGAAACGAACAGTCATTTGGTTATTTTTTATAAATACTTTTTGTTTGATACCATCTATATAGAAAGATACTGAAACAGGTGCAGAGGCCCAGGAAAAGATAACCTCTTCATCGTCCATGGAGTAAAACTCTCCTTTAATATTATCCGGGCTTGTGAATACTGCACTAAGTCCTGCATCCGTACTTTGTGGTCTGATTTCAAATTGGCTGTTTCCGATTTTGTTTCCGTGAAAAATTGCCATTTCTTGTTGTCCAGGTATATTCCGTATAAACCCCGCAGTTCCTGAGAATATAATGTTGTTTTCATCTACATCGATAGGCTTATCGATCCGGAATATATAATCTTCATTACCTTCGGGAGAAGTGATGATACATCCGTAGGGTTTTGCCGTATTTTTGTATCCTTTTTTGTGGGAAACGAATGTCAGGAAATCTCCTGTTCCGTCAAACCAGATTCCTTTTGTTCTGACTGCTGTAAGTTTTATAACATCCGGATTAGTATCCCAGAAAACGTATCCGGGACCTCCGCCTTTTATGTTTTGCAATTCCGGAAAATCATCTTCCAAATGCGTAAACCAACTAAAACGACTTGCTATGTTCTGATTATATACATCGTCATAAATGAGGAAGTAATCGCTGCCCAACAGCATGATACTCCGGCTTTGATACTCCGGCCACGAATACTTGCTATCCTGCGATGCGGTGATTTCGGCAAATTGTCCAACGCCAAGGTTGTACATCGGACGTGTCAGTTCATTTCTGCCTATTGCCTTGAAGCGTTCATCTTTGAACACTCCAAAACCTGTCGACATATCGGTATCCTGTAAACGCCGGTCGCCAATGTCTTCCTTATCGTTGTTACTGTACGATTTACCGTTAGCGTAAAAATAGATTGTACCGCAACCGCCTTCTCCTACAATTCCCCAACGGTAGTTAGGTCCATTATCCAATTGCCCTAAATGAATGGATAATTCATCATCTGTATTCACTCCGGCACGTAGCACAATTCCATATCCGGTTATTTTGGTACTTTCTAATATGGGCGGTGTACCGGTATCTTTTGTGTCAAGTGGATACATAAGCTTGAAAGAATTGGCTTCCCTGCTATAAATTTCTGTGTCCTCGTCTTCGGGGCGGGAAACATATCGTATGTTTTCAGATAACAGCGGATCATAGTTTTCCAGCTCTTTTCCTAAAAGCCAATATCCGTTTGGTGGCTGCCTTCTGATAGCATGTGCACCCTGCGGGGGAAGTATTCTGGATGGTGCCATTCCGGGAGTCACAACTCCCCAATATAGCATACCGTCTAATCGTCCTTGCCCGTTTTTATAGAAATCCAGTGACTCACCATTGAAAGGAGCCGAAAGTGAATTGAGGACAAAAGAGCCTATCATGGCCATCTCCTTATTTGCCATCCGCTTTTTCCCATCCAGATAATGCTGCATAAGGTAATTAGCACGTAAAGAGGGTCTTAAATTTGCCCAAAGATAGGTACTTATGTTTTCTGTCCATCTTCCTCCGATAGCATTCCATTCTTTCACATCGGGACGTACGTGATGTTGGGTGTTCAGATCGATATATTTCTCGAACATATCCGCCCATTCTGAAGCCTTCGGATGTGCCGGAAACAGGTATGATGCGAATGCCGGGACGGACTTTACATCACTAAGGAAATTCGGATGTCCGCTTAGCATGTGTTTCATTGGCATATATTCTTCACCGGCTGCAATGTAGGCATGTACTAAGAACATGGCGATCATTCGTTTCCTTTGGTCTTGGCTCATTTGTGGCATAAGTGTATTCATCATACACACATATTCCTCATAAAACAGACGTGAAGATGTAGGTCCATATCCACTATTCTGACAAGGTCCACTCATTGCCAATTCGTTCGAAAAATGTCCATAGAAAAATCGTTGCTCGAATTCTTTAGGTGTCATGTTCTTATCATTTTCAAAAATGACTTTTTGTACAGGAAGTGAATCCGGATAAGTCAAACACCAGTTTTTTACTACGTTCAGATCTAATGTACTATATCTATTTTGTAGGAATGAGTTATAAGATTGCTGCCCTATTGCAACTTTATAATGTGTCCCGTCGGGATTTGATACTGGTTGTGTAAGTTTTTCCAGATTATTCATATGATCGATATCCTTTTGGTGCGGATAAAAACTCAAAGCAGAAGTACGTGTTCCGTTAATCAATGGGTAAGACCATTTTAATAAAGAATTGTTGTAGTATAATTTTATGCTTAATTCCTGTGTATCTATCCATATCGGATATTTGTAGCTGTTCCAACCTTCCAGGTCTTTTACGAATAGTCCGACGGATTGGTTGTCTTTTTCGTCCCAGAATACGGATGATGTGACGTTGGTTTCGGCAGGCCAGTTTCCGAAAATCCCTACTTCAAATGGTATTTTTCCATCATTGGATACTGATTCTGTAATTCCATGGTGTGAGTTTAGCCTGGTCAGGTCGATTTTTTCCCAGTCATATCTCTCAAATCCCAGTGCATTTACTTTGGGACCACCATAAGGATGGTTAGGAGCTTGCCGATGGGCAGGTGAAAAATTACTCCACTCCATATTGAACGAGTAATGATTCGTTTCGGAGAAACCGCTCATTTCTTCTTTTAGTTCTATGAAGTCGTAGTTATGCACACATTTTACATACGCTTTGTACTTTTCGCCCGAAGAAAATGTGTACTGAAGTTCAAACTCAGCAAACAAATCGCCGGATGAAATTATTTTTGTCTCGAGTTTTATATCCGAGTGTTGCTTGATATTGAAAAACGATCTTCCGATCCATTCTTGCTTATCTTTAGATATGCTATAAACCGGACCAGATATATTTGCTCCATTTTGTGAAGCCGGTATCATTACAGAGAACTTATTCGTGGTAACCTGATAGTAATTTCTTTTTTTCTCAATATTTATGTTGTTGGTAGTTTGAGGTATTCCTTTTTGTAGTGTGAATACATATTTTTTCCCGGAGGGCAAGTCGGTCATAAAATGTAGCCGGGCTTTTATGTTTCCTGATTCAAGTGTTTCGATATCCGATAATTGAAAAGGAATTCGATTGTTGGTTTCCTCGTTGATTAACACCAGTTCCGTTTGGGAAATGCGGCTATCAAGAATAATTTCATAGGTCAACAAGGTCGTTGGCCACCAATACAGAGGATGAGACAGATGGTCTTCGACTATGATTGTTGCTTTACCCTCTTTAAATAAGAGGGTATTGCCACTGGAGGCATGGGCCGATATAAGTATCAATATAAAAGTAACAATAGAAAAGAAGTGTTTCATCGGTATTATATTATTAAAAGATATGCTGAAAAATTGAATTTGTTACAAATTTAGGTGTTTAATTGTTTTTCGACTTAAATAAAACAAATATAAAGTATATACAAAAAGGAGGCAAAATGTGAACAATAAATTTATAAATCTGAATAACAGTGTGTTATATGTGGTGGACGAATTAATCGGCCTTGTAAAATTATGTCGTTTGACATTTTTTGCATGAAAAAAAAACATATATTTGCGCTGATCTTTCATATAAAAGATGCTTGGCTGACTTTGCTATCGTGCCTAACTTATAAGGTAGGCACGATAAAAATATAAATACCATGTTTAGATAAGGATTGGACAAATCCAGTTATACTATGATAAAAAAAACTCTTTTTCAGATGAAGAAAAGAATAAGCCAGTCTGTTAAGTATCAATCACAATAAATAATAAATTATGAGTAAGTCTTTTGGAGTCAAATTGATTTTGGTATTATTTTTAATACTATTAGTAAATGTTACACACGCAAAACATGTTGGTTTTGCTGCACCCGATGCCATTGTTATCTCCAATGAAGTTCGTTTTACTATACTAACATCGGGTACCATCCGAATGGAGTGGGATAGTTTGTCTCATTTTAACGATGATGCTTCTTTTATTTTTATAAACCGGAATCTGCCAGTACCGCAATACACTAAAAAAGAAAAAGGTGGATGGCTTATCATCACGACAGACAAACTGGAGTTGAAATATAAAATCAATTCTGGAAAATTTACAGATAAAAATTTGCAGATAAAATACCTGGATAAGATTGATACCTTCTTATGGAGGCCGGGAATGAAGCAAAAAAATAATTTGAAAGGGACTTCGCGTACTTTGGATGCTCATGATGGTGAAACCCATATTCATTCGCCGGAAGGCAGTAATAAACTGCAACTGGAAGATGGTTTGCTGGCGACTGATGGCTGGACTATTATTGATGATTCGCAATCACTTTTGTTTGATGATAGCGATTGGGCATGGGTAAAAGAACGAGAACAAAAGAACAGCCAGGATTGGTATTTTTTTGGATATGGGAAAAATTATAAATCTGTTTTGTACGATTATAGCCTTATTGCAGGTAAAGTACCACTTCCTCCCCGTTATGCTTTTGGGTATTGGTGGTCTCGTTTTTGGAGTTACTCTGATAATGAACTGAGAGAATTGGTTCATAATTTTGAGAAATATGACATCCCTTTGGATGTGTTGGTAGTTGATATGAATTGGCATTATACGGATAGTCTTTATATTGCTCCTAAAGATGAGTTTGGGGAAAGGGCACATTGGACCGGATGGACATGGAACAAACGATTATTTCCCAATCCTGATAAGTTTTTATCATGGGTAAAAAGTAAGAACTTGCAAACAACTTTGAATCTTCATCCTGCATCCGGGATTGCTCCTTACGAGGCCCCATATAAAGATTTTGCAAAAAAGATGAAATTTGATATTTCGCTAAATAGAAATATTCCTTTCGAAGGTTCAAATAAGGAATTTATGAAAACCTTGTTTGATGTAGTGTTGCATCCAATGGAAAAGGAAGGCGTTGATTTCTGGTGGATCGACTGGCAGCAGTGGATCTATGATAAGAAAATAAAGACATTGAATAATACGTGGTGGATTAATTATGTGTTTTTCTCGAATATGGAACGAAACTCCGAAAAACGTCCGCTGATATATCATCGGTGGGGCGGATTGGGCAATCACCGTTATCAGATCGGATTTTCGGGAGATGCTATCATTTCTTGGAAATCGTTAACTTATCAACCCTATTTCACAAATTCGGCATCAAATGTATTGTATGGTTATTGGAGTCATGATATAGGTGGGCATACATTCAGAACGGACAACGATCATAAAACAGCAGGGAACAACTACCTGGAACCGGAACTTTTTACCCGCTGGATGCAATATGGTGCTTTGAGTCCTATTTTTAGAACACATTCTACGAAGAATTCTGTTCTTAATAAGGAATTATGGAACTTCAGAGGTGAATATTCCGATGCATTATTGGCCAGTATTCATTTAAGGTATCAGCTGGTGCCCTATATTTATACGATGGCGAGAAAAAACTATGACGAAGGCATATCTTTGTGTCGTCCGATGTATTACGATTATCCCCGTCATGAAAATTCGTATCGGTATAAGACTCAGTATATGTTTGGTGATGATATTTTAGTAGCTCCTATAGGTGAAGCTATGATTGACGGTAAATCTACTGTAAAGGTTTGGTTACCGGAGGGTGATAACTGGTTCGAATGGCATACCGGAACAATGCTTTCAGGTGGGCAAGAGGTTTCCCGTGAGTTCACAATAGAGGAATATCCTATTTATATCAAAGCCGGAGCTATTATTCCGATGTATATGGGTGCTAAAAATTTATCGGTTGAGCCGGAAAATATGATGCTTGGAGTTTTTGCCCATTCTAATGACGAATGTTTTATCTATGAAGATGCAGGCGATAGCAAAGATTACGATAAATCATTTTCTAAAACAGAAGTAAGGTCTACGTATAATGACAGAATCCAGACCCTCACCGTTTATCCGCGCCAAGGTGAATATAAAGGTATGCCTGCAAATAAGAAATACACGATCAAACTTTATGGAGTGGAGATACCCGAAAAAATATTAGTCAATGGGCATGAAATCAATTACTCATTGAGTCCTCAGGAAAATACCTGGGCTTATATTGGTAAAGACTTATCTGTGGAAATTTATCTTCCCCTAACCAATTGTAATAATGTGCAATGTGTCAGTGTTTATTATAATAAACAGAAGGAAACAGATGTAAATAGAGGATTTGTCAAACAATTCAGGGAATGCGGGAAGTTAGTGACAAAGATGAAATACAAAAATGCACGTTGGGAAACGACGGATATTATAGGTCTCTGTGAATCTACCAATTTGATTATACAATATGAACCTGAGAAGTTTTATGAACATATCCAATCGTTTGAAGAAAATATCGGCGAAGCTTATAAGCAGTTAAATACGCTGTTGAATGAATAATAAATTCCGGGGCGGTTTGTAATTTAATGAAATAGATGTAACAGCATTTATTTGGCTTGTTTGTTGCTTGGAACTCGAAAAACAATTATCTTTGAAAAAAATAAGATTTCTAATAGTATGAACGAAGTAAAGGGACAAGGGTATGTAAAGGAAATAATCGAGGAATATAATATTCGGTTAAAATCTTGGGGACATTCTGATACATGGAATCTTAATCAATTCAAGACATTGGAGAACATGCTTCTTGAAGTTACCCGAATAAACGTAAATGCCAATACCTTAAAGCGATTTTTCCAGCAACGAACGAGCAATCCGCAGTTAGCAACCAAAGAAGCACTTTGTATTTTCCTCGGATATAAAGGATATACGGACTTTGTTATGAAAAAAACAAAGCAAGAGGCGGTTGATCTCATACCGGAAGAAAATGATGAGGAACAAGATACCGAAAACCTTGAAAAAGAACAAACTGCATCCGGGAAAAATAGAATCGGTCAATATTCAAAAGGAATATCCAACCATATAAAGAGACGGAATAAGCGTTATTTTTATATGGTGTTGTTTTTTATGATTATTATCGCCGGGTATTTCCTTTATAAATATAAATTAAAGGATATATATATCGATTATTTGATTTCAAAGATCGAGTTTTCAGTATCACGGGTCAGAGGGACATCGCCTTTAACAGTAACGTTTTCATACGATATTCCTTCTCCGGTTTTCGATGAAATAACGATTGTATATAAAGAAGCTAACGGTGATATATTGGAAAGGAAGCTGTTAAAAGGTTCACATTCAGTGAATACAACTTATATTTATGAAGGAGAAAGTTTTTGTTATTTAAAGTATAAAGATAAAGAGATAAGAAAGATTTTATTGCAAAGCCGTAAATCAGGATGGTCTGTATCCGTAAGGGAGGAACGAAAAAATATATATAAAACTTTCCCTATTAGCCAGGCACTAAACGATGATGGTTATGTTAGTCTACCATTTGATAGCATTCCGTTAGATGCTCAATCTAACCATATATTTGTCAGCTATATATTTTATAAGGAAAATTTGGTGAATGGCGACAATTTTATTTTTGAGGCAAAAGTTCGTAATTCTGCAAAGGAATACGCAATACCTTGTGGTGATATTATGATGTACATAAGTTCGGATACTGGAGTACATGGTTTTGCTATGAACGAAAATTGTTATGCTTATATTAAGTTTGTCAGTGGAGAGAACGAAATCAAGGGAGATCAGTATAGTTTGCAGCAATTCGATTTTAATCCTTCGCAGTGGCACGTAATGAAGATAAAGGTAATTGATAAAAAAACAACATTCTATGTAGACGGAAAGGCTGTGCTCAATATGGGGTATAACAACTTGCTCGGATTTGCTAATGAGCTTATTCTACGATTTAAAGGTTGTGGGGCCGTCGACTGGGTAAAAATATCCAAGCCTGATGGGGAATTAGTGTATGAAGAAAATTTTAATGAAGAGCTTCATTAACTGCAATAACTTAAAATAGCATATTAATAAATATACTTATAAAAGGAGGTCATTTAATTATGATCTCCTTTTTTTGTTTGTAAGATATTGATTTTTAATTCAATATGTTTTTGTTCGTATTTTGTTTGTACTTTATCTTCATTTTATGGGTATTTAGAAGGTTTTGCAATGACGCAGGGCAATTACTTTTGCAAATAACCTAACAGATGTATTAGTTATCTTGAATTATTTAAATTAATATTCTACTACCATATGAAGAAAAACAAAATGTGGATTTACTTTCTTGTACTGAGTCTTTTTTTTCCTGTAAAAGCAATCTCTCAGCAGTTTAAAGAATCTCCGGTCGTTACCGTTCGGAAAATTGGCGACAAACTTATAAGAGAAACTCCTTTCGCATACAAACTGGATTTGTTTTGTCAGTCCGACAAATTCAATTACCTCAAATTTGTCGATTTTGGGCGAACCTTTGGACAAGGATACGGAGCGGTAGGATATGCTTATACGCAAATGTCTTTCCCAAAAGATACAACTATATGTGTGCAAATAGAACACAACGATGCTTGTAAAATATGGTGTAACGGAAATCTTGTATATGAAAAATACGGTAAACGTGACGTAGCGATAGTAAAAGAAGAGAGAAGTCTTGAAATGTCGTTTTCATTTAATTTGCCTCTGAAAAAAGGAAATAATGATATCCTGATAAAATCCGAGTCGTTCGGTGGAGAAGAGTGGTGCGTATTTATACAGCCGCCGAGCGAGAAAGATGCAGTATTTAGTGTGAGTCCGCAATATCCTGAAATAGGATTGAAAAATGTGAAGAATATAGATGAAAAAGTATCCGGTCTCACCAATTGGTTGGTGATTGGTCCTTTTGCTCCTGATATTAATAATGTATACGAACCGGAAGAAGAGTTTATTTTCGGACATATGTATGCCGGACTTGATGGGGCTGTTACATGGACAATTCCCAAGGTAGAAGTATTGGGAAAAATGATTGATCCTGCACCTTGGGGGACAACCTATCAATGGAACTATCATAATGGCGGTGTTGCCTGGGCGATGCAGCAGTTGACCGAGCTAACCCATGATGATAAATACAATCAATGGGCTGTTAACTTTTGTGATTACCAGATGGAGGGATTACCTTTTGTCGATTATCAGGTAAATAACTTAAAAGCATATTTCAATTCAGCCAATTCGCTGGTTATCGGTTCAACATTACTTGATTTTACATTAGCACCCTCTTTGCCTCTCATATACCGTCTTCGAAACGAATCAGATTTTAAAAATCGGGAAATCTATAAAACGTTTATAGACAAAATGATCGAGTATGCACGTTTCGGTCAGATAAGAAGTGAGGGTATGACCAATTACACCCGCACAACTCCTGAAGAATATACAGTCTGGGTAGACGATATGTTTATGGGGATTCCTTTTTTGATACAGGCCGGATTATATGCTGATTCGTCCGAATTACAGAAAGTGTTTTTTGACGATGCCGCAAGTCAGATCATTGACTTTACTAAGCATGTTTGGGATAAGGATGCAAAACTATATATGCATGCCAATTATACATCACGTCCTGAAATAAAACTTCCTCATTGGTCGAGGGCAAACGGTTGGGCCATATGGGCAATGTCGGATGTACTGATGTATTTGCCTAAAAAACACCCAAAGTATAAACAGATACTTAATCAATATATTACATTTGTAAAAGAGTTAGTTAAGTATCAGGATAATTTGGGCTTTTGGCATAATGTTATAGACAGAAGCGATTCTCCTTCTGAAGTGTCGGGGACAGCTATTTTTACAATGGCTATGGCACGTGGGGTAAGATATGGATGGTTGGATAAGAAAACATATATGCCTGTTGTTCTGAAAGGTTGGGAGGCGATAGCATCGGAAATAGAAAATGATGGCACTGTACATAAAATCTGTGTAGGAACGATGTGTACCGAAGATGTGGAATATTATGTAAACCGTCCGTTTTATGACGATGATACACATGGATCTTTTGCCGTAATATTTGCTGGGATAGAAGTTCAACGAATGATAGATTCCGATAAGAAATAAGAATTAAAATACTATGAAATTGAATGTCAATATTTTACAGAAGTGGATAGTCTCATTTTCAATCCTTTTCTTTTTTTACGGTGCTGAATCTTTTGCTCAAATGAAAGCACCCCAGGATTGGCTTGGATATGAAGAAGTAATGGGTGTAGAAAATAACTTACGCCATTATGATTTCGATGTCACCCTAATAGAATCAACGGCTCCGGCAAATGTGTTTTGGCCTGGGGATAACATCGATTTTAAATTTCAACTCGTAAATAATACACAGAAAGTGATAGATACGGATGCCCGTATACATATTATCAGGTATGGAACAAAAGGTATTCCCAATGATATCTGGTTGCCGAAGATAGTAAAACTTGATTATGAAAAGATCGTTCCGGTTCATATTTCAATTTCTCCCAATGGATATACGAATGTATCGGTGTCGGTAGATGATATCAAAGATTACGGAGGTTATGCCGTGGTTTTTGACTTAGGGGAAAATGGTAGGAGATTGGGAACGAGTTTTGCTTATAGTATAAAACCATCTCCGGTAAAAATGCAATATCCGAAACAGTCGTTAGACGATTTAGGTGTTGATTTTCTCAGTCGGGTGGGGGTGCAGTCCATACGTCATGCTATTCCGTTTATACCGACAACGGATCCCGAGTATCAGAAATATATGCAGGATTTCACCAGCGAAATGCAAAAGTATATGGATAATAATATCACTGTTATGCTGATGTTTGGCGAAGGACGTACTGCAACATCTATACCATTAGGAACTACACGTCCTCATCTTGACGAGAACGGACACTTCTTACGGACCAAACAAGACCTTGCATGGATGCCCGATCTGGATGAAGATTTTAAAAGATATGTAAAAGAGATCTGCCTGAAATTCGGTTGGCCAAAAGGACCTGTGACTGCCGTTTGCCTGTGGAATGAACCATGGGAAGGAGCGTCTATCTCGGGTTGGCAAGCCGATATGATACGTTATAACGAGAAATATAGGAAAATGGCAGAGGGCGTAATAGATGCCCGGAAAGAAGGCATCGATGTGCTGGTCGGAGGCGGAGATTCTAATTCGAATGCTTTGGATAAGTTCTTTGCTGATGGTACTATGGATATACTGCCTATATTTGATTTTCTCTCTATTCATTACCAGGGAATAGAGGCCCCGGTGTTATATCCTGAATGGAACAGCAGGAAAGATTATAAAGGACGTGTGAAAATATGGGATACGGAAAGTTGGGTAGGAAATACCGACGATCGTATAGGATTAGTGGTTGCCACCAATCGTTCGAGTGGATACGATCGTTCGATGGGTATTTTCGGTGGTTATATGTATTCGGGCGAACCAAGTCGTTCGGCTCGTACCACGACCATTCGTACAGAAATGGGTACGGAAACCATCCCGAAGTTACACAATACATGGTCTACTGCTGCTGCTATGGGTGCTGTACAAAGTCTTATCGGTGAACGTGAATTTAGGGAAATACTCTTTAAGAACGGATTACCGTGGGTGATGGTGTTTGATGGTTATGACGATAATAAGGAAGATGGAACTGTTGTTATAACCGGAGATTTGGGTGATGCATTTGGTCCCGAACATGTCCTTTTCCGTAATGTTCGAAGTCTGACAAATATTGGGAAAAGGGTGGAGTGGAAACGACAGCTTAAAACCTTGTCACACGATAGCGAAAAATATAAGGCTATAGAAAAGGAGCTGAATACCTATTATCCTATTACTGATGGAAAGATGATAATAAAAGCTGATCCGGCATTTTTATTGTATGATTTTTATGGAAATAAAATAGCTCCGTACAAGGGTATATATGAGGTACCGCTTAATTATCAAGGCTACTACCTTCGAGTAAATGGGAAGAAAGGTTCTTTTGATAAACTAATTGCAGCTATTAAAAATTCAAGAATCGAAGGTTATGAGCCTTTGGAAATCATACCGAAGGATTTTACAAGTCCCATTGCCGAAAATCCCGAAATGGATTTACAGTTAACCAATATCCTCAATCGCCCTGTAAAGGGAGTGTTACAGCTAAGCATTGGTAGTCTGAAAGTTTCTTATCCCGAGGCTCTTTCTTTTAAGGCACATGAAACTAAAACAGTAAAAGTAAAAGTCGTTGAAGGAGAAGCCAATATAGGAAATAAGTACCCGTTGGAGGTACGTTTCGATGCCGGTAAAGATGGCTTTGCAGTACATTGGGAAGATATGCATGTAAATTTGATTGCAAAAAGAAGTATTACTGTAGACGGAAAATTAGACGATTGGTCGGGAGTTATTCCTCAGACCATAGAGACGTCGAAAGCCAGTATCTCCCTTACCGAAGCAGCATGGCATCCGTATCAGCAATTTGATTTGAACGCCGAAGGATTTGCCCAGACATATATGGCCTGTGATGATAAATATTTCTACTTCGCAGCAAAGGTAGCAGACAATACTCCGCATAAAGGGACAATACGTTTTGAAACTCGTGATGACAACGAGTATTTTTATCCTGATACGGCCTATATGCAAACTATATATGCAATGAAATCGACTATGGTTACCACGCAAGCGTCCGAATCCAACCAAAGTGCATTACAGTTGCCATCGGGAGAAGGGCGTGTAATGAATTATATAGAAAATACATCTACTACCCAATCCATTGGTATGGATCTCGATTTACCTAAAGACAGATATACCCGTACCTCTTTCTATTTCCCGAATATCCACCAAAACGGAGTATCTGTAACTGTTTACGACAAAGATAGCGGTAAAGAGCTATTGACTACAAAAATAGATAAACTTTGGAACGGTGCATATCTGACACTCGATTTGTCGGGTAATGTGCGTGTGCGTTGTTCTGCTTATGGATGGTGGTATACGGCCAAACTGGCAGGAGTTTTCTTCGATTCATCGGACAATAAGGTAAATACAGCCAGAACAGAATCATCCGTAATCCTAATAGGCAAAGATTTTGATACGGTTGGAAGTTGGATTGGTAAATATGGAAAAACCGGTTATTATCTGGTCGGTTCAGACTCGTCATTACCGTCGGATATAGCATGTGATATTGTTTCTCAGGATGACTTAGTACCTTTGGTATGGCCTGAAAATGTTCGCCGGTTTACATATAGAAAAAGACCGGTGTTGCCCGATGGTGTAAATGGCATTTCGACAGATAACATCCTCATCGCATTCAATGTGATACCTATCGGAGAAGATGGAATGGAAGCGTACCCCAAGGGAACCATGCCTCGCTATATCGGATATAAATGTACTGATTATGAATACGCCCTCAATACGGTAGCTCCCGAATATGGTGGAGGATATGAAATATGGAGAATGCTTACTCCCGGCATGCCTCGGAAACATTTTTATCCACGTCAACCCAAATCGCCCTACGATGGAGCTGTGAAAGATGGTAAGTTGATCGTTCTCCGTGAGGGTAATACACTCTATTATGAGTGTGCGATACCCTGGTCGGAATTACCGGATGTGAAAAATGCAATTGCCAAAGGAGAAAAAATAAAATTCTCGGCACGCATCAATAACGACACAGCTGGCGCGGCTTGTATGGAAATAGCCAAAGAGCGTAGTGTGTCAAAAATAAACTCGAGAGCATTTCATCCTGATTGGAAAGAACATTGGGCGAATGAAGTGGAATTTGGAGTTGAAAAATAAATTATTTATCCAAAACGTTTTACAGTAAAAATGAGAAAGCAGATAATAACGATATTATTAGCCGGTGTCTTTTCCTGTGCATTCTCACAAGAACAGGAATTGCCGCTTCCGCCCAACGGAAGTCCGGCTTATGATACTCATATGATAGGATTTGGACTGAGCGAATTCGAGAATCCCCTGATAAACAGCATTAATAGAGAGCCTTATGGTGTGACGTCCATTTCGTTCCCTTCGGAAGACGAAGCATTGCAGGTAAACGTAAATACATCTTCTCGTTATAAATCGCTGAATGGACAGTGGAAATTTAAGTTTATAACAGACTGGAAGAATCTTCCTGCCGATTTTATGAAAATAGGTTTTGACGAGTCTTCATGGGATAATATCCCTGTTCCTTCCACTTGGGAAATGCTGGGATATGGTGAACAGGTCTACTGTGGACAGGGGTATGATTTCCGCCCCATTAATCCGCCTTTTGTACCTCGGAAAGATAATCATATCGGGTTGTATCGAAAATCGTTTACAGTACCTGCCGATTGGAATGGGCAAGACGTATTAGTCCACTTCTCCGGAGTGAGAGGAGCATTTTATCTGTATATCAATGGGGAAAAAGTTGGATACAACGAAGATGGCGGTACTTTACCCGCAGTTTTTAATATAAGTTCTTATCTGAAAAAAGGAGAAAATCAATTAGCTGTTCAGATATTAAGATGGAGCGACGGTTCTTATCTGGAAGACCAGGATCAATGGCGCTTTCATGGTATTTGCCGGAATGTTTATTTGGAAACGCGACCGGATGTTTTCATTCAGGACTTTGCGGTAATAACTGATTTAGATAAAAATTATAAAGACGCTAAATTGCGGATACGTCCTTTTATTTCCGGGAAAAATATCGATATATCAGGCTGGTCACTTGAGGCCAGATTGTATACTTCGGATGGAACTCCTGATCCGAATGTGCATATGTCTATACCAGCACAAACCATCAGGGATGAAAAATATCAGAAAAATTATGTATTGTCCAAATATCTGGAAGCTGACGTTAAAGCTCCACTGCTTTGGTCGTCCGAAACACCTAACTTATATACAATAGTTCTGACCTTGAAAGACAGCAAAGGCAATACCGTAGAAGCAAGAAGTTCCCGTATCGGATTTCGTAATGTGGAGGTTAAAAACGGGGAATTATATGTTAATGGTAGACGGGAATATGTATATGGGGTGAACAGGCATGAACATGATGCCTGGTATGGAAAAACAATTCCTTACGAAAGAATGGTAGAGGATGTACAACTAATGAAGCAGTTTGGATTCAATTCAGTACGTACTTCCCATTATCCTACCGATCCTGCATTTTATGACCTTTGCGATAAATATGGCATTTATGTAATGGATGAGGCAAATGTTGAAACATGTGGTGCAGATGCGGAACTATCGAATAATGAGGTCTGGCTTTTTGCTCAATTGGAACGTGTGACTGGTATGGTGAAGAGAGATAAAAATCATCCTTCTATCATTTTCTGGTCATTGGGAAATGAATCAGGGGTTGGATATAACAATGCTGCACGGGCATCATGGGTGAAAGATTACGATCCCACACGCCTGATACATTTTGAGGCTTATCTGCATAACGGTGGATCACGTCAGTATGGCTATGGACTCGATTTTATGAAAACGAATCGTCCTGCGGTTAATCCACCGGAACCTCCTGCCGTTGATGTTGTAAGTACGATGTACCCTTCGGTAGAAGGTATAATCAGACTGGCTACACAAGAGGGAGAAACACGTCCGGTTATGATGTGCGAATATGCACATGCGAAAGGAAATGCTTTAGGCAATCATCAGGAATACTGGAATGCTGTAAAAAAATATCCCCGGCTGATTGGAGGCTATATCTGGGACTGGGTAGACCAAAGTCTTATCCGGAAAGATAGTCTCACCGGTAAAGAATATTTTTCTTCGATAAATGGTACGAATGGACTAATTTTTGTTGACAGGAAACCGAAATCTGCTTTATATGAATGTAAGAAGATATATCAACAGATAAATTTCGAATTGAAGAATAACGAATTATTTGTTAAAAACGAGTATAATTACCTCCCGCTGTCGTCTTTCGATTTTTCGTGGAAGCTGATGAATAATGGTAGGATTATAAAAGAAGGAATATTGAGAGATCTGGACGCTCTTCCGCAATCAGTTTCTAAGACGAAGATTAATGTTGATTATTCTGACTTAAAAGGTGAAGTTGTATTAGAGGTGAATGCTTATCTCAAAGAAAATACGGTGTGGGCTTCGAAAGGATTTGAAATTGCATTTGAACAATTCATATTGCAAGAGGCCAATATGGAACTAACCAATGGTGGTGAGGGTGAAAATAGTAAATTGAATGTTCAAAAAAAAGAAAACGAAATAAGAATTTATAACGATAATCTTGATGTGACATTTAATCGAAAGTCCGGCCTTTTACAGAATTGGTTGATTGAAGGGAAGGAATTCCTTCAGAAAGGTCCGCAACTTAACTTGTGGCGTGCCCCTACACAAAACGACGGAGGCTATAATCCGGAAGGAAATGAGATTTCCCGCCAGTGGGTAGAGGCCGGATTAGATTGTCTTCAGCATACATTGAAATCATTTAAGCAAATGCAGGGTAAGGATGGCTCGATTATTATCATGACGAGCTATCGGGCTCAGAAAACAGGAAATAAAAAGTATGTGGATTATACAACTACTTATACAGTCTATCCATCCGGAAAAATTCAGGTAGATACAGAACTCCGACCTTATGGAAATATTGTAAGTTTTCCACGCGTAGGATATACAATGAAAGTAAAAGAGGGCCATGAAAACTTTTCATGGTATGGATACGGTCCTTTCGATTCTTATAATGACAGGCATTCCGGTGCGCGTTTAGGTATCTTTTCCGGATCTGTGGATGAACAATTTACACATCATACTTATCCACAAGAAAATGGAAATAAATATCGTTGTTTATGGGCTTCCCTATCAGATGATAACGGGATAGGACTTATTGCTGAAGGCAAACCTTATATTGAGACAAGCGTGATGCACTACTCACTTGAAAATTTGTCGCAGGCTGAAAATGAAAATCAGCTGAAATATACAGATAATGTTATATGGAATATTGATTATAAAACTTATCCCATAGGAAACCGGAGTTGTGGTCCTCCTCCTTTGGAAAAATATATTCTTTTTGCCAGACCTGTATCATTTAGTTTTTGCATTTATCCAATACGAAAATGATTAAATAGTCTTTTTGGGGAAAATTGAATCAGATACTTCATTGATGAGGAATAGGAACGTTTTTTTAATGGATATCTCGGGAGTTACCGGGGGTAAACTATTAACTACTGTTGTAGTAGTTGACTAACCTTCCAGTTGTTTTGAAAGCAGACAGGTCTTGAATAAAAAGGAGCCTAGTCTGCTTTTATTCGATCATTTATTTAGACTTTTCTCTCCATCCTTTTCTTATTTCGGATGAATACATACTGGATATTCCTATCCGGGTCTCTTATCTTTCTTGTTGTACTGCTCTTTATTTGTTAATTACACATTATTAGGCTTCTGTGCAAAGTTTGAACTCTTTTTGTTTCTGTTTTCTACTCGTTTTGACATCTCCTCTGATTCACGGTGTCACTATATTTGTGAATCTATTAATCTTATTTAAACTTAAATGTACATGAAAAATAAAATTTCTACTCTTGAACAACATTTGTTGATGATTGTACTAATGATTATTCCGGGAATACCGATGTTTTCCTTAGATTTAAATGTATCTCAGTCGGGCACATTATCGTCATTGCTTACCGAGGAGCAAAAAGCAAATACCGAACGACTGGTAATTACCACATCTAATGGGGCAATCTTGAATGAGATCGATTTTGCTACGTTGTCTGCAATGCCGAACTTGAAAGAACTCGATTTCTCCGGAGACCTTAATACGGAAATTATTATGCCCAATGCTTTTGCTGGTAATACAACTCTTGAAACGATAAAGTTTCCGGCGAATATGAAGGAGATTGGGACAGGAGCCTTCAATAATAGTGCATTGAAGGGAGTTGTCTCTTTTCCAAAGACTCTGATAAGCCAGGAGGCTCTTGTCGGCAGGTTTACCAATTGTCAGGGAATTACTGCTTTTGAATTTCCCGATAATCCGAATTTATCTTCTCACGAAGGAGTTGCTTATGCACAAGGAGGAACACTTTTACTAAAATATCCTTGTGGAAAAACAGTAGCATCTTATGTTGTACCTGATGGTGTTACAACTATAGGGGAACAGGCTTTTTCTTATAACCATCAGTTAGAAGAGTTACTTCTTCCTGAATCTTTAAATGGATTTGGCGCTACTACTGATTTGATTTTCGAACGTGTGACAGGATTAAAAAGAATTGAGGTGAAAGTGGGAAATCCAAATTTTGCCTCAATCGAAGGGATATTAGTAAATGTAGCAACCAAAGAGTTTATGTATTTTCCTCCGGCTAATGATACCGAATCATTGGTTGTTGATGGGAGTCTTGTCGAAAGTGTACCGATGAGTTTTTTTTCCTATGCATCAAGCTTGAAGCGGGTTGTTTTTACAGAAGGATTTAAACATGTTGGTTACAGAGCTTTCAGACAAGCCACTTTGGATATAAAAATACCAATAGAATATATTGAATTACCTTCTACTATAGAAACGATAGACGGAGAGGCCTTTAATAGCCTTGGCTCTACTATTCAGCAATTTGTTTGTAAGGCAACCACTCCCCCGAGGTTGACAGGAAACTCGACTTTTAGGGAGTCAAATGGTAATAGTGTTAAGTTTGCTGTGCCGGCAAGTGCACATGCAACTTATCTCACCAGCCAATTTGTGAATGAATATTACCCCGAAGGTGGCGGAGGAAGCTTTACTAGTAGTCAGATTGTTACATATGGGGAAATTTCTGTATCAGGTGGTACTGCTATTCAGAATTATTCTGCAGCTGGATATTCAATAAAGATTGTTGCAGATGATGCTCCTGACGGAAAATCATTTTCCCACTGGGAGTCGGCTACAGGTGCAGTCTTTGTAAACGAAAGTGCCCCGGTGACATACTTCAAAATGCCGGATAATAACGTAACTATCACAGCTGTTTTTGAAGAACCGAAACCGTACACAATCAACGGCGCAACAATATCTACCAGCGGAGTTGCGGCCCTCGGTACAATAGTTTCTCTTCAAACGGGAGCCACAAAAGTGGTAGACGGAACCACCGTATATTTTAAAGAATGGAAAATAATTCAAGGGGAAGATGTCGTTATCGGAAATCCACAGGCTACAACAACTTATTTTACGATGGTTGATGACGAAGTCACAATAGAAGCTGTTTATGATATATTGTATATGATTGACATTACCAGGGGGGATGCTCCTCTGGAAGCCTTTGCAGGAGAAATCGTTTCAATAATAGCAAATACAAAGTATGGAGAATTTATAAATTGGTCTTCTACAACAGAAGGTGTTATTTTTGCTGATGAAAAAAGTGAGAACACTACATTTATTATGCCCGCCAGCGATGTCGTTATTGTTGCAAATTTTGCAGGAACTGGTATCCATGATACAGAAGGAGTTATAATTGGCTTGTATCCTAATCCGGCTGTAGACTATATACAACTGACAGGTATTACTAATGGAATTTATACTATTTTTGATATACAAGGGAATGTGATTACAAAAAAAGAGTTTATGGGCGAGGCAATACCTGTCTCTAATCTTCTGAACGGTGTATATATATTGAAAATAAACAATATAGCTATCCGATTTATAAAGAAATAAAAAGGACTAAGGGACTGAATATTATCCATTAAATTTAATCTTTTGTTTATTTACCTAATACATTATAAACACATAATAATTAATCTTTTATGGAAAGCTTAAATTTTCTAATTAAAAAAGTATTTTCTGATTGCAATCATCTTCTGCATATCAGGAGCGATGTTTGCTTAGGTGGAAAAAGAAGTTACTCTGACATTATCGTCAACTTGTCGAGTGCTCTTAATTCTCTCAATGCAGATATAAATACGATTACGAAACTGGCGTGATAAACAACGTCGATATTATTATATTTGTGAACTCATTAATATTTCTTAAACTCAAATGTATATGAAAAACTTGAATTTTTTCCTTAAAAGGTATTTTCTGGTTGTAACCATTTTCTGTATATCAGGAACGGTGTTTGCCCAGGTGGAAAAAGAAGTTACTCTGACATCGTCTGTCAACTTGTCGAGTGCTCTTAATTCCCTCGGTACAGATATAAATACGATTACGAAACTGACCGTGATAAATAACACTGATGGTGCTGCTTTATCTTCTACAGATTTTGCAACACTGAATGCTATGAGTGCTCTTACTTACTTGGATTTGTCGGCGGATAAAAAGACAACGACATTGACAGACAGGGCTTTTGAAAATAATAAAACGATTGAAACAATCAAATTTCCTTCTAATCTGAATAATGTTGGTGTAGCTGTTTTTAATAGTAGCGCATTGAAAGGAGTACTAACTTTCCCGCCATCGTTGACAGCCGCTGGTTCTGTGGTAGGACGTTTCAACGACTGCCAGGGAATTACAGCTTTTGAATTTCCTGAAAATACAGTTATGACAGCCGTAGATGGGGTCGTATTCACAGACGGTGGAACAACGTTGTTAAAATATCCTTGTGGAAAACCGGATACCGAATATGTTGTGCCCGAAGGAGTAATAAAGATACAGGATCAGTCATTTTACTATAACCATATTTTGGAAATTCTTACACTTCCGGCAACAATGCAACAGATAGTCGGAAATTCTACCTTTAGGGAGTCAACGGCTTTTAAGGCTGTTTATGTAGCCGAAGGAAATACGTTGTATGCTTCTTCGGCGGGAATCTTGGTAGATCGTGCAGCCAAAAGTTTAATTTATTGTCCTCCGAGAATTACAGAAGTGATCGTTGACGGGACTTTAGTTGAAACGACACCTACTTATCGTTTCTTTGGTGGTTCGCCCGATGTACAAAAAATGGTCTTTACTGAAGGTATCTTGTCCATAGCGGATAACGGTGCAAGGCTTAACAATAGTGAAAATCTGACAGACGGTTCGGGAGCATTAACAGAAATCTACCTTCCGTCTACAATTACCACAGTCGGTGGTAATGCATTCTGTCGTCGTGGAAACGTGACCCAGATTGTTTGCCGTGCTGTTACGCCACCTGTTTGCGGAGGCAATGCATTCTATGATGTAGGAAAATCCAATACCGATCCGCTTAACATTTATGTTCCTGCAGCTTCCTTGTCTTCTTATGCCGGTTGGGGAAATCTATCGGCATATGGTGGAGTATATAAGGCATTTTATAACATTACCCTTACAGATAATGACGGTACGGGAGGTATTCAATCATCTATCGGTACAGATATAGCCTATGCTGGTGCAACTGTAACTATTTCCGCACCGGAAGCACCTGAAGGAAAGTCCTTCGATAAATGGGTGGTTGTTTCAACAGGTACGGTTAGTTTTGAAAATGATGATATGACACTTGCATTGACCACTATAACTATGCCTGCTGCGGATGTAACGCTTACACCAACCTATAAAACGGTAGTTCCTAATTCAGAGGTAGAAGTAACATTATCAGCATCAGTTAATCTGGCAAGTGCTCTCAGTTCGCATGATATGAACATTATTACAAAACTAACTGTAATAAACAACACGGATGGTGCTGCTTTGTCATCTTCTGATTTTGCTATGCTGAATGCTATGGAATCCCTTACAATGCTTGATTTGTCGGCAGATGAAAAAACAACGACTTTAACAGGTAACGCATTTGCGAATAATAAGACCATTGAAACAATAAAATTCCCGGCAAAGTTGAATAATATCGAAAGTGGTGTTTTCAATAGTAGTGCATTAATGGGCGTACTGACATTTCCTTCTTCACTAACAAGTGCACCTGCTTTGTTAGGGCGTTTTAATGACTGTCAGGGAGTTACCGGGTTTGCATTTCCGGATAACACTGTAATAACAACGGTAGATGGGGTTATATTTGTAGATGGGGGAAGGACGTTGTTAAAATATCCTTGTGGAAAACCCGGGGCGAAGTATGTCGTACCTGAAAAAGTGACCAAAATACAGGACCAGTCTTTTTACTATAACCATATACTGGAAACCCTGGTATTACCATCTACATTGGAAACATTCTCGAATTTAGGTGCCACATTTAGGTATTCAACGGCTCTGAAGGAAATTTTAGTTGCAGAAGGGAATATACATTTCGCATCATCTTCGGGACTGCTGGTCGATCTTGCAACTAATAAACTCGTTTATTGTCCTCCGGCGATTACCGAAGTAACCGTTGACGGGACATTGGTGGAATCTGTAACATTCGACAATAACTTCCGCTTTTTTGGTGAAGCTTCCGGTGTTGAGAAATTTGTATTTACCGAAGGTGTAAAAATCATAGGTGATAATGCAATTAGATTAAGTGCCAGCGAGAATGTTACGGACGGGTCAGGAGCATTGACGAAAATAGACCTTCCCTCAACGCTTACAAATATCGGATCAGCTGCATTCTGTCGCCGTGGGAATGTAACATGTATAATTTCCCGTGCCATTACACCTCCTGTTTGTGGCGCAAATGCATTCATTCAGGTGGGAACAAACACGACTGAATCGCTTAATATTTACGTGCCTGGGGTATCTCTGTCTTCTTATGCCGGTTGGGGAAATCTATCAGCATATGGTGGAAAGTATATACCATTTTACAATGTCACATTAGAAGATAGTGACGGTACAGGAACTATTAAGTCACCTCTTGGAACAGGTATAGCATACGAAGGGGCTATTGTGGAAATTTCAGCTCCGGAAGAAATAAATGGTGAGGTTTTCGATAAATGGGTTGTTACTTCCACCGGTACGGTCATCTTTGAAAATAACGATGAGACAAAAGCAACAACTTCAATTACTATACCTGGTGCTGACGTTACTCTCACACCTACTTATCGCGAGGTAATTTCAGGAGATCTTTCTGATTATCAAACGTCATGGATTGCTAACGATGGAGGAAAACCGGCTAACCATATCCCTCACAGTATGGAATCGATTTTCGTTCGTGAAGATGGTATTGTTGCAAGCATTTGTGGTTGGGATGAAGGCGGCACAAATGTTGGATTATGGAAAGACGGAGCAGTTCATAGCGTTCCTTTTGAATCGGGAACAGGTAGCTGGGGGCGTAACTCGGGTAAAGCTGTGGTTCTTGATAACAGTTATGTTTACCAGTTGATGAGCTTTAGTGGTCATGCGGGAGATGGTGGTGTAAGTAAAAATACCAACGGGCTACAAAGATTCCCGCCCAAAGAGGCTGTATGGCATTTTGTTGCTCGCTATAGAGTAAGCGATGGTATTTCGTCCAGATTCTCTACGGGATATGGTCCTGCTGAAAATTTGATGCGTATAGCTACACATGCAGATCAGTATCTGGCAGGGTTGGCAATCAGAGGTAATGACCTTATTGTTGCTGTGCCCGGAGTTCCGTCGCAGAATATACCGGACTCTCTGAAAATATACGATAAAACGACCATGCGTGCCAGTGCTATTGCTAACGGAGGCTTCCAGATTACAGAAGGTGGTGTGGGATATATCGTTGCAGACAATAAAGGCTATGTATGGATGCTTCAACCCGATATGAAAAGAATTGTTGCAATAAGCCTGACCAGTGGAGCCATTCGTGCCCAATCGACAATAACAATACCTGAGGGTGTTGAGGCTAAATCATTCTCAGTAGACACTTATAAAAACCGCATTTTACTGCCTAATTCAGGAAAAGACCTGAATGTGCTGATATATACCGATATCTACTCATCACCTGTTCAATCTTCTACATTTGGAGTAAAAGGAGGTATTTTCGTAAAATCTCCTAAACCTCAAAGTGAAGGAGGTGGAGAATATTTGCAGGGAGAAGTTGGTCATATGCGTTTCCCAGGTCCTACAGGTGTAGGTGTTGATGGAAATGGGAATATATATATATCCAATATGTTTGCCGGAACTTCAACTGCTGTATTGTATTCTTATAAAGAAGAAACACAGGAGCTGAACTGGAAACTTGAAGGTCTTTCATTTACAACTACGGCCGATTTTGATTTGAATAATCAAAATATATTCTTTACACCGGATAAAATACATGAAGTGGACTATTCTAAGCTTGGAGGCCGTTTGGATAGGCTTGTCGCATCATCCTTCGACCCGTTCACTTTCCCAAATGACTTCCGTAATTTCCCGTCACCTATTATCTGTGGGGTATTCAATCGGAAGATAGATGGACATGATTTCATGTACGTGACCAATATGTACTCAAGCATATTAGGTGTATATCGTTTTGACAAGGAAAAGCACGGATATATTGCTATTCCATGTAATGATATCCGGAAAGAATACTACTGGGAGGATAAGAATGGAGACGGACAGAAAACAGACGATGAAATCAATACTTTCTCCACAGTTGTAAATACATTCTCTATGTATCCTGATAAGGATGGGAATGTTTGGATGACCGATGCTGTAAGTGCTCCAACCAATATTCAGTTCAAATTGTTTAAAGTGAAGCGTGTAAATGAAAAAGGCATTTTGGAATACGAAAATCCTGTATCATACAAGCTTCCGAGTTATATAATTGAAGCTGGGCGTGTAATGTATGATTCGGAACGTGATGAACTCTATGTTACTTGTTATACTCAAGCCAATCCAAATCCGAATCCAAGTGTATGGGGACGTGCAGGATCTACATTATTGACATATAAAAATATAAAGGCAAAACTTGCAAATATCAACAATGTGCCTTCTGAACAATGGCAATATGATAAGGAAATGCTGATACCGGTTGCTACGGTAAATGAAGACCTTAGTGCTAAATCTTTGACTTTTGCCGGTGACTACTTCTTTGTATTCCTTACCCGTAATGGTGTTATAAATGTTTATAACAGGGATACTCAGGATTTTGTAGGAGAAGTATCTCCTGGAGTGGAAGTTGGTAAAACAAGTGGTTGGACCGATATTACTTATGCTTTAAATGCGCGTAAGAATGCAGATGGTACTTATGAATTATTGGGTGAAGAAAATGGATATGCTAAAGTAATCCATTATATGATAAGAAGCCTGACTCCGACCGGCATAGAAGAGAAAGCAGGTGATGATAATACAATTTTCTCTATTTACCCGAATCCGGCGACAACAACCATTAATATTGATACAAATATGGCCGAATATACGGTTTCATTATTATCAGTTGATGGTAGAAAAGTTATGCAGCGGAAAATGGTAGATGGTAATTCAATTGATATATCAAATTTACCACGGGGTCTCTATATTCTTGAAGTTACTACTCCATACGAAAGAGTAAGCAAGAAAATCATACTTAAATAAGGAGATCGCATATCTGACTGATAGTTAAATATTGGTTGTAAAAATGAAAAGCCAGGAAATCAGAAACGATTATCCTGGCTTTTTCTATTTCTGTTTTTAGGGATTCTGGATTAAACTGTAATATCATAGACTTTGTTTTCTCGTGTGTTTTTTATCTATCTGATAATTATACCTGTGAATAAAGATCCCCTATAAACAAACTAAAAAAGGTGCCGATCAGGGCACCTTTTACTATTTGATTAAAAATAGCTCTTATAATTTTCTCAATCCTTTCAACTGGGATTTGTCTGTTACCGGAACTATGCTGATCGCATATCCTCCTCCTGCTACTGATACCTGCGTCAATTTAGATTTATTTGTCACAAGAACTTTTCTAATAGTATATGCTTGGGGATTGGTTTTGTAATCTGCATCTTTACCATCTGCATAGATTGTGGCCACATATACCTTGTCGGAATCAAGAAAATCAAACATTATATTTGATGTAAATTTGTTATTGCCGGCAGTATTACCTACAAACCAATTGTCTGTATTCTTAGCTTTACGCGCTACTGTTATGTATTCGTTCGGTTCAGCTTCCAAATAGATACTTTTATCCCAATCCAACGCTACGTCTTTGATAAATTGAAAAGCATCAGGAAAGCGATCGTAATTTTCAAGTAAATCGCATGCCATTTGCAGGGGGCTGCTCATCGTTACATAAAGAGCCAACTGGTTCGCTAAAGTTGAATTACAATGAGAAGGGTTCTTTGGATTCAACTTAGCCATGTCCATCTCGAAAACACCGGGAGTGAAATCAATAGGACCTCCGATAACGCGGGTAAAAGGTAATATGGAAGTATGGCTGGCTTTGTTCCCTCCGTATGCCTGATATTCTGTTCCTCTTGTCGCCTCGTTTCCTATGAGGTTTGGCCAGGTACGACAGATTCCGGTTGGTCTGACTGCCTCATGTGCGTTTACCATAATTTTATATTCTGCTGCTTTTTCAATTGCATACTGATAATGGTTATTCATCCATTGGCTGTAATGGTATTCCCCTCTGGGTATGATATCTCCTACATATCCGCTTTTTACGGCAGGATATTCATATTTATTCATCAGCTGATAAGCTTTTTCCAGATGCCGTTCGTAGTTACGGATGGAAGAAGAGGTTTCATGGTGCATAATCATTTTCACCCCCTTGCTTTTGGCATACTGATAAATTTCTTCAATATCGAAATCGGGATATGGCGTTAGAAAGTCGAATACATAATCTTTTGTAAAACCAAACCAATCTTCCCATCCGATGTTCCAACCTTCTACCAATACTCCGTCAAAACCGTGTTTTGCTGCAAAATCAATATGCCGTTTCACGTTTTCGGTTGTAGCGCCATGCCTCCCATGGGGTTTTACTTTCGTAAAGTCATCTACCCCAAGATGTACGCTTGTCAATTCGTTTGTATAGGACCAGTCTTTCATTCCCGTAATCATTTCCCACCAGACACCTACATATTTCATCGGTTTTATCCACGAAGTATCCTCTATCTTACAGGGCTCATTTAAATTTAATGTGATATTTGATGCTAATATATCACGGGCGTCATCGCTTACAATGATCGTTCTCCAAGGTGTGTTACAAGGTGCTTGCATGTTTCCTTTTGATCCATTGGCATCGGGATTTATCCATGAACGGAAAATGAAATTTTTGTCATCCAGATCAAGATGCATACACCCATAATTTATAAGAGCAGCTTCGTGCAAATTTATATAAATACCATCGGCTGTTTTTAGTTGTAACGAAGTCTGGACTCCGGTTGGAGAAAATTCAGTTTCAGAAACATTACCGGTCCTGGCACTTGGCATTAACTTTCTGACTACCGAAAGTTTCGAGACGGTATAATCGTATTCTTGCGTATCATAATCTCCCGGAATCCAATAGGCAGTATGATCGCCAGTCATAGCAAATTCCGTTAACTCCTCTTTTATCACAAAATAAATGAGGTTTTTCTGGTTTGGAAACTCATATCTGAATCCCAGACCATCGTCGAACAGCCGAAAGCGTATCAAAAGGTTTCTGTTCGTTTCAGATTGCTTTAATAATACCGATAGTTCGTTATAGTGATTACGGATGTATTTGGTTTCTCCCCAAACAGGTTGCCATGTTTCATCGAAACTATCCTCTTTGACTTCTAATAATGAGAAACCATCATACAAAGATGTTTTAGGGTCGGAACTTTTTATTATTTCAGTTCCAAATCCAACATCATCCCCTCCTTGCAAAACCAATCCGAGTTTACTGGGATTTATTACATCTTTTCCTTTATAGGATAATGAATAAGCGGGAATCCCGTTCTTTAAAATCTGGAATTGCATTTTCAAATTACCATCAGGTGATTGTAATTCAAGCGAATGGATAGTTCCTGCCATTAGACAACAACTCAATAGAAAAAATAACTTTTTCATGTTCTTTTAGTATCTGTTATTAAATAAAAATATGGTTGATATAAAATTTTCTTTTGGATATTTAAAATAGCACGAGGATTGTAGTGTCGGTGATTTCCTCCGGTTACTTTCATTCACGATATAATGATATTAAGATCACCATTGCAAAAATACAATTTTTTTCAATTATAACTTATTGCCTTTAAGTTTATTTCTGTGGTGTGTAAATGAGCAAAATATTGAATATTAGACATTTGGGTTCTTTATAATTGCTTTATCTCTGTTTTAGTCGTGTTTTGTTTGGGATTTTTTCATAGTTTGTCGTTCTACAAGAAAAAAAACAGGATACTTTTGTTCCATAGAAATTTTTGATTCTAATATCAATCATTAAAACTAATTATAGATATACATGGAAAACAGCTTATCATCTAAAAAGATTCTTTTGTTTCTTTTTTTATTTTCTCCGGTTTTTTTATTTGCTCAAATAAAGACCATAACAGGAAATGTAAAAAGTGATAGTGGAGAGCCGTTGGTAGGAGTTTCTATCAAGGCAAATGATGCAAACATGAGTTCATCCGTTGGTTCGATTACCAATTTGGATGGTAATTATTCGATCCGGGTTACTTCGAAGACAGAACTAACATTCAGTTATGTTGGCTTTAAATCACAATCTGTTGTTGTTGGCAATCAGACAGCCATTAATATTACGATGGTTGAAGAAACGCAGATGCTGGATGATTTTGTTGTGATCGGCTACGGAAAGGTGAAAAAAAGTGATATTACTGGAGCCATTTCTTCAGTTAAGGTAAAAGACATGGAAAATACGGCCAGTGCTGGTATTGAGTCGGCTCTGCAAGGAAAAGTTCCGGGTATGCTCGTTACGAAATCGAGTGGAGAACCTGGCGCAACTGCTGATATTCGACTTCGTGGTGTTGGTTCTTTTAATAGTTCGGGGCCGCTTTGGATCATTGATGGAGTACCTCAAAATCCGGGAGCAGAATTTAATATGAATGATGCTGAATCGGTAGAAATACTTAGAGATGGTTCCGCTGCTGCTATCTATGGAGCACAGGCTGCAAATGGAGTAATTCTTGTGACGACGAAACGGGGTAAGAAAGGAGAGTCCAAAATAAGTTTCAATTCCTATGTTGGGTTCAATACTCCTACCAAAATGCCCGATGTGCTCAGTACAAGGCAATTAAAGGAATTAAGATTGGAAGACTTCCGAGGGCAGGGAAAAATGACAGAAGCTGAAATGCTGGCTTTCCCGAGTCAATATAGCAGTAGTGGTGGTAAGAACATCATGGCTTACGCATTGGATTATGACCTGACCAATGTTGATTATAACTGGAAAGATATTATTTTCGATACGGGATTGACTCAGAATTATGATCTTTCTTTCAGTAAAGGAACAGATGAATATAACTATTACGCTTCATTTAACTTATATGATGAAGGAGGAACATATTTGGATACACGTTTCAGACGTTATTCGTTTCGCCTTAATTCTGAAATAAAATTGAATAAATGGGCTACATTCGGTGAAAACATGCAAATCCTTCATGTCAATAAAAAGCAAAACTCAAATTCGAACTATCTCGTTAGTTATATGCGCACTGTACCTTTTATGATGCCTTATGATAATACCAACCAACCGGGGGGATATGGTTATTTTCCAAAAACCAATGCTGACGGGAGTCCTATTATAGACCCCATATCGGGAAAAGAGACAAGTATAGAAAATATGCTTGCTGCATACGATGGGCGCAACTTGCTGGCATATGAAGAAACTGCAGACAATAGAGCAAAGGACTTCAAAGTAAATGGGAATATCTATTTAAAGTTGCAACCTCTAAAAGATCTAACCATAACAGCAACTATGTTCGGCGGCTTTTTTACAGCCGATAGTCGTCAGGAAGCCGGACAATACCAATATGCTGCCGAGAGTAAACTATATTCGTCCATGTATCAGGCCGTTTCAAGGGGATATTCATTGGGAGGAAATCTCGTTGCAAATTATAACAAGACTTTCAATGACATACATTCTCTTGCTTTGATGGTTGGTATGGAATGTGAAAAATCTTATTCTACCGGTGTAAATGTCAGTGCTAAAAATATGATTGGCGATATTTACCGTGCATCTTTGGCAGACGCTGTAAACCGGCAGGCAAGCGATACTTATTCGAATGGTGCTTATCTGTCGTATTTCGGACGTGTAAACTATAGCTTAATGGATAAATATATATTCATGGCAATGATCAGACGTGACGGCTATGACCGTTTTGGACCCGAAAACCGCTGGGGTAACTTCCCTTCCTTTTCGGGAGCATGGCGGATCAGTAATGAGAATTTTATAAAAGATAATCAGTCATTTGCGTGGTTGTCTGATCTGAAGCTCAGAGCATCCTGGGGACTTTTGGGAAACATGGGTGGTATACAGCAGTTTCTCTATACAGCTAACTATATCACCCCGAATGCTAACTATGCATTGGGAAGTACAGATGCCGATGGGAACCAGACATCTGTGACAGGACTTCGTCTTGATAAGTTACCCAATCATAAGATCAAGTGGGAAGAAATATCTACGATCAACCTGGGACTCGATATAGGAGCGTTTAACAATGCCCTGCAGTTTACATTCGACTGGTATATTAAAAATACTTCAAACGCATTATTCAAGAGTTCGTTACCTGCAATGGCAGGATTGGGAACTAATCTGCAGGATGTGTTTTATACTTTTAATGTTGGAAAAATAAGAAATACTGGTTTTGATGTGGAAGTTAATTATCGCAATAGAATAGGTAAGGAACTCAGTTACTCCGTTGGCGCCAACCTGGGATATGTGCGTAATAAGGTAAAGAATACAGATGGAAGCAACGCGGTTTTATATTCGGATCGGAAGGTTTTGGGTAGTCAGAATGTATCTGTCACACAAGTAGGACTCCCTATTGGTTCATTTTTTGCATATGATGCAATAGGGGTGTTTCAGACGCAGGAAGAAGTGGATGAATATAACAAAAAGGCACAGGAAAATGGGTACAGTTATTACCAACAAACGGGAACAGGTCCTGGCGACTTGATATTCAGGGATGTAAATAATGACGGGCATATAACTTCTGATGATATTGTACATGTTGGTGACCCATGGCCGGATTTTACCTATGGGTTCCATATCGATTTGAATTACAAGTGGTTTGATTTCAATGTACTGTTTCAAGGGGTTCAGGGTAATGATATTTTTAATAACTTCCGTCAGGTGACTCATTCATTGTATAATGACTATAACACGACCACTCATGCACTGGACAGATGGACAGGTCCTGGAAGTACGAATAAAAACTTCAGAAGTTCTACCAGCGACCCGAATAATAATAAAAGTTCCGTTTCGACATGGTATATCGAGGATGGATCCTATCTGAGAATGAAGAATGTTCATATTGGGTTTACATTTCCACAGCAATGGCTGAGTAAATGTGCCATATCCAAACTTCGTATTTATGCTTCCGCGCAGAACTTACTGACATTTACCAAATATGAAGGTTTTGATCCTGAATTTTCGGCTTCGCAGAATACTGCATTTGGTATAGATACTGGCAATTATCCGCAGTATAAAACATTCTTATTCGGTCTGCAAATAGATTTTTAAATGCAGGGAATGATGAAAACTATTTTATAATCAGAAAAACAATAAACATATTATGAAATATATAAAATTGATACTGTGCATCGTCGTTTTCGGATGTTTTACATCATGTGAAGACTTTGTGGATGTCGAGAATTATGGAGGTATTCCGTCCGATGATCTTATAAACAGTGTTGAAAATGCCCAGACGGCTCTTAATGGAGCCTATAACGGATTGTACGGAGAATGGCTGTATTTTTATGGGATATATTATTATACCTGTTTTGCTACCGGTGAGCTTGAATTCAGGGCAACTCTGGAAGATGTAAAACCAATGGTGAACTTTGGTTATTTCGATGGTTCCAGTGCGATCTACTGTTACTGGAAGAATCTTTATTCTATCATTTCCAGATCTAACGATGTATGTACAAAGATATATTCGTTGAGGAATAGCGGTTCGTTAACTCAAACTGAAAATCAAGAATTGGATAAGATGATCGGAGAATGTAATTTCCTTCGTGGTTTTGCTTATATGTCTCTAACCCGTTCGTTCGGGGATAAATTACCATCGCATCCGCAGTATGATCCCAACGGCTTAGGAGTGCCTATAGTCGATACATTGATTGTTTCGAGAGATCAGTTAATGATACCACGTAACACTTTAGGTGAGTGCTGGAATGAAATAATTACCAACTTTGAGACGGCATATAACCGTTTGCCAACTTCGTGGCAAACTACAAAATTAGGAGCAGTAACAAAAGGCGCAGCCGCAGGATATCTGGGACAGGTGTATATGTATCTCGAAGATTACGGAAAAGCGAAAGAATGGTTTGTTAAAGCAATGGAGTGCGGAAATCAGACCGGTGGAGAATATCAATTAACTAAGGAATATGCGTGGAATTTCGATTTCAATCATGAGAATAATTCTGAATCTATTTTTGAGGTACAGTTCCAGACTGTGAATGACGATACCAAGGCTGGTTCTTACTTATGGAGACGTTTAGGACCCGACGGTGTCGGTGGTGGTTTTGGAATTGTAAATGTAGCAATGGATTGGGTGAATAAATACAATACAGGCTATGAGATTACCCAAGAAGTGTATGACAAAAATGTTTCATTACCTTCCAATAGTGAAACTAATATTGTTCTACGGGAACTGATGAAAATATATGGAACCGCGATAGGAATACAGGTTTTCTCAGAGGAAGAGTTTTTCAACCTTTATACAGGTGACTGGGATGCTTTAGGAAATGATATAAATACAGTATTAAGGGCCAATGGATATCGCTTGAATGTTAAGACAGAACCGGGTTGGGGTACAGTAAACAGTAAATACATTCAGACCTTCCTGAATGAATCACGTGCTGCAGACCCCCGTATGTACGCTTCCTTCTATGTTCCAGGAAGAGACTCTATATCGACGAATTGGGCCGGGACCAATATAAAACCTTATCCTAACAGTTATTATGGATTTAAAAAATACATTCCTTATAATGCGATAGAGAATTGGGCAACAGAAGGGTTACCGGGTTTTGAAGGGCATAATTCAATCAATCAACGTATTTTCCGTCTTGCCGATCTGTATTTGCAATATGCTGAGGCATGTTATAAAACGGCTGATATGACTAATGCTAAGAAATATTTGAATAAGGTAAGAAGAAGAGCGTGGGGATATCCGTTTGATGATGCATCTTTAGCTGTGACTGTATCTGTCGATTATCCTTCTTCGGAAGATAGTGGTGATTTTATGGATGCCATAATAAAGGAACGTGAGAAAGAATTATGTCTTGAGACTCATTTGTGGTTCGACTACTTACGCTGGAACAAAGCCGAAGAATTATTTGCAAGCAGGGGATTTGAGCCTAACAAACATCATCGCTTACCGATTCCACTTACCGAAAGGCAGCTTGTAGGAATGAATGTATTATTACAAAATTCGGGATACTAACAACATTTGAATTGAACAATCAATCCTCCCTTCGGGGAAATAAATCCCCGGAGGAATTTATACTAATTAAAAATAAATTATTATGAGAAAAAAGTTTACTGTTTTAGCGTTTGCTGTTTCAATGTTGACAGCTGGTAATTTGTTCGCTCAGGATTATTATGAGCACATTAAAACGATGAATATTTATTCGACGGATGAGTTTATTGAAATTGATGGAGTTGCCAATGAGAGTTGTTGGTCGGCAGCCGAAGTTACCGAAAATGCCATTGATGTCATAACACATGATTGGGGTGTAGAGCCTGTTCCCAATATATGGGGATATGAAGCGTCTTTCAAGGCTGTATACGACAAGCGTTACATTTATTTTTTCATTAAGGTAAAGGATAATACATATATACCTTATGATGAGGCACTTAAGAAATCGGATACAGGTGTGGATAATATTGAGTTGGTTTTCTTCCCCGATCCGGAAGGAAGAGATGAGTACCATTCTTCAATAGACGCACGTGGACGTGGTCAATCACAGTTACGTATGTCAGTTGGTAGCGAAGATAATCGCGCAACCGGTGGAGGTTATGTCGGAGGTAGAATTGTGAATAATAAGCTTACAGGTTATGAATATAAAACTGTAAGGACAGCTGAGGGATATAATATTGAAGGAATTGTACCATGGAGTGAAGTAATTCCGGAAGGATACGAAGGAAATCTTGAAGTGGGCAAAAAAATATTGTTTGATATCAATGCTTCTAACTGTACAGATTACGAAAGTAACACCCGTGTTGTAATTCTGGGTTGGTCCGGAGAAGATCATAATGCATGGAGATGGAATGCCGAGTTGGGAGAAATGCTTTTCATGGGACCACTTGGAGGATCAACAGCTATTGCGCAAACTGAAATATCAAATGTAAATTATACATTCGTTAACGGAGTATTATCTCTTCAAAATGCTGATAACTTAAAGATAGACATCTGCGATATCGCTGGGAAAACTGTAAAATCGTTGACCTATACACAAGCGGTCGATTTGTCTGATTTACAATCAGGCGTTTACATTGTGAACATAGCTGGTCGTACAAGCATTAAGATAATAAAATAATAGGTGAATTGTTTTTTACAGGTAAATTGTTTCTCAGGATATTTCGCAAATAAATAAATCGGGGATGTGTCAAAATAGGCACATCCCCTTTTGTGGTGTGCCGTGCATGGCGAATAACTTGGTGGTGCAAGTCCACTATGGGG
>DXWV01000082.1:0-47353 GCA_019416685.1 Bacteroides sp.
TGGCGTATACACGCTTTCCAGGCGTGCCTCTTCAACCACTCGAGCATCTCTCCCTAAACTGGTTTGAGCCTTTTCAGCTACAAATGTATCCTTTTTTTTCTTCTTCTAAAGCATTCTAGCTCTTTTATCTCAAAGAAATACTCCAAATTAATATATTTTAAAACCTTTAGAAGCTTATTTGAGCATTCCAAACACTTTTAAAGCGTTTTCAGATGTGGCTTCAGCAACCTGTTCCGGCATCTTTTCATAAGCCTCTGCAACCTTGATCAAAGTATCCTTTATATAGGCAGTTTCATTCCTCTTTCCACGATTCGGAACGGGTGTCAAGTAAGGCGAATCGGTCTCTAAAACAATACGTGCTAACGGAATACCTTTCAATACATCTGCCAACTGAGATTTCTTAAATGTCACGACTCCATTTATTCCCAGCATAAAACCCGGAAATTCCAATAACCTAACAGCCTCTTCGGTAGTTCCGGTAAAACTATGAAAAATCCCTTTTAACCCACTTTTTTTATAAGGTTCCAATACCTTATATATATAATCAAAAGCTTCTCTACAATGAACCACAATTGGCAAATGATACTCTAAAGCCCACTCTATCTGTTTTTCAAAGACAATAAGTTGCTCTTTTAAATAGGTCTTATCCCAATAAAGATCCAAGCCAATTTCACCAATAGCCACATACTCGTTAAAAGGAGCTAATTGACGTGCAACAATATCCAGTTCTTTTTCATAAAACTCATTAACAGAAGTGGGATGTAATCCTATCATCGGAAAACAAAACCCTTTATAGGTATTACATACCGAAAGTAATGGTCCAATTGTTGTACTGTCTATATTCGGCATAAAAATATGAGTTACACCTGCATCGCGAGCACGCTGCATTACTAGTGGAAGATCGTCAGAAAACTCTTCCAAAAAAAGATGTGAATGAGAATCAATAAGCATAATTTAAACTAATCTATTCAGGTTGTTTTTCACCTGTCCGGTAGTAATAAATAACCCCATAATCACGACATCTGTCTAAACGGAGTTCATTAGGAGATACATTCCGGAACTTTTCTTCTACCTGATTCCAGATATCCAATATCAGTTCATCTGCACGGGTACGCATAGCAGCCAATCCTTCCAAGCTACGGTTAGTCAACACTTGCAATGCCTTCTGCCTTTCATAGCTATCAACAAATATATCATAATGAACCTTTACCTTGGCAATAGTAGGATTGTAAATAGGCACTCCTCCCTGTGATGTTCTTTTCCTCTCACCCTCAATAATCCGTTTTCCCCATTCAACCATAGCAGCCTCAGATGTCAAATCCGGAACATTATAATTATCAACCGGTAAACAATATAATTTTTTGTGGACAGGTTTCACTTCAGAACGAAGTACAGACAAATTCAAAACCTGAATAAAATGAGAAATGTACAAACGGGCTGTTTTAACATTTGACTGATGTTTTGGACTTTCCTTCACCTGATTATCATAACATTGAGTATAATAATTATGAGCAATCTCAAATTTTGAAAGAAAATTCCTTGCTTCAGATAAAGTATTCAAAGACATTGCCAACTCACTTACATTATACACATCACCCTTTCCGACCGCCGATCTCAGCGCTCGTATTCTGGCCTGGTCTGTATTTGGTAAACGTCTGTAAGGCATCTGGCAACACTATTAATTACATTTCTCTATACATCAAATGTTCCATCAATTTTTTCAATTCTGTTTTCTTATCTTCAGCCACAGTTACTGCTTTTAAACTTTCCATAGCACGGGTATAATATTCGCGCATCTTATTTTTGCAGATACCCTTTATACCAATCTTATCATAAATCCCGGTTACAGCGGCGATTTTTTCTTCCGGGGCGAAAGATTCAGCAGTAATCCAAGTATTTAGTTCCGCAAAGCGATCCTTATCTGCATGTTCCAGAGCCTTAATCAACATATACGTTTTTTTATTGCAGAGAATATCCCCCCCTATTTTCTTGCCGAAAACAACCGGATCACCATACACATCCAGCAAATCATCCTGCAATTGAAAAGCAACACCTATCTGAACACCAAAATCATAAAGACGTTCGGCATCTTCCCTGGATGCTCCACCCAATATTGCACCTATTTTCAGACTGGCAGCCAACAACACTGCCGTTTTCAACCGGATCATTTCAATATATTCCTCTTCTTTAACATCGCTACGTTGTTCAAACTCCATATCCATCTGCTGCCCTTCACAAATTTCAAGAGCAGTAAGGCTAAAAATATCCATTACCTCTTTTAAATATTCTGTAGGACAAGCAGCCATATATTGATAAGCAAGTACCAACATTGCATCCCCCGACAATATAGCAGTATTATCATTCCACACTTTATGCACGGTAGGTTTACCTCTACGTACATCTGCTCTGTCCATGAGATCATCATGAAGAAGAGTATAGTTATGATAAATTTCAATACCTGTAGCCGGATTATAAACTTGCTCCACATTTTCCTTATATAAGTTATAAGCCATCAACATCAGTACAGGACGAATGCGTTTCCCGCCCAACGACAAGACGTATTCTACCGGATCATATAATCCTTTAGGAGAACGGGCAAACTGTAATTCGGAAACATGGGTATTTATTTTATCAAGCAATTGAGATGCAGCAAACATAATCATTTGAATTAAAAAGACGAGAAATAATTACTAATGAAAAAGGCTGCTTTTATGGCAGCCTTTTTTTGTATATTACATAAATATTATTGCAATCTAAACATTACAGGTACCGTATATTTCACACGTACAGGTTTGTTTCTCTGCATACCAGGATTCCATTTAGGCATGGAATTGATCACACGAAGAGCTTCTTTATCCAGATATGGGTCAACACTACGTGCTACCTTCGCATCTACGATACTACCATCTTTATTTACAACAAACTGTACGATGACGCGCCCTTGTGTACCATTTTCCTGAGCAATTGTAGGATACTTGATATTCTTAGCCAAATAAGACATCAAGGCAGCATTTCCGCCTGGGAATTCCGGCATTTTCTCTACAACGTCGAAGATTTCCTGCTCTTCCGGTTCTTCTTCAACAACCTGTACAGGCACATATTTCACTTCAACTTTCTGACCGGTTTCCTCACTTGATGCTATAATAGTTTCTTCTACATCAGCATCATCATCTACAATATCCAAAATTTCAGCCGCTGCAGGTACTTCAGGTGGAGGTGGAACCTCAATTTTCTGTTCTTGTTCCGTAATAGGAACCATTTCCTCTTCAAACACTAGATCGGATAAAGCTTGGCTTGTATCAATCTTTATGTCTCGCTCAGTCCATTCGAACGCCACGAACATAAAAGCTAATACAACCACGTATCCGATAAGCAACCACGTAGACTTTTTGCCTTCCAGGTCTGCTTTAGGTGATTTTTTAACTTCCATAAATTATAATATAAATATTAATAATACGTTCTTTTAATCAGATGTGTTTCTCAGTGCTTTTGAGTATCACGTGCTTTTCTGCCACAAATATAACGCAGATATTTGAGAAATAAAGTATATTTGAACAGTTTTTTCTGCCAAAATGTTAAAAAAGAATATATTCATAGTAGTATTACTCCTTTTTTGGGTCCGGATACAGGCTCAGGAAGATAATAGCGTGTTCCAATTCCTCAAGATCCCTTTTTCTTCTCATGCAGCAGCATTAGGCGGAGAAAATATATCAATTATAGAGGATGATCTTACAATGGCGGTCCATAATCCTGCTTTGTTGTCGTGCGTAGCGGATAAAACACTTAACCTGAACTATATGTTATATATAGCCGGAGTCAACGCCGCCAGTGCAGCTTTCTCACGTGTTGCCGGAGAGCGCTCAACATGGGCAGTAACAGCTCAGTTTGTGAATTATGGAACAATGAAAGAGACAACCAGTGAAAACGTAATAACAGGGACCTTTTCAGCCAAAGATATGGCGTTTTCAGGAATTTACTCTTATGACTTAAGTGACTACTGGAGTGGTGGGGTAAAAGCAAATCTCATTTATTCCAATTATGAGAAATTTTCTTCATTCGCTATTGGAGTGGATTTGGGATTGAATTATTATCATCAGAACAGTGACTTTTCCTTTTCTCTCGTTGCCCGTAATTTAGGAGGACAAATTGTAGCTTTTGAAGATAAGCATGAAAAGCTTCCGGTCGATGTGCAAGTAGGTATCACAAAGCGATTGTCACATGCTCCTTTCCGGGTATCAGCAACCTTGTATAATCTGACAGACTGGAAGAATTCTAATTTTTTTGATCACGCAGTACTAGGTATAGACTTTCTGCCAACAGATAATTTCTATATTTCATTAGGATACAATTTCCGTAGAACGAACGAGATGAAAGTAGCAGACTCTAGTCATTGGGCAGGTCTCACAGCCGGAGCCGGCATACAAATCAAACGCTTCAAATTAGGAGCCGCCTATGCAAAATACCACCTCAGTTCTTCTTCTTTACTATTCAATCTCTCGATGACATTATAATACAATTACAAATAAAATGAAAAAAATCACCATAGCAATCGATGGCTTTTCCTCTTGTGGTAAAAGTACAATGGCCAAAGACTTGGCACGCGAAATAGGATATATTTACATAGACAGTGGAGCTATGTACCGCGCAGTCACTCTTTATAGTATAGAAAACGGCATCTTTAAAGGAGACACGATTAACACTGAAGAACTTAAAAAACGGATGAACGACATCTATATTTCTTTCCGGATTGATCCGGAAACCGGTCGTCCCAATACTTATTTAAATGGTGTGAATGTAGAGAACAAAATTCGCACGATGGAGGTTTCTTCTAAGGTGAGTCCTATTAGCACACTTGACTTCGTACGTTCTGCTATGGTCCGACAGCAACAGGCCATGGGCAATGAAAAAGGAATTGTTATGGATGGACGTGACATTGGTACTACAGTATTCCCTAATGCCGAGTTGAAAATATTTGTTACAGCAACTCCTGAAATACGTGCTCAAAGGCGTTACGATGAACTAAAAGCGAAAGGGCAAAAAGCCAGCTTTGATGAGATATTAGAAAATGTAAAACAACGCGATTATATTGATCAGCATCGCGAAGTGAGTCCATTACGAAAGGCAGATGATGCGCTATTGTTGGACAATACAGAATTGACAATTCAGCAGCAGAAAGAATGGTTATTTAATCAATATAACCAGAGAACAAAAGCGTAAGCAATCTCACATCATTCTAATCTCATTAAAAGTAGAGAATATTAAACAAGTACGTAGAATCATCTGAAAAAATCTACAAACGTAAAACCTAAAATGATCAAAGTAGAAATAGACGAAGGTTCAGGTTTCTGTTTTGGAGTGGTAACCGCTATTCATAAGGCAGAAGAAGAACTGGCAAAAGGAGTTACCCTTTATTGCTTGGGGGATATTGTTCACAATAGCAGGGAGGTAGAACGGTTAAAAACAATGGGGCTCATTACTATCAATCATGAAGAGTTCAAGCAACTACATAATGCCAAAGTATTACTTCGTGCTCATGGTGAACCTCCCGAAACATATACAATCGCCCGGGAAAATAATATTGAAATTATTGATGCTACCTGTCCGGTAGTGCTCCGATTGCAAAAACGTATCAAGCAAGAATATCAGGAGAAAGATGCAGAAGAAAAACAAATTGTTATTTATGGGCAGAATGGACATGCCGAAGTTTTAGGATTAGTAGGTCAAACTACCGGAAAAGCAATCGTTATAGAAAAATTAGAAGAAGCTAAAGAACTCGATTTTAGCAAAAGTATCCGTCTTTATTCGCAAACCACCAAATCGTTGGATGAATTCTGGGAAATAGTTGACTACATCAAAGACCACATTTCTCCTTCTGCTACATTTGAATACTATGATACCATTTGTCGTCAGGTAGCCAATCGCATGCCTAACCTACGTACGTTTGCAGCTTCACATGATCTTATCTTTTTTGTCAGTGGTAAAAAAAGTTCTAATGGGAAAATGTTATTCAGTGAATGTCTAAAGGTCAACCCTAATTCTCATTTAATAGATAATGCAGAAGAAATAGATGACTCTCTATTTCATGGAATTAGTTCTATTGGAGTATGCGGAGCTACTTCAACCCCTAAATGGTTGATGGAACAGATTTATACAGAAATCAAAGCACGCCTCGACAAAAAAATCATTTAACGTTATTTATTAATGCCACCGTCAGTTTGACACGAATGCAACTTATTTCCTAACACTTTTTGTTATCTTTGCAGCGTCAAATATAAAATAAGATTGTAATGGGAACAGTTAAGTGTGTAGGTATTTTAACCTCCGGAGGAGATGCTCCGGGAATGAATGCTGCAATTCGTGCAGTGACACGTGCAGCTATCTATAACGGACTGCAAGTTAAGGGTATATACAGAGGATATAGAGGTCTAGTAACAGGAGAAATCAGCGAATTCAAGAGCCAGAATGTCAGTAATATCATTCAATTAGGTGGTACTATATTAAAAACAGCACGTTGCAAGGAATTTACTACTCCTGAGGGACGCCAGCTCGCATACGATAATATGAAAAAAGAGGGAATTGACGCCCTTGTTGTTATCGGTGGTGATGGTTCATTGACCGGTGCACGTATTTTTGCACAAGAGTTTGATGTACCTTGTATCGGACTACCCGGTACAATTGATAACGACTTGTATGGTACAGATACAACTATTGGATATGACACAGCATTGAATACAATTCTGGATGCAGTCGATAAAATACGCGATACAGCGACTTCACATGAGCGCCTTTTTTTCGTAGAAGTAATGGGGCGTGATGCCGGTTTTCTTGCACTGAATGGTGCTATTGCTTCAGGAGCCGAAGCCGCTATTATCCCAGAATTTAGTACAGAGGTAGACCAATTGGAAGAGTTTATCAAAAGCGGTTTCCGAAAATCCAAAAATAGCAGTATCGTATTAGTAGCCGAAAGTGAACTGACTGGTGGTGCCATGCATTACGCAGAGCGTGTAAAAAATGAATATCCGGAATACGATGTACGCGTCACTATATTAGGTCATTTACAACGTGGTGGTAGCCCTACCGCTCATGACCGTATCATTGCGAGCAGAATGGGTGCCGCTGCAATCGATGCATTAATGGAAGATCAACGAAATGTAATGATTGGTATCGAACATGACGAGATTGTATATGTACCATTCAGTAAAGCCATTAAGAATGACAAACCAATTCAAAGAGAACTGGTGAACGTACTGAGAGAACTCTCTATTTAAACGTTGTAGAGTTATAAAGTGGTAGAGTTATAGGATTATAGAACCAAGAAGCACAGTGCCATTATTTTTCCATTCAGATTTTCAATGAGATCTGCAGTGTAAAATTTTGAAACCCTGTACCCTATAACCCTATCACTTTATAATTCTATAACTTCATCACCCTATCGTTCTTTTTTATCGTTTATTCAGCGGAATATATTTACCAACATCCAGTACATTTTTATATGCAGGACGGATGATGCGTTTACCTTCAAAGTTAAGTTCTTCATTACGATGTGCACACCAGCCTACAATACGAGCCATTGCAAAAAGCGGAGTATAAATTTCTTGTGGCAGACCAATCATCTCATATACAAAACCGGAATAAAAATCAACATTACTTGATACAGTCTTACCGTTATTTTTTATTTTACCAAACATCGCAATTGCACGTTCTTCAAGCAATTCAAGAAAAGCAAACTCTTCTTCCTTTTTCTTCTCCTTTGCCAAATCCCGGGCGAGTTCTTTCAGCAATAAGGCACGTGGATCTGAAATAGTGTATACAGCATGCCCAATACCATAAATCAATCCGGTTTTGTTATAAACCTCCTTATTCAGCATACGGGTAAAATAAGTATCTATTTCATCTACATCTTTCCAATCCTGGATATTTTCCTGAAGATGATGGAACATATCAACTACCTGAATATTAGCACCTCCGTGAAGCGGACCTTTTAAAGAACCGATACCAGCTGCAATAGACGAATAAGTATCTGTCCCGGTAGAAGAAGTGACACGTACTGTAAAAGTAGAGTTATTACCACCACCATGCTCTGCTTGTAGCATGAGTAAAAGATCAAGGGTACGGGCATCCAACTGAGTATAGTCTTTCTTAAGCATGTAGAGGAAATTTTCAGCTATAGAGAGTTTTTCCTGCGGATGACGGATATGAAGCGAACGGCCAAAGGTGGCATGACGCAACATATTATATGCATATGCAATAATAGTAGGAAACTTCGAAATCAGATCAATACTCTGTCGCATAAGATTATCCCGGGAGGTATCATCCGGATTAGGATCGAAACGATACATTTCAAGAACACTACGAGCCAGAATGTTCATAATGTTATTACCCTCCAGCTCTATAATATTCATTTTTGTTTTCTGTTCCAATGGCATATTGTCATTCACCAATTCACGAAAAGAAGCTAATTCTTCCCTATCGGGCAAATGACCGGATAGCAACAAATATGCTACTTCTTCAAAGCCGTAACGTTTTTCTTTCATTGCAGCATGTGCCAAATCTTCCAAATCGTATTGACGATAGAATAACTTACCAGGAATTGGCTTCAAACCACCACCCGGAATACGCTCATAACCAACTACATTACCGACCTTAGTCAACCCTACCAGTACACCAGTACCATCTTCATTACGCAAACCGCGTTTTACATCATATTTCGGAAATAAATCATTATCAATCCGGGTAGCGTCCTTCATCTCCTCGGAGAGCTTATAAACTAAATATTCTTTCTTCATGGAATTATTTCTCTTTTAATCATTAATTTATATTTTCTATTCTTTCAATAATCTCCCGCGTAAAAGCAGAAGTAGACAGAGCTTTCCCCCCCGGCATAAACCGGGCCAGATCAGCTGTAGCACGACCATCCTCAAAGCTATGTTCCAGTGCTCTCACAATCAGATCGGCAGCTTCCTGCCAACCCAAATACTCAAGCATCATTACAGCAGAAAGAACAAGCGAACAAGGATTCACAATATCCTTTCCAGCAATGTTAGGTGCAGTTCCGTGTGTTGCTTCAAAAATAGCATGCCCACTGTCATAATTGATATTAGCACCAGGAGCTATACCAATACCTCCTACCATAGCTGCCAACTGATCAGAGATATAATCACCATTCAGATTAAGGGTGGCAACCACCGAGTACTCTTCAGGCATTAACAAGGTATTTTGCAGAAAAGCATCTGCAATACAGTCCTTAACAATAAATCGTCCCTCTGCCAATGCATCACCAAATTCACGCTGTGCCAGCTCATATCCCCATTTTTTGAAACCACCTTCAGTAAATTTCATAATATTTCCTTTATGTACCAATGTCACAGAAGGTAAATGATGATCTAACGCATACTGACAAGCTGCCCTTACCAAACGCTCAGTACCTTCACGCGAAACCGGCTTTACACCAAAAGAAGACGTCTCCGGAAACCGTACTTTAGTTACTCCCATTTCATCACGTAAAAAATGATAAAACTTCTTCGCTTCAGGAGTACCCGCTTCCCATTCTATTCCTGCATAAATATCTTCTGTATTTTCACGGAAGATATGCATGTTTACCTTCTCCGGTGCAATAACAGGCGAATGAACACCTATGAACCAGCGAACAGGACGAAGACATACATACAAATCAAGAGTTTGGCGCAAAGCCACATTCAATGAGCGTATGCCACCGCCCACCGGTGTAGTCAAGGGTCCTTTAATGCCTATCAGATACTCTTTAAACTTCTCCATAGTCTCTTCAGGAAGCCACGAACCGGTAACATTATATGCACGTTCCCCAGCCAAAACTTCTACCCAGTCTATTTTACGCTTTTCACCGTAAGCTTCTTTTACGGCAACGTCCACAATGCTTTGCATGGCAGGAGTAATCTCCTCACCTACCCCGTCTCCTGTTATGAAAGGAACTGTAGGGATATCAGGTACTAATAATGTACCATCTGTTTGCTTAGTAATTTTGCTCATAATAAATAATGTGCCAATATGCCAATATTTAAAGGTATCAATTGGCTGGCGCGTGTTAATTGGTTAATTTTTTAATCCATTATTATTCAAGGCAGAACCGGCACGAAACCAGGATATCTGTTGTTCATTGTAAGTATGTTGTACTGCAAAACGTTCTTTTGTACCATCTTCATGATGGACAACCACTTCAAGATCACGTCCCGGAGCAAAATTCTGTAAACCTATGACGGAAATTAAGTCATGTTCCTGTATCCGATTATAATCAGCCTTATCCTTGAAAGTGATAGCAAGCATACCTTGCTTTTTAAGATTTGTTTCATGGATACGGGCAAAACTCTTGGCAAGAATTACTTTCACACTGAGGAAACGAGGTTCCATAGCGGCATGCTCCCTGCTGGAACCTTCGCCATAGTTTTCTTCAGCAACCACAATCGAAGGAATTCCTTCAGATTTATACATCTTTGCCGTACCAGAAACCGGCCCATACATGTTTGTCAAACGATTCCAGACACAGTTCGTTTCACCATTAAAAGCATTCACAGCTCCCATCAGCATATTGTCTGAAATATTTTCCAGATGCCCTCGAAAACGCAACCAGGGACCTGCCATAGAGATATGGTCGGTAGTACATTTCCCCTGAGTCTTAATCAAAAGAGGCATATTCAGTAAATCATTTCCATCCCATGCAGGAAAAGGAGTCAATAATTGTAAACGCGTTGAATGTGGATCCACCTTTATTTCAACCTGCGATCCTGCCGGAGCAAGATAACCGTCAGAAGTCGAAGTGAAACCATGTACAGGCAATTCATCGCCTACCGGCTCGTTTAACTTTACTTTCTCACCATCATGAGTGAGCAAACGGTCTTTCAGCGGATTGAAACAAAGGTCGCCGGCAATAGTCAACGCCATAACAATCTCAGGTGAGGCAACAAAAGCAAAGGTATTCGGATTTCCATCAGCACGCTTAGCAAAGTTACGATTGAAAGAAGTTACTATAGAATTCTTACGCATAGGATCATCCGTATGTCTTTTCCACTGCCCGATACAGGGACCACAAGCATTAGCCATAATCGTAGCACCAATTTGCTGAAAAAGAGTTATCATTCCATCGCGTTCAGCAGTAGCATAAATCTGCTCACTACCCGGATTTACAATTAGTGGTGAAGAGATAGCAACATCTTTCTCCAGTGCCTGCCGGGCAACAGAAGCAGCGCGACTGATATCCTGATAAGAAGAATTTGTACATGACCCAATAAGCCCTACCTCCATCTTACGAGGATATCCATTCAGCAATACTTTTTCTGCAAATTCCGAAATAGGAGTAGCAGCATCAGGAGTAAAAGGCCCGTTAATATAGGGTTCTAATTCAGATAGATCTATTTCAATAATACGATCATAAAACTTCTCGGGAAGTGCCATTACTTCATCATCCGGACGAAGATCGGCAGCTACAGCTTCAGCCAACATCACAACCTCTTCGCGACCAGTAGCACGTAGATAAGCAGCCATACGCTCATCATAAGGGAATAGTGAAGTAGTAGCACCCACTTCCGCTCCCATATTACAAATAGTGGCCTTTCCTGTAGCAGAAATAGATTCCGTACCGGGACCAAAATATTCAATAATGGCATTTGTTCCCCCTTTCACGGTCAATATACCTGCCAGTTTCAGAATAACGTCTTTCGGGGCAGTCCAACCATTAAGTTCACCTGTCAAACGAACTCCAATCAATTTTGGCATCTTAAGCTCCCATTCCATACCCGTCATCACATCTACTGCATCAGCACCTCCCACACCTATTGCAACCATACCTAAGCCACCAGCATTAGGAGTATGAGAGTCCGTCCCCACCATCATACCGCCAGGAAATGCATAATTCTCCAATACTACCTGATGGATAATGCCAGCTCCCGGTTTCCAAAAGCCAATACCATAGCGGGAAGAAACGTCACGCAGAAAATCATAAACTTCTTCGTTTGTCTTGGTGGCAGTGGCAATGTCTTCGCGTGCCCCTTTATAAGCTTGTATTAAATGATCACAATGTACAGTAGAAGGAACTGCAACCTGCTCCTTTCCTGCATTCATAAACTGCAATAAAGCCATCTGCGCTGTAGCATCCTGCATTGCTACGCGGTCCGGACGGAAATTCACATAATCTTCCCCACGTTTATAATCTTTTAAAACAGTCTCATCAAAAAGATGAGTATACAAGACTTTTTCCGCCAATGTAAGCGGACGCTTCAATACTGCCCGCACATGCTCCATCTTCTCTTTATAAGCCGAATAGAAGCTCTTTATCATGTCTATATCATACACCATATGCATTAATATTTTTAAACTGTATATATAATATTAACGAATGAGAGTCAGATAAGGTTTAACAAAATGAAATAAATATTCGAGACTGCAAAGAGAAGTGTTACCTTTGCGAAAAGATAAATTATAATCTGAATTATTTTCTCTGCTTAAAAAAGGATCACGCTTTACAACATAGATTTGTTTTTTGAGCAATAGTGAATATTCTTTAGCAGACAGCATGGTTGAAAATAAAATAAATCCAGGTTCTCCACTCCTTTCTCTCCAAAAGCAACAACTCCTGTTGCGTATGGAATATGAATGTGAGAAAGAAGAATTTAAGCGTCAGACAGAAACAATGGGAATCACCCGAAAGATAAAACGCGGGCTCTGCTGGTATCCTCTACTTGTTGGACGTAGTTATTATAATTCTTTAAATCAACTGGTAGTAGAAGTGATACGAACCGAAGATAAGGATATCGAGCATGCTTTTGAGTTCGGACGTCCTGTTTGTTTCTTCCAGCAGAAATATGATGGAAAAATCCATTATATGAATTTTACTGCAACAGTAAGTTATGCTGATGAGGAACGAATGGTTATCGTTCTACCCAATGCAGGTGCACTACTCGAAATACAAGGAACCGATCGGTTGGGGGGACAACTTTATTTTGACGAGACCTCCTACCATACTATGTTTGAAGCATTGGAAGATGTAATCCGCGCCAAAAATAACCGATTGGCAGAACTGCGTGATACCCTCTTAGGAACTCTTCCTGTACATCAACGCGAGCTCTATCCTGTCCGTTTCCCATGGTTAAACTCTACTCAGGAGGAAGCTGTAAATAAGGTACTTTGTACTAAAGACGTAGCCATAGTCCATGGACCTCCCGGAACAGGAAAAACCACTACACTCGTTGAAGCTATTTACGAAACACTACACCGTGAAAATCAAGTACTCGTTTGCGCACAAAGTAACACTGCTGTAGACTGGATTTCAGAAAAACTTGTAGACCGCAGTGTACCTGTACTTCGCATCGGCAATCCAACGCGTGTTAATGATAAGATGCTCTCGTTCACGTATGAACGCCGCTTTGAGAGTCATCCGGCCTATACCGAGTTATGGGGGATACGTAAATCTATCCGGGAAATGAACGGACGTATACGTAAAGGCAGTCATATCGAAAGAGAAAATATGCGCAACCGTATCAGCCACCTGCGTGACCGTGCCACAGAGTTGGAAATACTTATCAATGAAGATCTGTTCTCTTCAACCCGGGTGGTTGCATCTACTCTTGTCAGTAGTAACCACCGGATTCTTAATGGACGTCGTTTCAGTACACTGTTCATTGATGAAGCTGCACAAGCATTAGAAGCAGCATGCTGGATTGCTATCCGCAAAGCAGATCGTGTGATCTTTGCCGGTGATCACTGCCAGCTACCTCCTACAATCAAATGCATTGAAGCTGCCCGTGGTGGTTTGGATCACACTTTGATGGAGAAAGTAGTAGCCAATAAACCGATCTCCGTTTCTTTGTTAAAGATACAATACCGTATGAACGAGTCCATCATGCGTTTTCCTTCAGAATGGTTTTATAACAATCAGTTAGAATCTGCTCCTGAAATACGCCAACGCGGTATTCTTGATTTCGATACCCCTATGAACTGGATCGATACCTCAGAGTTGGAATGCTACGAAGAGTTTGTCGGTGAAAGCTTTGGACGCATTAATAAACCGGAAGCAAACTTGTTACTACAAGAGCTGGAAAGTTATATCCAAAAAATAGGAGAAAATCGGGTATTAGACGAACAGATTGACTTTGGGCTCATTTCCCCATATAAAGCACAAGTACAATATTTACGAAGCAAGATAAAGAATAGTAGTTTTTTCAGGCGCTTCCGATCATTAATTACCGTCAATACAGTAGATGGCTTTCAGGGTCAGGAAAGAGATGTTATTTTTATCAGCCTCGTACGCGCTAACGAAAGCGGGCAGATTGGTTTCCTCAATGATTTACGAAGAATGAACGTTGCTATTACCCGGGCACGAATGAAATTAGTAATTTTAGGAGATGCTACAACTCTGACCAAGCATACTTTTTATCAAAAACTAATGGAATATATCCGAAAGGAAGCAGTAGTATGATTATAAACAATCTCACCTGTAGCAAAAACAAAGGAGTGATATTGTCTTTGAATAACACCACTCCTTTTGTGCATATTTATTTAAATTAGTTGTTTTCCGGACGAAGTTTACGAACAACTGCACCAGCTTGCCACATTTCACTTTCACGTAATGCTTTCAGCTCAGCATCCAAACCTTCACGATAATCCGGTTTAGAGTTTGTATCAATAGAGCGTTGTGCTTCATTACCGCATTTTACTTCACTATACAACTTTTCAAATACCGGTTTTGTAGCATCGTGGAACGGCCCCATCCAATCGAGAGCACCACGCTGAGCAGTAGTAGAACAGTTTGCATACATCCAATCCATACCATTCTTTGCAAATAATGGCATCAACGACTGAGTCAATTCTTCAACAGTTTCGTTGAAAGCCTCAGAAGGAGTATGACCATTTTCACGCAACACTTCATATTGAGCCAGCAACAATCCTTGAATAGCTCCCATTAACGTACCACGCTCACCTGTCAGGTCAGAGTAAACCTCACGTTTGAAAGTAGTTTCAAACAAATAACCAGAACCTACGCCGATACCCAATGCAATCACTCTGTCCCATGCTTTACCTGTCGCATCCTGGAAGATAGCAAAAGAAGAGTTCAACCCACGACCTTCGAGGAACATAGTACGAAGAGATGTACCCGACCCCTTCGGAGCTACAAGAATTACATCTACATCAGCAGGAGGAACAATACCTGTGCGTTCTTTGTAAGTAATACCGAAACCGTGAGAGAAGTAAAGTGCTTTACCCGGAGTCAGATTCTTCTTCACAGTAGGCCATACTTCGATTTGAGCTGCATCAGAGAGCAGGTATTGAATAATGGTTCCACGCTGGCATGCTTCGTCAATATCAAACAATGTCTCGCCAGGTACCCAACCGTCAGCAACCGCTTTTTCCCAGGTTTTGCCACCTTTACGCTGCCCTACGATTACATTAAAACCATTGTCACGCAAATTTAATGACTGGCCAGGACCCTGTACACCGTAACCGATAACAGCGATTGTTTCGTTTTTTAATACTTCACGAGCTTTCTCCAACGGAAATTCTTCACGGGTTACTACATTTTCAGTAACACCGCCAAAATTCATTTGTGCCATTTTTGTTTTCAGTTTTAAATGGTGGCATAGCCACCTGTTCATTATTTATAATCTAAATTTTCTTCTATTCAAACAGTATTTTAGAACGACAAACGACCTCGTTTCCATTCTTTTTTACCTCTACATGATATTCATTTTCATTCACTTCTTCCTGAAAGAAAGAGAGTTCATCGCCATAATAACTTTCGGCAACATAAGCCATTTCAAAACGGCGAATATGCTTCGTCTTATACAATTCTATCGGAAACAAATCCAGAATATGCTCAATATAACGAATGCTATTTACATGCCCGTTAATATCAATATCACTATATTTAGCTGTAAGAGTAGCCGAGGGTTCTGTAGTGGTCACCTTAATACGTGAAGGCTTTTCTATCGGACAAGGTTCATCACAAACATAATCCACAATACTTCCTCCATGCAATGTGAGCAAGTCGGCCGGCTTACGGGTGTTCAGATTTATCATAGCCCATACAGAACGAGCGTATCCTATTTTCTTTCCGTCTTTATTGATTATTGCAAAATTACGATCTGTAAAAAGGCGATATACATTTTCTACCCATGTCTGAACACCAAATTCCTCATACTGATAAGGCATTTCATCCAATTCAATAGCTAAACGGGAAAGTACCCAGGTATAGTTATCCTCATTCAAAGTTGCGATTCCAAACCCACGGTCACTGGCATGAAAACCTGCACAATTAAGCAGATGGTTCCCCAACACACCCATTGTCAGACGTCCGTTAAAATCTACATGAAACGGCTCTGCTATAAATTTATAGCTTCCTATTTTATTATTCTCACTCATTTTCCTGCTGATTCTTACTCCGGTTGTATCTTGCCTCCCGGTCCGCCAGAAATTCATTTACTCGTTCAAAGCAGCTGGTAGTAATAGCTACACGTCCCGAACGTACAAATTGCAATACACAACCCAGTGTACGTAATTCATCATAAAGAGCTGTGATATCTTCTCCCCGTCCATTCTTCTCAACAATGGCAAATACAGGGTTTACCTCCACAATACGTGCATTGTATTTTCTGATTATCCGGGAAGCATCCGGATTGGATTGAAATTCCGGAATAGCTACTTTATATAGAGCAATCTCATGAAAATAAATCTCATCATCAGTAAAGTAATGTGCCTGCAGCACATCTATCTTCTTTTCAATCTGCTTAACAACTTTCTCTATTGTATCCTTATCCGTCCAGGCGGTAATCGTATACTTATGCACTCCTTTTATGGAAGAGGCAGATACATTTAGGCTCTCGATATTAATCTGACGACGTGTAAATACAGCCGTTATCTGATTCAACAAACCTGCAATATTCTCCGAATGAACAATCAGCGTATATAATGTCTTATCACTCATAATCTTATTTAGTTGAAAGTTGAAAGTTGAGAATTGAAAGTTTTCTCAACTTTCAACTAATTTAGCATTCCAACAGCATCTGATTCACCGAACCTCCCGGAGGAGTCATTGGCAATACATTTCCCTCTTCAATGACACAAGCTTCCAACAGATAAGGGCCATCGGTTGCAATCATTTCCTTAATAGCCTCTGCCAGTTCTTCACGCGTCATTACCCGCCGGGATGGGATTTCATAAGCAGAAGCAATTTTCATATAATCCGGATTCAACATCGGAGTAAAAGAGTATTTACGGTTAAAGAACATTGCCTGCCACTGACGCACATTTCCCAAAAAGTTATTATTCAATACGATAATCTTTACCGGTGCTTTCTGTTCCATGATAGTGCCCAATTCCTGAATATTCATTTGAAGGCCACCATCTCCCATAAAAACACAAACCGTGCGGTCCGGACGTCCAAAGGTAGCGCCAATAGCTGCCGGAAGGCCAAATCCCATCGTTCCTAATCCTCCGGAAGTAATAATACTACGCTCTTTCGTATATTTAAAATACCGGGCAGACATCATTTGATTTTGGCCAACATCGGTCACAAGGATCGCTTCATTATTAGTAGCTTCGCTCACAGCACGCACCACTTCACCCATAGAGAGTGTGTCATTCATAGGATGAAGTTCCGGACGAATTACTTTTTCCTCTTCCACCCGTTCATAATCAGTAAAACTTTCCAGCCATTCCGTGTGTGTATTGGGCTGAAGCAGTTCTGTTACTGCAATTAGGGTTTCTTTACAATCGCCCAATACAGCTACATCCGCATATACATTTTTATTAACTTCGGCCGGATCAATATCGAAATGAATCACTTTTGCCTGCTTGGCATAAGTAGCAAGATTACCTGTTACGCGATCGTCAAAACGCATTCCCACGGCAATAAGTACATCACATTTATTTGTATTAATATTAGGCCCCAAATTTCCATGCATCCCCAACATCCCTTTATTCAGAGGGTGTTCAGTGGGCAAAGCAGACAATCCGAGCAACGTACATCCGGCAGGTATCCCGGCCTTTTCAATAAAAGTGCGCAATTCCTGTTGAGCATTTCCTAACTCCACACCCTGGCCAACGAGCACCAACGGACGCTCTGCCTTATTAATCAGATCGGCAGCCATCTTCACAGATTCCGGATCGGTATCAGGAACAGGAACATAACTACGGATATAATCCAGTTTAGCAGAAGTATATTCAGCCTTTTCTACCTGCGCATTTTTGGCAAAGTCAAGAACAACAGGACCGGGACGTCCACTTTTTGCAATATAAAAAGCACGTGCCACAGCCCACGGAACATCTTCTGCACGACGAATCTGATAGCTCCATTTGGTTATAGGTTGGGTAATACCAACAAGATCCACCTCTTGAAAAGCATCTGTTCCCAGAAATGCAGTTCCCACCTGACCGGCTATCACAACAACAGGAGTACTGTCAATCATAGCATCAGCAATACCGGTTATAGTATTAGTAGCACCCGGGCCACTGGTTACCAGGCAGACTCCTACTTTACCCGACGAGCGTGCAAAGCCCTGTGCTGCATGAGCAGCTCCCTGTTCGTGTCGAACCAGAATGTGGTTCAATGTTTCTCTATGATCATACAGAGCGTCAAACACCGGCATAATAGAACCTCCCGGATAACCAAAAATGGTTTTTACTCCCTGATACTCAAGAGAACGCATCAATGCCTCTGAGCCTGATATTAGTTCTTTCATCTATATATTTACGATTAGACAATTTACTATTTACGATTGAATTTACTTCAACTCTCAATCCTAAATCCTAAATCTAAATTCATACTTCTAAATCATTCTTACAGCTCCCTTATCAGCGGAGCTTACCATACTGGCATAAGCCTTCAAACTTTTCGGAACATTACGTTCGCGGGTTACAGGAGTCATCGGACGAGCTGCCAGCTCTTCATCGGTCAGTTTCACATTGATAGTACGCTCCGGGATATTTATTTCAATAATATCTCCATCCTGAATTTTTCCGATATTTCCTCCGGCGGCAGCTTCGGGAGAGATATGCCCGATACTCAGTCCGGATGTACCACCACTGAAACGACCGTCCGTAATCAAAGCACATTCTTTTCCAAGATGACGGGATTTAATATAAGAGGTAGGATACAGCATTTCCTGCATACCTGGACCACCTTTAGGACCTTCATTCGTAATGACCACTACATCACCACTCACCACCTTGCCTCCGAGGATACCCTCACAAGCTGCCTCTTGCGAATCAAACACTTTAGCCGGTCCCGAAAACTTCCAGATACTTGCATCTACACCTGCTGTTTTCACAACACAGCCATCCTGGGCTATATTTCCTTTCAGTACTGCCAGGCCACCATCTTTGCTATAAGCATGTTCCAAGTCACGGATACACCCTTTGGCACGATCCGTATCAAGCTCTTTATAAGATGCATGCTGAGATCCAAGAACAAGATTAAATTTGCCGGCTGCAGCACTTGAATATTTTTTTATCGCTTCATCACAAACGTCAGGGCTGGTAATACTGTATTTATCAATAGCCTCAGCCAGTGTCATTCCATCTACACGCAGAACGGTTGTGTCCACCAATCCACCCTTAGCCAACTCATCCATTATAGCAATGATGCCTCCGGCTCGATTCACATCCTGTATATGATATTTCTGTGTATTAGGAGCTACCTTACAAAGACATGGACTCTTACGAGACAACATATCAATATCATCCATTTTAAAGTCTACCTCTGCCTCATGGGCAACTGCAAGCAGATGGAGTATTGTATTAGTAGAACCACCCATAGCAATATCCAGCGTCATTGCATTCAAAAAAGCTTCACGTGTTGCTATACTTCGCGGCAATACACTTTCATCGCCTTTTTCATAATACTTAAAAGCATTCTCTACTATCAATTTTGCTGCATCTTTAAATAGCTGCTTACGGTTCTCATGCGTAGCCACAATTGTACCATTACCGGGCAGTGCCAGACCAATGGCCTCATTCAGGCAATTCATTGAATTGGCCGTAAACATACCCGAACAACACCCACAGGTAGGACACGCATGCTGTTCTATTTTAGCAACTTCATTATCACTCACACTCTCATCGGCCGATTTTATCATAGCATCAATCAAGTCAAGATGCTGCCCATTCCATTCACCGGCTTCCATCGGGCCACCCGATACAAAAACAGTAGGAATATTCAATCGCATAGCAGCCATAAGCATACCCGGAGTGATTTTGTCACAATTGCTAATACAAATCATTGCATCTGCCTTGTGAGCATTCACCATATACTCAACACTATCGGCTATAATATCACGAGAAGGAAGTGAATAAAGCATACCATCATGTCCCATTGCAATACCATCATCAATAGCGATTGTGTTGAATTCCGCGGCAAAACATCCCAACTTCTCAATTTCAGTTTTCACCTGTTGCCCTATCTCATGCAAATGCACATGTCCCGGGACAAATTGTGTAAACGAATTGACGATAGCTATAATGGGTTTTCCCATTTGATCCTTCTTCATGCCATTGGCTGCCCATAAAGCGCGGGCACCCGCCATACGGCGGCCTTGTGTACTGGATGAACTGCGTAACTGCTTTTTCATTTCCTGTTTTCCTTTTAATTAAAGAGCCTTCCTCACTATTGTGAGAAAGGCTCTAATATTATCTTTTATGGTACGAATACATACACAACCTTCCTCACGCTCTTGATGGGACCACCACGACGCGAATAATATGCAGGACTGTCAGGTTTATTGATGTATGGACATTCATATCTTAATTTTCTCTTGTTGATTGTGCTGCAAAGGTAAGGGCTTTTTTATTATCTCCAAACAAATTGAAGAAAAAAATCATATAAAAACGAACAATCGTAAGAAAACAAAGGAATAATATCCTTTTTTATCACTTAAATCACACTTTTCAGCACAGAGTAATACTGAGTTTCACAGAGAATTAACTATTAAATTCATCTATAAACAATAAACTCTGTGAAACTCTGTGCTACTCTATGGTGAAATTCGTATCTTTGCAGCTACGCGGATTATGCGTAAGTACTAACTATATACAAAAAACAAATGGAAACAGTAGAAAACAAGTACATCACTGTAGCGTACAAGCTGTACACAATAGAAGATGGAGAAAAAGATTTAGTAGAAGAAGCAAAAGCAGAAAATCCATTCCAGTTCATTTCCGGTTTGGGTACTACGCTCGAAGCTTTCGAAAGCCAGATAGCATCACTCAACAAAGGAGATAAATTTGAATTCATCATCCCGTCACAAGAAGCTTACGGTGAATACAACGAAGAACATGTATTGGATTTGCCGAGACACATCTTTGAAATTGATGGTAAATTCGACAGCGAACGTATCTACGAAGGTAGTGTAGTACCTTTGATGGATGCTGAAGGTCATCGTATGAACGGAACGGTAGTAGAAGTCAAACCAGATACAGTAGTTGTTGACATGAACCATCCGTTGGCAGGAGCTGATTTAAACTTCGTAGGTGAAGTCACAGAAAGCCGTCCGGCCACAAACGAAGAAATACAGGAAGTTGTAAATATGATGGGCGGTGGCGGCTGTAGCTGTGGTTGTGGAGACTGTGGTAGCGACTGCGGTAACCATGAATGCGGAGATGGCTGCGGATGCCATTAATTTAGTTGAAAGTTGAAAATTGGAAGTTAGCTGCGCTATCACACTGCATAGTAATTTTCAATTTTCAACTTTCAATTCCCTAACAGTTCTTATGTGTCATTATGTCCAATACCACTCTATCCGTTTCATTCATTCCCTGCGAACCAATACGGGTCAGGTTGCGAATACTTTGATCCACATCTTTGTCTATAATACCCTCTACGGATGTAACACAGCGATTCTCCATTGCCATTACAGCAGATAAAACAGCAGTAGAAACCCCCGTTGTCACTTTTAATGCACAACTGGGTTTTGCACCATCGCAAATCATCCCGGTTAAATTGGCAATCATATTTTGTACAGCGAAAGCAACTTGTTCATAACTTCCCCCCATCAACCATGTGATCCCACAACTGGAACCCGTAGCAGCTACTACACAACCGCAAAGAGCTGATAAACGCCCCAGACTTTGCTTTATATAGATCACCGTGAGATGACTCATCATCAAGGCCCTAATTAGTTCCTCTTCTGATTTTCCATTCTCTTCTGCAAAGACAAGTACAGGTAAAGTAGCCGAAATACCCTGATTACCACTTCCCGAATTACTCATTACAGGAATCATAGCCCCTGCCATACGAGCATCACAAGCTGCCGAAGTATAAGAAAGAATGTGAGAAAATACACTATCGCCCATAATCTGATGTTCATACCTCCCCCGGAGCATTCTTCCCAATGCATGTCCATACTCTTCATGAAAAGATTGCTCGGCAGCAGCCTTATTCAGGCGGGCAGTCTCAAGGATAAAACGAATTTCATCCAATGGAGCTTCCAAAGCAAAATCATACACCTTTCTCAGATTTAGTTCCAAAGGTTCTTGTTCGTCTTCCTCTGTTCCGGATTGTTGTTTATCAAGCAATACTTCTTCACCACGTGCTATATATATAAAGGTAGTATGTCCACCGGCAATAATTGCCGTAGCTTTTTTATCTCCCGCTTCACAAATAACTTCAATATAAAGTTTTTCCGCTATATCCTCTTTTAAGGAAATACAAATACGTTTCTCATCAATAAATCGCTTACCTCGCTCTACTGCTTCCGGCGTGCTATCTCTCAACACTTCAAGCTGATATTCTGATTTTCCGACAATAGCACCCAAAGCCACTGCGATAGGAAGCCCGATCATACCTGTCCCCGGAATGCCCACTCCCATTGCATTCTTTAAAATATTAGCACTCAAAAGAACTTTTATATTTTCAGGGATTGTACCAAGTGTCTCCGCTGCCTTTGATACACATAATGCTACCGCAATAGGCTCTGTGCAACCAATAGCCGGAATAACTTCGCGTTGTACTAAATCTATTATTTGTTTCCTTTCTGACTCAATCATGAATTTTCTCTTTTTTAAATTTCTACAAAAGTAAAGAATATACTTATAAACATGAATTATATTTTCAAGTTTTACACAAAATATCGAGATATTATATACCTATACCAAAGCACCCTTAATTTTATATCTTTTGTGCCTATACATCTTTTAGTATACTCACATATATTATCCCCGGTCATTTACTATAATAAATTCGAGGTTATTTTAGTATTAGACCACAAAATCAAAAGAATAGACCTGCATTTAATCCGATTCACAGGCATTATTTTAAGGAATAGTACAAAAAGAACATAAAAAAGGAAAGCAAGATTTGATAAATGAAATTTTAAACTTAACTTTGCACCAAAGTTTTCTCAAAATAGTCTATATTATAAACTTATAATCAATAATTTAACAGAATGAGATTTAGAACTATAATAATAAGTATGTGCATTTGTCTAAGCTTCAGCTCTTGCATTCAGGACGAAGCTCCCAATGCTGAAGCTGATATTATATCATGTACCCTTCCTGATCTAACTATTTTAAAGTCAAACCCTACTATTACAAATAATAGTGTTATACTAATGGCATATTCCAGTATAGGAGATGACATAAAACGTATTGCCCCTTCTTTCTCTTTAACCGAAGGAGCAACCATTTATCCTCCTAATGGGACAGAATTAGATTTCTCTAACGCCCAAACCTACACTGTAACCTCTCAGGATGGACAATGGAAAAAAGAATATAAGGTATATGTAGATACAACTAACATCAAACCTCAATTTAGTTTTGAGCATTGGAGAATAAAAGACGGGACGAACGGAAAAAAATGGTTTGAATTTTATGAAATGACCAATGCAGGACAAGAGCAGCCAATATGGGCTACAGCCAATCCCGTATACGCAATCATAGGAAGCGACGATCCATTTACGCATCCCACTACTTCATATGATAAAGGATACATAGGAAAAGGAGTAAAACTTGAGACAAAATCAACAGGTGCTTTTGGAGTAATGGTCGGTATGCCTATCGCTGCCGGAAATCTGTTTATAGGTTCATTTGATACACAAATAGCTATTCCTAAACCTCTGGAAGCAACTAAATTTGGTATACCAATGGCCTTCAACCGTAAACCAGAAGCTTTCTCTGTATGGTATCAGTATACTCCCGGAAATGAATTTACAGATAAAGCTCAAAATGTAATTAAAGACAAAACAGATATTTTTGACCTATATGCTATACTTTATGAATCAGTAGATGGAAAACAGCTTGATGGTTCTATCAAGTTCGATGAAGATTATATTATAGCTATTGCACGAGAAGAGAAACTGCAACCAAGTGAAGTATATAAAAATTTATATATTCCTTTTGTATACCGTAAAAAGCCTGATCATGAAAAGTTATCAAAGGGAGAATATTATATGGCAGTAGTATTTTCATCCAGTCGGGATGGAGCTTATTTTGAAGGCGCTGTCGGTAGTACACTGATCATAGATGAAGCTAAATTAATACTCGAAGGCGATAACGAATAATACAAAACATAAAATGAATAAAAAGATAATTTCCATGTTACTTCTGCTCAGCATAGGTTGCTATACAACAATAGTGCAAGCTCAAGAGGAAAGAAACAAAAGTATATTGAAATCCCTAACCAAAGGATTGGAATATCGATTGAAAGCCGGATTTAATATAGGCGGAACCTCTCCTCTGCCTCTGCCGGCAGAAATCAGAAAAATCAATAGCTATAATCCCACCACTGCTTTTTCAATCGAAGGAGACATAGTGAAGACATTCAATAACAAGTGGGGATTAAGTACCGGAATACGTTTGGAAACAAAAGGAATGAAGACAGATGCTACTGTGAAAAACTATCATATGAAAATGATAGCCAGCGACGGAGGGGAAATGGAAGGACAATGGACCGGCGGAGTCACCACAACCGTAAAACAATCTTTGTTAACAATACCAGTTCTGGCATTATATAAAGTCAGTAAACGGTGGGAATTAGAGTTAGGTCCCTGGTTTTCTTATCTTACTTCCGGAGAATTCTTCGGAACAGCTTATGATGGTTATATCAGAGACGTAGACCCTACGGGTGAAAAGGTTAATGTTATCTCTGCTACCTACGATTTCAATAATGACTTACGTTCTTTTCAATGGGGGCTGCAGTTAGGAGCTCAATGGAGGGCGTTCTCACATCTGAATGTAACCGGTAATGTTACATGGGGAATGATGTCTATCTTTAAAAAGGATTTCGATACAATAACATTTGATATGTATCCTATCTATGCGAACTTAGGATTCGCGTATGTGTTCTAATAATAAACGTTTAAAAAGAACTATTATGAAACAAAAATTACTCAATGTTATGATTGCTTTAATTGTAATCATAATGCCAACTATTATTTACGCACAGGCTCAAGAGGCAGCAGGTATTTATAACGGAAAGTTAGATGTGTCTTTATATGGACTTCCTGCGGGAAGTAGCACAGAAAATGTGTATATCACTACAGTTGATGAGACTCATGTCACGCTAGAAATTAAAGACTTTAAGTTTACTGTCAATAATGTAGTGATTGAAATCGGAAATATTTTAATCCCTGACATTACAGTGCAAAAAGAAGGAAGCACAATTATAATCCTTCCTGCAGATGTAAAGCTAACTCTACCAGCGCCAATCGAAAGTGTTGATGTACATCTAAATAGATCAACGATCAACAATAAGAAATTGGAACTGACTTTAACTGTAGATACTACATATCCTCAGCCTATAACTGTAGATGTCAAATTCGATGGTACTCAGACTGGTGGAAGTGGTATTCAGGATACAGAAACAAAAAAAACAGCAATATATTATAATGTAGAAACAAATATTCTTACAATAAAAGGAGCAGATAATCAAAAATATGATATATATAATGTAACTGGCATGCATGTCATATCAGGAATACTAAGTACAGAAGAAGTCAACGTTTCCGGTTTATCTAAAGGTTTATATTTAATAAAAATGGAAAACTACACTACTAAATTTATCAAAAAATAGAGTAAACAAACATTCCATATACAAACTCCATCACAGATAAAAGCCCCATCTGTAGGTGGAGTTTTATTTTTAATCCAAGAATACCATGTTACACAATAGAATTCGCTCTAAAGTACTCTTCTTTACACTATTAAGCTTATCCATAAGCTTGTCTGGATACGCAGTTCAGCTCCCTAAACTATCAGAAAAAGCATTTGTATCAATCGTTACCTGTTCACCGACCCCAAATTACGAAGGAGGATTCGGGCACAGCGCTTTACGTATTCAGGATGCTTCTCTACATATTGATGTTATCTTCAACTTCGGATCATACTCTGAAAAACAATCTTTCTTCGCGTATAAGATACTTTTAGGAACAATTGTGTCATACTTAAACGGAGAATCCTTTAAAGAATTTGCAGACCGGTACAAGAAAAACGGAAGAGGTATGAATGAATATTATTTAAACCTGACCGAACAACAAAAGCAAAGCCTGTGGCAGGAGCTTAACCGGATTCTCATTAGCGGAGAGAGATTCTATGAATTCAAAGTTCCAACAGAAAATTGCAGTACCCAATTAAGGGATGTATTGTTTAAACAATGCAACTGGGATAAAGAAGCATTTCTTTCTATCCCCACCCACCAGACTTACAGAGACATCGAGCTGAACGACCCTCTCCAGAGCTGCTGGCTGCACTTATTATTCAATATAGTGGTGGGTCCCGAAACCGATCATATAATGAATCTATATCAGGCAGCTTTCAATCCGACAGGATTAATAGAACTCTTAAAAGAGGTCCACCAAGATGGAAAACCGGTTCTGATGACGTCGCACAAAATCTTTCCTCCGACTCAGTTTAAAGAGTTACCCGATAAGGCCATACCATTAAGCGTATTTTCTTTATTATTCATAGTCGCAGCAGTTCTGACATATCTGCAACTTAAAAAAGCAAAACATTTTCTTTGGTTCGACAGAATCATACTATTGCTCAGCGGCATATCAGGATGTTTCTTACTCAGCCTTATCCTGTTTTCGAAAATTGATCTGCTAAATAGCAATTATAATATCCTATGGGCTTTACCTACCAACCTGATTCTGGCATTTTTACTCAAAGCAAACAAAATCGGGAAATGGAGAAAAACAGGAATAGCACTTACCTGTTTATCGCTTATCATATTTCCAATAGCAGCTGCCATAGGGGGGCAAAGTATTCCTGCAGAAGCATATCTCTTTGCCGGTACGCTTTTTGTAAGGCTCTTGTCTTATTTAAAACCGATATAGGAGTTTTTAGTATAGGTTCGTCCTCCGTAGGAGATGCCCCGCTCCCTCGCCAGAAGAGCTGCGTTTCCCGGTAAGATAAGTTTGTTTACCTGCCTTCACCCACTTCACCTACTTAGCGGAAACGACTTAGCAGACGGCGTTTCAAGGTGAAGGCACTGTTTCTATTCTGAGACCTGCCCCGAAGCGAAACCTACTATGTTTTTTTTAAGACGCAGCGTCTTTAAAAAAAGATGTAACACGTTTCCAGAAAGATGCAACATCTTTTCCAGAAAGAGCCTTCACCCTGAAACTCTCGTAAATAAATCTAATATAGCGTTATATAAGGATCGTCTTTAAAACAAAAGAGAGCCATCTCCCCCAAGGGAAGATGACTCTCTTCATTATATATACTATAACCTTACGGACTATTTCTTAATGAACTGGGCTTTGCCAGCTATAGTCTCAATAAAGTATACACCCGTATTCAACTCTGCAACATTTGCTTTATTGCCCGAGAGTTTACCTGCACTTATTACACTACCCGCCATATCATAGATAGTATAGTTACTGTCTTCAGTTACACCATTAATATAAAGCACATCAATTGCCGGATTCGGATAAACTGATACATTATCAATTGTCGTATTTTCAATGCCTACAGGCATCGTCTTAACAGTAATTACATTTGACTCTTCTGATATAGACTCACCATAAACAGCTTTTACCGTATAAGTATAAGAGGCATTACCCTTCAAACCTTCAATCTGACAGCTTGTTACCTTTCCGGTTGCTTTGTCATTATATCCTTCTAATACAATATTGTTTTCTTTTACAGTAAGGAGATAATCCGCCGGTTCTACATCGGCCGGAGCAGCCCAGTTGGCCACAAATGAATTTTCCTTAACCTTTGTTGCATCCAGTGCCTTTACAGCAGGAGCAGCAACAACAACTGGAAGCTCACCAGAAACCATCGGATAATTGGTAGTAACGATACGAACTTTATAATTGCCAAGGACAAGGTCATCGCTCAAAGTAGCAGAGAGGCTTCCGCCATTATCCGTTACTATTTGCGCAAGCACAGTTGGCTTAGCAAAACTACCCTCTGCATCCGAAAGTTCTAAGGATACCACATTCGGTTCCATATTCAGATTAGAAGGAGACATCGTACCCTCCAATGTATAGTCTACAGAAAGCTTACCACCAGGAACATAAGAAGCTTTGTCTGTCTTTAGTAATTTTAACGCAGGATTATAGATAAGCACCATATCGTCTATATAAACCTGATCTCCATACTTTCCAACTCCCGGAGTAGCGTTAGTAGAAAAAGTTACCAGCATATAATCGGCAGAAGTCGGTTTAACAAACTCCTCTACCTGCAGAGAGTCTTTCCAATGCTGGTCATTGTTCATTTTTTCATAAAAAGCAGCAAAATCCTTTAGTTCATAATCAAACGGTATAGAAAGACGCTGCCACCCCCCTTTGGTTGCATCGATAGCTTTATAATTCATTTCAGCTTTTGCCACTGCATGCAATGAATCTCCCCTTGCCGAAGGATCTGCAAAATTATAAGCATCATGAATTGTAGCAGCGACACGGGCAGACATAGTAGCCTGTCCATTACTGGAATAGTTAACCCATACTGTCAGCGAGTCCGGGCGTGCCCCATCCAGAGGTTGATTAAATTCAGGATCTTCCATAATGGTTCTATTATGATTGCTTTGATCCGTAGCTGTCATCGAACCGGAATTAATTTTACCGCAGGTCAGGTTTCCGTTAGCAGGAACTGTAGCTATTGTCTTCGTCCATATCCGAACACTTGCAGCCCCTGTACTTCCCGGACGGATAATTTCCGATTTCTCCATATGCGCATCACTGTTTGTCATACTCGCCATAGGACCATCACCGGTCGTAAATGAATTCCATCCCACCGGTTCTGCCAGTAACCTCTCTTTTTCCCAGGCTTCAAAAGCAGAATTGGCCAACTGAACTCCGTAATCCAATGTAGTAGTAACCACAACCGGTTCAGAAACCGTAAGAGCCTTGCCTGCTTTATCATTGGCTGTTACTACTATTGTATATGCAGATGCCACATTCAGTCCTGCAAATCTATATTCGCAGTCTCCCGTTTCTATGCTTGTGGTTCCTCCTGTCTGATCGGTCAGAGAAACAACATAACTGTCAGCCTCTTTAACTTCATCCCATGCGGCTGTCAAAGCGCGTCGCTCTACAGAAGGAACACTTACCTCTACATTGGTGGTAGTCACGGCAATGCTGTTCGATTCGGCAGAAACCGTACTACCTGCTACAGATTGCACTGTATATGTATAAACCGCATTCTGGTCTAATCCTTTCACCTCCACAGAAGTTACATTCCCCACGGCAATTGCATTATATGCCTCTAATACAACATTTCCCTTCTTCACTGTAATTTTATAATCAGTAGCACCATCTACCTTATTCCATTTTGCAACGAATGATTTGCTCTTAACATCTCCAGCAGGGAAAGCCATAATAGCATCAGCAGAAACAGCAGCTATCGTATATGAAACCGTAACATCCTTTTCGGGCATTACAAAAGCAGAATAGTTTACCAATGTAGCATCACTTACCTGCAAATCTTTAACAGCATATCCTTCGGCAGCAGACGAAGTCAAACTCACAGCAGTACCCTTACCAGCATATTCAGCACCGGTAACTTTTCCATGTTCTCCTTCAGCCGGATAATTAATTTTATAAATTACAGGAATGTTTTCTCCGGCCAACGTCGGTATATTATTATTCTGTCCCCAGGCACCTTTATTATTCATATTCAACAGATAGGCTATTTCACCCGAAGCAAAACTCTTGCTATCTTTTGCCAATATATTGGTTTGTGTACCTTGCATCTGACTTTTGTTGACCGCATCCGGTAAAGTATCATTCAGCAGATAATAACAATTTGAAATAGTTCCGTTAGATTTTCCCGCTATATTTCCATAGATAGTATCATTGGGCACAACCGGCGCACTGTTCATTACATAACAATTCTCAATTGTTCCTTCTTCCAGAATACCGACAAGACCTCCCATCAAACCTTTCATCTTACCCAGGTTTTCTGCCCCTTTCACAAATGGAAGCTGCACAGCGCCGGAAAATCCACAATTAATAATTGTACCGTTTCCTTTCAATATAGCAGCGATACCACCTACCGCCGGGCATTTGCCAGCTGTATTATCATTCGTAAAAGTACTCCCTGCAACTACTACATTCTTTACTGTTCCGCCATCAATGGTATGGAATAATCCCCAGGCCAGAGCCGAAGATTTATCACGATAAGACATAGAAGTAATAGTATGCCCCATTCCGTCAAATACACCTTTAAAACCTTTTGCACCAATAGACACCCAACCATATTTCTCCATATTAAGATCAGCAGCCAATTTCACAGTTTTATTTTCAAATGTATTGGTTGCACTCGCTACTGCAAAAGCTGCCATCTCCGCTGGTGTGGAAATAGTATACTCAGAAGCAGTTTCATCATACCATTCAGTGTCGTAAGCATACGTCTTATTGTAGTTACTACCACCATCTGTCCAGTTTGTCAAATCTTTGGGATCATTTGCATAAATGCTTTGAAAAGCACAAAGAAAGACAGACATAACAACAAAAAAGAGTCTTTTTCTATTCATATTCTTTCATTATTAATTAAAACGTTGCAAAGTAACAACAGTTTTCATTTTCCGACAAGGTCTATTTCTACAAAAATATATCCTATTACTAAAGTAAGTTCTCCATTTATCTTATAAACCACAAAAATATATCATCTCATTCTCTTTTTTTATGTTCTATAACTTAAATATTCAGATCAATTCATCAATTATTCTTATATTTGAATTTTCAATAAAAACACAGAAAAGATATGGAAAAAGAATTGCCCAAAATTGATATAACCGAAGATTTCGTGATTGGGAGTAATGCGGACATAGACAATAGTATACTAAGCCTTTATACCCAATATCCTTGCCGCCTTAAAGCCGAAATATTTGTGCTCTGCATGGGAGGAACTCTGGAAGCCACAATAAACTTATCAGACTATACCATCCGGGAAAATGACTTTATCACACTCTCTCCGGGAAGCATCATCCAGATAAATAAGATTGAAGGCAAATTGAAACTCTACTTCATGGTATTCTCTTCCAAATTTATCGAAGGAATAAGCAAAACGAAATCAATTATTGACCTTATCTATATAACCAAAAACCATCCGATACTGTCGTTACCAAAGGAGTTTGCCTGCATTTACGAAGATTTTTTCACACTCATGATGAAAGTATATTATAAAGAACATTCTCCTTACAACCCCGAAATATTAAAGTGTATGCTTCTTTCAATTCTATACAGACTGAGCGATATGTATCACGAACGTCCCATACGGAGTGAAACAGCATTAAGCAGAAGCGAAGAGATATGTAAAACATTCAGTCATCTGGTAATTCAACACTATACCACAGAAAGAAATATCTTATACTATGCAAAACAGATGAATATAACGCCTACTCACCTGAGTAACACTGTAAAACATGTTACCGGAAAGACTGTCATGGATATTATATCAGAGGTTGTAATAGTAGATGCCAAAGCACAACTAAAATCAACCAATATACCCATACATGAAATTTCAGACTCCCTAAATTTCCCTAATGTATCATTCTTTGGAAAATATTTTAAACGCCTTACCGGTATGAGCCCTCAACAATATAGAAACAGCGATAAATAAAAGTAAAGATATCAACTATTGTGTTAGATAAATTGTTATATTTGCAATATACAACCTCTTAAATTATACAACATCATGTTCAATTCATTCGGAAATATATTCAGACTCACCAGCTTTGGAGAATCTCACGGGAAAGGTATCGGAGGCGTTATTGACGGTTTTCCGGCAGGTATCAGTATTGACGAAGAGTTCGTTCAAAAAGAACTCAACCGTCGTCGTCCGGGACAATCGGTCATTACTACTTCACGTAAAGAAGGAGACAAAGTAGAATTTCTTTCGGGAATCTTCGACGGCAAATCCACCGGTTGCCCTATCGGCTTTATCGTATGGAATGAAAATCAACATTCCAATGATTATAATAATTTAGAGAATGTATATCGCCCGTCACATGCCGATTATACTTATAAAGTGAAATATGGCATCCGTGATCATCGTGGAGGAGGACGTTCATCGGCTCGTGAAACCATTTCACGTGTAGTAGCAGGTGCATTAGCTAAATTAGCATTGAACCAATTAGGTATTCATATCACAGCCTATACATCTCAGGTAGGTCCCATCAAACTTGAAGGAAATTATACGGACTACGATCTGGATTCGATTGAGACCAATCCGGTACGCTGTCCTGATCCTGAAAAGGCAAAGGAGATGCAGGATCTTATATATAAGATAAAAGGAGAAGGTGATACTATTGGTGGGGTACTGACCTGTGTAATCAAAGGCTGCCCCATCGGATTGGGACAACCAGTATATGGAAAGTTGCATGCTGCGCTGGGAAATGCTATGTTAAGTATCAATGCAGCCAAAGCATTTGAATACGGTGACGGTTTTAAAGGTTTAAAGCAGAGGGGATCGGAACAAAATGATGTGTTCTACAATAATAATGGCCGCATTGAAACACGTACCAACCATTCGGGAGGTATCCAAGGAGGTATTAGCAATGGGCAAGACATATTTTTCCGTGTTGCATTCAAACCCGTAGCTACTGTATTGATGGAGCAAGAAACTGTAAATATCGATGGCATCGATACCACCTTAAAAGCACGCGGACGCCATGATCCTTGTGTATTACCTCGTGCAGTGCCTATCGTGGAAGCAATGGCTGCCATGACGATACTTGACTATTATCTATTGGATAGAACCACACAGCTATAATAATTATTCATTATGAGTTATATTAAAGATTACATTGCTGCCAATGAATCAAAGATGATGGAAGACCTATTCAGCCTCATCCGCATTCCAAGTATTAGTGCTTTACCGGAGCATCATGATGACATGCTGGCTTGCGCACAGCGTTGGACTCAACTATTGCTGGAAGCCGGAGCTGACGAAGCTATCGTTATGCCTTCAAAAGGAAATCCGATGGTATTCGGACAAAAAATTATAGATCCGAATGCCAAAACAGTACTTGTGTATGCGCACTACGATGTAATGCCTGCTGAGCCACTGGAGCTTTGGAAGAGTGCTCCCTTTGAACCGGAAATACGTGACGGTCACATCTGGGCAAGAGGTGCGGACGATGACAAAGGACAAGCATTCATTCAGGTGAAAGCCTTCGAGTATCTGGTCAAAAATGAGTTATTGAAAACTAACGTAAAATTCATTTTTGAAGGGGAGGAAGAGATTGGTTCACCAAGCCTTGAAGCATTCTGTGAGGAGCATAAGGAGCTATTGAGAGCAGATGTCATATTGGTATCTGACACCAGCATGTTAGGAGCTGATCAGCCTTCACTCACTACCGGATTAAGAGGACTTGCTTACTGGGAAATAGAAGTGACAGGCCCCAATCGTGACCTCCATTCCGGACACTTTGGGGGTGCGGTAGCCAACCCGGTCAATGTGCTTTGTGGCATGATCAGTAAAGTGATAGATGCCGATGGACGTATCACAATCCCAGGTTTCTATGATGATGTGGAAGAGGTACCTCAAGCCGAACGGGAAATGATTGCACATATTCCATTTGATGAAGAAAAATATAAAGCAGCTATCGGCGTAAAAGAATTATCCGGCGAAAAAGGATACAGCACGTTGGAACGTAACAGTTGCCGTCCTTCATTCGATGTTTGTGGTATATGGGGAGGTTATACAGGAGAAGGTTCGAAAACCGTTCTTCCTTCAAAAGCATTTGCCAAAGTATCCTGCCGACTGGTTCCACACCAGGATCATCATAAAATATCAGAACTATTTGCCAATTACATCCGTGCTACCGCCCCGGATACTGTTCAGGTAAAAGTAACCCCCATGCATGGCGGACAGGGATACGTATGTCCCATCTCTCTCCCTGCTTATAAAGCTGCCGAAAAAGGATTTGAAACCGCATTTGGGAAAAAGCCACTTGCGGTACGCCGCGGAGGAAGTATCCCCATTATCTCTACATTCGAACAAGTACTTGGCATCAAAACAGTACTGATGGGATTCGGACTGGAGTCGGACTCTATTCATTCTCCCAATGAAAACTTCTCACTGGATATCTTTAAAAAAGGTATTGAAGCGGTAGTGGAATTCCACAAGGAATACGGGAAATAGTGATGAGCGATGAGTGAGTAGTGATGAGCGATGAGTGGCTGCGCTATATACCGCATGGTACTTATCACTTATCACTACTCGCTTATCACTAATAACTCCCACTATTTCTCACGGTAATCTAAACAGGAACGTAAATGACTTACCATTCTGGAAATCTTTATAGGCATCTCCTGCATAAATCTCTCCATTGGTCAATGACAATTTCTTCACACTCGCTTTCGGACTAAAATCTACTTTCTTCAAGTCTACCCAGAAAAGGTTGGGAGTCAAGGTTGATTCAAAGTAATATACTTTATCTTTCTGATCGGATACAGAACGCCAGCGGGTAGAAGAAATATGAGGTTTATCCGGGGTAGAAATACCAAAAGGAACAGATACATTTCTCATTATGCTTAATACACTGGGAACGGCAATTTTCGGATCAGCTGTTTGAGGAATAGCATGTACATAGAATGAGGCACGTACAAAACGGTCACTCGAACGGTTTGTACCGGGTAACATCTGTAACCCTCCTACTTCTTTCCAGTAATCATTTACAGCTAACTGAAGATCATAACGTGGAGAATTTGTCATCACCTGATATTCTTTACCTTCATGAATGATAAGATTCCCATCAATATATTCCAGCACAGCACTATTTCCTGTTTCATCCGTAATAGCCATATGCAAAGTAGAAGCTGAACCATTGGGCAGATTAGGTGCGTCAATACGGAAGGTTTCTTTCTTTAACTCTTCTACGGCTTCATGTACAGTAGCAAAGTTATCAAGCACATATTGTGTCCAGATGGCAATTCCCATTGCCGGACGGGTATCATTCGGACGAGTGTAGTTAGATTCCGGCAAAAACAACAAACTGGCTACAAGACCCTTCTCATTCATTCCATCACAGGCCCCCATATCATAGGCAGAAGCAACAATACTTCCATATTTGGAAGTCCAATTCAAGGCCTCTCCTCTATCATAGCTTACTCGCTTAATGCCACGAGGAAATAGATAAAGATTGGACATAATATCCTCTTTCCAATCCATTGTTCGTCCGGTCACAACCATATTTTCCGGGCCAATATATACAGCACGGGTACAAGCTTCGGACTTCTGCATTCCTAATGAGAACGCAGCAACAAGTGCCGTCAAGGCAACCATTTTCTTTCTTACTGTCATCATTATTATCTTATTAAAAAGTTTATTTCTAACATAAGTCGGATATATTTCACCACAGCGTAACACAGAGTTTTAAATCCTTATCGAAACGCAGATGAACGCAGATTTTCGCAAAGGGAAACAAATAGATGATAAAGAACTACAGTATTTTAATCTGCACTAATCCACGTTTCATGAAATAAATAGCACTCAGTGAGACTCTGTGGTGAGTTTAGTTCATTTCTGAACGAAAATAAATCCAATCTTATATCTACTTCTTCAATAAGAACAATAAACAAGAGGAACTGGTTTATCAAAAGACAGGTTTATTTATACAATCCGTAGGTAGTACGCAATACCTGGAATTCGGTACGACGATTGATAGCATTACATATTTCCTGTTGCTCTGGAGTAAGAGTCTTTATGAATTCCTCTGTCAGCACATTACCTTCTTTAAGGAAAGGAGCCGATTTCAAAACTGATTTATTCACCACTTTCGGCTTGCTCTCTCCGTACCCTTTCGCAGTAAGTCGGTCTGTAGAAATTCCTCCCTTAATTAAATAACGGACAACAGACTCCGCCCGACGCTGAGAAAGGCGCTCGTTATAAGCATCATTCCCTTTATAATCACAGTGAGCAGCCAGTTCAATAGTCACATTCGGATTATCATTCAGCAGACGAATCAGCTCATCAAGTGCAGTTGCCGATGCAGGAGTAAGGTCGGCACGGTCAAATTCATAAAAGATATTTTCGATAAGTACCGGACGGGTAATAGAAGCCAATGGAAATTCAACTTCATAGTTGCGGTCTACCTGAGCAGTATCTGTGATAAGTTCCTGTTTACCATTCAAGTATCCACGGCAAGAAGCTAACATTACATAGCGTTGTCCCGGATTAAGACGCTGAACAAACGAACCGTTTTTCTTCACATCTATTTTCAGATACGTACCATCGTCACCCACCAGTGTAACTACTGCTTCGGGCAATGCATCCCCTTCCTTGTCATACACCCATCCGGTGAGAGTATGATTAACTTCAGGAAGCTCAAAACTATAGATATGATCCCAGCCACGGGCATCTCCACGATTGGAAGAGAAAAAGCCCCGTTGACGTCCCGGTTCAAAGGTCATACCAAAATCATCTCCCATGGAATTAACCGGAAAACGCATATTTTCTACTTTCCACCTACCGGATACAGAATCCCGATCGGCACGAAAAATATCAAGCCCTCCCATACCGGGATGGCCATTAGAAGAAAAATACAATTCTCCTTTAGGGCCAAATGTAGGAAACATCTCGTCACCCGCTGTATTAATATCAGGTCCCAGATTGTCTACATACCCGAAACCGTCCTTAACTACATTAATCCGCCACAAATCGAGTCCGCCATACCCTCCCGGCATATCAGAAACAAAATAAAGAAAATCTCCCTGAGGAGACATCGCTGGATGAGCCACAGAAGAGAGCGAATCATTCAGGATGGCACATTTAGTGGGTGTTCCCCAATTGGCTCCGGTTCGTGAAGAAGCATATATCTCAGCATATACAGGTGACTCTGGCGATGTACGACAGCGAGTGAGATACATGGTTTTACCATCTGCAGAGAAGGAGCAGGCACCGTCTTCAAATTCGCTGTTTACTTCTGATTCTAACGGTTCCGGCTTTTGCCAGTTCTTTTTTTCATCCCGTTTAGAATAGAATATATCTGCGCTTTTCATGCCGGTGATTCCGTTCAAATCATTTCCCTTTGCTTCGTTTCGGGTAGAAGTAAAATAGACAATATCAGCATCTTCACCCGCATACATGGGAGAATAGTCACTACGCCGGGAGAAAAAGATGGGTTCCCGCTTTACGATATGCCGCGTAGGATGCTCTTTCCACTCTTGTGCCAGTTGGCAAGAAAAAAGTCCGTTCAACGCCAATGTGTCATTGGGCTGATATTGGAGATAAGTTTCATATGAAGAGACAGCGGGTTTATATTCTCCATTTTTACGCTGACTCTCAGCCAAATAAAAGAAAGTAACTGAATCCGGATAATGATAACGGATTGCATTCATATACGCCCCCTTTGCCCGGACATTATAGTTTATCAGACGATAACAGCCTGCCATTTTATAAGCTATCTCGCCTCGGAGTTTTCGCTGCTTGGGAGGAGTACCGGCATAAGCTTTCCGATAATATTTAGCTGCATCAAAATATTCGCCACGAGCATAACTCTGCTCGGCTTTCTTCAAGCTACGCCCTGCTCCACAGGAAGCAAGCAAGAAAAGGGCAAGTATATAGATGAGTTTGCGGTACATAGACATTATATATAAACAGAATAAAGGGAGAAATATTGTATTAGTGATAAGTGATTAGTGATTAGCGATTAGTACCATGCGGTATATAGCACCGCCGCTAATCACTTATCACTAATCACTATTCCTTAATCACTACCCTATATCCACATCCATTCTTCCATTCAGAACATCCGTAAGCGGTCTTACCTTTTATAATTGTTCCTTTGCCGCAAAGAGGACAAGGCTGACCGATTAAAGAATCATTATTCGCAACATCACCGGGAGTGACTGCCGGAGTTGAAGGAACATCTGTAGACACTACGGACGGTTGCTGTACGGATGACGCCTCGGTTTTTGAAGTCACTTTCGATTTTTTTTCTTTAGGAGCAGCAGGCTTACGTTCTCTTTTCTTTGGCTCTTTCTTTTTGGCCGCCTCCTCTATCTGAGCAGCTTCCTGAATGGTAATACGCCGGTTGGTATTATCAGACAGTACACTCGTCACAATCTCCGAAACCATCTGTTTCAGTTCCTCCAGAAACTGGCGGGCGTCATAAGTCTTTTTTTCTATCTCACGAAGTTTCTTCTCCCAGATTCCGGTTAGTTCAGCCGATTTGAGAAGTTCCTCATGAATAATCTGTATCAATTCTACGCCTGTAGGTGTAGCTATCAGATTCTTCTTCTCCTTACGGATATAGTTACGTTTGAACAATGTCTCAATGATGGCAGCACGGGTAGACGGACGACCGATGCCATTCTCTTTCAATGCATCCCGAAGTTCGTCGTTATCTACCAACTTACCAGCCGTCTCCATGGCACGAAGCAGAGTAGCTTCGGTGTAAGGACGAGGGGGTTGAGTCCATTTTTCATTCAGATCAGGGATATGAGGGCCACTCTCACCTTTTACAAAAGCAGGAAGCACATTCTCCTCTTCCCCTTCTTTCTCTTCTGTAGGGTCTTTCACTTCTTTGGCAAAAACGACCCGCCATCCCGGTTCCAGAATCTGTTTGCCGGTTACCTTAAATTCAATTCCATCTACTTCACCCATTACAGTGGTAGTAGATATTTTACAGTCGGGATAAAACACAGCAATAAATCTACGTGCTATCAGGTCGAATACCCGGCGCTCCATATCCGTGAGGTTCTGTGGAGGTACTCCGGTAGGGATAATAGCATGGTGATCGGTCACTTTAGAACTATCAAAGACCTTTTTAGATTTAAGTAAAGTAACACCGGCCAAAGGAGCAGTCAGTAACTCATAGTCACGAAGTCCCTTTAAAATATTAGGACACTTCGGATAAATATCATCACTCAGAAAAGTAGTATCTACACGCGGATAGGTAGTCACTTTCTTCTCGTAAAGTGATTGAATCAGCTTCAATGTTTCGTCAGCCGAATAAGCAAATTTCTTGTTACATTCTACCTGCAACGAGGTCAGGTCGAAAAGACGGGGAGCATACTCTTTACCATCTTTTTTGACTACTGAAGTTACTTTGAAAGGCAAATTTTTAATACGTTCTACCAAAGCTTCACCCTCTTCACGACTGGCAATGGGATCAATACCCGGATTTTCAGTCCGCTTTACTTTCCCTCCTGTTTTTTCTTCTTCGGCTGCCAGTTCTTCATCGCTTTTCCGGATAAGAGCCGAGAAAGCAGTATCCCGATAGGTTGTTTTCAGCTCCCAATACTGTTTAGACTGGAAGTTCTCGATCTCCAATTGCCGATTCACAATCAGTGCCAGTGTAGGTGTCTGTACGCGTCCTATAGATAATACCTGCTTGTTCTGCCCATACTTGATCGTGTAAAGACGGGTAGCATTCATACCCAGAAGCCAGTCGCCTATAGCACGGGACATTCCAGCCTCATAGAGTGATTGAAACTCTGCCTGATCCTTTAATTTAGCAAATCCCTCCTTTATGGCCTCCTCTGTCAATGAAGAAATCCAAAGACGCTTTACCGGGCAACGGGCTCCCGCTTTTTGCATCACCCAGCGTTGAATAAGTTCTCCTTCTTGTCCGGCATCACCACAGTTTATGATTTCATCTGCACTTTGCATCAGCCATTCAACTGTACGAAACTGTTTTTCGTAGGTAGGATTACTTATCAGTTTTATTCCAAAACGCGGTGGAATCATCGGGAGACTACCCAGACTCCATGATTTCCAGTTAGGCGTATATTCATGTGGCTCTTTCAGTGTACAAAGATGCCCAAAGGTCCATGTCACCTGATATCCATTTCCTTCTATGTATCCGTCTTTCCGTTCTCTGGCACCCAAAATATCAGCTATATCACGTGCCACTGAGGGCTTTTCGGCAATGCAAACTATCATCCTTTTATCATTTTTAATGATGCAAAGGTAGATAAATTTAAGGTATAGCCCAAAAGAGTATACACTTTTGTCTGATGAGAATGTATACTGAAGAAATTATATTTTTCACTAGGGAAGTTCTTATCTTATCTGCTTTACTAAAAGACGAGAGGTAGCCTTACTTAATTCTCCAACCGTCTATATTAAAGATAACCTTTTCTTAAAAATCACCCGTACCATGAAGAACATCCTTTTATTCACTCTGTTATTGTGTTGTGTTACCCTCAGATCACAAACATATAGTATCTATCCCATTCCTCAAGAAACAACCATGAATGGCAATAGTATAGAAATGACCCGGGAAGTAAATCTCATTAAAGAATCCGGAATAAATGAAATTATCAGTAATCGTATTCAAGAGGTTCTGACCAATGCCGGAATCATTTTTACGATCAGTGATGTACTTACTGATGATAAAACAAATATTCTTATAGGAATCAACGGTTCTAAAGAAACTGCAGACAACTATGCATCCGACTGTTCACTCTCTAAAGATGTTTTCACCGTTGCATCCAATAAATTCGACCCTTATCTGTTACAGATAAATAAAAACCATAGTAAGGGTGATATACTCATTTTAGGTGATAACAGCGGATCGGCCTATTATGGACTGGCCACATTGGAACAAATACTGGAGCAAGCCGATAACAACCACTTATCAACCGCCACTTTTGAGGATTATGCCCATACCCAATACCGAGGTATCGTTGAAGGCTTCTACGGACATCCCTATAGTGTGGAAAGCAGGCTTAACCTGTTGGATTACTGCAAACGATATAAAATGAATATGTTTGTCTATGGCCCTAAAGCAGATCCTTATCATGCAGGAAAATGGCGGGAAGATTATCCGTCAACCCTAACAGATCAGCAACGCTATATGGGATTGATCACACAAGACGATTTACGCAGCCTGGCTGCTAAAGCCAAAGCCTGTAATGTAGATTTCGTATGGTCCATTCATCCGGCACTGGAAGGTGGAGGTATAAATTTCAGTAATTTGGATCCTGGAATCGAAGACATTATTCACAAATTTGATGCTTTATATAAGTTAGGAATACGACACTTCGGCGTATCTATCGATGACATGAACGGCCATCCGTACAATCAATCGGAACTGGCAGATAAGACTCAGACAAAACTATATGAGAAGTTCAACAAAACCGGAGTCACTGAAAATGATAAAGTGGGGCCTTTATTATTTGTTCCCACCCAATATGCATTGAATTACGGTACCGGAACACTTTCGGCCTTCAAAAACATACATAAAGATGTGGTGGTAGCCTTCACCGGTTATGACTGCTTTTCTAATATCCGGGAAAGTGCTTGCAATCGAATGGCAGATCTGATAGGGCGTAACCCGGTCATGTGGTGGAACAACCCGGTAAACGATGATTATGACGAATTTCTTTATATGCATGGACTCACTGCACGCTGGAGTATAGAGGACAAAAGCCCGGTCTCTTCTCTGCAAGGACTGATATTAAACCCCATGAATCAGGGGCAAGCTTCTAAAATAGCCTTATTCGGTGCAGCAGATTACTCATGGAATCCTTTAAAGTTCAACGAATCCGATAACTGGGAAGCTTCGCTTGCTTCTATAGTGAAAGAACCGGACCTGCAAGATGCACTTAAAACCTTTATTAATATAGTAAGCGCATATACCACTCATGATACGCGAACACCGGAAGGCGAAAAGTTCGCACCTCTTTATACTACTTTCCAATCATCTTATTCCAAAGACAATATACCTGACGCTACGGAACTAATAAATGAGATGAAAAAAGCGAATGCTGCCTGCAAATTATTAGAATCATTAAAAGAGAGTGAAAACCAAGAGTATAATCTGTTTTATGAAGATATAAAAAGTTGGCTTGCCAAAGTAGAATCAATGACAGATATTGTTGTTAAGTCAATCAGTTTTATGAAAAACGATGCAGGGATTTCTGCATGGACGGACTTTGCTGAAGTTCAGGTCAAAGCACAGAAGATACACACTGATTCTGCATTTCTGCTGAGTGTGTTTGAAGGCAAAGGTACAAGCACCTACGAGGTATTTAAAGAGGCGCAACCAACTCCCAAATATCTGGACCCGTTTGTAGATTTCCTGGCTGATAAAATAAAGGATTATGCTCCGCGACTTCCGGACAGATCACGCGAGATAGAAATTATTACCAATATCTACAATTTATCGGGGGTATCCATTCAAACGAATGACATGACAATATTATCCGGTCTGAACACTGTTACATTGAAACCGGAAGAATACGTAGGCATCTATTTTAATGCAATAAAAGAAGTGGCAGTCGAGCCTCTGTCCACATCTCTTACGAACACGTTATCCACTGAATATTCTATAAATGGAAAAGAATGGAGTCTTTTTATACCTGAGAGTGACATAGCTCAGGAAATGGCTTATTTCCGCATCAGAAACAAAAGTAAATCCCCACATGCCATTTCAGTAAATAAAATCTCATTCAGAATGGCAGCTTCAGAAAGTTCAGTTCCTATAAACGTAACAACAAATATGGGAACTTATCAAACATACAATATAAAGAATATTATAGACGGAAATTATTCCACAAAATTCTGGAGTGATAAAGCACAAAAGACAGGTGAATATATACAACTGGACTTTGGTGCGTCCGCAGCCCGCTATCAGATCACCCTGCATTTTGCCGAAGGAGACACACCTACAGGAGAGGTACAAATTCAAATCTCTGATGATGCACAGAGCTGGACAACTATAAGTACATTTACTTCTTCGGATATTTCAGATAAGATATATACCTGCAATGCCAATGGCCAATTTGCCAGATACGTTCGATTGTATTTACAATCTGTAAAAGGAGGAGACTGGTTCCAATTAGCAGAATTTGAAGTAACAGGTGCCCGTATCACTCCTGTCGCGGAAGACAATGAAGGAAATCCGGTGACTTTACTGGACGACCGTAGCCTTTCGTCGGGTTATAAAGGCAAAGGAGAAGGACATATTATCTACCGTTTTATTGAGAACATTGCGATAGATGAAATTGAAATCTTTCACAACAGCATGTTCACGTCTGCAAGTACTAAGCCTACCATAATGATATATGCCGATGGGAAATGGATTGCTAAAGGAGAACTGGATGCTCCCTGCACTTCCGTTCCAGTCTCCGATTTGAAGAATATCTCGCAACTAAAGATTAGTTGGAATAAAGACAATATACCGGTTCTTTATGAAATAATGCCTATCGGAGAACCGTATGTGGAAGAAGTATCCCCTCCTACCGGTATCCTTTCTGAAACTGGTTCTGCAAATGCTTCAATTTTCATTGAAGGAAATTATGTGCGGATAGAATCCCGGATATTAATAAAAAGGATCATTATTACAGATCTATCAGGACAAAAAACAAAAGATATAAACATAAATGAGAACTCCATAGAAATTCCTATACATGAAAAACAGGTTTTTATAGTAAACGTATATCTTAATAATAATAAGATTATAATAGCCAAAGTAGCGCGATGAAGCACTTTTATTGATAAACTTTTATCAAAGATATATTCTTTATGCGAATCAGTAGTTGAAATTCTATTTTAACCAAATCAGCATTGAGCTTAATAACCTCTGCCGTTACCATCAGGCTCTTACCCTGTATCGATAAAGTCCTGTCTTATAGAGTATCGTAGGAAGCCTTGGTGTGTAACATTGTTTTAGATGTACATGTAAAGCAGTACGACATGCACATGTGGGACAGTACGACATGTACATGTGGAGCAGTGAAACATGTACATGTAAAACAAGGCTGCTCACCGGGGAAAGAAACGTTCCTTCCTGAGAAAGCCAAAGTACAACACCGAGCGGTGATGTGCTTCCCGCACGGGGAGGTACGCCAGGCAATGGTTTATTGAAACGCGGATGAGCGCAAATTCACGCAAAGCATATCATCGCTCAAGTATAGCGCAGCCATTTAATTTGCGAAAATCTGCGATCATTTGCGTTTCAATAAAACGCTGTCACATAGTATGAACTAAATTTGAAGTAGTGCTTAGAAAAGATACACGCTGTTAATTTATCGTTTTCAGTCAGTTTTTTTCATCTGAATATAATATTTGTAATCACCGTAGCTCCCACCTTTTGATTCAGATTACGGACTAATAATTCACGCCCCATCATCAATTCCTGACGGAGTGCAGCAGAGGTAAGATGTACATAAAGTATTTGATTACGAATGTATAACTCTTTTGTATAAGAAGCGATTGCCGGCCCCAAAATCTGTGGCCAGGCATCCAATAACCGTTGTTCATTCAGAGGAGACTCCAGACTTTCCTGGCGGAGAAACTGCTGAATCAGTTTTCCGATTGGCTCGGCATTATTCCTTTTCATACTTCCCTGTCTTTCATTTCACTTATTTCACCTTGCTCTACCCGGAACATTTTATAATCACTGCCTACTTTATATAATATGCGATCCAGATGTTCCCGGTTCGTATCCGTTATAAATATTTGTCCAAAACTGTCTCCTGCCACCAATTTTACAATCTGCTCTACGCGCGAAGCATCCAGTTTATCAAAAATATCATCCAACAGCAACAAAGGAACAGTGCTACCGGTACGTTTCAAAAAATCAAACTGTGCCAGTTTCAATGCCACAAGATACGTTTTATTCTGTCCCTGCGAGCCTTCTCTTTTTATAGGAAAATCTCCCAATAACATATTAAGTTCATCTTTATGAATACCACGCAAAGAATATCCCATAATCCGATCACGCACCCGGCTCTCTTTCAATACTTCCAGCAAAGAGGCATCACGCGCATGAGAATCATATGACAATCCGACCTTCTCCTTGTCTTGCGAGATATAAGAATAGAAGAACTGGAATATCGGAATAAACTCCCGGATAAACTCTTCCCGTTTACGATACACTACCTCACCGGCCTGTGCCATCATTTCTTCCCACACCAAGAACAACTCCTCTTCTACCGGAAGCTCACTTTTCAATAGCGTGTTACGCTGTGCCAACGCTTTATTATAACGGATCAATGCTTCCAGATATTCCTTATCATATTGAGAGATAACTACATCCATAAAGCGACGACGTTCATCACTCCCTCCCGCAATAAGTTCCGAATCAGCAGGCGAAACCATCACCAAAGGCAAAAAACCAATATGATCGGACAAACGGCTATACTCCTTTTTATTACGTTTAAACTGCTTTTTAGCACGACGCTTCATTCCACAGTAAATTTCCTCGGGTGTACCATCCGGTGCCTCATAAAATCCCTGTATTACGAAAAAGTCCTGTTCATGCCGTATGTTTTGCGAATCAATCGGGTTACCGGCACTCTTACAGAAAGAAAGAAAATAAACAGCATCCAGCAGGTTTGTTTTCCCCATTCCGTTTTGTCCGAAAAAGCAATTCAGCTTAGCAGAGAAATTCAGTTCTACCTGCTCCAGATTCTTATAATTCAGTATGGATATACGTTTCAGTATCATGTTTACACATTAAGTTGGTTACAAAAGTAGAAAGATTTTCGTGGTTTTAGGGTGTAAAACAAAAAAAGATGCCTCTAAATTTCGTTTGTAGATATAAAAAAACTACTTTTGCGAGTCGAAATATCAAAGTCAGAATAATAACAAAAAAGAATCATATAAAAATGGCAGAACAAAAGCACCACAATGAACAAATGAATGTGGAAGATGCACTGACACAGTCGGAAGCATTTCTTATCAAAAACAAAAAAGCAATCATCGGCGGAGTTGTTGCCGTGATTATTATCGTAGCAGGTTTCATCATGTACAAACACCTTTATGCCGAACCTCGTGAAGAAAAAGCACAAGCTGCTCTTTTCAAAGGTCAAGAACTGTTTGAACAGGATAATTTCGAGCAAGCATTAAATGGTGACAGTATCGGTTATACCGGTTTTCTAAAAGTTGCCAGTGATTTCAGTGGAACCAAAGCTGCCAATCTGGCTAAAGCCTACGCAGGTATCTGCTATGCACATCTGGGCAAATATGATGAAGCAATTAAATATCTGAATGATTTTGACGGAACAGATCAAATGGTGGGTCCTGCCGTTCTTGCTGCTGCCGGTAATTGCTACGCACAACTGGATCAGCTTGACAAAGCTGCTTCTTCTTTATTGAAAGCTGCTGACAAAGCAGATAGCAATACATTGAGTCCTATCTATTTGTTACAAGCCGGAGAGATCCTGGTAAAACAAGGAAAAACAGAAGAAGCGATCAAAGCATATACAACCATTAAGGATAAATACTTCCAGTCTTATCAGGCAATGGATATCGATAAATATATCGAGCAGGCTAAATTGCTGAAAAAGTAAATACAGTATCAACCAATAGTGAAGAGTGAAAAGTACTCTGTAGCCTTGTAGCGCAGTAGCTTTTCACTCTTTATTTTTAACTTATAATTATTATGGCTACAGCTTATCACAATTTATCAGACTATGATTTCAATTCTGTTCCTAATGCAGAAGAGATGAAATTTGGTATTGTTGTTTCTGAATGGAACGATAAAATTACAGGTGCATTGTTGGATGGTGCAGTAAATACATTAAAGAAACATGGCGCAAAACCTGAAAATATTTTGGTGAAAACAGTACCCGGAAGTTTTGAACTTACTTTCGGAGCTAACCAAATGATGGAAAATTGCGACGTGGATGCAATTATAATAATTGGTTGCGTAATAAAAGGAGATACTCCACATTTTGATTATGTTTGTATGGGGGTAACACAAGGAATTGCTCAGTTAAATGCAACAGGCGATATACCAGTTATTTACGGACTTATTACTACCAATACAATGGAGCAAGCAGAAGATAGAGCCGGTGGCAAGCTGGGTAATAAAGGAGATGAATGTGCAATTACTGCAATAAAAATGATCGATTTTATTTGGAGTTTAAATAAATAGTTGTATCTTTGCACCGCAATTGAGAAACAAACCTGCTTAAGTGAAAGTAAAAGGAACTCAAATGCAAAAAAGGGCAAATACCAGAGTGGCCAAATGGGGCAGACTGTAAATCTGCTG
>DXWV01000082.1:47363-89854 GCA_019416685.1 Bacteroides sp.
AGCATTAGCCTTCCAAGCTGAGGGTCGCGGGTTTGAGCCCCGTCTTCCGCTCTCAAGAGAATCCTGATAGTTAATAACTGTCAGGATTTCTTTTTTAAAGCCGTTAAGTAGAAGTGAATACAAACTTAAAGAACCCCAAAAAGGGCTTAGTTTGAAAAGTTGAGGGATTCTTTTCTCTTATCCCGTTATTTTGTCTTAAAAGAGCAAAGAAAAGACCGTGTATAGATTTGTAACTTCTTATATTTGTATCAACATATTCATTATTTATTTTGTTTTATAAAAAACACATGGAAAACATGAAAAAGAAACTGCACTCCCCCCTTGCGGGCATTCTTTTTGGTATCTGTAGCATGCTATCTTCCAACTTGCAAGCAACGGAAATTAACCTTGACAAACCGTACTGGCAAGATGTACAAGTAGTATCCGTGAACAAGGAATATCCCCGTTCATCATTTATGACTTATGACAATCGCGCGGATGCACTTACCGGAAAATTCGAAAACAGTCGCTACTACCAATTGCTCAATGGTACATGGAAGTTCTTTTTTGTAGATTCCTATAAAGATTTACCAGCCAACATCACCTCACCGGAGACGAATACCGTTTCGTGGGATGACATACAAGTGCCCGGTAACTGGGAAATTCAGGGACATGGTGTAGCTATCTACACCAATCACGGATATGAATTCAAAGCACGTAACCCACACCCCCCATTGTTACCGGAAGCCAATCCGGTAGGTGTTTATCGCCGGGATATAGAAATCCCTGCCGATTGGAACGGACGGGATATCTATCTGCACATAGCCGGAGCAAAATCCGGAGTCTATGTTTACATCAACGGGAAGGAAGTAGGATATAGTGAAGATTCTAAAAATCCGGCAGAGTTTCTAATCAACAACTACGTGCATCCGGGCAAAAATGTACTTACTCTGAAAATATTCCGCTGGAGTACCGGTTCCTATCTGGAATGTCAGGACTTCTGGCGTATCAGTGGTATCGAACGCGATGTATTCCTGTATTCGCAACCCAAAGCGGCGCTCAAAGACTTCCGTATAAAATCAACTCTGGACAATACATATAAAAACGGTATCTTTGCATTAAGTGCTGATCTGCGTAACCATCGCCCGGAAGGTAGCAACCTATCGGTAATATACGAACTGTTGGATGTTAACGGAAAGGTGATCGCAACGGAAGAAAAAACAGCCTATGTGCCCGAAGGAGAATTTCGCACTGTAAACTTTACCCGGACACTGCCGGACATACATACCTGGACATCAGAGCAACCTAATCTGTACAAATTATTAATGACCATAAAAGAGAACGGAAAAGTAAATGAAATTATTCCCTTTAATGTAGGTTTCCGCCGAATAGAAATAAAACAGAGCGAACAACTTGCCGGAAATGGCAAGCCTTATACTTTGCTATATATCAACGGGCAACCACTGAAACTGAAAGGAGTTAATATTCATGAACACAACCCCAAAACAGGACATTATGTAACGGAAGAACTGATGCGTCGTGACTTCGAACTGATGAAACAAAACAACCTGAATACAGTCCGCCTTTGCCACTATCCTCAAAGCCGTCGTTTTTATGAGCTTTGTGACGAATATGGAATTTATGTATATGACGAAGCAAACATCGAAAGCCACGGTATGTATTATGACCTGCGTAAAGGAGGATCATTAGGCAACAATCCCGAATGGCTGAAACCACATATGGACCGGACTATCAACATGTTCGAACGCAACAAAAACTATCCCTCGCTTACTTTCTGGTCATTGGGTAACGAAGCGGGAAACGGTTACAACTTCTATCAGACCTATCTGTGGGTGAAAAATGCAGATAAGGAACTGATGAATCGCCCGGTTAATTATGAACGTGCACAGTGGGAATGGAACACTGACATGTATGTACCACAATATCCGGGAGCAGAGTGGCTGGCTAAGATAGGCAAACAAGGAAGTGACCGTCCGGTAGTGCCCTCCGAATATTCTCACGCTATGGGTAACTCTAACGGAAATTTATGGGATCAATGGAAAGAAATATATAAATACCCCAACTTACAGGGAGGATACATCTGGGATTGGGTCGATCAGGGTATTTTGGAAACAGATAAGAACGGACGAGAATACTGGGCATATGGTGGCGATTATGGTGTAAATGCCCCGAGTGACGGTAACTTCTTGTGCAACGGACTTGTTAATCCTGACCGTGCTCCTCATCCCACTATGGCAGAGATAAAATATGTTCATCAAAACGTAGGTTTTGAACCAATCGATTTAAACAGTGGTAAGATTCTGGTAAAGAACCGTTTCTACTTCACTAACCTGAAAAAGTACATGATATCCTATACTATATCTGCAAACGGAAAGATTGTAAAAGGCGGTAAAGTATCACTGGACATTGAGCCACAAGCCTCCAAAGAGCTTAGTATCCCTGTTGGCGGTCTGAAAGCCAAATCGGGAACGGAATATTTCGTTAACTTCGTAGTAACCACTACTCAACCGGAACCTCTTATTCCCGCAGGGCATGACATTGCCTACGAGCAATTCCGTCTTCCTATCGAACCTCTGCCGCGGGAAGCATTTGCCACAAATGGTCCGGCACTGAAAACAAAAACTGAAGATAAAAATCTAATAGTAAATTCTTCTAAAGTTAACTTCGTTTTTAATAAAGCAACCGGACTTGTCACTTCATATAAAGTAAATGGTACAGAATACTTTAAAGACGGATTTGGAATACAGCCTAACTTCTGGCGGGCTCCAAATGATAATGATTATGGCAATGGTGCTCCTAAACGCCTCCAGATATGGAAACAATCAAGTAAGAACTTCAAGGTAGCGGATGCAAGCATAGCTATGGATAACAAAGTCGCTGTACTAACAGCCAACTATCTATTGGCCGCCGGTAATCTTTATATAGTAACCTATAAAATATATCCTTCGGGGGTTGTCAAAGTTGATGCACGTTTCACTTCTGCCGATATGCAAGTTGCAGAGTCAGAAGTATCCGAAGCTACCCGTACAGCTACTTTCACTCCCGGCAACGATGCTGCACGTAAGGCAGCAGCCAAGTTGAATGTTCCCCGTATCGGTGTTCGCTTCCGCCTTCCGGCAGAAATGAATACAGTTGAGTATTTCGGACGCGGACCGGAAGAAAACTATATAGACCGGAACGCAGGTACTCTCATTGGACTCTACAAAACCACAGCCGATAAGATGTACTATAATTATGTTCGCCCGCAAGAGAACGGTCATCACACGGATACCCGTTGGTTGTCTCTCAGCAAAAAGGGAGGTAAAGGACTAACAATTGTAGCCGATAGCATTATCGGATTCAACGCTTTACGCAATTCTATTGAAGACTTCGACTCAGAAGAAGCCCTTCCTCATCCACGCCAATGGAATAACTTCTCTCCGGAAGAAATTGCCAATCACGATGAAGAAGCAGCCCGGAATGTATTAAGAAGAATGCATCATGTGAATGACATTACCCCACGCGATTTTGTAGAAGTATGTGTAGATATGAAACAACAAGGAGTAGCAGGATACAATAGTTGGGGAGCCCGTCCGGAGCCCGAATATACAATTCCTGCTAATCAGGAATACAACTGGGGATTTACACTGATTCCTGATAAATAATGAGGGGATTTACGATTAGACTATTTACGATGTACGATTGAAGTAACTCTTTTAAAAGCCTGTTTCAGCAATGTTAGAAACAGAGTAATCCCAATCGTAAATCGTCTAATCGTAAATAAATTCATTCCATTAAGAAATTAATTCATCAACTTTAAAAATAAAAATCATGAAAAATCTATTCGACATCGTTTCACACTTCGAAACCAAAGGCACTATCAGCGAAATAAAACCGCTGGGTGCCGGACTTATTAACGACACATACAAAGTGAGTACTGCTGAAGCTGACGCACCGGACTATGTACTCCAACGTATCAACCATGCCATCTTCCAGAATGTGGAGATGCTGCAAAACAATATAGCAGCTGTAACCAGTCATATTCGCCGAAAACTGCAAGAACAGGGAGAAACAGATATCGATCGTAAAGTCCTGACTTTTGTAAAAGCTGACGGAGGTAAAACATATTGGTATGATGGTGAAAACTACTGGCGTATCATGGTTTTCATCCCCCGGGCAAAAACCTATGAAACAGTTAATCCGGAATATTCTTATTACGCCGGAGTGGCTTTCGGTGATTTCCAGGCAAAGTTAGCTGATATTCCGGAAACATTGGGAGAGACTATTCCCGATTTTCACAATATGGAGTTCCGGTTGAAACAGCTTCGTGATGCCGTAGCTGCCAATACAGCCGGCAGATTGACTGAGGTTCAATATTATATCGACGAAATAGAAAAACGTGCCGATGAAATGTGTAAGGCAGAGCGTATGTACCGCGAAGGAACCCTTCCTAAACGTGTATGCCACTGCGATACCAAAGTAAACAACATGATGTTTGACGAAGATGGAAAAGTACTCTGTGTCATCGACCTGGATACAGTAATGCCGAGTTTTATCTTCTCCGACTATGGAGATTTTCTACGTACAGGAGCCAATACCGGTGACGAAGATGATAAAGACCTGAATCGCGTGAACTTCAACATGGAAATTTTCAAAGCATTTACCAAAGGGTATCTGGAAGGAGCACATTCATTCCTTACTCCGGTAGAGATAGAAAATTTACCTTATGCAGCCGCTTTGTTCCCCTATATGCAATGTGTACGTTTTCTCGCCGATTACATCAACGGAGATACTTACTACAAAATCAAATATCCCGAACATAATCTGGTACGCACCAAAGCCCAATTCAAGCTATTGCAAAGCGTAGAGGAACACACTCCGGAAATGGTAGCATTTATTCGCGAATGCTTAAAGAGTTGAAAGTTGAAAATGGAAAGTTGAAAGTTACTATGCAGTGCAACTTATTGTTCACTGTCAATTGTCAATTATCAACTGTCAATTGAAAAACCTCCTTCTTTCCAAATATAAACAATAGGACGGCGGATAAACGGTTTCAGTTTTTCCGCTGTTTCTTTTTCCATGTATTCAGGAGTGGCCAGTGTGAAAGTAAGCGTATGATCCGTTGCCGACAAATCGGCTTTCATAAGCAACATATCAGCCTGCAAACGAGCCTCACTATATTCATAAGATGAAGCCGAATCAGAGGCATTCAGAAAATCATCCATTACAGGTAGCGCCGTAATAAAATCAGCTAAAGGAAGTTCTTTCCAGTCAGTGGTATAGAACTGAATGCTACTATCACATGCCGGAGCACAAGCAGTAGACACCGTACAGATAACCTGGATAGAATCGTTAACAGCCAACAGTTTCATTTGCCAGGAACTTTGCGGAGTCATCTGGATACGAATATAATCTTTGTTCAGATCCGTCATTTCTGATTCTCCCCCAAAACGATTTTCTACCTTTGCTTTCATTTTACTATCCAGAAAATCAATAAAATCAGCACGATTCACTGCCGTAAGCAGTGGAGAAAGAGAATCAGGCATACTGACAAATACTGCCTTAGCCTCCTGCTGCGCCCGAAGCGGAGCAAACAAAAACAAACCCAAGCCTAAAAGAATCATTCCTAAACTGACTTCTTTTTTACCAAAGCCCCATCTTCTATCTATCTTTTTCATCCGTCACCATCTATTAAATTTAATTTTAAACCATCGCCTGTTGTACCTCCCCGTGCGGGAAGCACCTATTTTGTTCCCAAATATAGGAAGAACATTCCAATCAGCACCAGGATAAGGTCAATTGCTTTACTTTTTAAATTCTTTTCACGGAAGAACAATGCTCCGAAAAGGAAAGACACAACCACACTACCACGGCGAACCATAGAAACAATAGAAATCATGGAATCTTCGTAACTCAATGCATAGAAATATACAAAATCGGCAGCACATAGAAAGACTGAAATCAAGATGATCGTCCAGTCCCAGCGGAAAGGAGTGGTCGTTTTGCGCTTCGGCCACCAAAGTAATGCCAGGATAGGGCACATGATAAACACCTGATACACATTGTACCACGACTGTACTAACATCGGATTGAGATGTTTCATCAGGTATTTGTCATACAGACCACTAATGGCCCCCATCACAGCAGCTAAAACAATAAAGAAGATCCACTTATCGTGTTTAAAGTCAATACCTTCTTTTTTCCCCGACCGGCTCAGCATAAAAAAAGAGATCACAGCCATTAGTACTCCAATCCATTGATACAGGTTCAGACGTTCTCCGAATATCAGCATCGCTCCTACCAATACCATCACCGGACGGGTGGCGTTAATAGGCCCTACAATAGTCAACGGCAAGTGTTTCATTCCGAAATAACCGAATATCCACGAAGAAAGAACAATAAACGACTTTATTACAATATACTTGTGCACATCCCAGCCGGCAACAGGTACCTCGAACATTGTCCCGCCCAATACATCAGGAGTATATACAGACAAGAGTATAAAAGGCAAAAAGATCAGACTCGAGAAAATCGTATTCAAAAATAACACCGGAAGCACAGCATTGTCTTTGAGAGACTGCTTCTTGAACACATCATAAAATCCTAATAAAGCAGCTGAGAGGAAGGCAAGTAATAACCACATGAATTTATTTACAATTAAACGGTTTACAATTTACGATTGAGGCAACTTTTCTCATAAGAGGAAGAGGTCCTGAGGATATTCTACGTCAACAAGAAAGAGTGCATTACCGGGAGCAGAAGTACCCGCTTTACAACGGTCTTGCTGTTCGATGATCTGGCGGAAACCTTCAACAGTAAGTTTACCACGCCCCACTTCAAGCAGAGTACCTACTATCGCACGCACCATGTTACGCAAAAAACGATCGGCCCGGATAGTAAATACCCAAGTGCTATCATCTTCCTGTATCCACTCTGCATGCATAATCCTGCAAAGGTTAGTTTTCACGTCCGTATGAAGTTTACTGAAACTTGTGAAATCCGAGTAGTCAAACAAAGTTGCAGCCGCTCTATTCATCAGTTCAAAATCCAATGTACCATAGACCCGGCAGCGATACTGACGATTGAAAGGATATTTGGTGGTAGTGACGTAATACTTATAAGTACGTGCCGTTGCATTAAAACGTGCATGTGCATCATTCTTCACCCTGCAAACTTTAAAAACCGAAATATCCGGAGGTAACAAACGATTCAGTTTATCGGTAACAATCAGCGTATCGAGTTCTTCTTCATTGTCAAAGTGTGCCACCATTAACGAGGCATGTACACCTGCATCCGTTCTTCCGGCTCCTATCACCTCCACCTCTCTTCTAAGAAAAGTGGACAATGCTTTCATCAGACACTCCTGTACACTGCTTCCATTGGGTTGAATCTGCCAGCCGTGGTAGTTGGTTCCGTCGTAAGCCAAATAAATGAAATATCTTTGCACGCTTTTATCCGATTATTGGTTTTCACATGCAAAGGTAATTATTTTAATCGAGAATCAGGAATTATCCGTTGAATTCGCATAAGTAGAGGGCGTCGAGCCAAATGTATCCACAAAATGCTTACGGAAGGTAGGTATGTCATTATACCCCACCATCTCAGCCACCTCCTGAACAGCATACGTTTTCTGTTTCAGTAGCACAGCTGCTTTTTTCATACGTACTCCTCTTATCAATTCTATAATCGTAAAGTCAGTACTCTGCTTTACTTTTCGATACAAAGTAGGTTGACTCATATTCATATCCGATGCCAGCCGTTTCACGTTAAAATCCGCTTCACGGATATTCTCTTCAATAATTTTCACTAACGAAGCGATAAACGGATCTTCCATCTTAACCTCTTCCTCACCCCCATCTGTTTCACCATTACCATGTTCCGGTAGCACCAGCAGTTTGGTATACATCTGCTTCAGGTTTATACGCCCATTTATCAGATTCCGTACTTTTGCTTTCAATATGCTCGGAGTAAAAGGTTTCAGAATATAATCATCCGCCCCCAATTCAAGTCCCTTGACAATGTCTTCATCTTCCACCTTCGCCGTCAGCATAATGAATGGGATATGACAAGTATCCAATCCTTCCTTCACCTCTTTACAACATTCAAACCCATCCTTAATGGGCATCATCACATCACAAAGAATCAGATCCGGCTGCTCTTTGATGGCCATATCCACACCTTCCTGTCCATTAGTAGCCATCATTATATTATAATCCTTCCCAAAAAGAACTTTCAGATAGAGGCGGATATCTTTATGATCTTCTACAATCAGCAGATTCTTCTTCGCCCGTGTGGCAGCAGGGGTTTCAACAGGTATATGTACTACAGTATCTTCCGGTCTGGGCACTTCCCGAGGTATTTCTGTCTCTGCTACAGGCGATACCATACCCACTACTTCATCCGTTTCATCCTCTTCCACGAACAAAATATTAGGATCATTTTCCAGTACTTTCTTTCCAATAGGAATGTTTACAATAACCTCTGTCCCCTTCCCTTCTTCACTATTCAGGTTTATTGAACCGTGGTGAAACAGGATAACTTGTTCCATCACATCATATCCCAATTCGATTCCTGTCAGATCAGTCTGAAATTCCTCATCCACTGTCTGCCTGACCTCCTTCACCTGACTTTTCCCATTATCCGATACAGTTATTGTACAATAAGCCACCCCGTCTTTCACCGTCTCCTGCATCGATAAATATACTGAACCTGATAAACGCACGTGGTTGAATGCATTAGAAAGCAGATTATGCAACACAAACCGGATTCTATTACTATCTACCCAGATTTCAAGTTCTTTTTTGGTCTTCTTATCATAATGGAAGTCAATCTGATTCATACGCACCAGTTCGCTCACTGCAAAAACTACTTTGTCCATAATCTTATCAGCAGTATTACGAGATACTTCCAGCTTTTCCGCCAAAGGGCGTTGAGTATAAATAGCTAATAACTGATTACATGCATCCAGCATACCAAGAGAGTTTCTGTATGCCACGCGTACCTTCGACAGAAGTCTGGCTGATAAGTCGTTCTCCTGCGACATTTCTTTCAATGGTGCAATAATCAGTGACAGTGGCGTACGCAACTCCTGCACAAACAACGTGAGCAACTGATTACGCATCGCTTCTATTTCTTGTTTTTGTTCTTGTTTCATCTTTGCAAGATTTAGTGTTTCTTTCAGCTCCATCTCACGAGCTTTGTGCATCTCACGTTTTTCCCCCTTACGCTCCATGTAATAATATACAATAAAGAGTATTCCGAAAAACAGAGTCATGTATCCCAAGTAGGCCCAACCGGTTTTCCACCAATGCGTATTCACGCGAATAGACATTTCAATCATTTCACCTTCACTGGCATCCGGATAGATCAGTTTCACTTGCAATGTATAGTCTCCTACGGGCAGATGTCTATACGAAATACCATTTTCCAGCGTTCCTATTTTCCACGCCTCATCCGGCAATAACCGATAAGCCATTTTCCGTTGCATCATGCCAAACTGCAAATCAGAAAAATAAAAAGTGAAATCATTATTATCAGCATCAAACACAAACTTTTGCTGTAAATTGGGCGAAGTAGTCAGTAATACCTGCCCATTCCTTTTCTCTCCCACGGATACAGATTCACCGTTCACCCACAATTCCGACACTACCAACCGACTTTTGTTCCGAGCGCTCTTAGCCATCAACGGGTCAAAATAAATCAGTTCTCCGGAGTTCCCCCACAACAATCGTCCATCCCGAAGACGACACACTTTATCACAATCTCCTAACAAGGCATAGTTGTAAAATGTAGTCTGGTCGTTTCTTATCGTCATTATACCAGAATTACTCCCCAACCAGGTATTTCCATTCTGATCATCAACCATACAGAAAATGTGTCCGCTACTCAAGCCATTCATCAGAGTAAATGCACTTTCTACCTTATCCTTTTCACGCCCATCTACCCGAAGTATTTTATCGGAGTAAGAAGCAAATATCTGATTGTAACTATTGACATAGATAAAATTGACCGGCGACACATTCAATCCGGCATCCCGTTCATAATTTCCAAACAAAGTAATATCGGTTCCCTGTACATCAATACGCTTTAATCCAAGATTGGTACCCACCCATATATTTCCTTCTTTATCTTCTGCGATGGCACGCACATCTCTCACCTTTACGCCTTTATCTTCCAACTGCACCAGCCGGCTGGTATTTCCTTTGTTATCAAAAAGAACCAGTCCCTCTGCTGTTGCAATCCACAAACGGTTCCTGGAATCCAAGCAGAACTGACGGATAGAAGCCGAAAAATCAGTAGTACCTACAGGAGCCAGCTTATAAGATTCCATCTCCTCTGTTACCGGATCAATATACAAAATTCCGGCATGCTCATCACCCAGCCATAAGTATCCGTTTCTATCTTTATAGATCCTGTAGTTTTCGTTTTCTTTTATCCCTTTCGTCCACGGCACAAAAGAAGTATTCTCTGAAAGAACCGTTGAAGTACTTCTCCACACCTGTCCCTTATTAGTAGCTATCCATACGCAGCCTTTCATATCTTCCTCGATAGCAGTGACATCTGCATTAAACCGTTGTTCGAGACGATTACATGCATCCTTGGTAAAATCAACTTTAAGTGCTCCACCTCCAAAGGTACCTATCCACAACATCTTCTGCGAATCATCCCACAGTAAACTCGTCACCTTTTTTGCTATCTTAAAGTTGTATGGCTGCTCCACATAATCCATTTTGCAGGTAGCTTTACTCAAATCCTTAGAATTGAACTCCAAGCGAAATAGCCCTGTCCAGGCAGCTATATAATATGTATTTTCATCCAGACAGATAATATCCGTCACATATGTATCCTGTAATGGCGAATACCCTCCTGTACCATGTATGATACAAGATGTTTGCCGTTTGAGATCATAGCATTCAATGTTTGCCCGCGATGAACATATCCACAGATAATCTCCATAGCGATGGAGTGCTGTTATTTTACTGTATTCCGCTTTAAGCATCTCTACTTTTCCGGAAATAACATCATATATCGCCACGTTTGTTTTGTCTATGCAGGCAAAAAGAGTTTCGCTGCCAATTCCACATAACTCTGAGATATTTCCTGCCATAACAGGCTCAGCAGACAGACTAACCATAATATACTCCTCACCCTTCTCTTCCGAACGGAATGCTTTTCCTATATAAAGCCCATTACCGGTTCCTATGCAAATAAAGTCTTTATTTACTATATATAAGGAGGTGATACTTTTTGTATCAAATGATGAATCGAAATTTACAGGTAAATAAATCTCTTTATTCGTATCAAAGCAGATAATCCCCCGCAAAAGACGGAGATAAAGTAAACCGTCAGTATCTTCCGAAATAGAATATACAGCATCCAACACCGGTTGTGAAAGAGGATCATAACGAGAAGTCAAAGGGTAATTCAGTAATCGAAAACCATCATAACGACTAAGGCCCATATCTGTAGCAAACCAGACAAATCCCCTCTTTCCGTTATGAATATCATAAATAGTGTTGTTATTCAGCCCACTATTTATCGTAACAGGAAGCATGTTACCATAAAAAGAGAAAGAATAAGAAAAGTACGGAGCTCCCAAAAGACAGAGCATAAGCAATGAAAGTTTAATCAAATGCTGTTTCATCTGTGCCGAAATAGTGATAACTACATTGTTATTTATTCATATCAAGACACAAATATACATACAATTTACCGGATATGAAACAAATGATAAATAAACTTATATTTATTATCCATATCGAAACATTCAATCAAAGGACACAAGTTCACTTTATCAATAATAAAATCCCCTACAGACAAGAAAGTCTGCAGGGGAAGTTTGTTGTTGTTTCTGGTGTTCCTCAGCTATTTATACGGATACAATCAATTGTTTGTTTCAGTGCTCCCCACCTTATTCTTTTTTTTATCGTACAATAAATAATTACTTGCTATATTTTAATAGTTGAAAACTATATATTCCTTCTTCTGTCAGGAAGTTATAATTGCCTTTGAATACCACCGGCACTTTCACCAACACATTACCTTCATCTTTTACTTTGAAATACAGGTAGCTTTCTGATTCGAATCCATAGGTATTACCGTCACCACCCTTCACCGGAGAGAGTGACAAACCTTGTGCACGCCAGTCGAATAAATTGGAAGAGAAAGAGTAATCAGTACCCCAGTAATAGATCTTATTATTATCAAAACTGAATTTTAACTCAACATTCAGTGCAAATGCTTCACTAACACTACTACGAGTTGAAGCCTGATAGTTACCAGACATAATCACTTTTTCATAACCATTCTCTGAAGTACGTATACAATTATGCTGAATATTACTGTTCTGACGCAAAGCCTCAAGTACATTACGCATATCTTCTGTTGAAACTGATGGAATATTATCAGCACCTGTTATACTATATGTAACGTTTTCTACGCCATAAGCACTTCTTACTGATTCAAAAAAAGAAGTTTGTTCTACTATATCATTGTCTGCACTTGTGCAAGAAGTAAAACCAAATACTAATACAATTACGATAAAAGAATAAATAGTCTTCATAATGGGTCCTCCATTTTTTTTATTACCAATGCTTGTTTGTTATCACCAAAGTTTGTTTTGTTTGTACTCCTCGTGGGGACCTTCATTTGTTTGTTTCTGATGCAAACATAAAGACTTTATTCAATTAAAAAAACTTTTTTGAAGAAAAAATGAATGATTTACCCATCTTTTTTGAATGATATACACCCCATACAAGCATTTGGACGAAATATACAACTTATTAAATACCTACTATCTCTGAATTAAACACAAACGAACACAAAAACACCACCCATAAAAATATGAATTATACACCCACCAAGAAGACTAAAACACACACCATTGCAAATCATCACTCCGAAATGATATATCAATTGCAAGAATCACCTCCGAACAAAGATGAATATGCCAATTAACAGATAATAGGAATCCGACTACCTTTGCATCAAAACAAAACAAAACCTACCACACATAATGGAAAATAAAAGAAAACTGTTTTTATTCGTTTGTTTGTTCGCTTCTACCTTATTATATGGACAGGTAGTTGGTATAAAAACAAATGTGTTAATGGACATCACCAAAACCATCAATCTCGGAGCCGAAATCGGCTTGAGTAAAAAATCGACCCTGGACCTGTACGCTAACTACAACCCTTGGGAAAGTAGCCGCTACAAAATGTTCAAGATGCTCGCATTCCAACCGGAATATCGTTATTGGTTTTGTGATCGTTTCAACGGGCATTTTATCGGTATACATGCCCATGGAGGTCTTTATCAGGTAGCAGGCATTGATATGCCCTGGGGAATCTGGAAAGGACTGAAAGACCACCGTTACAAAGGACATTTCTATGGCGCCGGTATTTCCTATGGTTACCAATGGATCATGAGTAAACATTGGAATATTGAGGCCAATATTGGCGTGGGTTATGCCCGTGTCAAGTACGAACAATTCGCCTGCGTGGACTGTGGCGGCAAACTTGGCGAAGGTTACAAAAATTACTTCGGTCCCACCAAAGCTGCACTCAGCTTAATCTATTTATTTTAAACAAACGCTGCAAACGATATGAAAAAAGTAATATACCTCTTATTATTAGTAATGTTGCCGGAGTTGAATACCCAGGCGCAAACGGTGTACAAAGATCAGGTACGTGTAGAAAATCAATCTATCACCCGGAGTGATGACAATCGTCTTACGATTGCTATGGACATCATCATGCAGTCGAATATGAAAATCTCATCCAATCGTTCTGCCACTCTGACTCCGATATTGGAGGCCAACGGCCATACAAAAGCACTTTCTCCGATTGTAGTTTACGGACGCCGCCGTGCACTTGTCAACGAACGTAGCAATACAGTTCCCAAAGATGCTTTCGTTATTCTGCGTCGCAAACGCCAAACAGAGCAACGGGTCAGCTACCTTGTACAACTTCCTTACGAAGCCTGGATGCAAAAAGCCAATCTTGTGATGGATGCCGATCTTTGCGGTTGCCGCAATATCGTCGAAGCTAACACGCTCGATCCGATTGCCACATTAAATATCGAACGCATTAAACTGCAACCGGCTATCGCCTACATCACACCGAAAGCCGAAGAAATCAAACATCGTGCCGTAGAAGGCAGTGCTTTCCTCGACTTTCCGGTCAACAAAACAATTATCTATCCGGAATACCGCCGCAATCAGATAGAACTGGCTAAGATACGTGCCACTATTGATACCATTCGTAACGATAAAAACATTTCTATCACAGGGATCCGTCTCGAAGGATATGCCTCTCCCGAAGGTAGTTACGCTAACAATGATCGGCTGGCAAAAGGCCGTACCGCCGCTTTGCTAAACTACGTTCGCAATTACTATGACTTCCCGGAAGGACTACTCACTATGGCTTCCACCCCTGAAGACTGGGCAGGATTCCGCAAATTTATAACAAACTCTGCATTACCGCAGAAAGAGGAGATTTTGCAGATAATTGACCTGGACGAAAAAGACATGGATGCCAAAGAGAAACGCATCGCCCGTCTTGTAGGTCCCGAAACATACCGCTTTTTGTTAAACGAATGCTATCCGGCTCTGCGACACTCAGACTACACAGTGGCATACACCGTACGCGGATTCAATCTTGATGAAGCAAAAGAGATCATCAATACCCATCCTCAACAGCTGAGCCTACAAGAGATATTCAATGTAGCCCAAACCTACAAACAGGGTAGCGAAGCGTTCAACCATGCCTTCCAGGTAGCAGTACTTATGTTCCCGAATGACCCGACAGCCAACCTGAATGCAGCAGCCATGGAGATTCAGCGTGGCGGTGATCTTACCATCGCCAAAAAATATCTCACCAAGGCCGATGCCAACGAAGGAGCTACCCAAAACAATCTGGGTGTAATAGCTTTAATAGAGGGTGATCTTGATACAGCCCAACAATATTTCACTCGCGCCAAAGAAGCAGGAGCATCAGAGGCAGAAGCTAATTTACAAGAGGTGGCCAAACAACGCAACTTCCCGGTAGAATAAGGAATACTTTTCTCTCTCAATTTCTTATATATTTAATACATGTCGGATAAATACCTCCCCTCAAGGTATTCATCCGACATTTTCTTTATCCTACTCTTTTCAGCAGAGAAATGAGCAAAACTCACCACAGAGTAACACAGAGTTCCACAGAGTTTAAATCTTTATTGAAACGCAGATTAACGCAGATTTTCGCAAAGGGAAACAAATAGATGATAAAGAACTACAGTCTTTTAATCTGCGTTAATCCGCGTTTTATCTGATAATTGAAACTGTTTTGCCATCGTATTGGCAAGGTCTTGCCATCACATTGGCAATACCTTGCCTTTTTGTTGGCAACACCCTGCCAACGCGGTGGCAGTATGAAGGATATAGTTCATCACAAAGTTTGACTCATTATTGATTTAAAAATTAATCTAATGTGAGTTCAATAACAGATACCGCAATGTATAAAATAGTCCTCCAACATACAATGCTAAATTCATCATCAAATTCTCATTGAATCCAAATAAAAAAAACAAATACAAATCAGTGAAAAAGGATCTATTTTATAAGAAAAAAATGAGTGAAAACACCCCTGTATCATAAAAAATAGGCCGTATTTCATTCATTTTTGACTGAAATACATACCACAAGAACCCTCTTTTGCATTTTGCAGAAAACATCGCACATTTTTGAAATAAACACCGATGAGCGTACTCATGACTTCCCTCTATCTTTGCAATGTCGAAAGACAAAGAAGGATATGCTTCTCCTTAAAATATAAAAGCACGAAACTTCTCTTCCTTATATAATAGAAGTTTCTGCAAAACAAAAAAAGAGCATAGTTAAAGAACAAAACAAGAGTAAACAATAAAACAAACAAAAAACATTTCTAAAGAAAAAAAGAAACTTTTATTCGGAAGCTCCCTCCTTATTAGATAAGAAACTTCCAATTTTACAGAACTCCACACATGAACAGAACCCACATTATTATATTAAGTAATAATGTCACTCTCTCTCAAAAAAAGTAAGGACAGCACTCCTTGAAAGTGCAAAATCAAAAACAAGAATCAAAAAGTATTAATATTTAATTTTATAGATTATGGAACTAAGAAGTTTATTTTTAGCAGGATTAGCAGTGATGGCTATGGCATCTTGCAGCAATGATGTAGAAGGTGTTGATAATAATGTAGAACCAATGAAAGATGCAAAAATGCAATTGGCTGTCACATTCCCTCAGGCAACAGCTACAAGAGCTGGCCTAACTAATGATCAGAAAGGAGAGCCATATGAACAAAAGATCAATGATCTTACCATAATAGTAGTAAATGGAGCTTCTACAGTAAGAGAATACTATACGGCAGATCAATTAGTAGAAGGAAAAGAAGATGGCACTCATAAAAATATGACCCCTGCATTCGACGTTCCTTCAGGAAGTGCAACTGTATATGCTTACGCAAACTATGGAGAGGGAACAATTACTACAACTAATTACACTACATACGAAGAAAGTGCAACATATACAGGTTTATCTATAGATAACAACATTGCAAATGTAGTTGATGAGAACTTCCATATGAACGGTTCTACATCGAGTGTTACAATTACAGAAGGAATCACCAATTACGCACTGGTAAATATATCACGTGTAGCAGCTAAGATTACAGAAGCTACAGTAACCAAAGCATATACTCATGAAGGAAAATATGGTGATGACTTAACAATTACCCTGACAGATTATAGCTTGGTAAATCTGGATAAGAAAGCTAAAATATTGGCTGACGATACCGATAACCGCATTGAAGCTGATTTCTATAACTATTATGCAGGTACTGAAAATACAAGTTGTGAAGATTTATTCACAAATAAACCTCATATCAGTATTGATGCTGAAAATACAACATCTTACTGTTTAGCAAATCAATCGTCAATCAAGACGCAGGTCATTTACAAAGCAAAAGCAACATTCAGCGGAAGCGTAACAGAAGCAGACGGAACATTCTATATTAGAAACAACAGAGATAATGTAGCAACAGTATATACCCTATCTCAATTGCAAGCAGCATTCCCTGGAGTATACAACGACTATACAGCAGACACAACAATTGCAGATTGGGCAGCATTGGGTGTAAAGAAATACGCAGCCGGTGTTTGTTACTACAAACAAGATGTTACGACTGATGGCATAGCTAAGGTTCTACGTAACAACTACTATAAATTAAATGTAACGAATATCCGTGATTTAGGTGATCCGGAAATTGATATGCCAAACCCAGATCCATTGACTTTATTGGAAGTTGAAGTAAAGGTTATGCCTTGGACTGTTTGGAATAACGATATCGAACTCTAATTGCATCACACATAAACAAACTCCAGCGGGGGGGGGACAAGAGGTCCCTCCTCCTTCTTCCCCCCGCTTCTCTTTTTCTCTCAAGGTCAATTAAGACCTCAGATCTCAAACAAGACAATAAGCTCATAGCAAAAAAATAAAGAAAGCATGAAACGAATACTCACTACCATACAAAAAGAAGCAAACAAAATACTGCTACTAACAGTATTGGCTGGTGCAATGGCATCCTGTGATTCTATCCTGGACTTCGAAGAAGGCGATTGCAGCATCGAATACCGCGTAAAGTTTGTGTATGACAGAAACATGGCTTTCGAGGATGCTTTCGCAAAAGAAGTAAAAACAGTAACATTATATGCCTTCGATGACGAAGGAAAATTTGTTTATCAGAAAACAGAAGAAGGTGAAGACAGATTAGGAACCGGAGAATACACGATGTCTGTAGACATCGAGCCGGGCGACTATCACCTCGTAACCTGGGCCGGACTGGATGACCAGTCTTTCGCCGTCCCTTTGATGACTGCCAACTCCAGAATTGAAGACCTCACCGCATTGACTTTGCGTAACAAAGAATCTCAAACCCGTGCTGACGGCGAAGAAGGAAAATACATCGTAAAAGATCCGCTCTCGCCGCTCTGGCACGGAGAAGTTACCAAGCAATCATTCACTCGCAGCGGAAGACAGAATATCGTTACCGTTCCTTTGACAAAAAACACCAATACCATACGTGTTGTGATTGCACAAGTCAATCAAAATCCCGATAAACCTATCACCCGTGCCAACGCTATCAGTAAAGAACGGTTTTCGTATACCCTCTATGATGACAATGGCTGGATGAACTACGATAATACACTACTGAAAGACAACCTGCTTACCTATCTCCCCTATGTCACAGAAGATACAAGCATAAAAACACGTGCGTTCAGTGCAGATGGTACCACAGAAAGTGAATATCCTGCGGCTGTAGCCGAAATTAGCGTAGGACGCCTGCTCAGTACCCAGAAGCCAGAACTGAAAATTGTAGACCAGCAAACAAACAAAAATTTGCTTGCAAATGGTTCACTGATCGGATATCTGAGCTTACTTCAACCAAGCCAACTCAATATGCCCCTCGAAGAATATCTGGATCGCGAAGATAATTTCGGAATGATTTTCTTCGTCGACGAGAACATGACACTGATCAGTACAAAAATTCAGATCAATGACTGGATCGTGAACATTAACGACTTCGAACTCTAAAAGAACAAAGTAATGAGATATTCAAAATTAACATATTATCTGTTGGCATTCCTCTGTCTGGCTACTACATCCTGCATTCAGAATGAGTTGATAGAAGAGTACCCTACAGAACAAAAGAATCCGGTTCAGGTTCATCTCACGTTGAATATGCCACAGGCTACTTCAACTGACATTCAAGCCGGTACAGCAGGCGAACAGTATATAAATGATGTACATGTATATGTTTTCAGTCAAAATGGTTCTTTTATAGAAAAAGCCGGCAAAGTATATATCAGCGGAACAGATGGAAATGCTACCCGTACCATCATTGGAGTACTGGAAAGTGATTACCAATATCAGACTAACGTAGAAATAATAGTACTTACTAATTTGACAGCAAGAGGTATAACGGCTCCGACTTCGGTAACAAACAAAAGTGCCTTATACAGCCAATTGAAATATACATATACTCCCGGACAGGATTGGATATTTCCAACGTTGAACGATAAAAAGTATATCCCGATGTGGGGTACCTGTTCTCTCGCTGCCATTCAGGAAAAAGATATCAATCAAGCAAGCTTATCACTCATACGAGCCATCGCAAAAGTAGACGTAGCACTGAACGATGGAGCCGGGTTTGATCACTTCGAATTAAAAACAGTCAAAGTGTGTAATTACAATACAACAGGATATTGTACTCCTGTCAGTGATGAAACAATGGCTACTCCTTCCATACCTCAAAATGTTTTAGTGCAAGAAAATATAGCATTCACAGCAACCACCGATGAGCAAAAAGCTGGCATACAAAATAAAATCTACATCCCCGAGTATAAAAATAAAGACGTAGACGACAGCTGGGTTTCCTATCTTGAGATAACAGGTGAACTGACAACATCACTCTCGGAAAAAATACAGAAGACATACAGAATAGATTTCAAGGTAAACGGCAAAGGAGATACCTTTGATATACTTCGAAACAATTGGTATAAATTCAATATCACAACTATAAGCCAGGATGTCAATGTAGAGACTCAATGTAGCTACAAAGTAGAAAGATGGGACTATATTAATGTAGATGTACCACCATTTAATTAAAGGAGAATTTACGCATGAAAAAGCAAAACAATATATTTGCATACGCAAAACAGACATTCAGCTTTATGCTGGCCATTCTTTTCTGTACAGCCTGTACAGACGAAACCTACCAGGACGAAAATCAAGTGGAAGAAGGGATACCGGTAGAAGTTGATTTTAAATTTCAAACATCCAATATTGATAAGGTCAATACCCGCTTAAGTGATGCCGGAGAATTTCAGGTAAATGATTTATATCTACTTATCTTTGATTCGAATGGAAATATTAAGAACCGTTACTATTATGATGGGAATGCATTGACACATACCAACGGTAACCAGCAAAATCCAACTAATGGTACAATAACCGGCATAAAAACCACCAGTGGAAAAAGTTATATTTATGGCATAGCCAATGTGGCCGACAATGAATTGGACAGAAAAGGTGAATTGAAAAGTAAATTGGATGGAGTTAGTTCTGTTAGTGATTTAAAAGAATTAGCGACAATTCTGAATAATGATGGTAACATAGCCCGCTCTTCCGCATCTTTACTGATGAGTGGCAAGTTCCAGGCAACAAGTGCAAGTGCATCAGATAAAGAAGAAGGTATTTGCAACATACCCACCACCAATAAGGCACTAAATGGAACATTACTTTTACGTCGTTCCGATTCACACATCACGTTTAATATTAATCTGGGAGAAAAAATAGAAAGTTTTGAATTTAAAAGCTGGCAGGTATTCAATGTGCCCACAAGTTCATACCTGATAGACCAAAGTAAGCAATATGTAGCTTCAGAATATAAAGATAGTGAATTACAAGCAACTTATAATAACGAAGGTAAACTTTATGCTTTTAACTTCTATATGCAGGAGAACCTGAAAGAGGCCATTATAGAAGCAAAGGATAATACTACCCTCACTGCCTACAAAGACAGGGAAAAAGAATATAAGAATCCGGACGGTACTAACACTGGAGAATATAAGTTCGTAGAAAAGAATGCTACATATGTAGAGATCAAAGCAAGGATGAATATTAAAACAGAGTCTGAAGATGGAATAAGAACAGCTGATGTAAGATATATTATCCACTTAGGGGGAGTTGCTAATGATTTCACAGACTTCAAAAGCAAACGTAACAAGAAATACACCTACAATGTCACAATTAATGATGTAGAAAGTATCATTGTAGAAGTAGAAGATGGTGAAGATGCTCCAAATGCCCGTCCCGGAGTTGAAGGTGATGTAGTAGATGCCACCACCAGCGTATACACATTGGATGCACATTACAATTGCTTCAATATAGGATTCACTTATGAAGATGTTGTAGAAAATTTGTCCTTCATCATTCAGTCTCCTTTCGCAGCGGATGCTGTATACAGTGTAAAAGGGAATATCGGAGCTTTAGATAATACTCCACAAGAAAATGGCGATTATAAATGGATACAACTTCAGAGAGCATCAGGAGAAAAAGTATTGTCTCGATATAAAGTTGATGATACCCCCTTTGACTTGTACCAATTGGTAGATGATATGAAAGAGCGAGGTAGAAAAGGAGATGGAAAGACGTATTATTACACAATTTTCATTAACGAGTATTATTATACAGAAGCACCGGCAAAAGCTAACTGGCCCGACAAAGACCATTTATGGAGATATTTTGTGAATCAGGATGATCGTAAATTAATGTTATTTTTATCCCCTAAAAGTAGTGCTGATAAAGAAAGTAGCTATTCTAAAGCTTCACATATGTTCAGGCAAAGATCTATCCAGACGTATTATAGTACCGAAGTACTAAATAGCGATGGAAATGCTTTAGGAATGGAACATGTGAATGAAACGGGAGCGCCCAATTGGGGAGATGGTAACAGTAATGATCGTGGAAACGGATTTCTGAACACCAACAAATACTTCTTTACAACAACAAGTCATGATAACAGGACCTGGGAGTATTTTGTGAACTATTCCGTATCTGATGAATTCAAATATACCTATAAAATGAAAGATGTTGCTGCAATAGCCGAGTGTCTGTCAAGAAACAGAGATGAAGACGGAGATGGAAGAATCGATTTGGACGAATTGAAATGGTATTTGCCGGCAACAGATCAATTAGCATCCATGTTTTTGGGAGCCAAAAGTTTACCGTCACCACTATTTGATGACAGATCTGTTAGTAGTGTGACGTATGATGATGGAAATAATCACTACATCACAAGTAATAAACAAAAGATATGGGCGGAAGAGGGGTGTTCATTTGGAGGAATAAGCAACTATGGTTCAAAAAATTATCCCAAACTATTAAGATGTGTCCGCAATTTAGGATTATCAAATGAAGATGCAAAAAGTAAAGTAGTATCTCCGGCTTATACATACAATGCCAATAACAAGGTTTTCATCATGGACCAATTGACCAGCCAGAACAAAAGGATTGGCAAAACAACCGGCGAATTAGATTTTCATGATAACTTTGATGATATCAACAGACCATACAAAGCTTTCCAAATGGCAAGTAGTTTTATTGGAGGACGAAATACTAATTGGTACACATTATTTGATATAGGAGTAAATCATTTAAGTAAATGTAAAGATCTCACAGAAGGTGGTCATAAATGGAGAGCCCCCAATCAACGTGAGTTTATGATTATGTTTCTTCAAAGTTCAAGTAATGTAATAAATAACAACAATAGAGGATTTACGCGTACCCATTGGAAATATAACGAAAGCAGGCATTTTGGACTTAATGGACCTCTTTTATTCTTAGATAATGATGGAAATTATGATAGAACCATACGTTGCGTACGTGATGTGGATGTAAATGCAAACGGAAGTATTATCAACGATTAATCAATAAAATACAATATTATGGAAATGCTCGATATCTTAACTCGCGAATCAGAAAATACACAACAAGTGTATGTATACGAAGAAGAAGGTCATTGGTACGCTTACGAGCGTTCGGCACAGCTTGTAAAAAAAATCCTGAATGGTATTGTAAGAATCAAGCAATTTGTAAACAGTACATATGATATCATACTCGATCGTGTGGAAGTCGATCTGGCAACACTTATCGAAAAGTGTCCCATTGTTCTGTGTTCTGATTCAGAAATAGTGATTGAATGTCCTGAAATATAAGATTATAGAAGAGGGATAACATCCCTTTTTAACAAGAATATATTGTTTGTTTTGTTTGTGTTCCTCACCCCACTTACCAATACCGTCTGAGAAGATAGTGGTAAGTGGGTGGGGATTTTTTTATTTCTGCAATAGAGGAATAATCAAACAAACAGAAGCATCTTCCAACTTTATTTCATAATGTCCGCCAAAATGTTCTGCCAGTAACCGGTTCACCTGATTAGCAATAATTATTTCTTGAGTTTGCTGCTCTGAAGTAAGCACAGAACCAATAACACAAATCCACAGACGATTCTCATTCTCCAAAAGCTCAATTTTTAAAGACATGTTTCCAGGAGAGGTTAAAATCAGATTATTAAAAATTTCTTGTAGACGGGCTACATCAACATGAGCAATAAATCCGGCAGTTTGAGGAACCGAAATTTCCAAACGTTCCCGAATATTGGCAGGTAATGTATCGATCAGGTTACGAATCACCATAAGTATATCCACATCTTCGTCTCTGTATTTCATCATCCCTGCTTCAAGTCTGGATAGATTAAGAATATTATTTATCAGCTCCATTAATTGGGTAGAAGTTTTATTTATAGATTCCGATAATTGCATCCGTTCTTCCGGATCCGTCACAGCATCAGACGCCAATGCCATTGAACCATCCACCACTTTATTCATCGGAATGCTAATAGCAGAACTAATCGTAGACAGGAAAAGTTCTTTTGCAACATTGGCCTGTTCCATTTCTTTTGCCATACGGCGCATCTCATTTTCCGACTTTTTGAGATGAGCACGAACTCGATATGTATGAATAATAAAAAGAATAAGAATTATAAATACGACCAAAAGCAAAATAAGAAATACAAGCTGGGTATTACGACCTATTTTCTCTTTTTCAAGCAGAAGTTGGTCTGCATTATAATCTTTCTTCAGTTGTTGTGTCTGTTTATTAATAATAGATATTTTAATAGAATCACTTATAGTAAATGCTTGCTTATAGCAGGCTAAAGATTCATCCACATCTAAATCGCGACATAACTTGGCTTTTTCAAAAACAAACAGACAATACATATCCGGAGAAAGGTGCTTAAACAGATTTATTATGTGCTCTACCTCAATCAATGCCTCATCCAAATGACTTGCCTGCATAAAATAAGTATACCGGGATTTATGATAATTATAATTATAGATTCCATATCCTTCTATGACATGCTGTTCTGCCAAATGCAGATACTTTTCTGCTTGCTGCCAGTTTTCAGTAGCTGTATAATATGACAAGTAAGAAATATATGTCATCAATAACCATCCCCGTAATCTGGCTACTGATGTAGGATCTTTTTTGATTATTTGATTTAAATAATCATCCAATGTCCTTGTCCATTTCAACCAATTGGGCTGATCTTCTAAAGATTGGTATACAGCAAGTAAAGTTCTTGCCGCCTCTATTATATAGCCCTCATCTCTCGCCTTTACCGCCACATCATAAGCCTTTTTCAACACTTCAACTGCTTCATGATGCCGATAAGTCACCTGATATGCATTAGAAAGACACATGTAGCCCAAAATAATACCAACTGTATTTTGTAAACTCTGAGCATCCTGTAACATTTTTTCCGCCTCTTTTTCCTCCCGTTCAAATTCTTCAGTAAGTTGCAACATATCAATCACACACCGTCTCCCCTGGAAAAGTTCATCATACAATTTCTCTTTTTTCGCCAAAGGTTCCAAACGTTTCATCCAGCGATTTACCTCCTGACAATCATAACGATTATATCCGATAATCATAAATGAGAGGTATGCTTTACAAATATATTCACTATTATTCATTGCCTCAGCTTCTTTCAGCAATTTATTCGAATAATAGGTTTCTACCTGAAAATTTTTAGCGATACGCCTTAACTGATAAAGGATATCGAGTCGTGTAGTATCATCCGGTGCCAGTTTACTCAATCGGTAAAGCAACATCTTCTTTGCGTCATCACTATCGGTTGCATATACATTTGCACAATAGCCCCAAAACAGTAAGCTTATAAATACGGCTATTATTTTTTTCATATCTTATTTTGTTTATGTTCATAGTTTAGCGGATGTGTAAATACAAAACGCGCACCATCTGTATATGAAGCATCAATCCATATTCTTCCTCCTACATGTTCAACAATCAATTGACAAATAGAAAGTCCCAATCCGGCACCTTGTACCCCCTCGTGCAATTTTTCAAAACGTTCAAAAATGTGTGGTTGTTTATCTAAAGGAATGCCACACCCTGTATCCTGAACAATAAACACAACTTCATTTTTCTCATTATCAATTTCCAACTTCAGTAATATGCTTCCTTCTGGAGTAAACTTAGTGGAGTTTATCAATAAATTAATAAGAACTTGCTGTAACCGTCCCGAGTCCGTATAAAGTTCAAACTTATCCAAAGATGTTTCAAAATATACATTAGCAGAGGTTCGTTTTACTTTCTCAACCGTATCAATCACATTATGACAAAGAAGCACTATATCATAGTAACCAAATGTAAACCGGATATTGTCTTCTTTCAATGCTGATAGGTCAGCCACATCATTAAATAATTTCAATAGTAATTCTGAATTCTGACTGATCAGATCACTACATTGCTGACGAGTTTCAGCATCTTCCACTTCATTGGCAGTAATCAAACCGGCAAATCCCACGATTGCATTCAATGGTGTACGAAGCTCAAGACTCATATTGGAGAGAAATAAGTTTTTAGAACGAATAGAATCGGATGTTTCCGTCCTCAGTTTTTCAAGACGTTTACGCGATTGTTCCAGCTTCCTGTTTTTTTTACGGATTGCAAATATCAAGCAGGCAGCCAATAACAGTATAATGAAAAAAGAAAATATAATCCAAGCCAGCATTTTATTATGCATAGCCGTATTTTCTATTTCCATTTGGTCTACCCAATAGGCAATTCGCAAAGAATCTATCTGCTGGACATAGTGAATCATATTAAGTGAATCGGATAAAATTTTAGCCTCTTCGTACATATCACACGCCTCTCTCTTACTACCTTTCTTCTCTAGCAATGATGCTTTATCAATCAAGATATATTTATACTCACTCAAATTTCCACTTTTCATTATTACTAATGCAGTAGAATCACAAAACAAAAGAGCCTGTTCGTATTCACCAATCAATTCATAATAACGAGATGCGAGATTGTAATACCATCGGTCAAATACTCCATCAGAGGGTTTAAGTCTTTTTATTTGTTCCAGATTTAAACGGGATTGTTCGACATCCCGCATACCTAAGTCATAATATATCTGATAACACTGAAGATAAAAGATATAATCATTTTTATCAGGAACTTCAGCTTTTTCAAGTAAATTACGAGTTTCTATCAGATAGAGCCGTAACTCCGGCATATTATTCAGTAACATACAGACGTGTAGTTGTTGTATCAATAAACGGATTTTAGAAAAATCATCATCTACTTTTTTTAGCAATTCACCTGCCTCAACAAATGTGGTATATGCTTGATTTACTTCATTCGAATGCATATAAGTAATTCCAATAGCCTGAACGGAAAGTGCTTTTCCCAAATCAGAATTCAGTCTATGAGCTTCTTCATACATCTGCTGGGATTTACTGAGAGCTAAACCGATTTTTCCATTCAGACAGTTTGAGTTAACAGTCATCAATTGGATACGAAACATATTGTCATAATCTTCCATATCATAAGCTCGTTTCTCCAGTTGTGCGCAAAGTTCAAGAATCTGTCCATCCTTTACAGAACTGCTATAATTTAAATTTTTACCGGCTAAAACATAAAGATGATGGAGAGACACATCATGAGAAAGGGAAGCTGCATTCAATAAGCAAGTGATAATGCTTCCAAACATAATTGCAAATAGTTTTTCTTTATTCATATCCAAAGAATACAGTAGCATTGATTGTGTGTATACTTGAAAACAAAGATAGACAAAAAAATATCATTTTTGCAGTTTCACTTATTATAAATCAAATAATATTATTTATCTTTGGAGCAAAAGATGAATGATCCCCCAAATACATTAAACACTATGAGTAATACTATTTTTCTTATCATTGCACTCGTCACCACAGGAATCTTCATTGTTCAGTTCATCCTATCCATCTTTTTCGGTGATTTTGATGCTGACGCAGATATTGACACAGACATAGGCAGTGTAGTTTCTTTCAAAGGGTTAACCCATTTTGGTATCGGATTTGGATGGTATATGTATCTGCAACAAAGTACGGATGCAACGGCATATATTATTGGTATACTTGTCGGATTGCTATTCGTATTTGCTGTGTGGTATCTCTATAAAAAAGCTTATCAGTTACAGCAAGACAACCACTCAGAAGAAACGGAACAGCTTGTAGGACGAGAATGCACTATCTATTTCAGCCGGGGCGAAGGAAAATATACAGTACAGGTGAAACGTGATGGTGCAATGAGAGAAGTGGATGTGATATCCGAATCAGCCAAAAATTACCAAACAGGAGATAAAGCTATTATCGCTTCTTGTAAAGAAGGAACGCTTTATATTAATTGAGAGTCGAGAGTGAAAGACCTCAACTTAAACAACTTAAAAACTCAAAAACTTAAGAACTCAAAAACTTAAAAACTCAAATAACATGACTCAAGAAATGATGATTATGGCTGCTATCCTGGTGGCAGTTATTCTACTTACGTTTATCGGAATCCTCTCCCGCTACCGCAAATGCAAAAGTGACGAAGTACTCGTAGTTTACGGTAAGACAGGTAAAGACAAAAAATCAGCAAAGCTCTATCACGGTGGCGCAGCCTTTGTATGGCCTATCCTGCAAGGATATGAATTTTTGTCAATGAAGCCCATGCAAATAGATTGCAAATTAACAGGAGCACTATCAGCGCAAAACATCCGTGTAGACGTACCAACTACTATCACTGTAGCTATCAGCACAGACCCTGAAGTAATGCAGAATGCAGCAGAGCGTATGCTGGGGCTGACAATGGATGACAAACAAAACTTAATTACAGATGTGGTATACGGACAGATGCGTCTGGTTATTGCCGACATGACAATTGAGGAGCTGAATTCTGACCGTGACAAATTCTTGTCGAAAGTAAAAGACAACATTGATACAGAATTACGTAAATTTGGTTTATATCTGATGAATATCAACATCAGTGATATTCGTGATGCGGCCAATTACATTGTGAACCTTGGTAAAGAGGCCGAAAGTAAGGCACTGAACGAAGCACAAGCCAACATTGAAGAGCAAGAAAAACTGGGTGCTATCAAGATTGCAACCCAAATAAAAGAACGTGAAACAAAAGTTGCCGAAACTCGTAAAGACCAAGATATCGCCATTGCCGAAACAAAGAAGCTACAGGAAATTTCGGTAGCTAATGCCGACAAAGACCGTATCTCACAAGTAGCACTTGCCAATGCCGAGAAAGAAGCACAGGTAGCAAAAGCAGAAGCAGATAAGAATATACGCATTGAACAGGCCAATACGGAAAAAGAAAGTCGTGTGGCAGAATTAAATTCTGATATGGAAATCAAACAGGCAGAAGCTGCCAAAAAAGCAGCCATCGGACGCAATGAGGCACAAAAAGAAATTGCCAAATCGGACGCAGAACTGGCTGTAACGCAAGCTAATGCTGATAAAGAGGCCGGAGAAGCTACTGCTAAATCAGAAGCTGCCGTACAAACCGCACGTGAAACGGCACAAAAGGAAGTAGAAGAAGCCAAAGCTAAAAAAGTGGAATCATCACTGAAAGCTGAAAAAATAGTCCCGGCAGAAGTGGCACGACAAGAAGCTATCCTGCAAGCAGAAGCCGTGGCAGAAAAAATAACCCGCGAAGCGGAGGCTCGCGCAAAAGCTACTTTAGCGCAAGCACAAGCAGAAGCGAAAGCCATTCAGATGAAACTGGAAGCAGAAGCAGAAGGTAAAAAACGTTCGTTACTGGCAGAAGCAGAAGGCTTTGAAGCCATGGTGCGTGCAGCAGAATCCAATCCGGCTATCGCCATCCAGTATAAGATGGTGGATCAGTGGAAAGAGATTGCCGGCGAACAAGTAAAAGCGTTTGAACATATGAATCTGGGTAATATTACCGTATTCGACGGAGGAAACGGAAGTACAGGTAATTTCCTTAGTTCACTGGTGAAAACAGTAGCGCCAAGCCTGGGAGTTCTCGATAAACTGCCGATTGGAGAAACGGTGAAAGGAATAATAAACCCGGATAGTAAAGAGGAAGAAAAGAAAAAAGAAGAGAAAAAATAATTATTTAATGTACCAATAATCGATGTGCCAATTGGCTGTGCAATGTATGCACAGCTTAATTGGCACATTAGCACGTTATTATATTGCACAATTATTACTTTGTGCTCATTAAAAATATAACTTATATCATGCGTTTTCATCATTATCCAATCTATTTATTTTTATTTACCACTCTCGTTGGTTTTGTAGGATGCAAAAAGAAAGATATGTCGCTCAAATTAAATGAGCCACGAAATATAAAAGGAGTCATCAGTTACAAACGTTCATTTGGCGATCTGAACGACATTCACCTTAAAGCAGCACAAAGTCTGGGGATTCGCCCGCTGGCTTCACGCGAAGAAGCCGAACAAATGAAAGAAAAACTGGTACATATCAAAAGCAATGACTGCTATACAGTTGATTCACTCACACACTCCATCCCTTTTCTTGTACCGCGTGCCAGTGCTTTACTTAACACCATAGGAAGCAATTTTCTTGATTCGCTCACAACAAAAGGATTAAATCCAAATCAGATAATCATCACCTCTGTCCTCCGTACAGAAGATGACGTGAAGCGTCTGAGACACAGAAACATTAATGCATCAAAAAACTCAGCCCATTTCTATGGCACAACGTTCGACGTAAGTTGGAAACGCTTCAAGAAAATTGAAGACGAAGACGGACGACCTTTACAGGATGTTAGTGCAGATACGTTAAAACTTGTACTGTCGGAAGTTTTGCGCGACCTGAGAAAAGAAGATAAATGTTATATTAAATACGAGTTGAAACAGGGTTGCTTCCATATAACAACAAGATAATGAGGTATTGTACTACAATATCTGATGAAACGCGAATTGACACAGATTAAAAAAGGTGTTATTCTATCTTTTAAGTCTATACCTTTACAAAAATTTGCATTCAGTTGCGTTTTAATCAAATATCGCCTGCCGAACCTCCCCGTGCGGGAAGCACTCGTAACCATACGTTGTAAATTTATTCTGCCAGAACATCTAAAGTATCCAAACCTTTTCACTAAATTTGCGGATATTTTTCTTTAATACAACTCAATGATAGAAAAACTGATTGTTCTTGAGGATATTGATCCGGTTATTTTTTATGGTGTAAACAACGCCAACATACAGTTAATTAAAGCTTTATATCCAAAGCTACGCATTGTTGCCCGCGGTAATGTTATCAAAGTTCTGGGCGACGAGGAAGAAATGTGTGCCTTTGAAGAAAATATCATCAAACTTGAGAAATACTGTGCCGAATATAATTCGCTGAAAGAAGAAGTCATTATCGACATCATTAAAGGAAATGCCCCGCAGGCTGAACAGACCGGGAATGTGATTGTATTCAGTGTAACCGGAAAACCTATTATCCCTCGTAGTGAAAACCAACTGAAATTAGTACAGGGCTTTGCCAAAAACGACATGGTGTTTGCCATCGGTCCTGCCGGGTCGGGAAAGACTTACACAGCGATAGCACTCGCAGTTCGTGCACTTAAAAATAAAGAAATCAAAAAAATAATACTCAGCCGTCCTGCCGTAGAAGCCGGTGAAAAACTGGGATTTCTCCCCGGAGATATGAAGGAGAAGATAGACCCGTATTTGCAACCTCTTTACGACGCCTTGCAAGATATGATCCCTGCTGCAAAGTTAAAAGAATATATGGAACTCAATATCATTCAGATTGCCCCGCTCGCCTTTATGCGCGGACGTACACTGAATGATGCCATCGTGATCTTGGACGAAGCACAGAATACAACGACTCAACAAATAAAAATGTTTCTTACCCGTATGGGTATGAACACCAAGATGATTGTGACCGGAGATATGACACAGATTGATCTTCCCGCTTCACAAACATCGGGTTTAGTACAGGCACTCCGCATATTGAAGGGAGTAAAAGGTATCAGTTTTGTAGAACTAAACAAAAAAGATATCGTACGTCATAAATTAGTAGAACGCATTGTGGATGCTTATGAAAGGTTTGATAAAGAGAAAAAGGTTGCGAGAGAAGAACTAAGAGCTACAAGTGAGAATACAGAGCTAACCGGTAATAAGCCCAAAGCAAAAATAAAGAAGCCTGAGCCTGATAACAAAATTCTTTTGTAAATTGATTTAACTCCGGTCGTAAATCGTCAACAGACCTATAGTTATAATAAAATAATGGTCATGACCGTAGGGAATAATTTGTAAATTATATAAGATGAAAGCATTAACTAAAACTGAATTCAACTTTCCGGGACAGAAAAGCGTGTATCACGGAAAAGTACGTGATGTCTATAACATCAACGGTGAAAAACTTGTTATGGTAGCTACCGACCGTATTTCGGCCTTTGACGTGGTGCTGCCCGAAGGTATTCCTTACAAAGGACAAATGCTGAACCAGATTGCTGCCAAATTCCTTGATGCAACAACTGACATCTGCCCGAACTGGAAACTTGCTACTCCTGACCCAATGGTTACGGTAGGTGTACTTTGCGAAGGTTTCCCGGTTGAAATGATTGTGCGTGGTTACCTTTGTGGCAGTGCATGGCGTACTTATAAAAGTGGTGTACGAGAAATCTGTGGAGTAAAACTTCCGGATGGAATGCGTGAAAATGAAAAATTCCCGGAACCAATCGTAACTCCTACTACTAAGGCGGAAATGGGATTGCATGACGAGGATATCTCTAAAGAAGAAATTCTGAAACAAGGTCTGGCTACCCCTGAAGAATACGAAATTCTTGAAAAATATACACTGGCACTCTTTAAACGAGGAACAGAAATCGCAGCAGAACGTGGGTTGATACTCGTTGATACGAAATATGAATTTGGTAAACATAACGGTACTATCTACCTGATGGATGAGATCCACACTCCGGATTCAAGCCGTTATTTCTACTCAGAAGGCTACCAGGAACGTTTTGAAAAAGGTGAAGCACAAAAGCAACTCTCTAAAGAATTCGTACGCGAATGGTTGATGGAAAACGGTTTTCAGGGTAAAGACGGACAAAAAGTACCTGAAATGACCCCGGAAATCGTACAAAGCATTAGCGACCGCTATATCGAACTTTTCGAAAACATCACCGGAGAAAAATTTGTTAAGGAAGATACGAGCAATATAACGGAACGTATATTTAAGAACGTTTCTACGTTCTTAAAATAGTTGAAAATTGAAAGTTGAAAGTTGAAAGTTAGCTGCGCTGTCATGCCGCATAGTAACTGCCAACTTTCAACTGTCAACTCTCAACTAAATAAGATTTTCAATTAAATATGAATTACCCCCAGGAACAAATCAAGCCTTACGCCACAGATGGCAAGAAGAGCGAACAGGTAGAACAAATGTTCGATAACATCGCTCCAGCGTATGACATGCTTAATCATACTCTCTCACTGGGTATCGACAAAAGCTGGCGACGTAAAGCAATCAACTGGTTACGTCCTTTCCGTCCGCAGCGTATCATGGATGTAGCTACCGGCACTGGTGACTTTGCCATCCTCTCCTGCCGTATGCTCCAACCCAGGCAACTTATCGGAACAGATATTTCTGAAGGTATGATGAATGTGGGGCGTGAAAAAGTAAAAAAGGAAGGTCTCGCAGATAAAATCTCTTTTACCCGTGAAGACTGTACCTCCCTCTCATTCGCCAATAACAGTTTTGACGCTATCACCGTAGCCTTTGGCATTCGTAATTTTGAGGATCTGGATAAAGGACTCTCTGAAATGTGCCGTGTACTCACCCCCGGCGGGCATCTGGTGATACTGGAGTTAACAACCCCTGACCGTTTCCCTATGAAACAACTATTTGCTATTTACTCCAAAATTGTCATACCTGTTTTAGGCAAATTATTTTCTAAAGACAACAGTGCTTACCACTACCTGCCGCAAACCATCAAAGTCTTCCCTCAAGGGGAAATCATGACAGACATTATATCAAAAGCAGGATTTAGTCAGGTACAGTTTCGACGACTGACATTCGGCATCTGTACACTTTATACAGCAACCAAATAATATACCAATATCTGCTGTAGACAACAAAAGGCGTGACGCACAGTAATTGACATATTAAATAATTATTAATTCTATGCAAAAGTACGGTTTAATTGGTTATCCGTTGAAACATTCGTTCTCTATCGGATATTTCAACGAAAAGTTCCGCTCAGAAGGGGTTGATGCTGAGTATGTGAATTTTGAAATCCCCAGTATTAATGACTTCATGGAAGTCATTGAAGAAAACCCCAACCTATCAGGATTAAATGTAACAATTCCTTATAAAGAACAAGTTATTCCGTTTCTGGATTCTTTGGACCCTGATACCGCCAAAATCGGTGCAGTAAATGTTATCAAAATAATCCGTCAATCCAAAGGTAAAGTTAAGCTGGTTGGCTATAATTCCGATATTATTGGTTTTACACAGTCTATACAACCATTATTACTTCCTTCGCACAAGAAGGCTTTGCTTCTGGGCACAGGTGGTGCATCTAAAGCTGTATTTCACGGACTTAAAAATCTGGGTATTGAAAGTGTATTTGTTTCACGCACACACAAACCAGGTATGTTGACTTATGAAGAGCTAACCCCCGAAGTTATGGCCGAATATACAGTTATCGTTAACTGTACCCCTGTAGGCATGTATCCAAAAGTTGATTTTTGCCCCAACATTCCTTACGAATATCTTACACCAAACCATTTACTCTACGATTTGTTATATAATCCAAACGTTACGCTTTTCATGAAAAAAGGAGAAGAGCGGGGCGCTATTACAAAAAACGGATTAGAAATGCTCCTTTTGCAAGCGTTCGCAGCCTGGGAGATATGGCATAAGTAATTATATATGAGGAAGGGAACTAAAAAAAACTGGATAATAGGTACAATTATTTTTTTGCTGGTGCTCACCGGTTGTACTGTTGGTGGAAGTTATTATATGCTTAACTTCTCACTAACCCCCAATGCAAAAATACGTGCCAAAGATGCCGACTCGTACAAGTACATGTACTCTAATTACCCCTTCCTGCGTCCCTGGGTGGATAGCCTCAATCAGGTAAATGGCCTGAGAGATACATTCATTTTAAATCCCGAAGGGATACGACTGCATGCATATTTTATTGCTGCCCCCAAGCCAACTAAGAAAACAGCCGTCATTGTACATGGCTATACCGATAATGCCATACGTATGTTCATGATTGGTTATCTGTATAATCACGACCTGCAATTTAATACTCTCCTGCCGGACTTACAACATCAGGGCGAAAGCGGCGGCCCTGCCATACAGATGGGCTGGAAAGACCGGCTCGACGTAATGCAGTGGATGCACGTAGCCAATCATATTTATGGCGACAGTACACAAATGGTAGTTCATGGTATTTCTATGGGTGGCGCCACCACTATGATGGTAGCCGGAGAAGAACAACCGGAATTTGTACGATGCTTTGTTGAGGATTGTGGTTATACCAGCGTATGGGATGAATTTTCACATGAACTGAAATCATCATTCCACCTGCCAAAATTCCCTTTGATGTACACTACAAGCTGGCTTTGCGAACAAAAATACGGATGGAACTTCAAAGAAGCATCTTCACTGAAACAAGTAGAAAAAGCGGAACTTCCCATGTTCTTTATACACGGTGATAAGGATACATATGTACCAACATGGATGGTTTATCCTCTTTATGAAGCAAAGTCTGATCCAAAAGAGCTTTGGATCGTTCCGGGAGCTACACATGCTGTCTCTTATAAAGAGAACAAAGCAGAATACACGAACCGTGTAAAAAACTTCGTTGACAAATATATCGAATAAAAGACAATAGTAGCTATATTTGTGGCAATAATAAAAACCATTATGAAGCAAATACTCACTTTTATACTTCTTGCACTGCTCTATCTGCCCTTGCAAGCGCAGGAAAAGGTATACACAGTAGACAACATCCCCAAAGTACATTTACAGAATAAATTTCAGTATGTATGTAACCCTGCCGATATCTTGTCACAAGCCGCATGTGACAGTATTGACCGTATGCTTTATAATCTGGAAGAAACGACAGGTATAGAGACAGTAGTTGCCGTAGTACCTTCCATCGGTTCGGAAGATTGTTTTGAGTTCTCTCACCAGCTACTCAATAAATGGGGTGTCGGGAAGAAAGGAAAGAATAACGGACTGGTTATTCTCTTAGTGACCGACCAACGTTGTATTCAATTCTACACAGGTTACGGGTTGGAAGGCGATTTACCGGATGCAATCTGCAAACGAATACAGATGAAATCAATGATTCCCTATCTGAAAATAGGGAATTGGAACGAAGGGATGGTGAATGGTGTACGTGCTGTGTGCCAACGCCTTGATGGTTCAATGGTTAACGAGGATACTTCCGATGAAAATGATGTTTCCGGACTGGCAATCCTATTGGCAATCATAGGTTTCATCGGAGTAGCATCCGTCATCAGTATACTGGCCATAAGGGCAAGTACCCGTTGTCCCCAATGCGGAAAGCATAAGTTACAACGTACAGGCAGCACATTGGTATCCAGACACAATGGAGTAAAAGTAGAAGATGTAACATATACCTGCCGTAACTGTGGGCACACAGTGGTACGCCGTCAGCAGTCATACGATAATGACTATCACGGAGGAGGCAGAGGTGGCGGAGGCCCGTTCATAGGCGGTTTCGGAGGCGGTAGCTTCAGTGGCGGTGGAGGTGGTTTCAGTGGAGGCAGCTTCGGTGGTGGAATGGGTGGTGGCGGCGGAGCCGGCTCACGTTTTTAATACTTCGTGTTCCACGTACAAAGGCCAGGAAATAGAAATACAATAATAATAACAAAGAAGAAAATGAAGAAATCAATTATCATTATCATTGCAGTAGTGGCAGTTATCGTTATATGGGCTGTCAGTATGTACAACGGATTGGTTACAATGGACGAGAATGTAAACAGCCAGTGGGCAAATGTAGAAACACAGTACCAACGCCGTGCCGATCTTATCCCAAACCTGGTGAACACAGTAAAAGGGTATGCTTCTCATGAAAAAGAAACACTGGAAGGTGTAGTAGAAGCACGGAGTAAAGCTACTCAGATGCAGGTTAATGCAAGTGATCTTACTCCCGAAAAATTAGCTGCATATCAGAAAGCACAAGGAGCAGTAACTTCAGCATTAGGTAAATTACTTGCTATCACAGAAAACTATCCTGACTTGAAAGCCAATCAAAACTTTCTTGAACTTCAGTCACAACTGGAAGGTACTGAAAATCGTATCAATGTAGCACGTACTAATTTTAATAATGCAGCACAGGCGTATAATACAGCCATCCGTCGTTTTCCAAAAAGCCTGTTTGCAGGTATGTTCGGTTTCGATAAACATGTCTATTTTGAAGCGGCCGAAGGCACTGAAGCGGCTCCGGAAGTGAAATTTTAAACTTAAAAAGTTAGTTAATAAAGGAACGAAAAGCTGCATAATACTTATATGCTATAAAATAACTTTATTGAGTCAGACAGTAACTCACTCGAAACGCAGATTAACGCCAATTATCGCAATTTAAAGTTTATCTTTTGCGAAAATCAGTGTTAATCTGCGTTTCATTATAATCTCTGACTTCTACCCAATAACACATAAAAAAACAAGCTGTCAAATATGACTTGTGTTCTGGTTAACTGATAAACTTGTTAACTTATTAACTTGTCCGTGCAAAAAAAAAGCCGTACTTTTGCCGCCGTATACAAAACCCTATAACTCATGAGTAATCAACGATACATGATGCGGGGCGTTAGCGCATCAAAAGAAGATGTGCACAACGCCATCAAAAACATTGACAAAGGTATTTTCCCTCAGGCATTCTGTAAAATTATTCCTGATATTCTGGGAGGAGACCCGGAGTATTGTAATATTATGCATGCCGACGGTGCCGGAACCAAATCGTCTCTGGCTTATATGTACTGGAAAGAGACAGGCGATCTCTCCGTATGGAAAGGCATTGCACAGGATGCACTGATTATGAATATTGACGACCTGCTTTGTGTAGGAGCTGTTGATAATATTCTCGTATCATCCACCATCGGACGCAATAAACTACTCATTCCCGGAGAGGTCATTTCTGCCATCATCAACGGTACAGACGAGCTACTTGCCGAGCTCCGCGAAATGGGAGTAGGTGTATATGCAACAGGTGGTGAAACAGCCGATGTGGGTGACCTTGTACGTACTATCATCGTAGACAGTACTGTTACCTGCCGTATGAAACGTTCCGATGTTATTGATAATGCCAATATCCGGCCAGGTGATGTAATTGTAGGTCTTGCCTCTTACGGACAAGCTACTTATGAAAAAGAATATAACGGAGGTATGGGCAGTAATGGATTGACCAGTGCCCGCCACGATGTGTTCTCCAAATATCTGGCAGAAAAATATCCCGAGAGCTATGATGCCGGTGTTCCCGAAGAGCTTGTTTATTCAGGCGGACTGAAGCTGACAGACGAAGTGGCAGATTCTCCTGTTAATGCCGGAAAGTTAGTTCTTTCTCCTACCCGCACGTATGCTCCGGTTGTGAAAAAGTTGCTGGATGCCTTGCGTCCCGACATCCATGGTATGGTACATTGTTCGGGTGGTGCACAGACCAAAGTATTGCACTTTGTTGATAAGGTACGTGTGATAAAAGATAATCTTTTCCCTGTTCCTCCCCTGTTTAAGACTATTCAGGAACAAAGCGGAACAGACTGGGCAGAGATGTATAAAGTATTCAACATAGGGCATCGCCTTGAAGTATATATCTCTTCCGAACATGCCGCAGAGGTGATTGCCATCAGCGAATCGTTCGGTATCCCGGCACAGATTGTAGGACGTATTGAAGAGAGTGATAAAAAAGAACTGATAATAAAGAGTGAATTCGGAGAATTCAGATATTAAATAATGTGCTTATTCAATAATGTGCCAATATGCCAATTAGCTGCGCATATGCTGCATAGTAATTGGTACATTGGCATATTGAATAATTATTCTTATGACAGATAACAATAACATATTAGAGAAGTTAGACGGCCTCGTAGCTCGTTTTGAGGAAGTATCCACACTCATTACCGACCCGGCAGTGATTGCGGACCAGAAGCGTTATGTAAAACTAACCAAAGAATATAAAGAACTTGACGACCTGATGAAGGCCCGCAAGGAATATATACAGACCCTGGCCAACATCGACGAAGCCAAAGATATACTTTCCAACGAATCGGATGCTGAGATGCGTGAAATGGCTAAAGAAGAACTGGATAAAAGTCAGGAGCGTCTGCCCGAATTGGAGGAGGAAATCAAACTATTGCTCGTACCCGCCGATCCGCAAGACAGTAAGAATGCCATCCTTGAGATCCGTGGTGGTACAGGTGGTGACGAAGCTGCAATCTTTGCTGGTGATCTTTTCCGTATGTATGCCAAGTTCTGTGAAACTAAGGGTTGGAAATTAGAGGTATCAAGTGCCAATGAAGGAGCTGCAGGTGGATATAAAGAAATTATTTGTAGTGTTACGGGAGATAATGTATACGGAACTATGAAATACGAGTCCGGTGTACATCGGGTGCAACGTGTACCTGCTACCGAAACACAAGGACGTGTGCATACCTCTGCAGCTTCTGTAGCTGTACTTCCCGAAGCCGAAGAGTTTGATGTTGTTATCAACGAAGGAGAAATTAAATGGGACACTTTCCGTTCCGGTGGTGCCGGCGGTCAGAACGTAAATAAGGTTGAATCCGGTGTTCGCTTGCGTTATATCTGGAAAAATCCAAATACAGGCGTAGCCGAAGAAATACTTATTGAATGTACTGAAACCCGTGACCAACCCAAAAATAAAGAACGTGCCCTTGCCCGTCTGCGCACATTTATCTATGATAAAGAGCACCAAAAGTATGTTGACGACATTGCTTCCAAACGTAAGACAATGGTCTCTACCGGTGACCGTTCTGCCAAAATCCGTACTTACAACTATCCGCAAGGCCGTATTACCGATCACCGTATCAACTATACTATCTATAATCTGGCTGCTTTCATGGACGGAGACATCCAGGAGTGCATCGATAAACTGACGGTAGCAGAGAATACAGAACGACTTAAAGAGAGCGAACTATAGTGATAAGTGATTAGTGATAAGCAACTTGCGCCATTACACTGATAATCACCTATCACTAACCACTTTTCATTAATCACTAACCATTAATCACTATTTAAGATGAATAAGCTAGAATTATTTGAGAACATCAAACGTAAGAAATCATTCCTCTGCGTTGGTCTCGACACAGATATCAAGAAAATACCTGAACATCTTCTCAAAGAAGAAGATCCCATCTTTGCCTTTAATAAAGCAATAATTGACGCTACTGCCGACCTGTGTATTGCTTACAAGCCCAATCTGGCTTTCTATGAGAGCATGGGTGTAAAAGGTTGGACTGCCTTTGAGAAAACAGTAAAATACATCAAAGAAAATTATCCGGACCAGTTCATCATTGCAGATGCCAAACGTGGTGATATCGGTAATACATCTGCTATGTATGCCCGCACATTTTTTGAAGAACTAAACATAGACTCTGTCACAGTAGCCCCGTACATGGGTGAAGACAGCGTAACACCATTCCTCACTTACGAAGGTAAATGGGTAATCCTCCTTGCCCTTACCAGTAACAAGGGGTCACATGACTTTCAGCTGACAGAGGATCCTAACGGTGAACGTCTTTTCGAAAAAGTGTTGCGTAAATCACAAGAATGGGCTAATGACGAACAAATGATGTATGTAGTAGGTGCCACTCAGGGACGTGCTTTTGAAGACATTCGTAAAATCGTTCCCAACCACTTCCTGCTTGTACCAGGTGTAGGAGCACAAGGTGGTTCACTCGAAGAAGTATGTAAATATGGAATGAACAGTAGCTGCGGGCTAATCGTAAATTCGTCCCGTGGTATTATCTATGTAGATAAAACAGAAAAATTTGCAGAAGCCGCAAGAAAAGCAGCACAGGAAGTACAAATGCAAATGGAAAAAGAGCTGAAAAGAGTGATCACTCCCTTATGACTTACGAAAGAAAGATAATAAACGATCCTGTATTTGGATTTATCAACATACCAAAGGGGCTTCTGTACGATATCGTACGGCATCCCCTTTTGCAACGTTTAACCCGCATCAAACAGGTAGGTTTGTCGTCCGTAGTATATCCCGGAGCACAACATACTCGCTTCCAGCACTCATTGGGCGCTTTCCATCTGATGAGCGAAGCTATCATGCAGCTTGCTTCCAAAGGGAACTTCATCTTTGACAGTGAGGCAGAAGCTGTACAAGCAGCTATCCTGTTACATGACATTGGTCATGGCCCTTTCTCACATGTACTCGAAGATACTATCGTGAAGAATGTATCTCACGAAGAGATTTCCCTTATGTTAATGGAACGCATGAACAAGGAAATGAACGGGCAACTCAGCCTTGCCATCCAGATATTCAAAGACGAATATCCCAAACGTTTCCTTCACCAGCTCGTCAGTGGGCAACTCGACATGGATCGCCTTGACTATCTGCGTCGTGACAGTTTCTATACCGGCGTCACAGAAGGGAATATCGGTTCAGCCCGTATCATCAAGATGCTTGATGTAGCCGATGACCACCTCGTTGTTGAATCCAAAGGCATCTACTCGATCGAAAATTTTCTTACAGCCCGTCGTTTGATGTACTGGCAGGTATATCTGCATAAAACTTCAGTTGCCTATGAGCGGATGCTTATCAGTACCTTATTGCGTGCTAAGGAACTTGCCAGCCAGGGAGTTGAATTATTCGCCTCACCAGCGTTTCATTTCTTCCTGTACAATAATATCAGCCCCGATACATTCCGTAATGATCCTGAATGTCTGGAGAATTTTATCCAATTGGACGACAACGACATCTGGACCTCACTTAAAGTATGGAGTACCCATCCGGACAAAGTGCTCTCCACACTTAGTCTTGGAATGATCAATCGTAATGTTTTCAAAGTTGAAATTTCTCCTGACCCCATTAGCGAAGAACGGAAAAAAGAATTAACTTTGCAAATAAGCCAGCAACTAGACATCTCACTTTCCGAAGCGAACTATTTTGTTTCTACCCCCAGCATCGAAAAGAATATGTACGAACCGGCAGATGACAGTATTGATATCATTTATAAGGACGGCACTATCAAAAATATAGCCGAAGCATCGGATATGTTGAATATCTCATTGCTCTCTAAAAAGGTAAAGAAATACTATATCTGTTACCATCGTTTGCATAAGTAGGTATAAAATATTCATTAAAGAGTAAGGAAATATAAAAAAAAAGTCCGTTATTTGTGCTCTGATAGAGATATACGTGCAAATGTAGCCTCTATTTGATATATTAAAAACGGAAAAAAATCATATAATAATAGAGTAAAGACATGGAGTTCTCGGCTAAGCAAATTGCAGCATTTATCCAAGGTGAAATTATAGGAGATGAAAACGCAACCGTACATACGTTCGCAAAAATAGAAGAAGGAATACCCGGAGCGATTTCATTCCTTTCCAATCCGAAATATACATCTTACATATATGAAACACAATCCAGCATTGTGCTGGTGAACAAAGATTTTGAACCGGAACATAATATAAAGACCACACTAATCAAAGTAGACAACGCTTACGAAAGCCTTGCAAAATTGCTCAATCTCTATGAAATGAGTAAACCAAAGAAGCACGGTATTGATTCACTGGCATTTGTTTCTCCAAGTGCCCATATCGGTGAAAATGTATATATCGGAGCATTTGCTTACATTGGCGAGAATGCCATTATCGGAGACAATACTTTAATCTATCCACATACTTATATAGGTGATGGAGTGAAAATAGGAACTAATTGTATACTCTATTCTAATGTAAATGTATATCATGACTGTCATATCGGCAACGAATGTGTTCTACACTCCGGTGCGGTTATTGGTGCAGATGGTTTCGGTTTCGCACCCACCCCACAAGGATATGAAAAAATCCCTCAGATTGGAATTGTAATCCTTGAAGATAAAGTAGATATAGGTGCCAATACCTGTGTAGATCGCGCCACAATGGGAGCTACTGTAATACATAGCGGCGTTAAGCTGGACAATCTGATACAAGTAGCTCATAATGACGAAATAGGTTCTCACACTGTAATGGCAGCTCAAGTGGGTATTGCCGGATCTACAAAAATAGGAGAATGGTGTATGTTTGGCGGGCAAGTAGGTATCGCAGGACACATCAAGATAGGTGACAAAGTGAACCTTGGCGCACAGTCGGGCGTACCGGGAGATATCAAAACCGGTAGCCAACTGATAGGTACTCCTCCTGTGGAACCAAAGCAATACTTCAAGTCATTCATTATACAAAAAAGACTGCCTGAACTGCAGAAAGAAGTAAATAGTCTGCGTAAAGAGCTTGACGAACTAAAACAACAACTATTAAATAAGTAACCAATGCTGAAACAAAAAACTCTGAAAGATAGCTTTTCACT